>JBAVAR010000039.1:0-26172 GCA_049585815.1 Solirubrobacterales bacterium
CGCCCGGCGGTGATCACCTCGTCGTGGTGGAAGCTCTGCAGGCCGAGGGTGGAGAAGCGGATCGCGATGCCGAGCGCGGTCAGACCCGCGACCACCCAGAGGGCGGTGTGGCGGGCGGGGGCTTCCCGCTCGGTGTCCGTGCCGATTGCGGCAGCCTGGACGCTGGCTGCGGAGGTTTCCACGAGGTTAAAGAGGTTCGACGGGGTTGGTTAGGTGGCCTTCAATGGCGGATAAAGCCGCGATAAAGCGACTGCACCCCGGGAGCTTATGGAGTGCATCCGTTCTTCGGCATCCGCCTGCGCGGATCGAAGCTGGGAGGAGCCTCCCGGGCCGCGCTTCCCCATCCCGGATTGGGGCGCGGGCCAAGCTGGAAGGAGAGGTGGCCCCCGCGGGCGAGCACGCAATAGGTGGTCCAGGGCTGGTCGTAAGCGCGCCCGTTGAGCTGGGCTTCGCGAATATAGGAGACGCTGGATGGACTGAGAGCGACTTTGATCGGCTTGGGTCGCCTTTTGTGTTTCTTACTTTTCGGCGGTTTCGGTCTGATCACTTCGTAGGCGCTCGCGGTGATCAGCGCACGCTTGTGGTCCGGCATCGCGATCGAAGCACGGCTGAACAGCGGGCTACCGATCGCCAGCACTCCCACCCCTGGTACCTCCGGATAGAGGCCGAGCGCCCCAAAGACATACCAGGCCGACATGGTGCCGAGATCATCGTTGCCCGGGTAGCCATCCGGTTCGGTGCTGTAGAGGGACAGCAACGCCCTGCGCACGGTTTCCTGGGTGCGGTAGGGGCGGCGCGCCCAGTCATAGAGCCAGGGGGTCTGCAGGGTCGGCTCGTTGCCGAGCAGGGCGTGTTCGGACTGGGTGGTGCCGTTCAGTTCGCGCAGAAAGTAGTCGAGCCTCGCCGCGGCCTTTGCCGACCCCCCCATCTTGCGGAAGAGGCCGGCCGGGTCCTGGGGGACCATCCAGGTGTACTGATAGGCGTCGCCCTCGACGAACCCGCTGCCTTCAGCGGCATCGTAGGGTTCGGGGAAGGCGCCGCTGGCATAACGAGGCTCGATCAAGCCGGTGGCCGGATCATAGAGCCGGCGCCAGGTGCCAGATCGATGCATGAATTCGCCATACACAGAGCGATCGTGCAACGCTCGAGCCGCGAACTGAGCGATCGCGAAATCGTCGACCGTGTACTCGAGCGTGGTCGAGGCCGAGCCCCACACGGCTTCCGGGTTGCCGCTGATCGAGTCCGAATTGCTGGTGTGGGAATCGATGTCATAGGGGACGTAACCGAGCGCCAGGTAATCGCTCAGTCCCTGGCGCTCCACGTAGGAACCGTTGGGGCTGTGACAGGGCTGGGTCGCTCCTTTGAGCATTGCCTCCAGGGCGCCGGAGTTGTTGAAGCCACCGGCACCGAAGGCCGCCGCTGAAGCGATGATCGGATCGGCGGGATCGCCGACCATCGTCATGCTTTGCCCATTGGCATATGGCCAGCGCGGTAGACAGCCGCTCTGCCTGGCATCGGTGAGAAGCGAGTTGACCAGTTCGCCGGCGCGTTTAGGTTCGAGCATCGAGAGCAGCTGGATCTCGGTCCGGTAGATGTCCCAGCCAGAGAAGTCGGCGTACTGAGTGTGGCCATTGGCGTTGTGGATGCGCCCGTCCATTCCCGGGTACTCACCGTTCACGTCGTTGAAGGTCCGCGGTGCGATGAAGACGTGGTAGAGCGCGGTGTAGAAGGTGTCGAGCAGGTTCGATGGGCCGCCGCTGACGCGGATCTTGCCCAACTCCGCATTCCAGCCCCGCTGCGCGCGGGTTGCGATCGTCCCGAAGGGCAGGCCGGGGTCTTCTGCTTGAAGGTTGGCGCGGGCGTCTTCGGCG
Source organism: Solirubrobacterales bacterium (assembly GCA_049585815.1). Classification (GTDB taxonomy): domain Bacteria; phylum Actinomycetota; class Thermoleophilia; order Solirubrobacterales; family 70-9; genus DATLSM01. Next base: position 1,872 of record JBAVAR010000039.1, read on the forward strand.
CTGACGAAGGAGAGGCCGACCCGGGCTAGCACCGTATGGCTCGACGTCGTATCGAAGGTCGCGTAGGCACCCGCCTGAGCGGTGCTCACCGGGTCGGCCGCCGGGATCTGGGTGTCGCTGGCTGCAGTTGACCCGGGACTGAGTACGTTGCGCTGCCAGGTGCCGTAGGCCTGGAAGGGGCTGCTGAATACCGCTGCAAAGTAGACCTTATAGCGAGGGCGCTGTCCGCAGAACAGGCCGCTGGAGGCGGCCCCGGAGATTTCGTCGGCGGCCGGGTTGATCTGCACGGCGGCGAGATCATCGGGTTGGCCACTGCCTCCGGCGTTGATCAGGATGCTCGAGTGCGGGCTGGACGGGAAGTTGAAGCGGCCGAGGCCGGTTCGGGTGGTCGCCGACAGTTCGGTATCGATTTCTTCTCCGTTTGGCTGTTTGAGGTGCGCCGAGTAATAACCCGGACGGGCGCTCTCGCCGGCGTGGGAGAATTCGGGCTGAAACTGGCTGGCCAGCGAGGACCCGGTCCCGACCGGGGAGGATTCAATCGGTTCGGTCGTCGGTAGGAATGGAAAGTCGCCGTAAAGGGGGCAACCGGCGCCACTTAGGTGGGTGAGGCTAAACCCTTTGAGGTGGTCGTCTCGGTAGTCATAGCCGCCGGCACCGTCTTGGGGGCTGGTGTCGGGGCTGAACTGGACCATCCCGAAGGGGACGGTGGCGCCGGGGAAATTGTGGCCGCCGCCGTAGGTTCTCAGACCCGGCCTGGTGCCGGCGAAGAGATTGACGTGGCTGGTCAGATCCGATGCGAAAGCCGGCGGAGCGAGGTTCGCGAGGAGGAGCACGGCGGCCGCGCCCAGCATGGAAAATTTCTTCTTGGCGATCGTCAACCTGCTCTCTGGGCCTGCTCGTCCCCCTGGGCGAAGCCCATTACGTTAGCCGGCTCTTCCGAGGTCAACACGGGGATCGCCGTCAGAGAGCGGCCGGGCGCGTAATGTTCCCGCACTCTATGCGGGGCAGATTCGCCATCCTCGCGGTCGCCCTGGTGGCGCTCGCCGCGGTCGTCGTCGTCCTCTCCACCGGTGGCGGTGGTGGAGGGAAAAACGCGCTGAAGGAACTGCAGGCAAAGCACCCCGTACACAAGCTGCCGCCGATCCCCGGCGCCCCCAGCGTCAGCGTGGTCGCACCGCGCAACGGGTCCCGTCAGACCAGCGGCGCGGTCGTCGTCCACGTGGTCGTCAACAACTTCCGCCTCTCCCCCGGGCAGTTCGGGCGCGAGCCCGAGCTGGACGAAGGCAACATCCGCTACCAGCTGCACCGCGTCCCCAACTGCATTTCCCTGGTCCAACTGCACCAGGCACTGAAAGACCCGTTCAGCAGCGGCAGGGTGCTCGGCCTCTCCTTCGATTACCCGCGCTACTCGGGACCCAACGGTGTGCTCGCCGAACGACTCGGGGTCGCCGGGCGCTACTCACCGGGGACGCGGCCGGTGATCTACTACCACCACCTACCGCCGGGCTTCTACCACATCGTCATCAACCTGGCCAATAACAACGGGACGATGACCGCCTTTCACGGCGTCACCAACTTCGAGATCCTGCCCCCGCCCGGCCAAAGTGCAAGCGTCCAGTGCAAGCGAGGCACCCTCCCAAGCTCCAGAGCCGCCAAGGCGCTCGAATGAGCCGGCGCTAGCATTCAGCCAATACTTCACTTTGTATAGTGAGGCGAATGGGGAATTTCCGCCGCCTGATGGGATTTCTGCGCCCCTACCGCCGCGAGCTTTGGGGGTCGATGATCTTCGCCTGGCTGGCGATCGGGGCGACCGTGCTGATCCCGCTGCTGATCGGCGCAGCGGTCAACGCGATTGAAAAGTTAAATCAGTCGGCGCTGCTTCCGCTGGCGCTGGCGATCGTCGCGGCGAGCTTGCTGCGGCTCGGTCTGACTGTGGTTAGGCGGCTGGTCGCCGGCAAGGTCTCCCTGGCGGTTGAATTCGACCTGCGCCAGCTCTTCTACGCCCATCTCCAGCGCCTGGAGCTGGGTTTCTTCGATTCCCAGCAGACCGGACAGCTGATGTCACGGGCGACGGTCGACCTGCAATCGATCCGCTTCTTCCTCGGCTATGGCCTGATCTTCATCACCCAGAGCCTGCTGACGATCGTCCTCGCCAGCGCGGTGATGTTCGCAATCAACCCGCTGCTGGCGTTGATCGCGCTGCTGCCGGCGCCCTTGGTGGTCTTCAGCGCCTCTCGCTACAACCGCGTCTCCCGCCCGGCGCTGCAGGAGGTGCAGCAGCGGATCGCCGAGCTGACCGCTGAGGCGGAGGAGAACATCTCCGGAATCCGCATCGTCAAGGCTTTCGCCCGCGAGGAGTACCAGCTTCACCGTTTCCGCCGCGCGGTCGCCCGAGTCTTCGACCAGAGCATCTACTCGACCCGCCTGCAGGCCTTCTTCTCGCCGCTGATCGGCTTCCTGCCGCAGATCGGCATTGCCCTGGTCCTCCTGATCGGCGGCCGCGAGGTGATCTCCCACACCCTCAGCATTGGTCATTTCGCCGCCTTCTACGTCTATCTGCTGATGCTCGCCGGACCGATGCGGATGCTCGGGATCACGATGGGGATGGCCCAGCGCGCGGTTGCCTCCGGCAACCGGATGTTCGAAATCCTCGACCGGGACCCGACGATCGAGAGCCCACCGGGGGCTCCACCCCTGCCCGGGGGCGGAGGTGAGGTCGAGCTGCGCGGGGTGACCCTACGCTACGACGACTCCGCCCCGGCCCTGACCGACGTCGATCTCCACGTCGAGGCCGGTAGGACGGTCGCCGTCGTCGGCCCCTCGGGCTCGGGGAAGACCAGCATGCTGGCGTTGATCGCCCGGCTCTATGACCCCAGCGAAGGGACGGTTCTGGTCGACGGCGTCGACGTGCGCGAGGTTGACCTCGAGTCACTGCGCTCGGAGATCGCCTTCGTCGCCGACGACAGTTTCCTCTTCACGGCGAGCGTCGCCGAGAACATCGCCTACGCCCGCCCGCAGGCGAGCCGCGAGGAGGTCGAAGCTGCGGCGCGCCGGGCTCAGGCCGATCAGTTCATCCGCGAACTGCACGAGGGCTATGAGACGCGGGTGGGGGAGCGGGGGCTGACACTCTCGGGGGGCCAGCGCCAGCGCGTTGCGATTGCCCGCGCCCTGCTTGCCGACCCAAGGATCCTGATCCTCGATGACGCCACCTCCTCGGTCGACGCCCGCACCGAGGAGGCAATCAAGTCGGGGCTACAGGAGGCGATGAGAGGTCGGACCACCTTCATCATCGCCCACCGCCTCTCGACCGTCTCGCTGGCCGACGAGGTGGTGGTCATGGACGGCGGACGGATCGTTGACTGCGGCACCCACGAGGAGCTGCTGGAGCGCTGCTCCTTCTACGTCGAGATCGCCGAGCACGGTTTGGCTGACACTGTCTTCCTGCAGCGCGACCTCGAGTTGAGAGAGCCGACGGCGCAGCTGTGAACGAGCGCGAGGACAACCGGCTGCGCTCGATCTTCCTGCTCTTCGCGGCGCTCTGGCGGCTGGTCCGCGGACAGGATCAGCGAGCGCGCAAGGTGCGCTGGATGATCGGCCTGCTGCGGCCCTACCGGGGGCGGATGAGATTGATGTTCGTCGCGCTGCTGATCGAGACCGGCGCCGCGCTCGCCCCGCCATACCTCGCCGGACAAGCGATCGAAGTCGGGATCAAGACCGGTGATCTCAGTGCGCTCGACCTGATCGTTGCGGCCTTCCTCGGCGCCGCCCTGATCAACGCGCTCGGCACCTACGCCGAGACCTACCTGGTCGGATGGGTCGGCACCCGCGCCCTCCAGGACCTGCGCGAGCGCCTCTTTTCGCACATCCAATCGATGTCGATTGGATTTTTCACCAGGCGCAGCCCCGGCGTTTTGATCTCGCGGATTACCAACGACATCGAGGCGCTCAACCAACTCGTCACCGACGGCATTGTGACGATCTTCTCGAGCACGCTAACCCTGCTCGGGGTGGTGATCATCCTGCTTGCGCTCGATGTCAAGCTGGCGCTGATCACCTTCCTCACCTTCCCGTTGTTGATGGTCGCGAGTCTGATTTTCCGAATCGTCTCGGCCGGCGCCTACAAGGCGACCAGGGAGCGGATCGCCGCGGTCACCGCCTACCTGCAGGAAACGCTGAGCGGCGTGCGGGTGGTGCGCAGCTTCGGCCAAGAGCCGCGCCACCTGGAGGTGATGACCGACCTCAACGAGCAAAACCGCGCTATCAACATGCGGACCGTCTACCTCAACGCCGCCTACTTCCCCGCGGTCGAAATGCTCGCTGCAATCGGCACGGCCGTGATCCTGCTCTATGGCGGCAGCCAGGCGATCGAAGGAGCGATCGGGATCGGCGTGATCGTCTCCTTCGTCGCGTACCTGACGACCTTCTTCGAACCAATCCAGGAACTTTCCCAGCTCTACACCACCTATCAGCAGGGGATGGCCGCGCTCGACAAGATCTTCGATCTGCTCGATACCGAGCCCGACATGGTCGACGCCCCGGACGCGATCGACCCCGGTCCTCTGCGCGGCGAGATCAAGATGGAGGGCGTCTGGTTCTCATATCGCGAAGCGGTTCAGTCGAGCCCGGAGGAAAGCCGCGAGAGTGCCGCCGCTGAGACGGACAAGGCTGCTGCAGATGAGCATCCGCCGCCCGATGATTGGGCCCTAGAGGACGTCGACCTGCACGTTCCGCCGGGGCAGACGCTGGCCCTGGTCGGCGCGACCGGGGCGGGCAAGTCGACCTTCGCCAAGCTGGTGGCGCGCTTCTATGACCCGCAGGAGGGAAGGGTGCTGGTCGATGGCTATGACCTGCGTGGCGTCCAGCAACTGGCGCTGCGGCGGCAGCTCGGAATCGTCCCCCAGGAGGGGTTTCTCTTCTCCGGTAGCGTGCGCGAAAATGTCGCCTTCGGTCGCCCCGAGGCAAGTCTCGAGGAGGTTGAGGAGGCGCTCGGCACGGTCGGTGCAAGCGAGTTCGTGGCCGCCCTGCCGGACGGAATCGAGACCCAGGTCGGCGAGCGCGGCGTCCAGCTTTCCTCCGGCCAACGCCAGCTCGTTGCCTTCGCCCGTGCCCTGCTCGCCGAGCCACGAATCCTGATTCTCGACGAGGCTACTTCCAACGTTGACGTGCGGACGGAGAAGACGATCGAGCGGGGCCTGGAGCGGTTGCTCGCCGGGCGCACGGCGATCGTAATCGCCCACCGCCTCTCGACCATTCGCCGAGCAGGAAAGATCGTCGTCCTCGAAGGGGGCAGGATCGCCGAGCAGGGCACTCACGAGGAGCTGATCGAGGCCGGCGGCCCCTACTCGCGCCTCTACGGCGCCTGGGCAGAGTCCTCGGCAGCCTGAGTCACGCCCAGCGCGAAACGGAGGCCCATCAACCGGGACCGATGCCGCCGGATCCCGTGCCGCCGCCAGATGAGCCGCCGCCGGCGCTGCCCCCGCCGCTCGCCCCACCCGTTGCCCCGCCGGTTTCGCCCCCGCCGCCGCTTGGGGCAGATTCAGCTTCGGGGGCGGCTTCAGGCGTGCTCGTCGCTTCAGGGGCGCTAGTCGAGGATGAGGATGATGAGGAGGGGGTCGTGGTTGTCGATCCCTTCGCGGGAGAGGGGGCCTTCGGGCCTTCACTGCAGTGCTTGAACCCGTAGGTCTGCGCTGCCGACTGAAAGGAGGTGAGCGCTGAGGTAGCGCTGGTCTCGGCAGCGCCGAGCGCGCCGCTGTCGCCCCGATCGTCAGCGAGTTTCGCTTCGCCCTCCGCCTTGGCAAGGGCTTCGGCGGAGGAGATGAATTCGCCATTGCCACCGCCCTGTGGCGTCCCCAGCCCCTTCAGGCTGCTGACCATCCCGGTGTAGATGTCGGCGACCTGTCCCACCTGGCTGACCTGACTGGTGCTCGATCCGGAACTCGAGGAGCTGCCTACGGAGCCGACGGCGGCGTTGACCTCCGCGCAGATTTCATCGCCCTGCTTGATGTATTCGGACTTGCTGAGCGCGGCAGTGGTCGGTGTTGTCGAGCTCGTCGTGGAGATCGACCCACCTCCTCCCCCACCGCATCCGCCAATCGCGAGAGCGGCTACGGACAGCGCGAGCAGGCAGTGTGATCGCCTCATCGGGAGCGCGACGCTAGCAGAGCGAATGGACGCGGGTGCAGGGACTTCGATGCTGCGGCCCGGGGAATCGAAACCGAGGCGCCGCACTCTGCCGGTGTCTGCGAGCGGCCCTGCGCCCAGCAATGCGCCCGCGGGGCCTCGGAGATGCGGCGGCGCTCATACGCCTCGAGCACGCAGTTCAGTTATGTCTGGCAAGGTGGAGCGCTGAACTCGGCGATGTCGCTTTACAAGACCCCCTGCACCCCGACCGAGTGTGGATCGCCGGCGGTCGACTGGCGCACCGGGCGGGAGAACATTTGGCGTTCTCGCAGCGTGAGCGCCGCGGCAAGCGTGGCGCATCTTGAGCGGCCGAGGTTGGGACCTCACTGCTGGGGTTACCTGCTCGGTGCGATTGCTGTGTCCGGAGCGCTGTCGATGGCTGGATGCGGCAGTGGCAACAACTCCACTGGCACCGCTGGCGTTGTCAGTGGAGCTGTCAGGCCTCAGCAGGGCGGGAAACACCGACTACAGGCATGCGAACTCGCCGCCAAGGAAATAGAGAGGACTGAACTCGAACACATCAAGGAAGTTGTCAGTCCAGGATCAAGCGAAGCAAAGGAACTTGAAGCGCGCGTGCAAGAACGGTGGGTTGCAGCAGTATCGAAGTGTAGGTAGGCACCGTTGGTCGCTGCCAGAAAAAAGCCCAACCGGGTCTCCGGTTGGCTGAGCCCCTTGCGTCACTCCCGTGCTGATAGCAGGCGACTGCGCAGTTCTTTCCCCCGCCCCGCGGCGACGGCGCGGCCGGCCCGGCGAGGGTCAAGCTCGACCCCTCGCTCGTGGGCGAGGTCAAGAAGCTCCTGGCGCTCGGTGTCCTCGCGGGCCCAGCGCAGTACCAACCAGAAGAAGACCCCGAGCATGACGATCCCGCTCTGGATCATCAGCACCACTCCGGCAAGGCTCTGGTCGGTGAGCGGTTCGATCCCGTGCACATGGTCACTCACGCCATAGAACGGATAGAGCACAGTGCCTGACCACATCAGGATGTTTGCCAGGCCCATCGTCGAGAAGTGGATTATCGCGACGTAGATCGCCTTTGCACCGTTGCCGAACCATTCCGGCTTGGGGAAGGGCCCAAGCAAAGCCAGCCACATCACCACCCCGGCGGTGAGGAAGCAGGCGTGCTCGCAGAGGTGGACACCCTCGTGTTCGGCGGCGAGCTGGTAGGCCGGCGGCAGGTGCCAGCCATACATCACCACCTCCCAAAGGATCACCGCCACTACCGGGTGCATCATTACCTTTAGGTGCTTGAGACCCGGCTTGATCAGGAGCGGCACAAGGACCGGACCGGTGAGGCCGATCGCCAAGAGTAGAGCGACCTGGTCGAAGAGGATGGTGTGCTGAATCATGTGACCGAAGACGAAGTCGTCTGCGAGGGAGTCGAGCGGACCGACCGTCGCGAGCACGATCGACGCCATGCCGCAGGCAAAGCTCGCCTGGCGAATCAGGGAGGGCTGGCGGCCTTCCTCCCGCAGCTTCCCGACCCGCACGAAGTAGGCCACGCCGATCAGCATCGGCAGCGTGATCGAGGTCACGACGGGCCATTCGAAGCTCAGGTCGAGGCTCAGTTTCCAGATGAAAGCGATCGGAATCATGCGGTATCGAATGGAGACTTAGAAGCAATTTTGCGGCCGAGAAACGCCAGCATCGTTGGCCACGCTACTCCCGTGCATTTTCCGGCAGGGAGCTGGCCAGGCTTGACGCGGAAGCCTTGGTGAAGCACCGGCCCTGGCGCCGCAGATGTCAGCTTAATGAAGCAGCATGCCGTCCGACGTTGGCAAAACCGGCGGCGTTTCAGGTCCCTTCTGCTGCTTGTGTCAGGTCCGAATGCTGCGGCCCAGGGACTCGAAACCGAGACGCCATGCCGTTCCAGCGTCCCCGAGCGGCTCCCTGCGCCTAAGAATGTGGGTTCGGAGAGGGCTCGGGTTCGGACTCAGACGCTGGAAGCGGCTGGCCGCCGCTGCTCACTGGCGCACGACTGGCGCACCGGAGCTATGTCGGCGGGGCCAGCTCACACCTACCCTTCCGGGAGAAATCCGAGGTGCGTGTCTCTGAGTAGCGAGACCTCTCCGAGCAAGAGCAGCACGGCAATGAGAAGCCCGACCCAGTAGAACCCTTTCCGCTCGGTCTTCTCGACGATGACCGAAACAACGATCATCACCATGGCTGGGGCCAGAGAGACCACGCAGGCAGAGAGGACGCTGCCGAAGGAACCTGGGAAAAGGTGCGTAGATCGACAGACCTGACTTGGTTGGGCCTCGGGACCGATGAGAGAGCCGCCGCCCGGGTTATAGGTGCAGCGCTGCCAAGAAATCAGAGTCAGGGAAACCCCTGCGATTGCAAATAGGAATGGGACGATCCATTTCGGATCGCCGCGCCTGTTGGGCAGCTTTTGGGGCCCGCGGGTGCTGGCCATTGCGCGAATATTAGGCTCGCCGCTGTCCTGCTCGCTGTGGGATACGAACGGCTACCGATTCAGCGCAAGGAGGGCTCGCCAGACGCCCCGGCACGGCGCTCGGACGCTGCATAACCTGCGAGTTCGCATCGCCCAGCGCTTCTTGGCGCTGGCCGCATGCATCACGCTCAGCTACCAGCTCGGGCGTCCGAGTCGCGCCCTGGTCGACTACGTCGCCTGAGTTGGCGTGGAATCAATCATTTAGACGGCGCTGACAGGCGCATTTACTGGCGCACGAGCCCGGAGCCAGTAGGGCTTTTGGCTTGCCAGAGCCAGATACTTCGACTGCGGCCCAGGGACTCGAACCCCGACTACCTCGTCCAGAGCGAGGCGTGCTGCCATTACACCAGGCCGCAAGAAGAGTCCGCAGGATAGCCGCAGGGAAGCTCCGGACGATCAGGCGCCGATCTCAGCGAGATCGGCGCCGGGGTCGGCGAGCTGGGCCGATGCATCGGTGACGTCGACGCCGTCGGCGAGCATGCGGCGAGCTTCGGCGAGGTCTTCGGAGCGGCCCACGCTGAGCGCCCCGGCGACCCGGCCGTCCTTCAGATACCAGAGGGAGAATTCGCCGGCACCCGGGTCGCCGCGCCAGACCTCCTCGTCCCACTCCTGAGCCGGACCTACATACTCGAGGCTTGCCCAGTCGGCGAGATCGCTGAAGAAATACGGGACGACGTCGTAGTCGCGGTCCCCGCCCAGCATGTTGCGGGCGACGTGCATTCCCTGCTGCATCGCCACATCCCAGTGCTCGACGCGTAGCCTCCGTCGGTGCAGGACGCTCTCGTAGGAGCAGCAGTCACCGGCCGCGTAGATGCCCGCCACCGAGGTCTGAAGCTTCGCGTCGCAGACGATCCCGTCGCCGACCTCGAGCCCTGCCCGTTGGGCCAACATTGCGTCGGCGCGAACCCCGGCGCCGACCACTACCGCATCGCACTCGATGCTCAACCCGCTCTTCGTCACCACCGCTCGGACCCGGCCGTCGCCCTCGAAGGCCTCCAGCTCCTCACCACCGCAGACGGCGACGCCCTTGGATTCGAGCAACTCCTGAAACCAGCGCCCGGCGTCCTCGCCAAAGGTGCGAGAGAGGGCGACGTCCTCCATCATCACGATCGTGCAGCTAACGCCCCTTGCGGTGAGTGAGGCGGCGACCTCGGCGCCGATGTAGCTGCCGCCGACCAGCACCACATGCTCGGCGGCCTCGGCATCGGTGCGGATCGCGTCGGAATTGCCGAAGGCACGCAGGTAGTGGATGCCCTCGTTCTCGGCCCCCTCAACCCGGAGGATATTTACCATCGCTCCGGTGCCGAGAAGAGCCTTGCCGAAAGCCACCTCCTCCCCGCCCTGAAGTTTCGCGGTTCGCGCCCCGGGGTCAAGCGACATCACGTTGCACCCGCTCAACAGCTCAACCTCATTTTCCTCGTACCACGAGGGAGGGCTGACGTAGGCCTGCTCGCGGGTCGACTCGCCGCGCAGGTACTCCTTGGTCAGCGGCGGACGTTCATAGGGAGGCTCTGGCTCCCGCCCAACCAGGAGGATCGACCCATCCGCCCCCTGTCGGCGCAGCTCGGCGGCGCAATGGGCGGAGGCCATGCCTCCGCCGATCAGGAGGAAGTCCGCCCTACGGTCAGCCACCGTTTCCCATCCCGTTTCGTTCGGGCCCAAAGAGCGCTTTGAGGTCGTCCTCCCGGCCGGGGTCCAGAACAGCAAGAATCTCGTCACCGGCCTCAAGCACCGTGTCCGGACCGGGGACGAAGCCCTTGCCGGAGCGAAGCACGGAGATCAGCAGGCTGCCTTCGGGCATTTCAAGGTCTCCCACCCGCCGCCCGGTCACCCCGGAGTCCTGGCCAAGCAGCATCTCGATTATCTCCAGCTGCTCTTCCTGGAGGTCGAGCAGGTGGACCAATCCATACTCCGGCACCTCGTGCTCGAGCAGGCGGAGGATCAGGTCAGTGGCGGAGACCGATGGCTTGATATCCAGCAGATCGAAGTGAGGGCGGTTGCGCGGGTTGTTGACACGGGCGATCACCCTGTCCACCAGGTACTTCTCGCGGGCGACCTGGCAGATCAGCATGTTGTCCTCGTCATCCCCAGTCACCGCGATCACCATGTCCGCCCGCTGAATCCCAGCCCGCTCCAAAACCCATAACTCCGAGGCGTCGCCGTAGGAGACGTTGTGCTCCAACTCCTGCTCGACGGTCAGATAGCGACGGCGGTTGCTCTCGATCACCGTCACCTCGTGGTCCTTATCGAGCAGCTCCCGCGCCAGGTTCCAGCCGACCTTCCCCGCCCCGACGACGATGATGTACATGCCTCCCCCCCTCCGTCGTCTCAGGCGGCTTCCGCGGATTCGCCTGCCCCGGGACCGCCGCCGCGCTGGGCGCCGCCGCGGACCGCGTTCTCGAGCATGTCAATCGCGACCCGGGTGGGGCAGACCGTGTGCAGCCCCTGGCGTTGGTACCACTCGGCGCGCAGCGGGTCGAGCACCCTGGCGATCACAGTCGGCACCCCATAGCGGCGCTGGGCGATCTGAGCGATGATGATGTTGGTGTTGTCGCCATCGGTGGAGGCGATGAAGGCGTCCGCCTGTTCGATTCCGGCGGCGATAAGTGCCTCGGTCTCCAGCCCAGCCCCAACCGTGAAATGGCCGCCGAGGTCCTCCCATCCCTTCTCCAGGCCGACCTCGAGCCGAGCATGGGACTCCGGGTCCTCGTCAAGGCAGGAGACCTCGTGCCCTTCACGCAGCATCGCCCGGGCGACAGAGGAACCGACCCGGCCACAGCCGACAATCAAGATGAACAAGACACCACCGGATTGGGCTCCGCTCGCCCGCGGTATTTGGGATGTGGGTGCGTCACTCGGTCCACGCTCAGGGGATACTAGTCTGCCTTGCTGGCCTGGGCGGGCGGCTCAGAGAGAGCCTCGGCAGGGGCGGTGAGGAGCACTCGACAGGGGGATTTTTTCAGCACGTACTCGGTTGCGGCGCCGATCTCGGCTGGTTTGGCGGCGCCGATCCCGCCAAACATCGCTCCGCCTCTGATCTTTGTCGGCGGCTCGGCCCCGACGACAATCGCCTCGGCGCCGCCGCGCCGCGCCGCCTCGACAATCCCGGCGCCGACGGCGCGGGCGCGAACCATCTCGGCGCTGACGGCCACGTCCTCATACTCCTCCCCGACCTGCTTAGCCCGCGCCAGAACCCGGCGCGCCTCCTCCTCCCGCTCGGGCGGAAGATCCGCATCCAGGGGCTGGGTCAGCGGGACCTCGACCACGTAGACAATTTCCAGGCGGGACTCGACGGGCACGGCATCTGCCTCCTCCCCCTCGGCTGCGGCCAGTCGACCCGCGGTGGCGACGATATCGTCGTCCAGCTCGGTGCCGAAGACGGGGACCAGAATGTCGCGAAAGGCGACCTCCGACGCCTGCTTGATCAGGGCCTGCTCGGTGACCGAGATCCGCTTGGTCAGCGAGGTTTCCTCGAAGACCAGGCGGTAGACGACGTAGAAGAGAAGACCGAAGGCCATCCAACCGATCCCCACCCAGCGGGCGACGCTGTGGTAGGCGAGGACGCTGAGGAAGGCGAGGGCGCTGAGCAGGGCCGCGAACACCGCCGGCAGCGGCAGGCTTCGGCCGCGCCAGGGGACGCTCCAGGGAACACGGAACGGGCGGCGGCGATCGGGGTCCTTGAACCTGAGGCGGATGATCGAGAGCTGGGCGATCGTGATCGTCAGGGTGACCCCGAAGGCGTAGATGCTGGCCAGCAGCTTGACGCTGGTCGGGGCGACAAGGCCGATCGCAATGGCGCCCGAGATCGCGATCGCCACATAGGGGGTGGCATTGCGCTGGGTCAGCTTGCCCAGCCAGCTGGGGATCTGCCGGTTTATCGCCAGTGTGTAGATGTGGCGAGATACGCCGAGCATCGAGATGCTCGCCGCCCAAAACAGCACCGGCGTGGCGATCAGGGCAACCAGCCAGCGCATCACGTCGGCGACGCCGGAGGGGTGGAAGGCGGAGACCACTCCTAGCACAGGTGCCTCGACATAGCGCCCTCCGAGCGCCGTCTCGGGCCCATGGGGACCGGCGACGACCGGTACCGCCATCAAGGCGATCGCCGCCATCCCGGCGTAGACGAGCGGTACCGCGATCGCCCCGAAGGAGACGATCCGCTTCAGATCGCGCGGTTCGACATCGATATCGGGGGCGAGGTCTGATGCGGCCTCAATGCCAGCGTAGGCGAGCATGGCGACGACGGCCGAGTAGACGATGTCCTTGAAGCTCGGGCTGGTGAAGAGATTGAGCTGGGCGGTGAGACGGTCGGGGTGCCAGACGACTATCACCCCGACGACGATCACGGCCAGCTGCAGGCCGACGTCGGCGAGGGCGAGGAGGGCCAGTGAGCGTTGACGGCCACGTCCGGTGACGTTGAAGACGTTGAGGACGCAGACGACAATGATGACGAGGGCGGCGACGCCGATCTCCAGGCCGGGCTTGCCGAGACTGGGAGATATCGGCTCCAGGTAATGGGGGACCGAGATCGCCGCCAGGGCGATCACGATCAGGTAGTCGATCAGGATCGCCCAGCCGGCGATGAAGGCGATCAGCTCGTTGAAGGCATGGCGAGCAAAGGTGGATGAGCCGCCGCGCTCGCGGAACATTGCGCCTCCCTCGACGTAGCTGAGCGTGGTCAGCGCGAAGAGCATGCCGGAGGCAAGAAAGATCAGTGGGGTGAGGCCGAGGCCGCCGGCGGCGACGACCCCGAGCGCGAAGTAGATCGAAAATCCGACTGCCGAGTAGGCAGCGGCAAAAAGCCAGGGGACACCGAGGCCGCGTCGTAGGAGCGGATCCGAGCGCGACTCCTCCGGCGCGGGCTCGCTCACCGCTCCATCCGCGACGCAGCCCAGAGCCGCCCGGCACCGACGGCAATGAAGGCGACGCCGATCACCACCCCGACCGAAACCGGCCCGCCGCCAGCGGCGAGGGTGGCGAGAAGGATGACGACGCCCAGGGCGAGGAAGACGAACGAGAAGACCCGGATCGAACCGCGGTAGATCCCCTCCGGCGAAGCCATCGCCGCGATTTTAGGGCGCTGACTGAACGTGGGCGCGACCCAGATCCAGGGGCGAGGCGCAGCCGCAAAGGGCGAGCGCCAGCGCCAGCTCCTCGCGGATCAGTTCGAGTACCCGCTGGGCGCCCCGGGCGCCGCCGACGGCAAGCCCCCAAAGGGCCGGACGGCCGACCATCACCGCGTCAGCGCCGAGGGCGAGCGCGATGGCCACGTCGGTGCCGCGGCGCACGCCGCCGTCGACGAGAACGGCGATCCGTCCATCGATTGCCTCGACCACCTCCGGGAGGGCGTCGGCGCTGGCGAGGACGCAATCGAGTTGGCGTCCGCCATGGTTGGAGACGATGACACCGGCGGCGCCATGATCGACGGCGAGCGCTGCGTCCTCGGCGGTCAATAGGCCCTTGACCATCAGCGGCAAACTGCATTCGGAAGCGAGCGCTTCTACGGTCCGCCAGCTCAGCGAGGGATCCATCAGCGCAAACGTCTCCTCGATCGTCACCTCGCGGTCAACGCCCAGGGCCGCCCTCACGCTCGGCACGCCAAGGCCCTCCGGGATCCTGAATCCCGTCCTCAGATCACGCTCACGCCGGCCCCCCGGCGGCGCGTCGACGGTGAGAACGATCGCCTCGAAGCCGGACTCGACCGCCTCATCCATCAGCGCCCGGGTCAACCCCCCGTCCTGAAAGCAGTAGAGCTGGAACCAGCGTCGCCCGTCGCCGACATGGGCCGCAACCTCGCTGGGACTCGTCGTCGCCAGGGTCGAAAGGCACATCACCGTCCCCGCCGAGGCGGCTGCGCTGGCCATCCCGACCTCCCCCTCGTCGGCCGCCAGTCGCTGGTAGGCCACCGGCGCGACCAGCACCGGCATCGAGAGCTCGGCACCGAGGACGGTCACGGTGGTCCGCGGCCCACCGGCGCCGCCCAGCACCCGGGGCCGCAACCGCCAGCGCCCCCAGGCGGCGACGTTTTCCCGCAGGGTCACCTCATCGCCGGCTCCGCCGGCGAAATACCCCAGCACCCCCGCCTCCAATTTCTGAGAGGCGAGCCTCTCGAAGTCGGAGACGTTGAGGGGCGCTTCGGAGCTCAGAAGTGAACGATGGGAATGATCAGGATCGCGACGATGTTGGCGACCTTGATCATCGGGTTGATTGCCGGACCGGCGGTGTCCTTGTATGGGTCGCCGACCGTGTCGCCGGTCACCGAGGCGGCATGGGCCTCCGAGCCCTTGCCGCCGTAGGCACCATCCTCGATCAGCTTCTTGGCGTTATCCCAAGCCCCGCCGCCTGCGGTCATCGAGATCGCTGCGAAGAGGCCGACGACAATGACGCCGATCAGCAGGCCTCCGAGCGCATTGACGCTGAGCAGGCCGACGATGACCGGAACGGCGATCGGGATCAGGGCCGGCAGGATCATCTCTTTCTGGGCAGCGGCGGTGACGATGGCAACCGTCTTGCCGTACTCGGGTTTCTCGGTGCCCTCCATGATCCCCGGGTGCTCGCGGAACTGTTTGCGCACCTCCTCGACCACCTGGCCCCCGGCACGGCCGACCGCCTCGATCGCAAAGGCCACGAACAGATAGACCATCATGCCGCCGATGATCAATCCGATCAGGACTTCGGGACTGGTGAGGCGAAACAGGTTATTGAGATCAAAGCCCGCCGGAGCGTGATCGCCGAGTTCGCTTTTGAAGGCGGCAAATAAGACGAGGGCCGCGAGAGCGGCGGAGCCGATCGCATAGCCCTTGGTCACCGCCTTGGTGGTGTTGCCAACCGCATCCAGCGGGTCGGTCACGTTGCGGACGTCTTCAGGTAGGTCGGCCATCTCGGCGATCCCGCCGGCGTTGTCGGTGATCGGCCCGAATGCGTCGAGGGCGACGATCAGGCCACAGAGCGAGAGCTGGGCCATCACCGCGATACCGATTCCGTAGATCCCAGCCAGCTCATTCGCACCGAGGATCGCGAGCGCCAGCACCAGCGCCGGGGCGGCGGTCGATTGGAAGCCCTGGGCGAGCCCCTGAATGATGTTGGTCGCGTGACCGGTCTCAGACGCCTTGGCGATCGTGCGCACCGGACGGAAGCGAGTCGAGGTGTAGTAGTCGGTGATCACGAAGAGGAGCGCGGTGACGGCGACGCCGATCACGGCACAGAGCCAGAGGTCGGTGGTGGTCACCGTCTTCGCGGCAGTGCTGAGACCGAGCCGCACCGGATCGGCCATCAGCCACTTGGTGACCGGATAAAAGGCAGCGATCGAGAGGACCCCGGAGACGATCAGGCCCTGGTAAAGCGCCCCCTCGACCCGGTCGGATTTGGTCCGCACCGAGAGCGCCCCGACGATCGAGGCGATGATTGCGACGGCGCCGATCACCAGCGGGAAGATCGCGACCTCGCGAGAGAAATTGCCCCCGGCGCCGGTGAAAGTGAGCACCCCGAGCAGCATCACGGCAACCGAGGTGACCGCGTAGGTCTCGAAGAGGTCGGCGGCCATGCCGGCGCAGTCGCCGACGTTATCGCCGACGTTGTCGGCGATAACCGCCGGGTTGCGGGGGTCATCCTCGGGAATTCCCGCCTCCACCTTGCCGACCAGGTCGGCGCCGACATCGGCTGCCTTGGTGAAGATGCCGCCGCCGAGGCGGGCGAAGACGGAGATCAGTGAGCCACCGAAGCCGAGGCCGATCAGCGCGTCGACAGCCTGCTTGTCGGTGCTGCCGGTGATGACCAGGAGGCCGTAGTAGCCGGCGACGCCAAATAGCGCCAAACCGACCACCAAAAGGCCGGTGACCGATCCGCCCTTGAAGGCGACGTCGAGGGCCGGCGGGACGCCGCCGCGGGCCGCCTCGGCGACACGGGAGTTGGCCCGCACCGAGAGGTTCATCCCGATGAAGCCGGCCGAGCCGGAGAGGAAACCGCCGATCACGAAGCCGATCGCAGTCTTGTAGTCCTGGAGAATCCAGAGCACAATCGCGAGCGGAACGGCGACGGCGGCAATGATCGTGTACTGGCGGGTGAGGTAGGCCCTGGCGCCTTCCTGCACCGCTCCCGAGATTTCCTGCATGCGATCGTTGCCCGGCGATTTCGCGAGCAGGCGCTGGGTGATCACCAGTCCATACACCACCGCCGCCCCTGCGCAGACGAGCGCGACGACGACTCCGTAATCGGTCAAGAACTTGGTCAAGTCAGGTTCCTCCGTGGGGAAGTGAGCGGCGCGGGAGTCTATATGCGAGTGCGGCGCTGGCGCCCCGCGACTCCTCCCTACGCCGGCTTCGGGACCCGCTCGTCTGTGTAGGTACGCCTCGTCTCCGCCACCGAATCGCGGTAGATATCTTCGATCGCGACTCCGGCGTCGAGCGCCTCACGCGCCCGCTGGGCACCGTTGCGGGCGAGCGGCCTCACCTCGATACCGAGCCCCGTGCGGGCTGGCTCGGTCCAGCTGAGCACCCGCTCCAGCTCGGCCCCTGTCTCCACCTCTCTTCCACGACGAAAGTCAACAGTCCGCCCGCTCAGGCCATGGCGGATCGCCCGCCAGATGTTCTCCTCGATCTCGCGGTCGGTGAGCAGGGGCTCGGTCCCCTCATACCCGCTCTCGTCATAGTCGAGCGCGGCCTGGGCGATGCAGGCGGCGATCAACCCGGCGAGGGCAAAAGACTCCTCGCCCCTGGTCTGGGCGTCACAGATCCGCACCTCGACGGTGCCGAAGTGGTGGTGGGGACGGACGCTCCACCACAGCTGGGTCGACTCGACGATCGAACCGCTCCGCTCCAGCACCCCGACAAATTCGGCGTAGCGGTCCCAATCATGGAAGGGAGATGGAACCCCGCAGCGGGGGAAGGTTCGGGTGAAGATCTCCGTGCGGACCGTGTGCAGGCCGGTGTCGCGGTGGTCGAGAAAGGGGGAGTTGGCCGAAACGGCGAGCAGCAGCGGCAGCAGCTCGCGCATGCGGTCGCAGACCGCGATCGCGCGATCAGCGCCGCGGATACCCATGTGGACATGGGTGCTCCAGGTGTTATTGCGCTGTGCAACCCAACCGAGTTCATGCCGAAGCCGCGTGTAGTGCGGCGTGTCGATGATCCGCTGGTCCAGGTAGCTGGCCCATGGATGAGTGCCCATCGCGCCCAGCGCCAGACCCATGCCGGCGGTCAGCTCGAACAGCCGGGCACGCCGCTCTCGCTGGTTGGCGACCGCCGCGCCGAAGCTCTCCGCACGCCCCGAGCGAATCTCGATCTCCGAGGCGATCAGCTCCCCGGCCGCCGAGTCGGCGAGGACGTCGTCGGCCTGGCAAGCCGCGTAGAGGTCCTCGAAACGGTGCTCGAGCTCCAGCGTCCCCGGATCGAGGATCGCGAACTCCTCCTCGAGCCCGACGGTGAAGTCGGTGGAGGACTCGAATCGCTCGCGGACGAGGTCGAGATCTAAAGACAATTCTCAGGCGAGGTAGAAGTAGAGCGCGTAGAGCAGGTCGACGGCGGGGCTGGAGGTGTGGACGGTCACCTCCGGCGGCACCTGGAGCAGTTGCTCGGAGTAGTTGAAGATGATCTTGACGCCGGCCTCGACCAGACGATCGGCGACGGCCTGTGCCGCAGCGGCGGGGACGGCGAGCACACCAACGACGATCTCCTCCTCGGCGACCACCTCCTCGAGGTCGCCGAAATCGCGGACCCGCAAGGCCCCCACCTCGGCCCCGACGACAGCGGGGTCGACATCGAACATCGCGACGATCTGGAAACCGTGGTCGGCGAAGATGTCGGAGCTCGCGATCGCCTGGCCGAGATTGCCGGCGCCAAAAAGGGCGATGTTGTGCTGTCCGGAGGTGCGCAGGATCTTGCGGATCTCAGAGACCAGCGAGTCGACGTTGTACCCGACACCACGCTTGCCGAACTTGCCGAACCCGGAGAGGTCGCGGCGAATCTGGGTTGGGTTGATGTGGGTGTACTCGGAGAGCTCTTGGGATGAGATCGTCTCGCGCCCCATCTTGCGGGCCTGAGTGAGTACCTGCAGATAGCGCGAGAGCCGCGCGGCGACGCCAAGCGAGAGCCGCTCGCCCTCGACGATCAGCCCTTCGGCCATCTCATGCTCCTCCATCGCCTGCGCCATCTGAGCCCACGATATCGAGCCTCGCCCGCAGGGCGGCCTCGTCGAGCAGAAGCTCGGAGATCGGCTCGCCGTCAACCTCGACCACGGGGATTCGCTCCAGGTGGGCGCGCAACAACGCCTCATCGCTCTCGATATCGACCTCGCGCAGCTCGAATCGGTAGCCAGCCGAGTGCAGCGCGACGATCGCCGCCAGCGCCTCCTCGCAGAGATGACACCCGGGCCGCGAGTAGACGGTCACCTCCGTCATGCCACCTGCCGAGCCCCTGAGCCGTCGCCGCTTCTTTGCCCTTTCGGTCCGACGGCGCTCGAACCCGTCGGGAAGGCGTCGTAGTCAAGGTAGTCCGGATAGGCGATCGGCTCGGCGAAGCGCGCGGCCGAGCCGATCATCGCCGCGTTATCGGTGCAGAGCTCGAGCGGGACCAGCTTGAGCCGCAGCCCAAGGCTCTCGCAGAGTCCTGCCACCGCCTCGCGTAGTGGCCCGTTGGCCGCCACCCCCCCGCCCAATGCAACAGCCTCCCACTCGCCCCGACCGAGGGCCCGCCTGAGCTTGGCAACGAGCTGGCCGACCACAGCCGCCTGAAAGGAGGCGGCGAGATCGGCCCCCCGCTCCCTCACACCCTCCTCGCCAAGCTCCCGGCAAAGGTAGAAGAGCGCCGTCTTCAGTCCACTGAAGCTGAAGTCAAGGCCGGGATCGCGGGCCATCGCAACCGGTAGCTCAAAGCCCTGCGGATCACCCCCGGCCGCCAGCGCCTGCAGGGCGGGGCCGCCGGGGTAACCGAGTCCGAGCATGCGGGCCGCCTTGTCGAAGGCCTCCCCCGCGGCGTCGTCGAGGGTCTGTCCAAGGACCCTGTGGCTAGGGTGATCGCCCACCGCGCCAAGCAGGGTGTGACCGCCGCTGGCCAAAAGGCAGAGGAAGGGCGGCTCAAGCGGTTCGGGCTCGAGAAAGTTGGCGGCAACGTGGCCCTGGAGGTGGTCCACCGGGATCAGCGGCAGCTCTCGCGCGGCGGCAATCGCCTTCGCGGTGCTGACCCCGACCAGAAGGGCGCCGATCAGCCCGGGGCCGGCGGTGACCGCCACCGCCTCGATCTCCTCGAGCGAGGTGCCCGCCCGCTCAAGGGCGGCCTCGATCACCGGCGCGATCAGCTCGAGGTGGTGGCGGGAGGCGAGCTCCGGCACGACGCCCCCGAAACCGGCATGTGCGGCCGCCTGCGAGGAGATCACATTCGAACGGATGCGCGGGCCGTCAAGGACGGCGGCGCAGGTGTCATCGCAGGAGGTCTCGATGGCGAGGATCAAGAGGTCAATCCAGCCACATGATCAGCGCGTCCTCGCCGTTGTCGTGGTAATAGCGGGGCCGGACCCCGGCGGAGCGAAAGCCGAAGCGTTCATACATGGTGATCGCCGCCCGGTTGGAGACCCGCACCTCGAGCGTGAACGGGAGCTGCCCGCGGGCCTGCTCGAGCAACCGCGAGATCAGCCGGCTGGCGACCCCGGCGCGCCGACGCTCAGGCGCGACGGCGACGTTCATCAGATGCCACACCTGGTCGTAGCGTGAGCATATGACGTAGCCAAGCAGCTCCTCGGCGGTGCTCGCCGCGAGACATATCCCCTCTGGCTTGGACAGCTCCAAAACGAACATCGCGAGCGACCAGGGGGTTGGGAACGAACGCCGCTCGATCGCGATCACCGCGGGAAGATCGCTGTAGGCGAGCCGCCTTACCCCGATCTGGCGGGATACCTCACTCGGCTGTCTTGACAGTGTCTCGCTCACGCCACCGCACCGCGTCGGGGGGTCTCAGGTAGATCGGGGAGAGCGGACCGGTGCCCCCCACCCTCCCGGTCGCCGCAAGCGCGCAGATATGCCGCGCTGCGACCCGGTGCACGGGGTCGGCGTCACCAGGAATATCGGCGCCGTGCCGGGCCAGCTCTTGGCGAAATCGTAGCGCCCCGGCCCCGGCAGCCCGCGGCGGGCGCGATAACTCCCCCAACCGCTTGGCAAGATCAGCGGGAGTGGTTGCCATCGGCTCCCAGATGCGCTCCCCGCTGGCCGAGTAAAGAGCAGCGAACACCTCGCCGCGGCGGGCATCGAGAACGGCGAGACCGTCGGCCCCGCCGGCATCGGACTCCCGCAGAGCCAGACCGATCCCATCGAGTGTGCAGACACCCGCCACGGGCAGCCCCGTGCCAACCGCCAGGCCCTGCGCCGTGGCGAGCGCGATTCTGATCCCGGTAAACGAACCGGGCCCGAGCCCGGTCGCGATCAGGTCGACCTCCTCCCAGCCCCCGGCAGCCGCGGCCGCCCGCTCGATTTCCTCCAGCAGCACCGCGGCGTGGCGAGGCCGGCCCTCCGGCGAGACGCCCACCGCGGACTGATAAAGAACGGCACCGTCATCACAAGCACTGACCGCGGTGTCCGCGGTTGCGGTGTCAAAGCCGACGAGGACCAGCGCCGAACTACCTCCCGACCATGAACGTGTAGGAGGCGACGCGCTTTCCGTTGACGTACCAGGTGACCCTGTGTTTGCCGGGGATGTTGGAGGTGATCTTGTTCACATACAGAGTCCCCTTGATTGCTTCCTGCTTCTGCGCGCAGAGGTTTTTGCCGGTCGGGAACTTGACGCAAACGCTGTAGAAAACATCTCCATTGAGGCTCTCGAAGAAGGCGCCCTTTTTGCTTTTCCGCGGGCAGGAGTGCGCTTCCGCGGTGTGTTCGGAGACACCGCAGCCGACGTAGTGCTTGTAGGCCGTCGCCCCCGCTGAGGCGGTCGCTGCGCTCGCCAGCAGCAGGGCAACCCCCAGCACCGCTGCCGCCGCCTTCAGTCCCTTCATGCGGAGATCCTTCCCTTCCGATCTGGTTTGGCGCCCGATGCTACAGCGCACTTCACATTCCCCCGAACACGCCCGAAGCCCGGTGGATGCGCCTGATCCGGGAGTAGGGTGCGGATTCCCTCGTCCCGAAAGGAGACCAGAGTTGCGCAGACTCACCCACCGAGTTCCACTGATCGCCATCCTGGCACTGCTGGTCAGCGGCGCACTCCTGGCCGGTTGCGGCGGAAGCAGTACCGCCAACAGCATCAGCAACCAGGTCAGCAACGCCAAAGAAGAGGCGAACAAGGCCCTTGAAGAAGGCCAAAAGCAGCTGAACAAGGCGACCAATCAGGGCCAAAAGACGCTCAAGGAAGTCCAGAGCAATGGCAACAAGGCGATCGAACAGGCCCAGAAGGGGCTGAACAGCAACAAGGTCGGCAAGGAAGCCGAAAAGAAGCTGAATGAAGCCAAGAGCAAGGCCAGTGAAGCGATCGAAAAGGCCAAGCAACAGCTAAAGAACGCCGGCTGAGCTCAGCCCAGCTCGATCTCGCGTCGATCGCCGCCCGTGTGGCGGAGCCGAACCTCCAGGGCAGCGCGCGAGAGGAGCGGCTCCGCCGCCCCTGGCCACTCGACGAAGGCGACCCCCTCCGGCCCGAGGTAGTCCTCCAGCAGGGCTCGATCCTCGTCCCCGATGCCCTCGAGGCGGTAGAGGTCAAGGTGGGAAACCGCCAACCTCGCGCCGGGGTAGCGCTGGCCGATGGTGAAGGTCGGGGAGGTGACGGGGCCCTTCACTCCCAGGGCCCGGCAGGCGCCTCGAATTAAGGTGGTCTTGCCTGCGCCGAGCTCGCCGCTGACGAGGACGAGGTCGCCGGGGCCAAGCCGGGCGGCGATCCGCGCTCCCAGCGCTTCGGTCTCTCTCGCAGAGCTCGAGACGATTCGCCGCCTCCCTCTTTTCGGCTCACTGCCACCCATGACCAGCGGAGATCATCTCGTTTGCATCCAGGGCGGGGGGCAGCGCAGCCTCACCTCTTCGCTCAGCCGAAGAAGTCGAGCTGGTCGGCAGCTGCAGGCGGCGGGTCGATGCTCTCCTCGGCCTCCTCCCCGAGCCCGCCACGGGGCTGCGGGGAGGGACCAGCGAGCAGGGCGGGGATGCGCTCAAAGTCCTCGCGCAGGGTCTCCTTGACCGCGGGGGTGCGCAGAGCCGCGGCGGGGTGAAAGAGCGGCAGCAGCAAGACGGTTCGCCCGCCCAGCTCGTGTACCTGCGGCGTTCCGCGCACCTTGGTGATTCCGGCCGGATTTTGAGTGAGCAGCTTGGTGGCGAAGTTGCCGAGGGTGCAGAGGACCTTGGGCTCGATCAGGCGCACCTGGTCGAACAGGTAGGGCCGGCAGGCTTCTATCTCGAGGGGCTGGGGGTCTCGGTTGCCCGGAGGCCTTGACTTGAGGACGTTGGCGATGAAGACGTCCTCACGCCCCATCCCGATCCCCTCGAGCAGGGTGTTGAGCAACTGCCCGGCGCGCCCGACGAAAGGCAGCCCCAGGCGGTCCTCCTCAGCCCCCGGCGCCTCGCCGACGAACATCAGATCGGCGTCGGCGTCGCCGGCGCCGAAGACAGCCTGGGTGCGGGTCTCATGCAGAGGGCACCTGGTGCAGGCCTGGACTTCCCGGTAGAGGCCTACGAGACCCAACCGACGCTCCTCGGCGGAGGGACTCACCGCGGCCGCCCGCGCTTTCTCGGAGGGGGGATCTCGCCGGCCGCTCGCTTTCGCTTCGTCTCGGCAAGGCGCTCGCCGCGAGCCGCTTCTTGGTCCCGGCGCTTGGATTCGGCCGACTTCACGCGGGCACCGCGGGGTTGGCGAGCGGGGGGGGAAACCGGCGAGAGGCGGCGGCGGGTGCCCCCTGAGCCGCAGGTCGGGCAGGCCGGATTGTCGGCGTCGGCCCGAACCAGCTCATCGAAGCGGGCGCCGCACTCCTCGCACTCAAACGCATAGATCGGCATACGGACCCTTTATAATCCCTGGCAGGCCGTGACCCCAAGGGCATGGACCCCATGAACTCCGATCTCACCGAATCCGTTCTTCTCAGCAGAGGCGGCCTGCGGATGATCCGCACCAAGGCCGAGCTGCGCGCCGCGCTGGCGGATTTGCGCACCGCAGGGTGCTCGGTCGGCCTCGTCCCGACCATGGGCTACCTCCACGAGGGACACCTCTCTCTACTGCGGAGGGCCCGTGCCGAGTGCGATGTCCTGGTCATGAGCCTCTTCGTCAACCCGGCCCAGTTCGGCCCCGGCGAGGACCTCGGCCACTATCCGCGCGACGAGGAACGCGACGCGCGGCTCGCCGCGGAGGCCGGGGTTGACCTGATCTACGCCCCACCGGTCGAGCAGGTATACCCGCCGGGCTTCGCGAGCCAGGTCGAGGTGACCGGAGGCCTGATCGAAGTGCTCGAGGGCAACCCGGCCTCGCGCGGGCCGGCTCACTTTCGCGGGGTGACCACAGTGGTCGCCAAGCTCTTCAACTCGGTCCAGCCCAACGTCGCCTACTTCGGCCAAAAGGACGCCCAGCAGGCGGCGGTCATCCGCCGCATGGCCAGCGACCTCGACTTCCCCGTGCGAATCGAGGTGCTGCCCACGGTGCGCGAGCCCGACGGCCTGGCGATGAGCTCGCGCAATGCCTACCTCCGAGACGAGGACCGCCAACGGGCGGCGGCACTCTCGCGTGC
>JBAVAR010000040.1:0-4827 GCA_049585815.1 Solirubrobacterales bacterium
GGTTGACCCAGGCGGTCACCCTGTTTGCTCTGCTGGAGCTCTACAGAAAGGGAGAGGTGACGTGGGAGCAGACCAAGCCGTTCGGGCCGATCGAGATCCGCAAGCTGGAGGTGCGCCAGTGAGCGACCTGCCGCGAACGATCGAGGCGCTGCTCTTCCTCTCCCCCCAACCGGTGTCCGCCCAGGCCCTCGCCCGGGCGGCGGAGGCGACCGAGGGTCAGGTCGCCGAGGCGCTTGAGATCCTGCGCGAGGACCTCGGCGAGGGCCGCCGGGGAGTGGTCCTGCGCGAGGTCGCCGGCGGCTTCTCGCTGGCCAGCGATCCCGCCAGCGAGGATGCCGCCCGGCGCCTGCTCTCGGAGGCGCGCACGCCAGCCCTGACCCAGGCCCAGGCCGAGACCCTGGCGATCGTCGCCTACCTGCAGCCGGTCTCGCGGCCCGAGGTCGCCCGGATCCGCGGCGTCTCCTCGGAGTCGGCGGTGCAGACGCTGGCCGAGCGCGGCCTGATCGAGGAGTCCGGGCGCTCGCGCTTTGGCGCCGCGATCTTCACAACCACCGAGCTCTTCGAGCGCCTCTTCGGGCTATCTGGCCTTGACCAGCTGCCGGATCCCGCCCGCTTTGACCCCTCTCCGGGGGACGAGCGCGAGCTGCGTGAGCGGCTGCTCAAGGCGGGCGAACAGCGTTCGCAGCCATGACCGCGCGCAGGCCGTGAGGCTGGCGAGGTACCTCGCCCACGGAGGGATCGCCTCGCGGCGCATGTCGGAGAAGGTGATTGCTCGTGGGCGGGTCACGGTCGGCGGCGAGGTGGTCACCGATCCCGCACGCGACGTCGGCGAGGGCGATGACGTGCGGGTCGACGGCGGCCCGGTGCGAACCGAGCCACGCGAGGTCTGGGCGGTGAACAAGCCGATCGGGGTCATCTCCACCGCGCGGGAACCGGGTGGGAGGCCGGCGGTGGTGGAGCTGGTTCGCTCGGCGGCGCGCCTCTACCCGGTCGGCCGACTCGATGCGGACTCGACCGGGTTGCTGCTGCTGACCAACGACGGCGAGTTGGCCAACCGGCTCACCCACCCCCGCTATGAGGTGGAGAAGGTCTACCTGGTCGAGTTGGCAAGGCCTCCCTCCGAGGTCGAGCTGGGGCGCCTGGCAGCCGGGGTGGAGCTGCAGGAGGGCCCGACCGCGCCGGCGCGGGTGCGCCGCCGCGGTCATCGCGAAATCGAGGTCGTCCTGCGCGAGGGGCGCAATCGCCAGCTGCGGCGGATGGCGGCGGCGGTGGGCAACGAGGTGCTCGCCCTGCGCCGGGTTCGCTTTGCGGCGATCGAGCTGGGGGGGCTGGGGGTCGGTCAGGCCCGTCGCCTCGGCGAGGAGGAGGTCGCCTCCCTTTGGCAGGATGTAGGGGGATGAAGATCGGGGCCGATGAGGGAGCGCGGGAGCGACTCTTCGCCGTGCGGGGCGCCGCGCAGGCAAAGGCCAATGAGGCCGCTGCGATCCTCTCGGTGACCGAAGAGTTGATCGGGGAGCTGATCGAGCGCAACGCCCTCGCCCCCGAGGCGATGGTCAGCTGCCTGTTCACGACAACCGAGGACCTAAACGCCGAGTTCCCGGCCGTCGCCGCCCGCAACCTCGGCCTCGACTCGGTACCGCTGCTCTGCGCGCGGGAGATCGGTGTACCCGGCGCGATGCCTCGGGTGATCCGGGTCATGGTCCACTTCTACGCCCCGGCCGGGCATCAGCCGGCGCACGTCTACCTCGGCGAGGCGGGGAAGCTGCGCGCCGACCTGCAGGCGGCCCAGTAGCCCTCGGCTCCGTCACAATCGAGCGATGGTCATCACCTTTGCCGAGAAGCTGGCCCGCATCCCGGGCTATCAGGCCGGCGTTCCCACCGGGCAGGCGCCGGAGGCGATCGCGGCAAGCGACATCGCCCAGCTCGCCTCCAACGAGTCCCCGTTCGGTCCTCACCCGAAGGTGATCGAGGCGATCGAGGCCGCGAGCGCGGCGATGAACCGCTACCCGGACCCCGGGGCGACCGCCCTGCGGCGGCGGATCGCCGAGCGCTATGAGACCGAGCCCGGCCGGATCGCCGTCGGCAACGGGTCCTGTGAGATCCTGCTCGCCGCGGCCGCGGCGCTGTGTGAACCGGGCGATGAGATCCTCTACGCCTGGCCCTCCTTCTCGATGTACCCCTACCTGCCGGCGCTGACCGGGGCGCGCGAGGTGCGGGTGGCGCTTGGGGCGGGCGGGGTTCACGACCTCGACGCGATGGCAGCCGAGGTGACGGCGGCGACCCAGCTCCTGCTGGTCTGCAACCCCAACAACCCGACCGCCACCCACCTGCCGGCGGCCGAGATCGCGGCCTTCTGCGAGAGGGTCCCCGCGCACGTGACGATCGCCCTCGATGAGGCCTACGTCGAGTTTCAGACCGACGATGATCCCGACGCCACCGTCGACCTGCTCGCCCGCTTCCCCAACCTGGTCATCCTGCGCACCTTCAGCAAGTGCTACGGCCTGGCGGGGCTGCGGGTCGGCTACGCGATCGGCTCGGCCAGATTTCGCGCCGCGGTCGATGCGGTTCGCCAGCCCTTTAGCGTCAACGCGCTGGCCCAGGCGGCCGGCGCCGAGGCGATCCTGCACCAGGACGACGTCGAGCGCCGGGTCGAGGGCACGATTGCCGAGCGGATCCGGGTCGAGGAGGCGCTGGGGGCGCTCGGTCTACTGACGAGCGAAAGTCAGGCCAACTTCTCCTGGGTGGACCTCGGCGAGGCCGATGAGGGCGAGCTCATTGCCGGCCTCGCCGAGCGTCGCGTCGCCGTCCGTCCGGGCGCCGCCCTGGGCGAGCCCGGCCACATCCGCGTGACCTACGGAACCGCCGCCGAGAACGACCGTTTCCTTGCGGCGCTCGGTGAGCTGCTCGGGGGCGAGACCGCCGCCGCCTAAAGTTAGGAAACTCGGGTTTTCACGAAAGGCGGCGGTGGGCAGATGGCGATCGGAACCGAAAAGGACGCACCGGGCGATCTCGTTCGCGATCAGCGGATCGAGCGGGTCGTCGAGCTGGTGCCGCCCGCGGTCCTGCTCGAGGAGCTGCCGCTGGGCGTGCAGCGGGCGCGGGCGGTGGTGCGCGGGCGCGAAGAGGTGGTCTGCATCCTCGACCGCAGCGATGACCGCCTGCTGGTCGTCGTCGGCCCCTGCAGTGTCCATGACGTCGATGCCGCCCTTGAGTACGCCGGCCGCCTCAGCGAGACGGCTCGCGAGTTGCGCAGGGACCTGTTGATCGTGATGCGGGTCTACTTCGAGAAGCCGCGCACGACAACCGGCTGGAAGGGTCTGATCAACGACCCCCACCTCGACGGCTCGGCCGACGTCAACGCGGGGCTGCGGATGGCGCGCACCCTGCTGCTTGAGGTGCTCGACCTCGGCCTGCCGGTCGGCTGTGAGTTCCTCGATCCGATCACGCCCCAATACATCTCCGACGCGGTCGCCTGGGGGGCGATCGGCGCGCGCACCACCGAGAGTCAGGTCCACCGCCAGCTGGGCTCCGGCCTCTCGATGCCGATCGGCTTCAAGAATCGCACCGACGGCAACGTCCAGGTGGCGGTCGACGCCGTGCGCGCCGCGGCGGCGCCGCACGCCTTCGCCGGTATCGATGACCGCGGCGCTCCGGCGATCCTGCACACGACCGGCAACCCCGACGGTCACGTCATCCTGCGCGGCGGCCGCGGCGCTCCCAACCACACGATCGAAGGAGTCGAGCGGGCGCTGGCGATGCTCCATGGCGCCGGGTTGCCCGAGCGGGTGGTGATCGACGCCTCCCACGACAACAGCGGCAAGGACCCCGAGCGCCAGGCGGAAGCCGCCGGCGAGATCGCCGACCAGATCGCCGACGGCAGCGAGGCGATCGTCGGGGTGATGCTGGAGTCCTTTTTGGTCGAGGGCCGCCAGGACCTCGCGGGCGGCGCGCCGCTCACCTACGGCCAGTCGATCACCGACGCCTGCATGGACTGGGACCAAAGCGTCTCGGTGCTTGAGCGGCTGGCGGGGGCTGTGCGGGCGCGGCGCGAGGGATGAGGATCGCCGTCCTCGGGGTGGGCCTGATCGGGGGCTCGATCGGACTCGCCGCGCGCGAGCGGCTGGGTGCGGAGGTGGCGGGCTATGACCCAAACCGCAGCGCCCCGGACCCCGCGTTTTCAGATCGTGGGGCGCTCGATCATCTCGCCAGCTCGGTGGCGGGCGCCTGTGAGGGGGCCGAGCTGGTCTTCTGCGCGGCGCCGGTGGCCGATCTTCCTCCTCTGGCCGCGGCAGCCCTCGCCGCCTCCGCAGCGGACACGGTGATCACCGATGTCGGCTCGACCAAGCGCGAGATCGTCGCCGCGCTGGGGGAGGAGGAGCGCTTCATCGGCGGCCATCCGCTGGCCGGCGCCGAGACCGCTGGGGCTGGCAACGCTCGCGCCGACCTCTTCGAGGGTGCGCGCTGGTATCTGACCCCGACCGAGCGCTCCGGGGGCCTGCTCTATGACCGCCTCCAGCGCGTGATCAGCGGTCTCGGTGCACGCCCTCAGGCGATCGACGCAGAGACCCACGACCGGCTGATGGCGACGGTCTCTCACCTGCCGCACGTGGTAGCCGACGTGCTGGTCGCCCAGGCGGCGGCCGAGCTGACCCGCGACTCTGAGCGGATGCCCGAGGTCGGCCCCAGCTTCCGCGACACCACCCGGGTCGCCGGCTCCAACCCCGCGCTTTGGGCGGGCATCTTTGCCAGCAACCGCGAGGCGGTGGCCGCGGCGCTCGAGTCGGCCTCTGAGCGGCTGGGCGTGGCGGCGGAGTTGATCCGCGGCGG
>JBAVAR010000041.1:0-2481 GCA_049585815.1 Solirubrobacterales bacterium
CCCGGCTGGGTGCGATCGAGCGCCTGGATCTGGCTCTTCTCATCAACGCACAGCACCAGTGCCTTCTCCGGAGGGTTCAGATAAAGGCCGACCACGTCGGTCAGCTTCTCGGTGAAGTGCGGATCGGTGGAGAGCTTGAATGTCTTCACCCGATGGGGCTTTAGGCCGTGGGCGTCCCAGATGCGCTGCACGCTCGCCGGGCTCACCCCCTGGGCCTTTGCCATCGAGCGGCAGCTCCAGTGAGTCTCACCAGGAGGCGTACTCTGCGTCGTCGCCACCACGATTTCCTTCACCTTCGCCGCGGAGATCGTGCGCTTTCGCCCGCGACCTACCTTCACCTCCGTCAGCGCCTGCGGGCCGCCCTCGGCGAAGCGCCGCCGCCACATGATCACCGTCGGGCGACTCACCCCCAACGCTTGAGCGATCGCACTATTTGATTGCCCATCGGCTCCCATCAGCACGATCCGCGCCCGCATCGCGATGCTCTGCGGGGTGCCGTGCGCCCTCGACCAGCGCTCCAGTTGCGCTCGTTGCTCTGCGGAGACCTCCGTAGGTGTCGCTGCTGGCACGCTCCGACGCCTATAACAACCTCATCTCCGTGTCAAGCTATTTCCGAGACACTACCCTAGGACTCCAATGTCAACCGAGCGTTCCCGGGAGCGTCTCCAGGCCCTGGTCGACAGCGGCGCGATGAAGGCGCGCGTCCCAGGTGGCGACGGTCAACCCATCCGGGGGCAGCAGAAGCGCCGCCGCCAGGTGCAGGGCGTCCAGGCTTCGCAACTCTGCCGAGAGCGCCAGTTGCGCGGCGTGCTCGGCCAGCGCCGAATCGACCTCGACCACGTCGATCGAGAGCCAATCGGCTTCAACTCGCTTGACGAGCTTCCGCCCGCCGGCCAGGCCGACCGCGCGGACAGTCTCCACGTAACCGATCCGGCACATCGCCCATGCCTGGGGTTCCTGCATGGCGGACAGCACCAGATCGCTGCCCTCCTCGGCGACGTAGCGCTTGACGAGAGCGCTCGCGTCGAGATAGAGCATCAGCG
Organism: Solirubrobacterales bacterium; assembly: GCA_049585815.1. Classification (GTDB taxonomy): domain Bacteria; phylum Actinomycetota; class Thermoleophilia; order Solirubrobacterales; family 70-9; genus DATLSM01. Next base: position 1,044 of record JBAVAR010000041.1, read on the forward strand.
TTCGTCGTCGCGCTCCGCCAGGACGATCGCCGAGGCGGAGCGCCCGGTCTCCAGCGGGCGTGGCGAGCGGCTCGGACGCGGTCGGGACGCCGGGGTGATCCTGCCGTCGGCGACCAGTGCGCGCAGCTGCCGATCGCCGCGATGGTCCCCGGCGGGGACGATGTCCGCCACGGGGCGACCGCGCCTCGTCACCCGGATCTGCTCTCCCGCATCGACCTGGCGCAGCACCCTGCTCAGATGGGTCTTCAGCTTTCGGATACCTATCTCCTGCATGTGACTACATTAGCAGCTTTGTAGCCACATTCTCCCAAAGGAGGTCCAGATAACGAGGTGACAAAAGCGGGAGCGACGGGACTCGAACCCGCGACCTCCGGCGTGACAGAACAGCCCTAAAGTCCTCTTCAGAGGGCGAGTTTTCCCCATTCCCATGCGGAATGCTGCACTTACCGCCGCCCATCCTTTGAGCTCAAAAATAGCCGCAGTTTGCGGGCGATTATCGGCGGTTTGGGCACTGGTGCCAATTGAACTCAGTCGGAGAGATTCCAGGCGTGGAGGGCTGCGGGAGGGTCGTCCGCGGGAGTGCGGCCCAGGCCGCCGCAACAACTCGGGGAGGAGACAGGCAGGCAAGAGGGGGAGAGTAAGGCGGCTGCGCTAGGATCGGAGCATGGCCAAGGAAAATCGGACTAACGGCAACGGTCGTTCGCGGAACGCCAAAAGTGGGCGCGCGGTTTCTCGCAAATCCGCCGACGGCTCCTGGTCCAATCGCACTCAGGAGCCCCGCATCACCGGCGTAAAACAACGCCAGGACAACGTCGCCCGGGCTACGAAGCGAATCAAGACCGACGTCCAGGTTGACGTCGTTCGCTCCCGTCGCGGCTAGCTTTCGTGGCCCGACGCGGCCGACCGCCGCTGCCGCGTGCGGTGCACTCCTTTGAGTCGCCGGACTGGCTAGTAGATGCGTCCGTAAGTTCAGCGCGTAACCCCGTGACGGCTTTCCGACCGGCGGGCGCGGCACGATTGCGCTTGTGTCGAAGGTCGGACGCAACGAGCCATGCCCCTGCGGCTCGGGCCGCAAGGCGAAGCGCTGCTGCGGGATCGAGCGCGGTCCCTCCGAGGAAAGCCAGGCACGGGCCTTCCTCGCCACCGTCGCACGCGAGAGCGCGCCGGAGATCGCCCACCTCTCCGACGAGGCGTTCCTCGGTCTCTACGAAGGAGCCTGCGAGCTGCCCTCCACCGATCTCTCTCTTCAGGTCAAGCTGCCCAAGCTCGCCTCTCCGGAGCTCGGCCGCCTCTATGAGGCGGTGGCCGAGGAGGATCCCGACCCCGAGCTGCTCGCCGAGGCGGCCGGGCAGATCGACACGCCGCTCGAACGGGCGCGCCTCGCCCGCGCGGTGATCGCCCGCGTCGAGGCGGGCGCAATCGGCCAGCGGCTCGCCGC
>JBAVAR010000042.1:0-2073 GCA_049585815.1 Solirubrobacterales bacterium
GACCGCTCCTCGGGATCGCCAGGCGGCCAGCGGACTGCATGGAGCCGTTTACGGACGGTGGTTCTCCTTCACCACCGTCTCCAACGGGAGATTCCCTATCCGTCAGGGTGAATCGGTGGATTCGGGCTAAATACGCCGCGGGGGATTGCGCTCTCTGAGCGGACAAGATCATGAACATTCGCGCTCGTAGCTTCGTTGCGGGGCGGGCGGCGTTCCGTAAAACGGGGCGAGCAGCGCGCGCGAGTGGCCGGGTCGTCGTCCTGCTGGCCAACGTGCCGGGGTCAAAGCGCTGGATCACCTTTCGTGACCAGACCACCGGAGGTCAGGGCGACTTCGACAGCGGGTTTCGGTTCACGGTGACGACAAGAACGACGACCTACCGGTTCCGAGCGCTGATTCCATCGCAGGCCAGCTACCCCTGGGTTGAAGGCACGAGCCGTCCGGTCAGGGTTCGAGTGAAGGGCTGAAGCCGACCCTCGGAGCAAGGTGGCTCGGCGCTCAGTCTCCCCCTGAGAGCTGCGAGGAGGCCCACTGGCCGAGCTCGTCGACCAGTGCGACCGTGGCCTCGCGGTCGAGAGGCTCGGCGTCGAGCAGTTCGTCGTAGCGCAGGGGAACCGCGTACTCGGTAAGAGCGACCACGGCTGCGAGGTCAAATGGAAAGTCGCCGACCGCCGCCTTCGCCAACTCGATCAGGTGGCGAAGGTCGTGCGTGTACTCGAACTCCACACCGCGACTTCCAACTAGAGCCTTCAGCCACTTCTCAACCGCCTGCTCGGCGTGAAAGCCGATGATCTCATCGGTTATATGCACGTTGTCGGCGAGAGCGTGCATCGCGGCGGCGTCTCCCTGCGCCTTGCGCGCGAGAATCGCCGCCTCCTCCCTCGGCTCACGCTCCGGCAAGGACCCGGCCCTCGCGCAGTGCCTCACTGACCATCGTGCCTCGCACCCCACCCCATTCCTCAACGTGCTCGACGCTGACCACGATCAAGTCGACGGGCACCCCGATCGCTCCGAGCGCTTCTCGCAAACGTACGAACTCAGCGCGCCGCCCGCGCAGTTGCGGCTCGATGACGAGCAGGTCGAGGTCTGAGTCAGGGCGAGCATCGCCGCGGGCCCGGGAGCCGAAGAGGATCACACGCGCACCGGGCGCGGCCTCGGCAAGGAGGCGTCCCGCCTCTGCGATCAGACTCTCGTCGGTCATGCGCCTACGGTATCTGGCTCGGCGGAGGGGTCAAAGCTCGGCCGATCGCGCAACTCCGAGAGGCCCGCGAGTGCGTCGACTACCATCTCGCGCGCCTCCTCGCGGGTGCGGCCCTTGCTGTTGGCTCCCGACGTTGGCACTGATTCGCACGGCGACATCCAAATCGTCGATTCTCCGCGGTGGGGCAATGGGTTGTTCACAAAACTGCATGCGCGCGGCACCCGTGATGGAAAGGGGGGTACTGCTAGTGCACTGTCTCTAAAATAGCTTGACATGGAGGAGCGGTTGTTATAGCGTCGGAGCGTGGCAGCAACTGCACCTGCTGAGCTCTCTGAGGAACAGCGAGCGCTGCTTGAGCGCTGGGTAAAGGCCCACGGCACGCCACAGAGCATCGCGATGCGCGCACGGGTCGTGCTGATGGCCGCCGATGGTGCCTCAAACAGTGCGATCGCCCGAGCGTTGAGTGTGAGTCGCCCGACGGTGATCATGTGGCGGGAGCGCTTCGCGAAGGGTGGTCCGCAGGCACTCACCGAGGTGAAGGAGGGTCGCGGGCGAAAGCGCACGATCTCTGCGGCGAAGGTCAAGGAGATCGTGACCGCGACGACCCAGACCACCCCTCCCGGACAGACGCACTGGAGCTGCCGCTCGATGGCCAAGGCCCAGGGCGTCAGCCCGGCGAGCGTGCAGCGCATCTGGGACGCGCACGGGCTGGCGCCCCACCGGGTGCGAGCGTTCAAGCTCTCCGCCGATCCGCACTTCACCGAGAAGCTGACCGACGTGGTCGGCCTTTATCTGAACCCTCCGGAGAAGGCACTGGTGCTGTGCGTTGATGAGAAGAGCCAGATCCAGGCGCTCGATCGCACCCAGCCGGG
>JBAVAR010000043.1:0-33253 GCA_049585815.1 Solirubrobacterales bacterium
ACGGGCTCCGTTCCGCGCGGGGGCGTTCGGAGGACCAATGCGCGATGATCAAACCGACACGTCAACCATGACCGGGTGGGGCCAAGTCAAGCCGCCGCTCCGGGGCCAGTGCAGGTTGCCGTTCTCAACATCGCCAGACAGCGGCTCCTCGCCCTCGTCGGACATCAGCTCGTTACGAATCTTGTTGAACATGCGCCAGGCGGTCTTGTAGGTCACGCCTAGCTCGCGCTCAAGCTGTTTGGCGGAGATTCCGCACCGAGTGCTAGCCATCAGGAACATGGCGTAGAACCAAAGCTGTAGAGAGGTCGTGGACTTCTCGAAGATCGTCCCTTTCATGGGATGCAGATGCTTCCCGCACGAATCGCAGGTATAGGACGCCCGTGATTTGGTCCGGTGGAACTTCCGTTCCTGCTTGCAGACCGGGCATTGCGCGTGGTGGCCGTCAGGCGCATAACGCCTGCGCCAGAGCGCATCTAGGCAGGCCGCATCGTCGGGGTATTCCCGCCAGAACTCGACTACGGAGAGCTGAGAATCGGACGATGGACGCCGAATCGGGTTGTTGCGGTCGTTTGCAGGCATGGATTCATTATACATACTCTCATGGGATAAGTGTGATGGGCGTCACCCCGAGCGGGCGGTGATCCCTCCAGGGTCCCGCGCTTGCTCACAAAACGCACATATATCGTCCCTGTCCTGATCGCGCTGATCGCCTTCCCGTCGGCCGCCCTTGCAGCCGGCGACGCCGGTCATCTGAGCCGGATCGGCCTCGCCGCCACTCGACCCGTGAAGGCCAACCCGCTGCAGCGGCCGGTCGAGCAGTTCGAACGGGAGGTCCGCCTCGAGGCGAAGAAGCTGCGGGCTGAGCGGCGTGCCAGGCTGCGCGAGCGAGATCGGGTCAGCCTCACCCGCCTGCCGGGCGGCGTCAGCCTCACCACCCTCAATGCGATCGCCGCCTGTGAGTCGGGTGGCAACCCGCGGGCCGTATCGGCCGGCGGCACCTATCGGGGCCTTTACCAGTTCGATTCCGGCACCTGGGCCTCGGTCGGAGGAACCGGTGACCCGGCGGCGGCCTCTGCCGAGGAGCAGACCTACCGCGCCGCGCTGCTCTACGCCCGCACGGGTTCAAGCCCCTGGCCCGTCTGCGGCTGAGGGTTGGCGGGGAGGGCACCCCACGGGCCCTCCCCGCCGCTCTGCCTGCGACGATGAGCGCGCGATGAGCGGTGAGCGCGTTCCCACCCCCGACCCGCAGGGGCCGAGCCGCAAACCGCCTCGCGAGGCGATCGCCGAGGCCCAGGTCCGCGCCCCGACCCGCGGCAACCGCAAGCTCGAGGGCTTCCTCGACGCCGTCAATGAGGACGAGCAGGTGCGGGCCTGGTGGTACATGTCCCAGGTCCACGCCGAGCGGCTGGGGATGTCGGACCACTCCTGGGTCCACATGCAGATCGTCCTCAATATCTCCCTGCGCCTCCTGCGCCTGCTGGTCAAAGCGGGAGTGCAACCGGCGGTGGTCGCCGACCACGGGATGGGCCCACGCGACGCCGAGGTCGTGGTAGCCGGCGGCGCGCTCTTGCACGACGTCGGCATGTCGATCCACCGCGCCGACCACGAGAGCTACAGCCTCTTTCTCGCCAGTGGCGCCCTCGATCGCCTGCTCGCCGGCTCATATAAGGAGCCCCAGCGTACGATCGTCGCCTCCGAGATCCTCCACGCGATCATCGGTCACCGCCGCCGTGGCGAGCCCTACACGGTCGAGGCGGGGGTGGTCCGCGTCGCCGATGCCCTCGACATGGCGCAGGGGCGCACGCGGATTCCGATCGAGGCCGGCCAGGAGGGGATCCACTCGATCTCCGCGGCGGCGGTCGATCAGGTGCGCATTGAGGCCGGGGAGGAGCGGCCGGTGCGGATTGAGATCGAGCTGAACAACTCGGCCGGGATCTTCCAGGTCGACGATCTGCTGGCGACAAAGATCCGCGGCACTCCTCTGGAGGGCCGGGTCGAAGTCATGGCGAAGATCGAGGGGGAAAGCGAGAAGCGTCTGCTCAGCGGCTTCAGGCTCGCCTGACGGCCTCAGCCGTAGCGTTCCAGGTCATAGCGCCGACGTTCCTTGCGCTTCTCAAGCCTGCCCTGGATCAATGACATCACGATCACGAGCAAAGCGAAGAAGATGATCACGCCGAAGCAAAAGAAGGTGACCGTTTGGTCGGTGGTCGGTCCAGCAAGTCCGACGCCGTTGTCGGCGAGCGCCACCGGCGCGGCGATCAGCAGCATCGACCAAGCGGCGAGGAAGAGGGCGAGGGCTCGCTTCACGGGCGCAAATCTAGCGCAAGCGCTCCCGGGATCGCCCACCTTCGCCCAATTTGGGCGCTTTGAGCTGTGAAAATCCTGTGAGCGGCTAGGCTTTCGTCCAGCGCCCGTCCTTACAGACCCATACAATCGAGCTATCTCGGATGCAGGGAGCGCGATCAAAGCGCGCTGCCCCACCGAATCGGCGCCGCCAACTTGAACCCACAGCAGACCATCAGGCTCGCGGTTATCGACACCGACAGCGGTTTTGTGACGGTGCTCTCCAAGCGCACCGAGGTCGCCGGTTGGCAGCTTCGCCAGGTGGCCGGGGCCGTCCCTCCCGAGGAGCTGGTGGCGATGAAGCTAAACGCCCTGCTGCTCGACCCCTCCGTGCTGGGCGAGGAAGGCTGGGCCTATCTCGAGCGGGTGTGCGGCATCCTTCCCGACCTCGGAGTTGTCGTTTGCACCGGCCGCTCAACGGTGGCCCAACGGGTGCGGGGCCTGCGCCTTGGGGTGGATGACTGGATCACAAAGCCCTGTCACCCCGAGGAGGCGATGGCCCGGATCGAGGCGGTCTCACGGCGGCGTCTACGCAGCCAGTCCCACCCCGAGGCCGGCCCGCTGATCGCCGGTGAGATGGAGATCCGCGCCGACCAGTTCCAGGCTTTCGTCAGCGACAGCAGCCTCGATCTCACCCGCCGCGAGTTCGAGCTCTTGCATCTGCTCGCCGAGGCCAAGGGCCAGGTGCTGGAGCGCGAGACGATCTACCAGCGGGTCTGGGGCTATGCGATGGCCCACGGTGACCGCTCAGTCGACGTCTTCATCCGCAAGCTGCGCCAGAAGCTTGAGCGGCGCTCGCCCAGCTGGAGTTACATCCACACCCACTTCGGGGTCGGCTATCGCTTTGACCCAGAGCCTGTGCCCGGGATCGCCGGCGAGGCGCTCGCCGAAGCGCTCTCAGCGGAGCGCTCACCGCAGCCCGAGCGGGCCTCCGCCGCCTGAGGCCTTCACAACTCGTTCACAACTGCTTCACGGCGAGGTAACCGGGATGCGTGCGTCTGCCGTAATGCTCGGCGGGCATGGTGGCCACCAATGGGAGCTCAGGGCGGCATTCGGTCGAGCAGCGGCTGGAAATCCGCCCCGATGAGCACGCCGCGCTGGTCGATGGGCGGCCGCTCAGCCTGACGATGCGCGAGCTGCAGTTGCTGATCACCCTGGCGGCCAACCCACAGCGGATCCTGACCAGGGAGGAGCTCTACGCTGAGGTCTGGGGACGCCACCCCCGCCACGCCGATCGCTCGGTTGACGTCTACGTCAGTCGGCTGCGCTCAAAGCTCGGCGAGGCGCTGCCAGACAGAAAACTGATCCACACCCATAACGGCATCGGCTACCGCTTCTCCCCGGATGGCTGATGCGCATTTTGGCCCGAGCGATCAAGGCTGGGTTTTTTTACATCTTCTTTACATCCTCGATACAGCCGAATAACAAGCTGTGCGGGGGCCGCTGGGAGCGTGGTCCGCGCACGGCAATCAACGTAAGGAGATTTGCGTGACAAAGAGACTTCTCAGCGTCGCCCTGGCAGCGTCGCTCACGATCGGAATCGCGGCCTGCGGCTCCTCGTCCTCGAGCAGCACCAGCAGCACCGGCTCTTCGGGTTCGCCCCTGGTCGGTGCCGGCAGCACCCTGGTCGCGCCGCTGATGTCGAAGTGGCAGTCGGGCTATTCGAGCAAAACGGGAGAAACGGTCACCTATGGCGCGATCGGCAGTGGCGGAGGGATCGCCCAGATCACCTCTCGGACCGTGGATTTCGGTGCCTCCGACGCGCCGCTGACAACGGACCAGTTCAAGGAAGCCAATGGTGTCGAGCAGATCCCCTGGGCACTGAGCGGAACCGTGCCCGCCTACAACGTCAAGGGCGCGCCGAAAAACCTGAAACTGAGCGGCGCGGTCCTGGCCGATATCTACCTCGGCAAGATCACCAGCTGGAATGACCCGGCGATCGCCAAGCTCAATCCCGGCACCAGCCTGCCGAGCACCAAGATCACCCCGATCTATCGCAGCGATGGCAGCGGTGACACCTATGCGTTCACCAACTACCTCTCGACGGTCGACCCTGAATTCAAGTCGAAGGTGGGCACCTCAACCAGCGTCAAGTTCCCAGTCGGGACCGGCGCCGAAGGTAACGACGGGGTCTCAGCCGCGATCTCCCAGACCGACGGGGCGATCGGTTACGTCGGCCTCGCCTACGCGCTATCCAACAAGCTCAACATGCCGCTGGTCGAAAACTCGGCCGGGAACTTCCCGGTGCCGGGGGTGAAGAGCGTCGAAGCTGCGGCCAGCGCGGTGAAGACGATCAACAAGGACAACTCGATCTCGCTCGCGGACCTGCCGTCCTCGGCCAAGGGGGCGTATCCGATCTCGACCTACACCTACGTGATCGTGCCGCTCTCGTCCTCAAAGGCGAGCGCACTGCAGAAGTTCATCACCTACGCGATCGGCCCGGGTCAGGAATATGGCCCGCCGCTTGACTTCGCGCCGCTGCCCTCGCAGGTGATAGCCGCCGACAAGAAGGCGATCGCCAAGATCGGCAGCTAGGCGATGGAGGCCGGAGCCCTCGGCACCCCGGTTCTGCGGGCCCGGCGCAACCTCAAAGATCGCATCGGCGACCCGCTGCTGCTGGGCCTCTCCGGTCTGGCGGCGGCGGTCGCCTTCGCGGTGGTCGCGGGGATCGTCTATGAGACGAGCCACCTCGCCGGTCCGGCGATCTCGAAGTTTGGGATCGGCTTCATCACCACCAACGATTGGAACCCGGTCACCGAGCGCTTCGGCGCCGCTCCCTTCCTCTACGGAACGGTGATCACCTCGGCGATCGCGCTGCTCTTCGCCGCGCCACTCTCGATCGCGATCGCGATCTACCTGACCGAGCTGGCGCCGGGCAGACTGCGACGGCCGGTCGCAACCCTGGTCGACATGCTCGCGGCGATCCCCAGCGTCATCCTCGGCCTCTGGGGGATCCTCGTGCTCGGCCCGATCATGCACGACACGATCGAGCCGGCGCTGAAGAGCGTGCTCGGTTTCCTGCCGATCTTCAGCGGCGAACCCTCTGCCTTCGGTTACCTGACCGCCGCGCTGATCCTCACGATCATGATCACGCCGATCATCACCAGCGTTACGCGTGAGATCTTCGAGACGGTCCCCGGCGACCTCAAGGAGGGCTCCTACGCCCTCGGTGCCACCCGCTGGGAGATGGTCCGCCAGGTCGTCCTCCCCTACTCACGGGCGGGGATCGTCGGCGCCACGATCCTCGGTCTCGGCCGCGCGATCGGTGAGGCGATCGCGGTCGCGCAGGTGATCGGTGGCGCCAACGCGATCAACGTCTCCCTCTTTCACACCGGCGGCACGCTGGCGGCGCAGATCGCCTCCCAATTCCAGGGGGCGTCCTCAGAACTGCAGAGGAGCTCGCTCGCCTACCTCGGGGTGATCCTCCTGGCCTTGGCCGTGATCGTCAACGTGATCGCCAGGGTGATCGTCGGGCGGGGGAAGTTGAAGGACACCGAGGTGACCCTGACCGAGGCCGAGGCGCTGTGAGCGGGGGGGAGGGTCACGCGCTACTGCTTGAGCGCGGCAACCTGAAGCGGCGAAACCGGGTAAACCGCGGGATCGAGGCCTCCTGCTCCGTGGCGACGCTGCTCGCCGTCGCCGTCTTGCTGATCGTGGTCGGGTCGGTTTTGCTGAAGGGGATCGGCGCGCTCAGCATCCATTTCCTGACCACCCCCACGGCGCTCTTCGGCGAAGCCGGCGGCGGTATCTCCAACGCGATCATCGGCTCCGCAGTCATGGTCGGGCTGGCGGCGGCGATGGCGATCCCGATCGGGCTGCTGGTGGCGATCTACACCACCGAGTTCGCCCCCCAGCGCATCGGCCACGCCGTCCGCTTCGTGCTCGACGTCTTAAACGGTGTGCCGACGATCATCACCGGCATCTTCATCTACGGCCTGCTGGTCGCCGGCAACCAGCAGAGCGGACTCGCCGCCTCGGTGGCACTGGCGATCATCATGCTGCCGATCGTCGCCCGCACCGCCCAGGAGGTGCTGACCCTTGTGCCGGGGACACTGAAGGAGGCCGCCCACGCGCTCGGCATCGCCCGCTGGCGAACCACGATCCGGATCACCGTCCCCACCGCAACCGGCGGTCTGATCACCGGCTCGCTGCTCGCGGTCGCGAGGGTGGCGGGCGAGACGGCGCCGTTGATCTTGCTCTCCTCGATCTACAGCCAGGGTGTGCAGACCAACCCGAGCCAGGCGCTGGCCTCGATCCCGGTCTTCATCTACCGCTCCTCGCAATCACCGAGCCCCGAAGCCCACACCCAGGCCTGGGCGGCCGCCCTGGTCCTGATCGCCTTTGTCCTTGCTCTCAACGTAATCGCCCGCACCTTCTTCGCCCGTTCGCGCAAAAGGATGGCAGGATGAGTCGGGTAGCCAGGCAATCTGAACAGCCGCTGCGGGTCGATCCCGTGAGCAGTCCCCGGCCCCAGGCCCACCGCCGCGAGGTCGGCAACGTTCAGCTGCGCGGGCTGCACGCCTACTACGGGACCAACCACGCCGTCCGCGGGGTGAGCGTGGCCTTTGACTCGGGCAGGGTCACGGCGATCATCGGCCCCTCGGGCTGTGGCAAGTCGACGATGGTGCGCTGCATCAACCGGATGCACGAAGAGATCCCGGGGGCAAGGGCTGAGGGCGAGGTGCTGCTCGATGACATCGACCTCTATGACCCGCGGATCGACATCGTCGCCGTGCGGCGCTCTGTGGGCATGGTCTTCCAGAAGCCGAACCCGTTCCCGACCATGTCGGTCTTTGACAACGTCACCTCCGGCCTGCGCCTGACCGGCGCATCACGCAGTGAGATGGATGATCGTGGCCGCGATGCCCTGCTTGGCGCCGGCCTCTGGGAGGAGGTAAAGGATCGGCTGAAGGCTCCGGGGGTGGGGCTCTCGGGCGGCCAGCAGCAGCGCCTTTGCATCGCCCGGGCGCTGGCGGTTGACCCCGAGGTGCTACTGATGGATGAGCCCTGCTCGGCGCTTGATCCGGTGGCGACGCTGAAGATCGAGGAGCTGATCGGGGAGCTGAAGGAGCGGGTGACGATCGTCATCGTCACCCACAACATGCAGCAGGCGGCGCGGGTCGCCGATGCCACCGCCTTCATGCTGAGCGGCGAACTGGTCGAGGTCGGCCCGACCGAGAAGCTCTTCACCAACCCCGAGGACGAGCGCACCGAGCAGTACGTGACCGGAAAGTTCGGCTGATGGCGGAGACCAGGAGCCATTACCAGGAGGAGCTGGAGCGGCTTGAGGCGAGCGCCCTCGAGGGGCTGGAGATGGTCAACTCGGCCCTTGAGCGAACCCTGGAGGCGGTCGAGCACCAAGACGTCGAGCTGGCCCAGATCGTCGTCGCCGACGATGACCGCATCGACGGCCGCTACCTCGAGGTCCACCAGAGCCTGATCACCCTGCTCGCCACCCAGTCGCCGGTGGCTACCGATCTGCGGCTGATCTCCGCCCTCCTGCACGTGCTGAAGAACGTCGAGCGGATGGGGGACCAGTGCGTGAACATCTGCAAGGTGATTCCGCTGAGCGGTACCGAGCCGCCGGCGGATGAGCAAATGGTCGAACTGATCCTCACCATGGGCAGCCACGTGCGCTCGATCGACATTCAGGCAAAGCGCGCTTTCGAGGACCGCGATGTGGAACTGGCGCGGGATCTGGTGCGCCAGGATGACGTGGTCGACAGACTCAATCGGGAATGCTTCCGCCTGGCGCTTGAGATCGGCGATGACGCCGACAGGCGGGAGTGGGCGATGACGATGCTGCTGGCGGCACGAGCGATCGAGCGGATCGGTGACAACGCCGTTGACATAGGTGAGCAGGTCGCCTTTGTCGTCACCGGCCTGTTCAGAGAGTTCGAGGACGCCTCCCATCCGGGTGCCGCCCCGCGCTGACGATCCGACCCGTTTGCCATGATCGGAGATGGAGACTGTGCTCTGCGCCGCAATAGATATTGGCTCCAACACGACCCGCGTGCTCGTCGCAGAGCCAGTCGATGGCCAGCTGAAGAAGGTGATGGAGCAGCGGGCCTACACGCGGATCAACAAGGCGCTTGACGGCGGGGGGGAGATCGTCCCCGAGAAGATCGCCGAGGTCGCCGAGATCGTCGCCACGCAGGTGCGGCTGGCCCGGGAGCTCGGCGCCGGGGTGATCCGCTCGGTCGCGACCGCGGCGGTGCGCGAGGCCCCCAACGGGGAGATGGCGGCCCGCGCGATTGCGGAGGCCTCCGGGGTCGAGGTCGACGTTCTCAGCGAGGAGGAGGAGGGTCGACTCTCCTTCATCGGCGCCACCAAGACTCTCGGTCATCCGGTTGAGGGCAGGATCGGCGTCGTCGATGTCGGCGGTGGCTCGAGCGAGGTGATTCTCGGCACGGTGCACGGCGGGGTCCAGACGGTCCGCTCTTGGCGGGTCGGCTCCGGAGTTCTGGCCGATGAGCTGATCGGTTCAGACCCACCCTCGGCGGCCGAGATCCGCAAGGTCCGCGACCGTATCGATGACCTCTTTGCGGGGGTCGAGATCGAGCCCCCGGCGCAGGCGGTCGCGGTCGGCGGCAGCGCCACCTCGCTGCGCCGGCTGGTCGGGGCGGTGCTCGAGTACGAGACGCTGGAGCGGGGGATACGGGTCCTCTGTGGTGCCCCCGCGACCGAGGTCGGCCGCCGATTTGAGCTCGATCCCCAGCGGGTTCGCATACTCCCAACCGGCGTGCTGTTGTTGGAGAAGCTCTCCGAGCTGCTCGGACAGCCGCTGCAGATCGGTAAGGGCGGTCTGCGCGAGGGGGTCATCCTCGATCTGCTCAACGGCAGCGTCAACGGGTCCTCCCCGGCGGCCGTCGCCGCCTGAGGGCTCTGCCGCCGGCCTCGATTACGCTCCTCGCATGGCCCGGGCACGGCAGGTCGAGCTTGATTGCGAGCAGCCCTTCGCCGCCGCGGCGGCGAAGGTGGTCGAGGTGCGCGCGGCCGAGGTCTTCGAGCAGGCCCAAGGCGTGCTCGATGTCGACAGACCCGAGCGGGTCCACGATATGCGGGTCGCCACGCGCCGCCTGCGTGCCGCGATGGAGGTATTTGCGTCCTGCTTTCCCCGCAAGCGCGGTCGCCGGGCGCTGAAGGAAGTCAAGGCGCTTGCCGACGCGCTCGGGGAGCGGCGTGACCGCGACGTTGAGATCGAGTTCTTGGAGCGCTTCGCGGTGCAGGTCCCCCCCGGGGAGCGCGATCAGACCGCGGCGCTGATCGCTCGGCTGAGAGAGGAGCGGCTCGGGGGCAACGATGATCTGGCGCCCTTCCTCGCCCCCGAGCGCCTGCGGCATCTGCGCCGCCGCCTGGCGCGCCTGGTCGAGGCCGCCCGGTGAAGGCTCGCGAGGTGGAGAACCTCGACCCGGCGAGATCGCTGCGCCGCAACTCGGCGCTGATCGTCCAGACCCGGCTCGAGGAGCTTTGCTCCTTTGCCGAGGAGGCCCTGGATCCCTCGGCGGCGGCCGCTCAACACGGCATGCGGATCGCCGCCAAGCGGCTGCGCTACGTGCTGGAGATCGTCGAGGGTTGCTTTGGGGGGGAGGCGCTCGCTGCGCGCCGCGCCGCCAAAGACCTTCAAAGCGTCCTCGGCGAGATCCACGACTGCGACGTGATGGGGCCCCATGGGGAGGGCATCGAGTCCCTCGCGGTGCTGCTGAGAACGCGTCGCGAGCTGCTGCATCGCCGCTTTCGCGACCTCTGGCAGGCGGAGACGACCAAGGGCACCTGGGCGGCGCTCAAGCGCTCGCTGGAGTAGGCGCCCGGTCACCTCAGCTTCACATCTCCTTCTCAGTCATTTCACAAATTTTCCCTGCTATTTGCGGAATCTAGGGGTGATAGGAAACGAATAGAGAGGGAGACACCGATGACTTCCCGAGTAGATCTGCATTGCCACTCCACCGCCTCGCAACTCTCGCGACTCGGGGTCCAGCGCTCGCTCGGCCTGCCGGAGTGCGCGACTCCCCCGCAGGAGGTCTACGAGCTGGCCAGACGGCGCGGGATGGACTTCGTCACGATCACCGACCACGACACGATCGACGGCTGCCTGGAGCTGGTCGACCGCCCCGATTGCTTCCTCTCCGAGGAGCTGACCACCCGCTTTGCCGGTGAGCCCCAGGCGGTGCACGTCCTCTGCTACGGGATCACCTCCGAGGACCATCAGTGGTTGCAGAGCAACAGCGCCGATCTCGAGGCCTGCGCCGCCTACCTTCGCGACAACGAGATCGCCAGCGCCCTCGCCCACCCCTTCTACAACGTCGGCGCCCCCCTCACCCAGCGCCACCGCCGTCGCTTGGCGCAGCTGTTCCCGGTCTGGGAGGTCCGCAACGGGTCGCGGGCCGCGGAGCTGAACATGCCTGCCGTCCTCTACATCGAGACCCACGGCGGGACCGGCATCGGCGGCTCAGACGACCATGCCGGCGTGGACATCGGCCGCACCTTCACCGAGGCGCCCGCGGCCGCCACGCCGGAAGAGTTTCTGTCCCATCTGCGTCGCGGCGAGGCCCTCGCCGGCGGCGAGCAGGGCAGCGCCGCCAAGTGGGCGCACGCGGCGATGGCGCTTGCCACCCGCGCCCTCGCCCTCAACGGCGAGTCCGGCGAGGGTAAGGCTCCAGAACCCGCGGCGGTGCTGAAGATCGCCCAGCGGACGATCCGTGAGGGCGCCGCCCGGGAGGGCAAGGTTGCCGCCGACATCGGTCCCGAGGACGCCCGCGGTCTGCTCGAGGCCTGGCTGGGGAGCATGGGCATGCAGATGCGCGGCCGAGAGCTGCTCACCCACCTGCAGTCCGAGGGTTTCTCCCATGCCGGCCTTTACCGCCGGGCCCGACGGATCCACGAGCGACGGCTGCGCGGCGCCGTCGGCGCGAGCGCCGAGGCGCTCGCCCGCGGTGAGCTGCCGACGGCGCTGAGCGGGATATTCGAGGCGATCGTGCCGGCGCTCCCCTACGCGCCCGCGACGGCCTTCCTCGCCGCCGAGAAGGCAAAGCTCGCGGCGCGCGGCGAGGAGCCGCGGCGGGTCGCGGTGATCGCCGACGGCATCGCTGCAACCCACGGCGTCACCCGCACGGTCGAGCAGATCCGAGAGCGCGGTGTGCCTGGCTTTGAGGTCGAGATCGTCGGAACCGACGCCGGGGTTGATCGGCGCCTGCCCGCCGCCACCGAGCTCGAGGTCCCCTTCTATCCGGGCCTCAGGCTAGGCGTACCGGGGCTGCCCGACCTGGTCGAGACGCTGGCGGAGGGACGCTATGACCTGCTCCACGTCACCGCCCCCGGCCCCGCCGGGGTCACCGCCTCCCTGCTCAGCCGGATCGCAGGGCTTCCCCTGCTCGCCAGCTACCACACCGAGCTCGGTGCCTATGCCGGTCTGCGCAGTGGCGACGGCGCTCTTCAGGGGCTGGCCACGACGGCGCTGGGAGCCTTCTACGCCGCGCCCGCGGTCGTCCTCTCGCCCAGCCCGGCGGCAGACCGCTCGCTGCTCGATCTGGGGGTTGAGCAGGGGCGGCTGGGCCGCTGGGAGCGCGGCGTTGACACCTCCCGCTTTGACCCCGCGAAGGCCGACCCCGGCGCCTACCCGGGAGAGCTGAAGGTGCTCTACGCCGGGCGCCTCACCCGCGAGAAGGGGGTTGAGCTGCTCGCCGAGGCCTTTCTGCGCGCGCGGGCCTCTGATCCTCGCCTTCACCTGCTGCTCGCCGGCGGCGGTCCCGAGGAGGCAGAGCTGCGGGCCCAGCTCGGTGAGCAGGCCACCTTCCTCGGCTGGCTCGATGGAGAGGAGCTCGCCCGCGCCTATGCCAGCGCCGATGTCTTTCTCTTCTGCAGTCGCACCGATACCTATGGGCAGGCGATCGTCGAGGCGGGTGCGAGTGGGCTGGCGGTCATCGCGGTCGGCGAGGGCGGCCCGACGGCGCTGGTCGAAAACCGCCACACGGGCCTGCTCTGTCGTCCCGATCCCGACCACCTCGCGGGCGCCCTGCTCCAACTAGCCGCCTCTCCTCTGCTGCGCCGCCAGATGGGCGCCGCCGCCGCCCGCGCCGCCCGCGAGCGCTCCTGGGAGAGGGCTCTTGGGCAGCTCGCAGCCGGCTACCGGCGCGCCCTCGATCTGCCCGCGATCGAATCTGGCGGGCAGGTCTTGGCCCAGGCTGCCTGAGTCTGGCGGAGTGCCCAGCGTGCCTCAGTACGATGGCCGGATCGACGATCCCGCTCTTTATTTCAATCGTGAGCTCTCCTGGCTTGACTTCAACCAGCGGGTCCTGGAGCTCGCCGAGGAGGAGGACGTGCCGTTGCTGGAGCGGCTGCGCTTCTGCGCGATCTATGCCTCCAACCTGGATGAGTTCTTCATGGTCAGGGTGGCCGGCCTCTTTGACCAACTCGATGCCGGGATCGATGCGCGCGGTCCCGACGGGCTCGCGCCCGGCGCCCAGATCGACGCGATCCAGGCTCGCGTCCTGGAGCTCGACCACCGCCTGCACGCCTGCTTCAACGGCATCCTGCGCCCGGCGCTTGAGGGGGAGGAGATCAGGATCGTCTCGCTGCAGAGCGCCAGCGAGCAGGAGCGCCGCGAAATCGACGTCCGTTTCCACGAGCAGGTCTTCCCGGCGCTGACCCCCCTCGTGGTCGGCCTCGGCCGTCCCTTCCCCTATATCTCAAACCTCTCGCTCAGCCTCGGGGTGCTGCTGCGCGACCCCGAGAGCGGAGTCGAGATCATCGCCCGCGTCAAGGTCCCGAAGGAGCTGCTCGGGCGCTTTTTGCCGGTCGGGCAGGGCAGCGGCGCCCTGGTCCCGCTCGAGGAGGCGATCGCCGCCAACCTCGACGCGCTCTTCCCGGGGACCGAGGTGGTCGACCACGGCTACTTCCGGGTGACCCGCGACGCCGACTTCACGGTCAGCGATGAGGCGGACGACCTGCTGCAGGCGGTCCAGGACGAGATCCGACGGCGCCGCTTCGGCG
Source organism: Solirubrobacterales bacterium (assembly GCA_049585815.1). GTDB lineage: Bacteria > Actinomycetota > Thermoleophilia > Solirubrobacterales > 70-9 > DATLSM01. Next base: position 13,333 of record JBAVAR010000043.1, read on the forward strand.
AGGTCGTGAGACTCGAGATCGCCGCCGGGATGAACCCGAAGCTGCGCGAGCAGCTGATCGACGCGCTGCGTTTGGAAGACCGCGAGGTCTATGACGTCGACGGCCTGATCGACCTCGCCGACCTGACCGAGGTGGCCGACATCCCCGGCCACGCGGGGCTGCGCTACCCGCCCTGGTCCCCGGTCACCCAGCCACGCCTGCAGGGCGAGGACGAGGAGCCGGTCGACATCTTCACCACGATCCGCCAGCGCGACCTGCTCGTCCACCATCCATATGAATCCTTTGCCACCTCGGTCGAGCGTTTTGTCGAGCAGGCGGTGGCCGATCCCGACGTGCTGGCGATCAAGCAGACCGTCTACAGGACCAGCGATGACTCGCCGCTGGTACCGGCGCTGACCCGCGCCTCCGAACGCGGCAAGCAGGCGGTCTGCATGGTGGAGCTCAAAGCGCGCTTTGACGAGGAGGCAAATATCCACTGGGCCAAGTCGCTGGAGGAGGCGGGGGTGCACGTCGTCTACGGCATCCCGGGCTTAAAGACGCACGTGAAGGCGATCCTCGTCGCCCGCCGCGAGGGCGATCGGGTGCGCGAGTACGTTCACATCGGCACCGGCAACTACCACCCAAAGACGGCGCGCCTTTACACCGACTTCGGCCTCTTCACCGCCGACCCCGAGATCGGCGCCGATGTCGCCGAGATGTTCAACTTCCTCACCGGCTACGGCCGCCCCGCCGAGTACCGCAAGGTGCTGGTCTCACCGACGACGATGCGCGGCCGGATCATCGGCGAGATCGAGGCGACGGTCGATGCCCACCGGGCCGGGAAGCAGGCGCGGATCGCGCTGAAGATGAACTCCCTGGTCGATGCCGGCTGCATCCGGGCGCTGTATGAGGCTTCGCGAGCCGGGGTGCGGGTCGACCTGAACGTTCGCGGGATCTGTTGCCTGCGGCCGGGCGTGCCGGGCATTTCCGAGAACATCCACGTCCTCTCGATCGTCGGTCGCTTTCTCGAGCACTCCCGCGTCTATGCCTTCCAGCGCGGGGAGGAGACGAGGGTGTTGATGGGTTCCGCCGATCTGATGCCACGCAACCTCGACAGCCGGGTGGAGCTGGTGACCCCGGTCGAGGACCCCGATCTGCGGGCAGAGATGCTCGACGTCCTCGAGCGCTGCTTCGCCGACAACGCCAACGCCTGGGAGCTCGGCGCAGACGGGACCTGGACGCGGCTGTCGGCGCCGCCGGGAGAGCGGCGCAGCGTCCAGGAGGAGCTGCGCGAGCGCCATGCCGCGCGCGCCGCCGAGCAGCTCGCGGCGGCCGCTGGCTGAGGGCCGAGCGAGGATTAGGATAGATCGGTGGCGCGCCTCTCGCTATTGCCCCGTGATCGCACCTTCTTTGATCTCTTCATCGAGGCCGGCCAGAACACGGTCAGGGCATCGCGGCTGCTGGACCGAATGATGAATTCCTGGCCCGATGACAGCGGCCTTGGGCAGGAGATCCTCCAGGCCGAGCAGGAGGGTGACCGGATCACCCACGACATCGTCCGGCGGCTCAATTCGACCTTCGTGACGCCGATCGAGCGCGAGGACATCTACGGACTGGCGACCCGGATCGATGACATCGTCGACTACACCGAGGAGGCGGCAGACTTCCTTGGCCTCTACCAGATCGAGGCGCCGATGTCCCAGGCACAGGCACTTACCGCGGTCCTGGTCGCCGCCTGCGAGCAGCTCTCCGAGGGGCTTTGCCACCTGGGCGAGTTCAAGGATCTTGACCGTTACTGGATCGAGATTCACCGCCTGGAGAACGAGGGCGACCGCATCTCCCGCGACGCCGTCGCCTCGCTCTTTTCCAACGGGATCGACCCGATGGTCGTGATCCGCTGGAAGGACATGTTCGCGGTCCTCGAGAGCGCGATTGACGCGACCGAGACCGCGGCGCAGATCATCGAGGGCATCGTCATCAAGAATTCGTGACGGCGTCCCCTTGAACTCCGACGTCGTGATGGTGCTGGTCGTCCTCGCGGCGCTCGGCTTCGGCTTCAGCAACGGTTTCCACGACACCTTTGACCTGATCTCAACCGCGGTCTCCACCGGGGCGGCCAGTCCGCAGCTGGCGATCGCGGTGGCGGCGGTGCTCACCTTCGCCGGGGCCTTGATCTCTACCGCAGTCGCGGCGACGGTTGCCCATGACGTCATCGAGGCCACCGCGATCACTCCCGGTGTCGTCTTCGCCGGCCTGATCGGGGCGATCGCCTGGAACCTGGCGACCTGGCGCTTCAGCCTTCCATCGAGCTCCTCGCATGCGCTGATCGGAGGCGTGGTCGGGGCGGCGCTGGCGGCGGCCGGGACCGGCGCGGTGCACGGCAGCGGGCTCCTCGACAAGGTTTTGGTGCCTGCGCTGATCGCTCCCCTCGCGGCGTTCTTGCTCGGTGGGCTCGTGATCGTGGTCATCTACCGCCTTCTCGGGAGTCGCCGGCCGGGGCCGATCACGCGCGCCTTCCGTCGCGCGCAGATCGGATCGGGCGGGTTGCTCGCGCTCGCCCACGGCGCCAACGACGCGCAGAAGACGATGGGGGTGATCATGCTGGCGATGATCGCCAACGGCACCCTGGGGGCGAACGCGGGGCCTCCCCTTTGGACGATCGTCGCGGCGGCGGCGGCGATCGCACTCGGCACCTACAGCGGTGGTTGGCGGGTGATGCGCTCGCGGGGCACCCGGATCATCAAGATGGACGCCGCGCAGGGCTTCTCGGCGCAGAGCGGTGGGGCGGTGGCGATTCTCGTCTCCACCTTCCTCGGCTTCCCGATCTCGACCACTCACGCGATCAGCGGCGGCGTGATCGGCGCCGGCGCCGCCAAGCGGGTCTCGGCCGTGCGCTGGGGGGTGGCCGGCAATATCCTCATCGCCTGGTTGTTGACCCTGCCGGCTGCCGCCGGGATCGGGGCAGCGGCCTACGGTCTCGCCAGGGTCTTCGGTACCGGGGCGCTGGGGCCGGTCCTGGTGGCGGTGATCGCCCTGGCCCTGATCACGGCCGCCCTTCCGCGCCGGCCCCGACACGGACCGCGGGTAGCCCACGCCGAGCCATCCCCCTAGCGGAAATCGGTTGGGTACGTACAATCGGCAGATGCGCAGCTTGCGCGACGTCGCGATCCTCATGGCCCTTGCCGCCGGCGTTGCCTTTGCCCCCGCCGGCGGCAACCTGACCGAAGCCGTGCTCACCGCCCTGACGATGGCCTTCCTGGCCGCGATCGCCTGGGCGATCTACCTCCTCAGTCGCCAAAACCAGCTCACCCTGGCGACGCTGGGCGACCGCCAGCGGGCGATCCTCTACGGCGCGGTGGGCATGATCGCCCTGCTCATCGCGGGTACCACGAAGCTCTTTTCGACCGGTGGCGGCACGGTGATCTGGATCGCCCTGCTGGCCGCCTCCGTGGTGGCGATCTGGCGAATCTGGAAAGAGGCGAACACCTACTGAGTGCAGTCCTGCCCGGCGGGCGATTGGGACGCCGCTGAGTCAGGTCAAGCGGCGGTGTGTGGGGGTCGGGATCTGGGCGAGCGCTGGCGCCCGTTCAGCGATCAAAGCGCCAGCGGGTCGCGCCGTGGGGCTCGACGGTTGCCGTGCCGAAGGCGGTGTGGAACGTGAGGCGGTACAGGTTCCAGGGTGGTGGTCCCGCGCCCGGGGCGCTGAAGGGGGCGCTGAGCGCCGCGCCGGCCACCTCGGCCGGCCAGCCGCCCTGCCGATAGAGCGCGGCTGCTCGCTCCAGGGTCGGGGGGTCGAGGACCCGGTCGGCCTCTCCCTCACAGACGAGATCGATGCCCTCCAGTCTGACCGAGAGCGTGCAGCTGGGATTTCCCGCCAGGTTGCGCGCCTTGCGGGTCCCCGGTCCGCTGGTGAAATAGAAGTCACCGGCGATCCAGATGGCGCCGACCCCCGCCGCGTGGGGGCGACCGTTCGGGCCTACGGTCCCGAGGAAGAAGGTCGTGCTGGGTCCACGGGGGCCGGCGGCGAGCAGATCACGCGGCCTGCTCCACGGCAGCGCCGCGCGACCGTAGCGGTCGAGGTTGGTCGTGTCCACGGGCTCCTCACCGTTCATTTTGGGATCCGCTGATGAGTGTCCCATCTGCTGCCTCCATCTGTTGGTGTCTTCTCCTCTTGCGATATGGACCGCGGTGGGCGTGAATAATCATCGACCAGGAGGCCCGAGGGCCACGAGGGCCACGAGGGTCTCGCCGGCTCGCAGGCGCATCAGGGGCAGGGCCGATCGCAGCGGTGTGTCGAGGGCGAGGATGTGGCTACTGGTCGGCCGAGCCACATCGCACACCGCTGACCTAGACTCGCGGCGATGGCAATGCATCTCTTCGCCGGTCTGCGTGTCCGAGATTTCCAAGCGGCGCGGCCGTGGTATGAACGGTTGCTCGGTCAGCCGGCATTCTTCCCGCACGCCACCGAGGCGGTGTGGACGCTTGCCGAGGGTCGTTCGCTCTATGTCGTCGAGCACGTTGATGGCGCCGGCAACTGTGTGGCGACGATCTTCTTTGATGATCTCGATTCGCAGATAGCCACCGTCGCTGGCCGGGGACTGGAGCCCGCAGAGCGCCTCACCCTCTCCAACGGCGCCCGCAAGGCGCTGTATCGGGACCCGGACGGCAATGAGCTGGGATTTGCCGGCGCCCCATTGGACGGAGATTCATAGCTCCGCCATATCGCTCTGTTTCCCGCCTTGCCAGCCATACCAACGAAAGACAGGGGCTCAGGAAGCTTCTGAGCCGCTCTCGCCGTCCCAAAAATCCACCGCTTCCTCTCGCCTGAAAGTGAAGCGCACGCCGCCGCCCTCCGGCCGGCGCTCGACGACGCTGATTTTGTCGGAGTCGGGATAGACGACGATGTCGGCAGGGCTGTTGTTGGCCAGGGCAAGGAATCTCACCGGTCGATCGGTCGGGTTGAGTATCTGGTGCGCTCCCTCCTCGCCCAGCCCGAAACGGACCGCCTCGCCCTCCTTCAGATCACGCACCCCGTCGGGTGTCCTCAGGCTCGGTTGTCCCGAGAGGACGATCACAACCTCCTCGTCGCAATAGTGAAAGTGCCAGGGGTTGCGTTTATGCAGTTCTTGGCCTGCATCCAGACAAACCTAACGCGAGCTGAAGACGATCAACAAGGCCGAGACGCTGACCTTGGTCTACCGGCAATCGTTTGGGCCGATCCGAGTAGCGGCCTGACGTAGGCCGCGGCTCTGCCGCTACAACGAAGGCGACGAACTGTCGTGAGGCGGCCGAGACGGAGCTGCTCGAAGTGGCTGTCCCGATGCCGAGCGGCTGGGTGCCACGCAGGATCCCGGCGGCGAGACCCGTCTGAGGTGAGCGGTGATCAGGTCGAGTCCTCATGGAGGGACTCGACGATCCGCCGGAGGTCGTCATCCGACATCGCGTGGTGACAAGCAGGTCTTCGGGATGGCCCCCGGGATCCCGGTGGAACCCGGGCGGACCCACCTTGCGGTCGCTGCGCTCGAACTCCACCTTGGTGATCGCGTCGGGCCGGAGGTAGAGCTGAACGTGGCTGCCCTCGGGCTCGCCGAAGGCCTCGCGGAGTTCCCGCATCAGGCGCTTCACCCGCTTCCAGGCGTCGGCGCCGGCGGCGCCGACGAGTCCGGCTAGGAAGGCCCTGGGGACAATGTCGAGCATCACGGCCTCGATGCCGCCTCCCTGGGCGCCCAGCTCGGCCGCGCACTCGCCCTCGAACCCGGCGTCTCGGAGCACGGTGGCCACTGCTTCGACCTGTCCCTCCGACGCACTGGCGCTGACCATCGTTCTCACCTCCATGACGAATCAATGGTAATTCCGCAGTTGGTGATTCCGGTCACCGTTTCTTTAGTGCAGGCTCTTCAGGACGCGGTGCCGAAAGGAGGAAGTGGATGGCCGACAGCGCCGATCAAGCACGCCGGACGAACGACGATGGCTCCGATCTCACCGTGACCGTGGTCGGCACGGCTGCGGGCCAAGGGATCTTCCGGTATAGGGACGGTGGTCCCGACTGGCGCGCTCCGTGGGCGGAGCTGCCGAAGGTGGAGATCCTGGCGAGGGCGACCGACTCGCTCGGGTCGGTCCTTGAGCGGGCCGCCGAGAAGCTCGGCGTCTCGCTCACGCCCGGGGCGGAGCGCGTACACCGTGGTAAGCGGGCTGGCGACGGCGCAATGACCCCCGCCGAAGTGGTGCTCGAGACACTTGCTTATGCCGGTTTCCGCCGCGCTGACGACGATCTGCCGGGGGACGGACGCGAAGGCGTCGTCCGCCGCGACTCCCGAGCCCGAAAGCACACGGTGCTGGTGGTCCGTGACTCCGAGGGGCGAGCGGTCTGGCGGAGGCCGCCGTTCACGGCGACGATGGGGGAGCTGGTCGATGCGGCCGAGGTCGGACTCCTCGAGGGCGATCCGCTGTGTCCATATTTGATTCTGGTCATCCCGCAGGGGATGATCGGACTGACCGGTGACTGGGCACAGCTGCGCCAGGAACTGGAAACCATCTGGATCCTCAGCGGCATCGTGGGGCAGATCGCAGGCGCGCTCTCCTTCCTCGGGTTCGTGAGGAGATTCGCCGAGCGTCATTCGGACAGGGGTGCGAAGGCCGTAAAGAGGAACTCGGCGGCCTGGGCGGAGCGGGGCGCCTCTCCAGCGGACCTTGACCGACTGCTGACCTCGAAACCCCGGACCACCCCGGAGGTTGCCGCGCTCCTCGGATGCCCGGAGTCGGAGGCCGAAGCGATCCTCTGGGCGTTCGGACTCGTCCTCGGAGACAATTGCCTCTGGGCGCCCAAAGACCGATCTCGCCACGAGGGTGCGGACTGATGAAACACCCAGCCGACCAGTTCGCGTCGGAGGTCGAGGACCCGTGCATCTATACCTTTGCGGCACACCTCCCCTTCGCCTTGGGGCTGCCGGACCGACTTGGCCACTCGATCACATTCGAGGAGCCCTTCGCCGATCCGCAGGACACCGAGCTCTTCGGCCCGCGAGTCTTCACCGACATCCGCCTCTTCACCCACCTGACGCCCGGTCTGCCCGCATGGCCACCCGGTGTCACTGACGCACTGAGGCGCTTCTACGACTTCGAGCTGGACGACGACCCCGAGGCTCGCTACGGCGAGGATGACGTCAACGCCCACGAGCAGTGGGTCAGCCTCGAGACACCGGGCGCACCGACTGCGGCCGAGCTCGGCGAGGACGATCCGGGCTTCGCATTCCATAGGTCGCTGAAGGCGCTGAATCTCTTCCTCCGGGTCCTCTACATGCACACCCATGACATCCGCATCCGGCCGATCACCACGCACGATCTGCGCCCTGTCGTCGTGCTCGGCGCCTGGACGTGCGATCGTCGCTGGCACCACCTCACTGACATGCTGATGCACCCCGAGGCTGGGCATGACGCCCTTCCACCGAGTGGCCCGCCGATCACCGAAGCGAAGCTCAAGGCCGGCCTCGCGGCGGTCGGGGCCGGGAAGCCATATCTAACGACGTCGCTGTGGCGGGCTCGCGCCCAGCGGGCGCTGCGACGCGGGGACCCGGCCGACGCCATCATCAGCTATCAAGTCACGGCGGAGAGCCTCCTCTTCGACACTTATCGAATGCTGCTGGTCGACGGGGGAATCTCGGCCGGAGATCTCGACAGCAAGCTGAACAGCGAGCTGCCGTTCAAGACCCTGCTGATCAGGGAAATGCCCCCGTTACTCGGCGGCAGCTGGGACGTCACCCGAACCGGCAGCCCTATTGGCAATTACTGGCACAAGCTCTATCTGGTCCGAAATCGGATCGTCCACGCAGGACTGGAACCTCACGGAGGGCACGCTCAAGACGCCGAGGCCGGATATCGCGCCCTCCGTGATCATCTCGAGGACCGCCTCCGGGCCAATCAGACGCGGTATCCGCGCACCGTCCTCGCCCGCCTCGGCCCGGACGGATTCGCCGACGGGGGGCGTGTCTCGCGTCGGATGAGGAAGACCCTCGCCTCGATCAAAGCCGAGGTTGGACCGTGGTATTGGCCGTACGACCAGGCCGGTCGAGAGTCCCCCAAGGGCAGCCGCTTGCGAGCGGATAGCGAGAAATCTTGAGCTTGCAGAAATCCGCGGTCCCATCTCTGGCGACGCACTTGCATCGCTAGATGCAATCCCGGATCCCTCAGCCTGAAGGGGCCTCGCACTGCGGATCGGGAACGATCTTGCGCTGCGGGTAGCGCATGCATTCGTTGTAAGGCGCTCGATCTGTGGCATCTATGCCGTGCGGCAGCAGCGGTTCGCCTGTCTGAGTGGGTTCGTCAGAGGCATACGCCTTCATGTCCCATGTTCTCCATGGCAAGAACCCTTGACGGGGAGTGAGTTCGATCTCAAGCGTCAGACCGAGGATGCCGAAACGAGGCATGACTGAGGAAAGCCGAGGCTGCGTGAGGACTCCGACATCATTCATGTTGGCGTGCGCAACGCCGTCGGCATCGATCTTGATCTGGACGTTTGGTTCGCCCCAGCCGGCGATACCGCCACGATTGATCGGCCGAAACGGTGGTGGCGGAGGGCCGATCGGATTAGCGCGGGGAGTCAGGGGCGCCACCCAGGTGACGGAGTACTGTGCGTCGGGGTGTGGGGGGCTGGCAAGCGAGATCGCGACGCAGACTGACGAACGACTGGTTCGCCTGATCGCCACCGAATTGATCTGGAGCCAGGGGACACCATGGACGGTTTCGTATTCGGAATTGATCACATCGTCTTGCGATTCGGCGACTGTGCCCGCGAGTCTTTTGCCTTCGCAACTGAATTCAGGCGTGGGAAGCTGGGCGGGCCGCGCCAAGTCAGCCGGTGTTGCCGGAGGGTAAAGCCAGTATTCAGCGTTATCGGGCGAGGTCAGACTGATGTCCTCGAGGATCGCGCCCCCCTTGGCGATCCTCCATTCGCCAGTCGCGTTGGGTAGAAGGTAGATCCGGTCGGGACGTTGGTAGCGGTCCGCGTGGTGGGGGCAATGCTGCCACGGTTTCAGGGGCTTGCAGTCGTAAACATGTTCGAGCTCAAAGGGCACCTCTGCGCGATCTCCCACAAATTGAACTGACCCGGTTTCAATGATCCTCACTGAGGACCAGCGCCAGGCATTTTCTAGAAACCGCTGTTGGCTGAAGTGGCTCCAAGCTGCAAGTTCCTTGGAGCAGCTGCGCTGCTTCCAGTGAAAGCGTGCATTAGGAACCAGCAGCGCGCAAGCGCGACTCCAGTGGCGAGCACCCAGCGCTTCGATGTATTCGGTGGCGGTCTGTTCGGGCGATGGCGCGCCTGTCGAAGATGCGCGCGAAGCATCCGGCGGACTGGCGAGGAATATGGCCGCGCTCAGGAGGCCAACCACCGCAGTCGTCCGTATGTGCTGAGGCATCGGCTCCATCATCGGCAGGTGCAACGAGACTATGGGGTCGCAGATAACGCGCGAGCGTAAGGATCTCGCGCAGGAAAGGAATTAAAAAGAGCATTGTCCAAGGCCCTATGAACACGCTGAGCCGCGAGCTGATCGGCCATAGCCGCATTATGAGAAGAACGATCATGCGATTCCAACACTAACTTTTCGTATTCCTCAAACGCAACATTAGCGAGTACTCCCCGCGTCCTGTGTTCAAGCAGTACTCCGCGATATTGTCGCGGCCAACCGAAGTCGACTGCCCGCAGCTTCCCGAGATCAAATACCGTTGCTTCATCACTGCTCGGGAATAGTTGAAACTCAAAACCGATCACGGCAGGCCCTTGTCGCGCGATGCCCACTACGGCATGAGCTGGCTCGCTCCTCGGATATAGGTACCTGATCTTGACACCAGTCAATGCAAGCTCGCGCCGGAGGCGCTGCGAGCTTACTTTGTAAGGATCCCCGCCGCTCGCCACACGGTCGCTTCTCGCGACCGCCATCGCAACTAGGGCCGCTCCGACACAGACGACCGCTAGGAAAGCGCAGATGGTTGCGCGCAGACGCATCATCACTCAGGGTCCCGGCACGAATCTCGGCGCAAACAGACGGTCAAGCGCCACCGCAATGCGATTTGACATCTTGGTCTCCGTTTTGCTGTTTTCTAGTTCAATGCCACGCCCAGCAACTGCGGTGCTCTGCGACTCTATCCAGTAATCGATGTTGCCAACCCGTTCGCCGTTTTCACGTTGCGCGTAGCGGACCAGCGGAGGCTGGGGGTCTGCGCCCCCTGAAGAACTCGGACCCGCGCGCCCGATCTCGACCCCGAACTGGACTCTTTCAGCCCCATCACGAGCTTCTCCTGCAACTAGTTCGAACTGCTCTAGGCGGGGAACCTTCCGGAAGTGAATGGCATATCCGGTGCCGTCCAAAGCGCTAACCACCGCCGACTTCGTCGTCGTACCCCCCAGCTTCTGTGTTACAGCATCGGCTGACCGACCGCCTAACATTGTAGTGGCAATCAAGAGGATAACGATCATCGCAGCAGCTATGATCGTTAATGTTCTCATCCATCTCACGGCCTTGTGCTTGGAATGCTCGCCGCCATATATGTGGGTCTCAGCACTAACCACGTCCAGCCAGATGGGTATTCTTCATGGTTTCTTTCAAGGAATCGAGAGATATTTCCAACCTCTTCACTCCACGACACATTATTCCTGTTCGCGGTCTCAGCGGAGAGAAAACGGCCATTGGCGTTTGATCCAGTGACGATCATTGCATGGTTGTATTCTTTATCTTCCTCATCATGCTTCCAGTTCAAGAGTACCACGTCACCAACGCGCCAATCAGAGGCCGGGTATCTTGGGGCTTCGATCGCTCGTCCAGAGTGTACTTGCTCTTCGCGAAAACCTTGCACCTCGTACCAAGTGTAATTTTCCTTCGACATCGCTTCTGTTTCATCGTTGCGGTGAGCCCACCAACTTAGAGGATAATGTGGGTTGTTCCGCTCGAACTGATCGATGAACCGCTGGCCAGCTGCGTGCCACGCCTGGCTTACAAAGTTCGTGCAGTTGTTACCGCTATGCCAAAATTCTGCATTATTCGCAAAGTACGGGCCAGCAACTAACCTATGGCCCACTCTTTTCGGTTCTTCAGACCACTTTAGTGCGTACTCTGCCGATCGCGCTCTTGCATGAGAATCCCAGGGTTTACAGTCACGTACATGGCGCGGACACTCCCTGACAACCGGTGGAGGGGTGACCCCGTGGGGTTCAAAGTAATCCGGTTCTATGCCAGGGAGGGGAAGAGCGTGCGGAGTCGATCCTTCTCTACTAAGTCTCCAGATAACTGGTTCGGAGTACTGGAAGGTTCCCCCGGAGCCAAAACTGATCCACGTAGCACTTTCACGAGATACAAGAATGTCGCTCCCGCTGACGTCAGGCCGGCCGTATGTGGCTAGTTCGCCGGGAACAATGGGGTGAAGGTCGGTGCCGTTACGGTTGATAGCCCAGAGGCGCGATCCTTCGAAGGTCGGTTCTTCTTCCCCGAAGTGCAGAACCTGTGGACGGGCCGGAGTAGCTCTAAAGATAATTTCTTCTCCATTTGGCGAAAACCTCGGATCGAACGCTTCGGCGATTTCGGGGCCGAGTTCCAAGCGAGTAGGCGTACTGCCAACTGTTCCACTTAGGTAGATCTCGCTCGCTCCGCCACCAGATTCTCGGGCTGCATAGACGATTGTTTCTTCGTCAGGGGAGACATCGGGCGCCTGCTCGGTACCCGACGTTTCGATCAACGACTGCGGTTCGGCTGCGTTGGATCCGTCGGCGCGGGCCGAAACGATCCGTGTGCTCCCAGAATATTTGGGGTTATCAGCGGTAAAGATAAGTTCTGTACCGTCCCCAGACCACACTGGTTCGCTTCCTTTTGCAAACGTCCGCACTCCGGTTCCATCGAAGTTCATCACGAGAATGAGACCTTCCCCTACTTTGACACCCGTGTCTCGCACTTCAACTGCCACCAGCTTACCGTTCGGTGAGATCCGCGGACTGTAGAGGGTACATTCGTTACTGCCAACCAAGGAGTCGCAGCTAGCGATTTCTTCAGGCGCTCCGCCTTCAAGTTCACTGAGGAATACGCGATTGCGGGTCGGAGCCAGATAGGCCATCTTACCTTCGGCTGAGCCGGTTGATTTACCGATTTCAGGGCTTAGTTCGGACATGGCAGTGACTTGGCCCGAGGAATTTTCGGCTGTGACTTCAACCTTTAGTGTTAATCCTATATCTTCGCTACCTAGCTGATAGCTTTCTGCTTCAGCTCCTTCGATTTCTTCGCATTCTTCGCCTTCGCTGTCGCAACGCAGCCACTGGTATCCCAGATCTGATGCGGGAGCGTTTTCCCAAGTACCGCCATCTGTCATCAGCGTCGATCCGACGCTAGGTGGCCCCAAGACCGCCAAACTGGGAGGATCGACCAGAGCGGGCGGAGGGGCGTGTTCGACCGGTCCCACCAATTCAGAGGCCGAAGTGGTGCTGCCTCCGGCGTTGGTGGCCGTCACCAGGACACGCAGCCACTGTCCCACCTCCGTTGCGTCCAGCGAGAGGCTCGAACCGGTGGCGCCTTCGATGTCCAGGCAGTCGCTTGCGCTGTCCGGTTCACAGCCCTGCCACTGGTAGGTGTAAGAGAGAGGTTCGGTGCCGCTCCACGTTCCCGGCGTCGCTTCGACCGTTCCGAGCTCGATGGCCGTACCCGAAATGCTTGGCGCTTCTTCGCTGGTCGGCACCACAGCCGATGTGATCACAGAACTCGGCGTCGAGGTTGCAACTTCTTCGAAAGATCCGTTCGACGCCGTCACCTGCACCCGCAGGGTCGATCCGATGTCTCCTTTTGTCAGTAGGTAGCTAGATTTCGTGGCACCAGAGATGTCGGAGCAGCCTTTGCCTTCTTCGTCGCAGCGCTGCCATTGGAAGGCATAGGTGAGGGGACCGCCTCCCCCATGCCATTTACCGGCTTCGGCGCTTAGGCTTGCGCCCACGGCCGATTCTCCGCTGATCGAGGGGGGAACTTCGTTTTCCGGCGGACCTTCGACTTCGGCTGTGGTCAGATTGATGTGGCGGGTATCGAGCACCTCCGCGTTGTCGAGGCGCCAGATCGAAACCGTCATTTCGACTTCGATCTTGTGCCCCAGGTCTTCTTCGGTGATTTTGTATTCTGGGGAAGAGCCGTCCTGTAGTTCTTCCGGAGAGCCGCCTTCGTTCAGCCTCAGGAACTTGTAATCCGTCGTGATAGGCAGTTCGGCCTGCGATTCGACGCCGCTTTTCACTGTGAGGGTGGAACCTGGAACAGCCGGACCGGTATAGGAGGCTCCTTTTTCAGAGACTTTGGCCGTTACGACTTCGGATGTCGGTTTCGAGTAGACCGTTTCGCTTTCTTCGCCCGCACTTCCAACTTCCTTCAGCCTCAACTTGAAGCCGACGTCGCCGGCCTGCGGTACGTAGTGTTTGGCGTCGGTTGCTTCAGGGATGTCGGAGCATTCGATCGTCGGCGGTTCTGCTTCCGGTTCTTCGGTCAGCGGGTCGCAGCGTTGCCACTGATAGGCGACTTCAGGTTCACCTTCCCATTCGCCCAACCGACGCGCTTCGAAGACGGCGCCGAATTTGGGGGAGTTCCACCAAGGCCACATCGTCGGGAGTTCCACGTTTGCGACTGGCGGCGGCGCTGGCACAACGGCCGTCGGAGCGCTCGTAGCGGTGACCGATCCCCAACCGTTCGTCGCGGTCACCTGAAGGCGGATGGTCCCACCGGCATCGGCTCGCTTGAGGCGATAGGAAGAACGCCCTGCATTTGCGATGACGCTACAGCTGCGCCCTTCCCCGTCGCAGCGCTTCCAGATGTAGTCGAATTCGATATCAGGACTGCCGCTCCATTCGCCTTCGTTGGCGTAGATCGTTTTGCCGACTTCGGCTGTTTCTTCTATCGCAGGGGCGACTTCGTTTTCCGGGCGAGTAGCTGCCGTCACGACTTCGCTCGGTTCGGTCGTGACGGCCGCTTCGCCAAGGCTGTTTTTCCCTGTGACCACCACGCGCAGCGTGTGGCCGATGTCGGCGGCTACCGGGTCATACGTTTCCCGGTTGGCCCCAGCGATCGCAGCGCACGCTTCGCCTTTTTCGTTGCAGCGACGCCATTCATAGGCCCAGGTCGAGACTTCGCTCCAGGATCCCCCGTAGACATAGACGGAACTCCCCGGCACCGGATGGCCGGCAATCGTCGGCGGCGTCAGGTTGTGAGGAGCGTGCGGGGGCCCTTTTTTGACCGGTTGAGAGATGCTCGATGCCGCCCATTCAGAGCCGTTGCTGTTGGACGCATGGACCTGCAGGCGAAGGCGCCATCCGATGTAGCTGTTGCTCGGCGTGTAGTTGAGGCTCGTCGCGCCCGGGATATAGCTGCACGAACCCGGGCTTGTCGAGTAGCAGTACTGCCATTCGTAGCTGTAGGAGAGCGGTGCCACGCCGATCCACGTACCGGCCGTCGCCGACAGTTCTTCTTCTGCGATCGGATTCGTGGTGCTGAGAGTGGGCGCCACCAGATTCGACGGGGCTTTCGTGTTGACGACTTCGCTGACTTCAGAGGAGACTGACGGAGGTTCGGAGTCGCCTTCGTTTTGAGCTGTAACCGTGACGCGGATGGTCTTGCCCGCATCGGCGGAGGTGAGCGTGTAGGTGCTGGCCGTCTGACCGCTGAGGTCGAAGCAGCCGGTTCCGGTAAACGAACATCGCTGCCATTGATATAGGTATTCATCGGGCGCCGGCGACCATTCTCCGCTGCCGGCCGTAAGCGTTTCCCCGACAACCAGGCTGCCGGTAATCGTTGGCGGGCTTTCGTTTTCGGACGGGGACGGAATGATCTGGAGAGCTTCCGATTCGGCGATTGCGCTCCCCAGCGAGCCGGTGGCCGTGACGAGGACTCGCAGGGATTTCCTGCTGTCTTCCGGGCTAACCGTGTAGGTCGGTTTGGTCGCACCTTCGATTTCTTCGCATTCTTCGCCACCTTTGTTGCAGAGCTGCCATTGGTAGGCGTATTCGATCAGGCCGCTCCCTGACCATTCGCCGGGGGAGGCGGTGAGTTCGGAACCCGGCCTGTTGTTGCCCGAGATCACAGGGGCCGAGACGTTTGACACCATCGCGGTGGTGATCGGTCCGCTGGCTTCGGAGACTTCGCTGGCCGAGCCGCTGGTGTTCGTAGCCATGACTTTGAGCCGAATCGTGTGTCCGAGGTCTTCGGCGGTGGTCAGGTAGCTGGCGCTCGTGGCGCCGGAGATCCCTTCGCATTCTTCGCCCGCTTCGTTGCAGCGCTGCCACTGGTAGCCGTATTCGATCGGCATATGTCCGGACCATTCACCGGGTTGGGAGGTGAACGTCCGGCCGTTGAAGGAGGCGCGCTCAATGCTGGGAGCTGCTCCTTCCAGGGTCGGCAGTTGCGGCGGACCGACCACTTCGCTCGGTTCAGAGGTGGCTTTGGAAGAGCCTGCCACGTTGGTGCCGGTTACGACTACGCGCAACGTCATCCCAACGTCGGCGGACTGCGCTACATAGGTGCTTTTCGTGGCCCCTTCGATGTCGTTGCATTCTTCGCCCGCATCGTTGCAGCGCTGCCACTGGTAGGCGAATTCGATTTCCGGCGTCCCCCACCAGTGCCCTGGATATGCTTCGAGCGAGCCGTCCTGCAGGGCTTCGCCGGAGATTTCCGGTGGCGGCCATCCACTAACGGGGGGACCTGGCGCGACGACTTCCGTCGGTTCCGAGGGTGCCGAAGCGGATCCAGCTTCGTTGGAAGCGGTAACCACAACCCGCAGCGTCGAACCGATCTCATCCGTGCGGATTTCATAGCGTTCTTCGTTGGCTTCTTCTTTGAGGTCTTCGCATTCTTTGCCTTCTTTGTTGCAGAGCTGCCATTGGTAGCTGAAAGCGAGACCGCTGCCGCCCCATTCCCCCACTTCGGCGATCAGGACTTCCTGATCAATGATTCCTTCCCCCCACTCCGTGTAGGTGAAAGGCGGCGAGATGCTGGTTGGTTTCGCCTGTGTGACGACCCCGGTCGGCTTCGACACAACGACTCGGCCTCGCGGACCGTTGCTGGCAATGACCATGACGCGCACCGTCGCGCCGACATCGCCTGACTGAAGCACATAGGTCGAGCCAGTGGCTCCCACGATGTCGGCGCACTGAGCACCGCTCGCGTTGCACCTGCGCCACCGGTATTCGAAGGAGACGGACGGATAGGAGCGCCAAGTTCCGGGACTGGCCGAAAGAGTTTGGGTCTCTTCTGCTTCGCCGCTGATTTCCGGGGGAGCGGTGTTCGTCAGCGAATCGGCTTCCCGACCCGGCTCAAGGGAAGGCTGCACTTCTTCGGTCGCTTCGGAGAGCGCAACAGCGGTCCCACCCGCGCCAGTGGCGGTAACCGCCACCTGCAATACGGAGCCGACATCGTCATAGGTCGGCGTATAGGTGGCGGCGGTCGCCCCGGGGATGTTGGCGCAGTCGGCGCGGCCTGTTTCGACTCCGCATCGCTGCCACTGATAGGCGTAGCTTTCCGCCCCTTCCCATTTGCCGTGATCGACACTGAGCGCTTCTTCGACTTCGGCGGTGCCGGATATCGCCGGGGCGGCGGTCAGAGTCGGACCGGATGCTTCGGAGACCGGGGCGCTGGGATCGGAGCTGGCATGAGCTTCCCCGAAGGAGTTGGAGGCGGTGACGAGCACGCGGATCGTGGCACCGGCGTCGGAGCTGCTCAATTCATAGCTTGAGCCTTCTTCGCCGGAGATGTCTTTGCAGCTCGCCCCGGCACTGTCGCAGCGCTGCCACTGATAGCTGTAGGCGATCGTCGGTTCACCGTTCCAGGTCCCGTGAGTCGCGCTGAGCGTGTCGCCGACCACAGCACCGCCGCTGATCGTTGGAGACGTCTCATCGAGGGGTGCCAGGGAGCCGATCGATGAGGTCGGCGCCGATACCGCGGTCGTGGTCCCGGCTGAGTTTTTGGCGCTCACCACCGCGCGCACGGCATGGAGATCGTCTTCGGAACTCAGTTTGTAGCTGGAGCTCGTCGCCCCTTCGATGTCGGAGCATTCGCCCAGTTCGCAGAGCTGCCACTTGTAGCTGAAGGTAATCGGTTCGGCGCCCGACCACGATCCAGGGGTCACCGAGATCGTTTCGCCCTCCTTGGCGCCCCCTTCCAGCGCTGGAGCTTCGGTGCTCGCAGGGCCACCCGCGACCCGCACCGATTGGTCGGTGACAGCGAAGGCATAGCCGGCGCTTTCGTCTTCTGCGAGCGCTGTGACCCGCACCCTCAGTGCTGCCCCAACATCTTCTTTGCCGGCGACGTAGGTTGGTTCGCCCGCTTCAGCGATCGGTTCGCATTGCTGCCCGCTGGAGTCGCAGCGTTCCCATTGGTATTCGTATTCGGTCGCACCACTCCACACACCGACTTCGGCGGTCAGTTCTTCTCCCACTTCGGTTTCGCCAGTAATCGACGGGGGAGTCACCACGCTAGGAGGCGGACCCGCCGCGCTTGCGATGGGTTCGGTGGCGGCGGAGGTTCCCGTCGTGCTGCCACTTTCGTTGGTTGCGGTGACCTTGAGCCGGACCGTGGAGCCCACATCTTCGGTGGGCGGTTCGAATTCGGATTCCGTGGCCCCGGAGATCCCTTCGCATTCTTCTCCGGATGCGTCGCAGAGCTCCCACTGAAGGCTCAGTTCGTCATGGCCCAGGCCTGTCCATTCTCCGGTCTCCCCTTCAAGGGCCTTGTTAGCCCGCGGTTTGCCATTGATCGACGGGGCAACAGCATTTGCGGGTTTTCCAGCTTCGATCAAAGAAGTGATCGAAGAGGCCGCGGCTTCTCGAGCGCTGGCGTTAGTGGCGGTAACAACGACGCGGATCTTCGATCCGACGTCTTCGCCTTGAATGGCGTACGTTGACCTATCTTCGTCCGTGATTGCGTCGCATCCAGCACCTTTGGAATTGCAGCGCTGCCATTCGTAGCTATAGGAGATTTCGCCTTCTCCGCTCCATGTGCCGGCGTGGGCGGTGAGGACGGTGCCCGTTTCGCCAGCCGATTCGGTGATCGTCGGCGCTGCGGTATTTTTCAGAGCGGAAGCGGGCACCACTTCTGTGGCTTCCGAGACGGCCGTTGTCGATCCCCCGGTAGTCGTCGCCGTCGATGCGACTTTGAGAGTCGAGCCCACATCAGCCGACTGAACCACGTAGTCTTGTTCGGTCGCGCCTTCGATGTCTTCGCAGCTTTCGCCTTTGGCGTTACAACGCTTCCACTGATAGGTGACGGCCGCACCGATCGGTGACCATTCCGCTCCTGAGGCGCTGAGCGTCTTGCCTTCTGCGACATGTCCGAAGATTCCCGGCGGCTGTTTGCTGGCCGGTTTCCTTTCCACCACCACTTCGCTGGGACTTGAGCGGACAGAGTTGATCGATTCGGGACCGACGGCAATCACAACCCGGAGCGTGTGGCCAAGGTCTTCTTTGCCGAGAACGTAGCTACGTCGGCGTGCTCCTTCGAGTTCTTCGCATTCTTCGCCTTTTTCGTCGCAGAGCTGCCATTGGTAGTTGAAGGTCGAATGCGGGGAGCCAGGCAGGGTGCCGGGCACTGCTGCGAGGGCTTCTCCTTCGGTTGCGCTTCCAGATATCGATGCCGTGAATTCCGTCCATACCGGCGTGTTCTCGTCTTCATTGATTTCTTCGGCACTGAGAACACGGTCGTAGATGCGCACCTCGTCGATCAGGCCTTCGAAGTACTCGCCGAGGTTTTTGCTGCAGCCGATCTCAAGCGGATCGCTGCTCGTCTGCGCGCTGCGAGCGGCAGAAGTGTCGACGAGTTCACCGTTGACGTAGAGACGCAGATGTTCTCCATCGTTTGTGAGCGCGAGATGGCTCCAAGCGCCAGATGGGAGTGCTTCGGGAGATCCGACTTCTGAGTAGGAGAAGGGTTCATTGGCGACGAAACCTTCGGCCCTGCCGCTTGTGCTGGCCCCGAGGAAGAGCGAGTAGCTGTAGAAAGTCGGGGTTTCTCGGAAGATCACCGGCGCGGATTCCTGGGAACTCTGTGGCCGTGCCCAGGCCTCCAGGGTGAAATCGCCGCTGAGGTCGAGTTCGCTGTTGCTGGGGACGGTGACGCAGCTTTCTTTGCCGTCGAACTTGAGCGCAGAGCCGTATTTGCCTCCCACCCATTCGGCGTCTTCGATCGTGGCGTTGTGGCTGCCGGCCGAGTCGTGGGCGGTTTCGCCGGAACCCTCGTCGAAGGAATAGGCAGCGATGGGACCTTCGGTTGCCGAGGCTGTCCCTGGCGTGAGAGCAAAACTTGAGACGGTCAGGGCAGCTAGGCCGACGAACAGAAATGCGGACCAAGCTGAGCGTCTCGATTGACTGCCACCATGAGGTTTCTGGTCGGGCGCCACCCCAGTAGCGGCTGGATTGCACTTGCGGTGCGGCATCCAAGGCACGGCGACTCCCTCCCAATGGATCGAGACTGATATTGAACGAGATTCACGCAGTAATCGTATCTATCTGGGTATCCATAACATTCGGAACCAGCCATTGTCAATCTCCGGGTCGAGTTCACCGACGATTGATCGACACAGGCATCAACAGTTTTGGGGTCAAGGGAGATCACCACAAGGCTCGACCGCCCGCCGCCGGTCTCCGGCGGTTCTCACGGACGGCAATACGAAAGCCCGGCATCGGCTGGGTAGCGCCAGCGAGCCTCTCGCCGAGCTGATCGACACCTGCACGACCCGACGCCTCCCCATACATCGAGGCCGAGCACCGCAGCCTGGTTGCGCTTGAGCAGGCGTAGCCCGCATATTGCGGCGACGGGCGGAGAGCGTCCGCCGACTCCTCCAGCTAACCCAAACAAGGTGGACTCAGCTATGAACCCCCGATCCACCGCCTCGCCGCTTGCCAGAGCGGTTTGAGCCCCGCTGACGCCGCCGACCCCGCCCGCCCCTCATT
>JBAVAR010000044.1:0-14886 GCA_049585815.1 Solirubrobacterales bacterium
CCCCATAGCGTGCGCGCAGACCCTCGGCGGCGATCCTTCGCAGCATCCCCTCCGGCTCCTCGTCGCCGGGAATCGGGTAGCGCGGCAGCAGCAGCTTTCCGAGCTCGATATTGAGCGAGCAGCGTTCGGCTATCTCCAGCGTGGTCGGCACCGCCTCGGGCCACTCGGCAAAGGACTCGGCCATCTCCTCATTGCTTTTGAGGAAGAACTCGTTGGTGTCGAAACTGAGCTTTGGCGCCTCCAGGGTGGATTTTGTCTGCACGCAGAGCAGCGCCGCGTGGTTGTCGAAATCCTCGCGGCGGAGGTAGTGAACGTCGGCCGTGCCGACCAGCGGCCGCCCCAGCTCGCGGGCGAAGCTGACGATCCCCTGGTTGGCCTTGTCCTGCTCGGCAATCCCGTTCTTTTGCAGCTCGAAGTAAACCTGCTCGGGTCCGAAAGCCTGGATCAGGTCGTCGAGATGAGCGCGGGCGTCCTCGTGGCGCTCCTCGATCAGCCGGCGACAGAAGCGCGACTGCAGGCAGCCGGTGAGGACGATCACCCCCTCGGCGTGGGCCGCGAGCAGGTCCATGTCGACATTTGCCTTGCCGCGTGAGAAGCCCTCCAGGAAACCGGCCGAGGTGAGCTTGACCAGGTTGGCGAAACCGGCGTCGCTTTCGGCCAGCAGCGTGAGATGGTTGCGCTCATAGCGAGTCTGCTCCTTGAGCGCATGACGATCATCGACGAGGTAGGCCTCAAGACCCACGAGCGGCTTGATCCCGTGTTTCTGGCAGGCCTTGTAGAGGTCGACCGCGCCATTCATAACCCCATGGTCGGTGAGGCCAAGGGCCGGCTGGCCGAGCTCTGCCGCGCGCGCCGCCATCGCCTCGACCTTGCAGGCGCCGTCGAGCAGCGAGTACTCGCTGTGGGCGTGCAGGTGGACGGCGGAGGAGGCGCTCACGGGAGGATTGCGATCATGCCAAGCCCGGCAGATGCCACCGGCCCGCCGCGGCGTCAGTTTGCGCTATGTCCGTGCGTATCCGCCGGAAAACCGGCTCAGCCGCCGCCGCAGACCCAGGCACCCGGGCCCGAGGCCGCCCAGATCTTGGCCGCGATCGAGTCCTGTTCGGCCTTGGGCGCTCCCTGAGGGCTGCCCCTGCCGCCATATAGACGCCAGGTCGAGGGGAGAATCTGGTAGGCGCCTCCCGCTCCGCTGGAGGGATTGACGGCGCTGTAGTTACCGCCCGACTCGCACATCACGATGTAGGAGGGGATCGAGTAGGGGCCTCCGAGCCAACGTTCGACGGTCGATTCAGCGGAGGCCTGACTCGCCCGTTCAGCCGCCGCCGCCTTGGCTGCCTGGATCTCGCCGACCCAGGTACCGATGTTCGACTTCAGGCTGGAGAGGGAGGCGGCACGGGCGGCGGCGATCGAATGCAGTCGCGAGGCCGAGGATTCGGCACTCTGGCGAACTGCGGAAATCTGCGAGCGGGCGGCCGCCAGCCGGGCGTCGTAGGCATCAACCTGGGCCTTCAGCGCGGCTACCGTGGTCAGGGCGCGGCGGACCGCGTTGCGCACCTGCTCGACCCCTTCGGCGAGGGCGTTGTCAGAGCTCTCGATCTCGCGCAGGTATTCCGACTGGGTCACCAGTTCCCTGAAGCTAGCGGCCCCGAGGATCACCCCGGCAGTGCTCGGCGAGCCGCTCTCATAGATCGCTACCAGGCGCTGGGAGAGGTCGTGGCGGGCGCGCTGGAGCTTTGCCTCCTGGACGGCAAGGTGGCGTTGGGAGACCTTCACCCTGGCGGCCAGATCCGCCGCGCGCCGTTGCCCGTTTGCCAGCAGCCCGCTGAGTTGCTGCTCGCGGGAGCTTGCCGCAGCGGCCTGCTGTTCGGCGGCGGCGAGCTGGCTTTGCTTGGCCTGCAGTTCGGCGGCCAGTGCGCCGGCCTGACTGCGTGCGGATTCGACCTTGGCCTGCAGGGAACCGGTTGCCGCGGCGGCGCTCGTGGCGAGCAGCAAAAAGCAGACGGCGGCCGCGCCCAGTTGGGCTGCCAGCAGTCTCAGGGCCCGCGCCTCCGTCGTCATGCTCCGCGCCATGAAGCGGGCGAGACTAGCGAACTCTGTTAGCGAATGCTCACAAGTTGTCAATAATCCGCAAGGAAACTTGCGGACTCCGCGAGCCTAACCCTCGGGGACGTTGCGAGTTGCCAGGTAAGCCCCGGCCCCGACCGCAACCACGCTGATCGCCACGCCGATGCGGATCTGACGCCGGTAGCGCTGGCGTACGTAGCGGATCGCGAAGCGGATCGCCGCCTTTCCCAGGGTGTCGAACATCAATCCTCCTCCTCTCCCCCGCGCTCTCTGATCCGGTGCGCCATCCGTGATTGCAACGACCACAGCTCGATGAAGCCCGGCGAAGCCATTTGCGAGAAAAGACCGCCGGATTGGGCAAAGGAGGCGAGGCTCGCGTCATAGACCGCGTTGGGCGAGGAGCGGGTGATGACGCGCACGCTTCCCTTGAACAGCTTCAGCCCAATCTCGCCGGTGACCTGGGTATTGACCGCCTCCATGTAGGCATCAAGGTCGGCGCGCAGCGGCTCCCACCACAGCCCGGCGTAGACGAGGTAGCCCCACTTCTGATCGAGCCCCGGCTTGAACTGATTTTGGTGGATCGTGCCGGTGAGCCGCTCCAACTCCTGATGGGCGGTGAGAATGATCGCCGCGGCGGGCACCTCGTAGATGTCGCGCACCTTGAGACCGACGATCCTGTCCTCGATGTGGTCGACGATACCCACCCCGTGACGAGAGCCGACCTCGGCCGCTCGTTCGAGCAGCTCGACCAGCTCGAGCCGCTCGCCGTTCAGAGCCACCGGGACGCCGGCCTCAAACCCGACGGTGAGAACCTCGGGATCATCGGGCGCCAGCTCGGGCCGGGTGACGAGCTGGAAGACGTCGTCCTCGGGGGCGTGGTCGAGATCCTCGATCCAGCGCCCCTCCGAGGAGCGCCCCCAAAGGTTGTCATCGATCGAGTAGGGGACGAGCTCGGTGCCGCCCTTGACCGGGATCCCGTGCTCGCGGGCATAGGCGATCTCCTCCTCACGCCCCATCTGCCATGAGCGGACGGGTGCGATCGTTCTCAGCTCCGGCGCCAGGGTTGCGACCGTCGCCTCGATCCGGACCTGGTCGTTGCCCTTGCCGGTGCAGCCGTGGGCGATCGTGTCACATCCACTGCGGCGCGCCTGTTCAACCGCGAGCTGGGCGATCAGCGGCCGCCCCAGCGCGGTGAAGAGCGGATAGCCGCCGCCGTAGACGGCATTTGCCTTGATCGCCGGCAAAACGAACTCATGCGCGAACCGCTGGCGAGCATCGACGAGGTGGTACTCGACCGCTCCCAGCCGCCTCGCCTTGTCCTCGATCGCCTCATAGTCCTCACCGGGTTGGCCGAGGTTGACCGTGAGGCAGACAACTTCGGCCTCATAGGTGTTCTGGATCCAGCTCAGCATCACGCTTGTGTCGAGGCCGCCGGAGTAGAGCAGCAGCACCCGGCCGACCGCGGCGGGATCGGCCTCATAGCTGGTCGTGCGGACCTGCTGGGGATTCGGCTCGGCGCTCACAGGGCGCGAAGGATGGCAGGCGAGGCCCGGCTGAGGGCGGCCGTCGCGCGCTCGAGGCCGCCTATGGTGGCGAGACCCCGCCGCTGCCGTTGCCGCCGCCGCCCGAGGTGGTGGTCGGCGAGGTGGTATTGGTCGAGGTCGTCGAGCCGGTGGTGGTCGGCGAGGTGGTATTGGTCGAGGTCGTGGTCGAGCCGGTGCTCGTCCCGGTGGTTGTCGAGCCGGTGGTTGTCGGCGGAGTTCTAATTGAAGATTCGGTCGAAACCGCCGTGGTGCTGCCGCTGTTGTTGTTGGCGATCACCACGACCGCGATAACCAGGCCGATGATCACAGCGACCAGACCGGCGATCACCAGATGGAGATTGCCATGCGGTCGGCCGCCTTCTGGCTCCCGGCCTTCGGGCCCCATCATCTGAGTCGGGTCCTCGTGCATCTACTCCTCCGGTCCAAGTATCGCGTCGAGGATCCCACTTGCGTCCTCGATCTCGAACCCAGTTCGCAGCCGCGCCGCGATCTCCTCCCGGCTGGCGCCCGAAACCGCCATCTGGGTAGCGAGAAGGCGAGCTCCGGCCGAGCCGCTGCGGCCGCGCTCGAGTGCAGCGGAGGCCTCTTCCGCGACGCCCTCGGAGGACTCGACCGGCTTCAGGTGCGGCGCCGACCGGGCCGTTGAGGTGGGCGGGTCAAGCTCATCGGCGACCGCGCGCAGGCGCTCGGCGACGATCTTGTCGGCCGCTGCGCGCGCCTGGTCGAGGTAGCGGCGCGCCTGCTCCTCAGCGTCATCGATGACACTCGATGCCGCTTTCTCTGCCGCCTCGACGATCACCGCGATTCGCTCCGCCGTGCTGACGGCGAGCGGACGCGGTGAGGAAGGAAGCCGCTTGGGGTTCATCGCGCCGCACAGCTTACGAGCGATTCGCCGATCAGGCCCACCGCGGTGGAGAGCTGGGTCGGTTCGAGCGTCAGCGGCGGCAGCAGTCGGATACTCCCGGCGGCGGGCACGTTGACCACCAGGCCGCGCTCCAACAGATCAGCGCCGACGGCGTGGGCGTCGATCCCGTCCTCGAGACCGACCCCCACCATCAGACCCCTGCCACGAACCTCGCCGACTCCATCGAGGGCGAGCAGCCCTTCACTCAAGCTGGTGCCGAGCTCCCGCACCCGGCGAAGGAGGGCCGCATCGTCGATCACCTCTAGCACCGCGAGGGCGGCCGAAGCGACCACCGCACCGCCGGCGAAAGTTGAGCCGTGGTCGCCGGCCTCCAGCACCTCGGCGGCCTCGGGTCCGGCCACGCAGGCGCCGATCGGCAGCCCGCCGCCGAGAGCCTTGGCGCTGGTGAGCAGGTCGGGGCGGACCGGAGTTTGCTGGTATGCCCACAGCGAGCCGGTCCTCCCCATCCCGGTCTGGATCTCGTCGAGGATCAGCAGCGCCCCCGCCCTTTCGCAGACCTCGCGGGCACAGAGCATGGCCTCCTCGCTGACCGGGTAGACGCCCGCCTCACCTTGGATCGGCTCGATCATCACCGCGGCGGTCCTCGCCCCCACCGCCTCACGCAGCGCCGCTGCGTCGTTCAGCGGCACCGAGCGGAAGCCAGGCAGCATCGGCCCCAGCTCCCGGTTGCGGGCAAGTCCCGGGGTCGCTGCCAGGGCCCCATAGGTGCGACCGTGGAAATCGCCCTCAAAGCTGACGATCTCCGGCTCGGCGATCCCACGCCGGTGCGCGTGTTTGCGAGCGATCTTGATCGCGCACTCATTCGCCTCCGTGCCGGAGTTGGCGAAAAAGACCCGGCCGCCCAGACTCGACTCGGCGAGGCGCTCGGCGAGGCGCGCCATCGGCTCGGTGTAGAAGAGGTTGGAGACGTGCATCAGCCGGCCGGCCTGCTCGCGAACCGCCGCGACCACGGCGGGGTGGCAGTGCCCCACCGAGCAGACCGAGATCCCGGTCATGAAATCGAGGTACTCCCTGCCCTCGGAGTTCCAGAGCAGGGCCCCTTCGCCGCGCACGAACTCAACCGGCGCCCGGCGGTAGGTCCGCATCAGGTAGCGGTCCTCGAGGGCCTTGACCTCGGCGAAACTCATGGGGTGATCATGGTGCCGATTCCGGCATTTGTGAACAGCTCCAACAGGAGGCTGTGGGGCCTGCGCCCATCGATTATGTGGGCGGACTGAGCGCCGCCGTGGATCGCATCGACGCAGGCCTGGAGCTTGGGTCGCATGCCACCCTCAATCGCGGCCAGCCGTCCCTCGACCTCCTCCACCGCGGCACGGGAGATCAGCGACCCGGACTCAGATGGGTCGGCCAACCAACCCTCAACATCGGTCAGAAACACCGCCTTGTAGGCAGCCAGGGCGGCGGCCACCTTGCCGGCGGCCTCGTCGGCATTGACGTTGTAGGACTGCCCATCGCGGTCGGAGGCCGATGATGCGATCACCGGGATGTAGTCGACGGCGATGTGGTTGAGGACGTCGACGTCGACCCGCTCAATCGTGCCGACGAATCCGACCTGCTCGGCGTTTGGCACCGGGGCCACCTCAAACAGGGAGCCGTCCTCGCCGGAGAGCCCAACCGCTGGCTGCCCGTGTCGGTTGAGCCGCTGCACGATGTCGGAGTTGAGCTTGCCGAGAAGGACCATCTTCGCCACTTCGACCGTCTCGGCGTCGGAGACCCTCAGACCCTGGTGAAAGCGCACCTCCATACCCAGCCGCTCCATCTGCCGGGTGATCTCCGGCCCGCCGCCATGGACGATGACCGGGTTGAGGCCGACGTACTTGAGCAGGACCACGTCGGTGGCAAAGGCCTCCCGCAACCCCTCCTCACGCATCGCCGCGCCCCCGTACTTGATCACCGCGGTTCGGCCGTGGAACTCCCTGATGTAGGGGAGAGCCTCGAGAAGGGTGTCGACGTTGGTGCTCACCGCCACCCCTTCATGTTGTGTACTCCGCATTGATGCGGACGTAGTCATAGCCAAGGTCGGCAAACCAGACATGGGCGTCATGTTCGCCGCGGCCGAGGCTCAGCGACAGCTCGGCCTCCCTGGAGTCATGGGCGAACTCGCCGACATCGATCTGCTCGAGCCCCAGCTCGGGGAGCTCCTCGCCGGCCAACGCCATCCCCGCCGCCTGGGCAACACGGCCCCAGCCATTGGGGTCGCGACCGAACAGAGCCGTCTTAACTAGGGGCGAGTTGGCGATCGCGCGGGCGGTGCGCTCAGCCTCCTGTGGGCTCGCCGCCTCGTGCACCCCGGCGCGGCAGACGCGCGTCGCGCCCTCGCCGTCGGCGACGATCTCCAGGGCGAGCTGCAGCAGCACCGCCTCAAGCAGCCCCTTGGGAAGGGGTCGCTCGGATTCACCGCTGCTCTGGAGGAGCACGGTGTCGTTGGTGCTCATCTGACCGTCGACCGTGATCCGCTCAAATGAGGCCTCAACCGCGGGGCGCAGGACCGCGGCCGGGTCCTTGACCAGCGCGTCCGTCTGCACAAAGCAGAGCATCGTCGCAAAGCCGGGCTGGATCATCCCGGCGCCCTTGGCCTGGGCGGAAAGGGTGACGCCGTCGCATCGCACCGTGCAGCGCTTGGGGAAGGCATCGGTGGTCATGATCGCTCTGGCGAACTCCTCACCTCCGTCTGGCCTCACGGCTGCGCTGGCTCGCCGCACGCCGTCCAGGACCCGCTCCATCGGAAGCGCCTCGCCGATCTTCCCGGTTGCCGCAATCGCGACCAGGGATGGGTCGAGTCCCAACGCCTCGGCTGCGCTCGCCTGGATCTCGACGGCGTCGCGCATCCCCTGCTCGCCGGTGGCGGCGTTTGCGTTACCGGCCTTCACCGCGACGGCGCGGATGCGGTCGGGCCTCAGGCTTTCGCGGCAGAGCCGCACCGGGGCAGCCGCCGCAGCGTTGCGGGTCAGCAGCAGCGCCGAGTCGCAGCGCTCCGATTGTGCGACTAAAACGGCCGCGTCGGTATTGCCGCTCGGCTTCAACCCGCAGGCCACGGCTCCAGCTGCGAAGCCCGGCGCCAGGATCGCGGGATCGATCTCCTCGATCCCGGCCGGCGGCTTAACCCACCGCGACCTGAAGAAGCCCTCGCTCACAACCCCTCCGTCTCCTTGAGACCCAGCATCAGGTTGAGGTTCTGCACCGCCTGCCCGGAGGCCCCCTTCCAGAGATTGTCGATCGCCGCGAAGGCCAGGACCCGACCGCGCTCCTCGCGCGTTACGTAAATCCGGCACTCGTTCGTGTCGCGGACCTCGCGCAGGCCCGGTGGGCTGTCGAGGACACGAACGAAGGGCTCCCCGGCATAGCGCTCTCGGTAGATGGCCCGGACCTCCTCTCCGCTGATCGGCTCGGTCGTCTGCGCGAAGCAACTCGCGAGCTCACCCTGGTCGAGCGGAAGCAGGTGCGGAACAAAGGTGACCGCGGCGGGGCTGCCCAACTCTGCCAGCTCCTGCTCGATCTCGGGGCGATGGCGATGACCACCGGTCCTGTAGGGAAAGGCGTTCTCGGTCATCGCCGAGAAGTGGACGATGTCATCGGCGCTGCGCCCGTAGCCGGAGGTTCCCTGCATCGCGCTGATCACTACGTCGGCGAGCAGGCCGCGCTCGGCCAGGGGTGCCAGCGCAAGGACGCTTGCGGTCGGGTAGCAGCCCGGGGTCGCCACCAGCCTTGCCTCGCGCAGCTGGTCGCGGTGGAGCTCGGTGAGCCCGTAGACCGCTTCGCCGAATAGCTCCGGCGCGCCGTGCTCGCCATACCAGCGCTCATAGGTCTGCATATCAGTGAGACGGAAATCGGCGGAGAGATCGACTACGAGCAGGCCTGCACGCCGCAGCGCGGCGACGACTGGGGCGGAGGCGCCGTGCGGATAGGCGACAATCGCGGCATCGAGGCCGTCAAGCTGATCGAGGTCCAGCTCGGTAAGTTCAAGTGGGACCCGGTAGCGCGGGTAGAGGTCATCGAGTCGGGTCCCGGCGTCGCTGCGCGAGCTGGCCGCGACCAGCTCCAGCCGCGGATGGCGCCAGACGATCTGCGCGGCCAGGGCCCCGGTGAAGCCGGAGGCACCGGCGATCAGGACCCGGGCTGCCGGCCTTCCGTCGATCGGCTGTGCCTTTGAGTCAGCCACGGAGGCTGCCTCCGATCCGCTGCAGGTCAGTCTCGATTGCGGCGCGCAGCGAGGCGATCTCATCGTCGGTGAGCGTGCGGTCGGCCGCGCGGAACTCCAGCCGCAGTGTGAGGCTCTTGCGTCCCGCGCCGAGCTGCTCGCCTTCGAAGAGGTCGAAGACCTCGGCTGCCCGGAGCAGCTCCCCTCCCCCTGCGAGGACGGCGCCGCGCACCTCGGCGGCGCCAACATCAGCGGGCACGACGACCGCAAGATCCTGATGCAGGATCGGAAAGGCCGTCAGATCTACGAAGGTCTCGCGCCCGGCGGAGGCGGCGCGGATCAGGACGGCGAGCTCGATCTCGAAGGCGACCGCCGCATCGATGTCCCACTCTCTGCAGACGACGGGATGCACCTCACCGATCCAGCCGGCATCGGCACCGTTGACCTGGACCCGCGCGGAGCGGCCGGGGTGCAGGAAGGGCTCGGCCGCCGGCTCGACTGAGAGCAGCGCTCCGAACTGAGCCACCAACGCCTCGAGCACTGCCTTTAAGGCAAAGAAGTCCGCGGGCTGGGGCGAACTGCGCCACGACCTCAAAACCAATGGCCCCGTCGCAACGCAGCCGATGCGGTGCGGCTCGGCAAACGGCGCCGGGCGCTCACCGGAAAATCCCCCGGGGCCTGATTTGTTCCCAGTCGCCGGCTTCGAACGCGAATTCAGCAGATCAGGTGGGGAAGGAAGGTAGACCCGGCCCGACTCAAAGAGGGCCACCCGCTCGGCGCCGTGGGCGAGATTGCGAGCGCAGACATCGAGCAGTGATCCGAGCAGCGTCGTGCGCATAACCGACTGCTCGGCAGAGAGCGGGTTGGCGAGGGCGATTGCATTGGCGCGGAGGTCATCGGCGGGGAAACGCAGCCGTTGCCCCTCCCCCGGATCGGTGAAGCTCCACCCGACCACCTCATCGAAGCCGAGGTCACGCATCGCGTCCTCAGCGCGCCGACGCAGGTGCTGGGCCCGGCTCAGGGCCCCGACCCGCTCGGCAACCGCGGGCAGGGTCGTGGGCAGATGCTCATCGATCCCGTGTACGCGTGCGACCTCCTCGATCAGGTCGACCTCGCGGGTTACGTCGTAATGGCGGTCCGCCGACACTGTCACCTCAAGCTCCTCCCCGATTACTTCGACCCCGAAGCCAAGGCGCTCCAGATATGCGACCTGGTCTGCCTGCGGAATCCTCATCCCCAGCAGGCCCTCGACCCTTGCCGCCCGCAGGCGAAGCCGGCAGGGGATCGGCACCTCGGCAACCTCATCGATTGTCCCCGGCACCAGCCGGGCACCGCAGAGCTCGACCAAAAGCACAGAGGCGATCCTCTGCGCGCGATCGCAAAGCGCCGGATGCAGCTGCTTCTCAAAACGCGAGGAAGCCTCCGAGCGCAGCCCCAGCATCCGTGAGGTGCGCAGGATGTTGGTCCCCTTCCAGTTCGCGACCTCGAGCAGCACCGTCGTGGTCTCGCCGGAGACCTCGGAGCTCGCACCTCCCATTATCCCCGCGATCCCGGCGGGTCCCTCCTCATCGCAAACGAGGACAGTCTCAGCATCCAAGAGCCGCTCGACCCCGTCCAGGGTCCTCATCCGCTCCCCCTCGAGCGCGGTGCGAACCGTGAGCGCCCGGCCTGACACCCTGTCGAGGTCAAAGGCATGCAGCGGTTGGGCGGTCAGCAACATCACGTAGTTCGTGATGTCGACCACGTTGTTGATCGGGCGTTGGCCGGCGGCCGAGAGCCGTGCCTGAAGCCAGGCCGGCGATGGACCGACCTGCACGTCGGTGAACACGCGAGCGCTGAATCTGGGGCAGAGATCGCCCGCCTCCACGGTGACCGATGCATAGTCGCCGACCGTGCCGTCTCCCGCAGCGGCCGCATCCTCAGACCAGGGGTCGGCTGCCAGCGGCCTCGCTGTGATCGCGTGCACCTCGCGTGCGACCCCGTGGACGCCGAAGCAATCGATCCGGTTCGGTGTCACCTCGATCTCCAACACCGGCTCCGCCAGCGGTAAGACCTTCGCCAGCGGCGTGCCGGCGGCGAGGTTCTCGTCGAGCACAAGGATGCCGCGATGCTCCTCACCGATCCCAAGCTCATCGGCGGCAAGGATCATCCCCTCGGAGCTGACGCCGCGCAGTTTCGCCTTGCCAAGCTTCTCACCGCCGGGCATCAGCGCACCCGGCAGCGCGAGGGCGACCGTCTGTCCCGCAGCGACGTTCGGCGCCCCGCAAACGATCGTCCGTTTGTGCTTTCCATCGTCCACGCCGCATACGCGCAAACGGTCTGCGTCGGGGTGAGGCTTTACCTCGAGCACTTTGCCGACGACGAAATTCTCAGGGCTGGGTGGACCGACCACGGTGACCCGCTCGACCTCGGTCCCCGTCATCACCAGGCGCTCGGCGAGCTGATCCGCGCTCATCCCCGGATCGCAGTACTCGCGGAGCCAGCTGTAGGGCACCCTCATGAGAACTGCTCCAGCATCCGCATCTCGTTGTCGAAGAAGCGGCGCAGATCGGGGACCCCGTGCCGCAGCATCGCAACCCGCTCGATCCCGAGGCCGAAGGCAAACCCCTGCACACGCTCGGAGTCATAACCCATACCAGCCACGAAGCCGAGTACCTCGGGGTCGACCATGCCGGCTCCCAGGATCTCGATCCAGCCCTGACCCTTGCAGAGGTTGCAGCGCTCACCACCGGCCAACTCGCCGCTACCACCGCACTGAAAGCAGGAGATGTCAACCTCGACGCTGGGCTCGGTGAACGGGAAGAAGTGCGGCCGCAGGCGCACCTCACGCTCATCGCCCAAAAGCGCGCGCACCAACTTCAGCAGCGTTCCTTTCAGGTCGGCGAGGGTGATTCCCTCGGCAATCGCAAGCCCCTCCATCTGGTGAAACATCGGACTGTGGGTGGCATCGGAATCGCGCCGGTAGACCTTGCCGGGAACGACGATGAAGATCGGCGGCCGCGCCATCTCCATCGCCCTCACCTGCACCGGCGAGGTATGGGTCCTGAGCAGCACCTCCAGAGCCCCGAATCCGGACCCATCCACGTAAAAGGTGTCCTGCAACATCCGGGCCGGATGCCCGGGGGGATGGTTTAAGGCGGTGAAGTTGTAATAGTCGAGCTCGATCTCCGGTCCCTCCATCACCCGGTAGCCAAGGCCGACCATCACCTCTTCGATCTCCCGCGTGGTGCGGGTGATCAGGTGCAGATGGCCGACCGGCAGGGGAGGGGCGCCGGGCAGGGTGACGTCGACCCGATCGGCCAGCAGGCGCTCCTCGAGCTCGGCCGAGTCAAGCAACTTCGCCCGGGAGGCGATTCGCTCTTCGAGGGACTGCCGCGCCTGGTTGGCGGCGGCGCCGACCTCGGTCCGTTGCTCAGCGGGAAGGCCACCGACGCCGCGCAGAATCGCGGTGAGTTCGGCCTTGCGACCGAGATAGCGGATCCTCAGCTCCTCCAGCTCGGCGGAGTCCCCGGCCGCCCCGATCGCCGCGCCCGCCTCGCCTCTGATCTCCTCGATCCGCTCAAGCATCGGGCTCAGCCTCTGGCATCGCGAGCGACGATATCCGCTCACAGACGATCGCCGCGGCGGCCGCAACATTGAGCGACTCGGCCCCCTCAGGGCGCAGGGGGATCGTCACCTGCAGGTCACATTGGGCGAGCACCGCGTCTGGGAGCCCCACCCGCTCGGCGCCGAGACAGAAGGTTCCCTGCGACTTCTCGACAGCCGCCAGGTCCTCCCCCCCGTGGGCGACCAACCCCACCCTGAGCCGCGGCGTCTCCCCCACTCCCGCCCTGACCAGCGCTTGACTGAAGATCGAGCCCATGCTCGCCCGCACCGCCTTCGGGGAATGGGGATCGGCGCTATCTGGACCGAGCACGACAGTGCCACCGACCAGGGCATCCGCGCTGCGGATGATCGCCCCGACATTGCCAGGATCTCTGACCCCATGCAGGTAGAGGCATGGGGGCTTGATCGCCCTCTCCCAGCGCCGTGGCCAGACCGCGATCGCCCGGGTCCCCGAGCCGAGCATTGAAAACTCGGCCAGAAGCCGGGGCTCCACTTCCTCCCCTCCGAGACCACTTCCGGCCGCGGTGAGGAGCAGATGCGGTTCGACCCCCGCCCCGAGCCCGGTCTCGACCAGGTCCTCACCCTCGGTGACGAACAGATCCTCGCGTTCGCGGTTCTTGTGCTCGCGCAGCCTGCGAACAAACTTCAGCTTGTCGTTTTGGGGGCTCTCGATCATCGGTTTGTCTGTTTCTCTTGGTCGGTTCGGTCTCCTGGAACAAAAAAAAGACGGGCCGTAAGACGGCCCGCCCGGGAGAGTGGAGTCTGCGGCTGCGGCTAGGCGGCCGCACCCTCCCGGGCTAGCTCCACAAATCGGCGAAACGCATCGCGGTCATGCACCGCGATGTCGGCGAGCATCTTGCGGTTGACCTCGACCTCGGCCCGGTTTAATCCGTGGATCAATTCCGAGTAACTCATCCCCTCGAGCCGCGCCGCGGCGTTGATGCGGGTGATCCAGAGTCGGCGGAAGTCGCGCTTGCGGTTGCGCCGGTCCCGGTAGGCGTACATGCCGGACCGCTGCACCTGCTCTTTCGCGAAACGGTAGGAGGAGTGCTTGCGGCCGAAATAGCCCTTAGCTTCCTTCAGAACCTTGCGGCGCTTCTTGCGTGCGTTGACGGAGCGTTTGACTCTGCTCACTTGCCACCCCCGAGCAGTGCGCGCACCGTCCGCACATCGGCAGGGGCGATCGCCACCGGTCGCGCCATCCGTCGCTTGCGCTTCGGCGACTTTTTCTCGAGGATGTGGCTCGAGTAGGCACGCCGCCCGCGCAGCTTGCCGCTGGCCGTCTTACGAAAGCGCTTCTTTGCGCCGGAGTGGGTCTTCATCTTGGGCATCGGGACGCGTATTGAAGCAGACCGGCAGCTGGCCTCGTCAGGGATCGCCGGGCGACGCAGGTACGCTGCCGCCGGATGCGGATCGTCTACGTCGTCGGGACCCGGCCGAACTTCGTGAAGACAGCGCCGGTGATCGCTGCGCTGCGCGAACGCCTTCCCGACGCCGCGCACATCATCGTCCACACGGGCCAGCACTACGACCGGCTGATGTCAGAGGTCTTCCTCGAGGAGCTGGGCCTGCCAGCGCCCGATCACATGCTCAACGTCGGCTCGGGGACCCACGCGCAGCAGACGGCACTGACGATGGAGCGTCTGGAGCCGATCCTGCTCCAAGAGCGGCCCGACCTGGTGATCGTTCCCGGCGACGTCAACTCGACCCTAGCGGCAGCGCTGACTGCGGTGAAGATGGGGATCACCGTCGCCCACATCGAGGCCGGCCTACGCAGCTTTGACCTGACGATGCCCGAGGAGGTAAACCGGATCGTCGCCGACCGCTTCTCCCGACACCTCTTCATCCACTCCGAGGAGGGGATCGAGAATCTGCGCGCCGAAGGGATTCCGGGCGAGCGGATGCATCTTGTCGGCAACACGATGATCGACACCCTGATTGCTTTGGAAGGCCGCTTCCGCAGCGCGGGGTCGGCGGCCCGCCTTGGGGTCAAGCCCGGTACCTTCGCGCTTGTCACCCTGCACCGTCCTGCCCTCGTCGACGGGCCCCTCCTGGCCGAGACGATGGCCCAGCTCACCGCTCTTTCCCGCGAGATGCCGGTCGTTTTCCCGGTCCACCCCAGAACTCGAAGGGGTCTGGAGGAGCGCGACGGCGAGCACCCCGGCCTGCTGATCACCGAGCCACTCGGCTACATCGACTTCCTCTCCCTCCTGGCCGACGCCGCCGCGGTCCTCACCGACTCCGGCGGCATCCAGGAGGAGACGACCTACCTTGGGATTCCCTGTTTCACGCTGCGCGACAACACCGAGCGCCCGATCACGATCACCGCCGGCACCAACACCCTGCTGGGTCTTGATCCTGCGGCGATCTCGACGATCCCGATGGCTCTCTCGGTGCGCTCACTGGCCAAACCCGAGCCGCCACCGCTATGGGACGGCCACGCCTCGGGGCGAATAGCCGCCGTGGTTGCCGCCGGCCAGCCCTAGTAGTGCTCCGTTAGCTTAAGCAGGAACTTCGCCCTGAGCTGGCGAAACCCTCCGCCGATGGTTGACATCGACGGAGGAGGAGAGAATGAGCGAGGTGTCGGGACTCACGCCCGCAAAGATGCA
>JBAVAR010000045.1:0-1825 GCA_049585815.1 Solirubrobacterales bacterium
CTTCCGTAACGCTTGACGACGTCACCACGGTCACTCCCCAGTCGAGAAAATACTGCCTCGACAACTTCGCTAATTCACTGCCGGGGGGGATCTTCACCCCGTGGGGCTTTACGAGACTGACCGTGGAGATGCCCGGAACTCTGGGGGGCGGCAACTGGTCGGGGAGTTCCTTTGACCCGTCTCTTGATTATCTCTTCGTCAATGTGAGCGAGGTGGGCGCCGTTGGTTTGATGCAGCCGCAGCCGGCGGGCGCAGAGGAGCCCTACCTCCGCAGCAGCAAGTGGGGAAATTACGCGCGCTTTTGGGATGACCACCATTATCCCTGCCAGCAGCCCCCTTGGGGCGACCTGAATGCCATCGATATAAAGACAGGAAAACTCGCCTGGAAGGTACCGCTGGGAGTCATGGACGATTTGGAGGCGCGAGGCGTTCCCGAGACCGGCACTTACAACCTCGGCGGCTCGATTGCCACCGCGGGTGGGCTCGTCTTCATTGGCGGCACCGTCGATCACCGCTTCCGCGCCTTTGATTCGCGCATCGGAAAGGAGCTTTGGGTCGACAAACTGGAATCGAACGCCCACGCCACCCCTATGACCTATCTGGGAACGAAAACGAAAAAGCAGTTTGTGGTGGTGGCAGTGGGGCCCGGCGGATATTTCAATCCCGACAACTCCGCGCCTACCGTGCTTGCAGCCTATGCGCTGTACCCGAAAGGACAAGCCCCGGCGCGCCTCCGAGCCGAGGCTTATCCCAAAACGATTTCCCCCAGCCCGGGGCGCGGGCCCCAGGACCTTCCCGCTCCAGCGCAGGCAATTATGCAGCCCGTGCCGTTCAGTCACAGGCAGCACGTTCAGGCGGGATTCAAATGCGACGTTTGCCATCAACCCGCCGGAGCCAGCGGCAAGATGCAGATCCCCGGAGTGGCGGAGTGCATGAACTGCCACCAGACCATCAAGGCGGGCAGCCCTGCGATCCAAAAGCTGGCCGAAATTCGCAATGACGACGGCCTGATCGCCTGGAAACGGATCTATACCCTTCCTGACTTTGTTCACTTCAGCCATCAGCAGCACCTCAGCGCCAACGTTGAGTGTGCGGTGTGCCACGGCCCGGTGAAAGACCGCGACCAACTCTGGCAGGAGAAAGAAGTCTCCATGGTCGCCTGCGTGAACTGCCACCAACTGCGAAAGGCGGCAGTAAACTGTGACGCCTGTCATAACATCGGGCATTGACAGGCAGTGGCCGGTTGTTAGCGGCAAGTGCCCAGCTAACAAGCGGACGTAGCGCGGGCGTCTCGCCCGCTGTCGCGGGAGCGTCCCGCTCCCGCCGCCGGTGCGGGCAGGATGCCCGCGGTCCCAAGCGCGAGGCGAGCTTCGGATTCAATGAAGAGAAGGTCATGCTAAACCGTAGAACGTTTCTCAAATCGGTTGGTGCAGGCGGCGCAGTGGCGCTTGCGCAGGCTAAGGCGAATGCCGCAACTGGCGCTGCGGATTCCGTCGAAAACCTGCGGATCTGGGACCAGCACTCCCACCTCGGCTCGGTGCCAGGTGATACCCCCGAGGAGCGGATTGCCTTTCTGGCGAAGTGCATGGACCGAATCGGAGTCGAGCGGCTCATCCTTTCCCAAGGCTACTCGGACGACCAGCACCCGAATACTCCCGAGCAATTTCGCCTGGAGAATGACCGCGTCATGCGCGCGGTAGAGGCGTTTCCCGATCGCGCTTACGGTTCCGTCTATCTGTCTCCAGCGCTGCTCGACTTCAGCATGCAAGAACTGAAGCGTTGCGTGCTGTACGGCCCCATGGTGATGATTGGCGAAATCGAGGCC
>JBAVAR010000046.1:0-2151 GCA_049585815.1 Solirubrobacterales bacterium
ACTCGCGCAGACGCGCCACTCGCTCCTCCAGTTGGTCGGAGTCCCGTCCGGCGACGGAGAACAACAGCGAGGAGCGCAGAAGCGGCGGCCGATCGCCGCCGCCGAGGACCGCCTCAAGCTCGCGGGCAAGGTGCGGGCGCTCGGCTCCCTCGACCGAGGGGCCGTGATCGCCCGCCGTTTCCTCGCGGACGATCTGGTCGGCGTCAACTTTGCGCTTTGCAACCTGACGACGAGCGTCGCGGTTGGGGAGAAAGGAGGTCGAGAGGGTCGCGTCAACCGGGAAGCCGAGCTCCAGCGGAGTGAACATCAGCTCGGCGCTGGGGCCGGGCACGAGCGCCTCCTCGGGCATAGCACCCAAAACCAGCTGGGCCTGGTGGGCGCTGCCGCGCTCGGAGTCGATCACGAGCGAGCGGCGCTCGATCGTGACTCGACTCTCGTGCAGGCGCAAGAGGTCATAGCCGTAGGGCCGAAAGCGCTCCTCGCCGCCGGGATCGAGGAAGTGAAGGGCTTGCGGGGCAAAGCTCTCATCGGTGTCGGGCTCCCCGATACCGCGGGTGTAGGCGCGGCGGATCAGGGCAGCGAGCCGCCGTGGGCCAACGCGCGAGCACTCGAGGTAACCGAGCACCCGCTCAAGGACGGCCTCCTCGGCTGAGCGCAGCGCGACCAGCTGCTCGTGGCCGACCCCATGGGGCTCCTCAAGACCGACGCGCTCGGCCAGGATCCGCCAAAGCGCCGCCGCTCCGTCGAGCAGCCCGCCCAGCGCGCCGCCCCCGCCGACCGGTCCGAGCCGGACGGCGAGGTAGATCTCCGGACGCTGGGCACCGCGACGCTCGAACTCAGAGCGGTGTTCGGCGAGGTGGCGCTCGAAGCGCTCGCGCTGGCCGTGGTGGGGATCCAGGGTGGACAGTGCGTGGCGCTCATATGCCGCGGCGTCAAAGGAACGGGCGACGCGCAGGATCTGGAAGTCGGCCTCCAGGGTGTAGGCGAGCGCCTCCAGTCGCTCCCCCACCTCGATCTTTCGTTGTTCGGAGAGTCCGGGGTAGCTCTGGCCCTCGAGCTCATAGACCGCCCAGGCGTCGGTCGGTGTTCGCAGCACCAGGTTGGCCCAGAAGAAGTAGTGCGGCGGTCTCACTGCGCCTCCGCTGAAGCGTTCGGCTCAAAGACCACGGTGCGCCCGGCGGGGACCTCGAGTGTCTTACCTCGGTGAAGCGGAGAACCGCCGGTGGGGCTGATCAGCCAGCGCCGAGCCGCCGCCATCCGCTCTCTCGAACTCCCCCCTGCTGCCCGCGGCACGCCCTCCAGAGCGACCCGAACGGGGTAGCGCAGCAACAGTCTCACCGGACCCGCAATGGCACCGCGGGGGTAGGTGCCCTCACCCAGGTCGGGCGCCAGCGCCAGATCGTGAAGCGGGGCGAACTCCCTACCGGGCGGCGGGCAGCGGCGCCCGGCGGCGATCACGCGGGGACGCATCCACCAGGCGAAAAGCCCTGCGAGCGCCCGGTGCGGCGAGCGCCCGTCGACCTCCCAGCGCGAGAGTGCCCAGGCGGCAGCGATCGGCAGCGCGAGCAGGCGCAGGGAGGGCGGCGCGGCGGCAATCGGGGCACCGACCAGCGGCAGGCGAGTGAACAAGGCGATCGCGGCCAGGGTCGCCAGCCAGTAGCCGATCAGGCGCAGCTCCAAGCCGCCGGGTAGCGGGATGCGCCAGTTTTGGATCCTGAAGATGCGCCAGCGCCGGCGGAAGACGAGCCGGTAGGAGCGCACCACCTTGCGCGAGGGCCGCTCAGTCATCGCAGCCTCAGAGGACGGTGCTGGCGATCTGCTTGGCAAGCGATTCGATTGAGGAGGGCGCCAGCAGGAAGATCAGCCCGATCAGGGTGACGACCACGATGCCGACACTGGCGCCGATGTTGCGCGAAAGCAGCGCCCCGATCAGAAGGCAGCCGCCGAGCACGATCAACACAGGCACCGCCCAGCCGGTCAAGAGGTTGCTGAGCCGGTTGCCGGCACCGGCGACGCTGCCGCTCCCCCCGCCGGCGGCGCTGAGCGACTTGGTCACCGCCGCCGCGGCGGCGGACGGGCCAGCGAGCGGAGCGGAGCTCGGGGCGAGCGCCGAGATGCTCAGGATCAGGGCGCTGGTCACCAGTCCTGTTG
>JBAVAR010000047.1:0-8886 GCA_049585815.1 Solirubrobacterales bacterium
GCTTGAGGCCACGCTTGACGTGCTCGCTGGTCTGCATCGATTGGAACTGGTTTTGGGTGGCGATCATGCTCTCGTAGAGGAAGGCGGCGGCGCTATCGTCGCCGATCATCGGCTCGGTGATCGAGACGAGCTTGGCCCCGGCCTGGCGCACTAGCTCGCGGGTCTGCCAGTGGTCGCGCTGGTTGCGCGCCCACCGAGATAGGCTCCAAACGATCACGTAATCCACATGAGTCGCAGGGTGTTCGTTGAGGCGCTTCAACTCATCTAGCATCGTCAGAAAGCCGGTCCGCTTGTGCAAGTCAACGAAGGCGCTGCGGCCAGGGTCACTGAACTCACGCACAATCTCGGCTTCAAGGAGCGCAGATTTCTCTTCGGCGCCCTCTCGCTGAGCGTCAATGCTCAGGCCGTCATCGCTGTAATCGGTTCTGACTTGACCCTCCGACGACACGCGCAGGTAGGCAAAGGCACGCTTTGTACCTTGCACAACTGCGGCGTCGGCGGGTTCATTTCTATAGGTCGTTGGGGCTGATGACATGCATACCTCCTTAGCGTTGTTAACTTCACATTATATCATTGGCGTAATACTGCTGCCAAGACTGTTGTGGTCGTCTGAGTCGCTATCCGCGCCGGTCATGACCGCTAGGGCGTCCTCGAAGCGCTCCACCCTGAACAGCGCTTGCTCGGCTCCCGGCAGTCGCTGCACGCACGCCGCGATGACGCCGACTCGCTCGGCGGTGGTTGCCAGCCACAGCACGCACGGAAAGACGCCGCGCTGCCGCTGCTCGACGCCGCTCCGGTAGTAGGCGGCGTAGAGGCCAAGCTGGCGCGCAATGGTGCGACTGCCCTCGGTGCCCCGGTCGATCTCGATGAAGAAGCTGTCCTCATACGATCCGATCCCCAGGCGGACGTAGCTGTCCGGCTTGAGCCGCTGAGTGCCAAGTCCGTCCATTTCTCGCCAACAGAACGGCTCAGCACTCAGCGCCAGCAGCTCGAAGCGCTGGGCGCGCTCGCTCTCGATCAAGCGGGTGTGTAGCTCAGCGATCAGCAGGGTATGCCGCAGGAACAGACTGCCCGGGGCGAGCGAGCGCCGCCGACGCTGCTCGGGCTGCCAGCCGTGCAGGACCGCCAGCCGGTGGCCCTGAACCCCGAGGCGGTAGACGAAGCCAGCCGATCCAGCGCGGACGCCGCCGACCGGACGCGGCAAGCGGACCAGCACACCGAGGCGAGTCAAGCGCAGCAGAGCACGCCGGGCTGCGCGAGCGTTCTGCGTCGGATCAGGACTAGTCATGAAGCATTGCCGGGTCAGCTGGGAGCCGGTAAGGAAGCGCAGCTCGGACACGCTGCGGAGGACGGCCAGGTCGCGCTCGGCGAGACGGGAGGACAGCTCCCGCAGGCTGGCGGTCGGCATCTGACGGGCGCTCATGCGCAACTCGCTTTTGGATAGTTAGTCAGTGGCAGCGCACGCTGGTTTGGCCGATGAATCGGGGAGATTTGGCGGGTAGAACTCGACGCGACTGACCAGGCGACTGGCCACGTCATTTTGCGACCCTCGGTTTGCGGCCGATCGGGGCGGCGGGTGGTCGGGGGCCTGCTACCTGGCGGCGTAGCTCGGCTTCGACCTCCGAGATCGGGCGGGCGTAACGCTGACGCGAGGCGGCGTGCACCAGCTCGGCGCTGCCCTGCGGCGACGGTGGTGG
This sequence comes from Solirubrobacterales bacterium, assembly GCA_049585815.1. Lineage (GTDB taxonomy): Bacteria > Actinomycetota > Thermoleophilia > Solirubrobacterales > 70-9 > DATLSM01. The sequence goes on from JBAVAR010000047.1 coordinate 1,698, forward strand.
TGGGGTGGTCAGCGTGACGGGACGGGCCGTGCCGCCGTCATCGAGAGCGACTATGGCAGCGACCCCGTGCGCGTCCAGGGCCTGCAGGTCGGCGGCCGTGAGGGCGGGAGCAAACAGGCGCTCCATGACTTTCGCGTCACTCGCGCTCAAGGCGAACACGGCCTTACTCCGGGCGTTGGCCAGCACGACCTCGCGCAGGTCTTTCGGGAGCTGGTCGAGGTTCTGATGCGCGACCGTTAGCGCCAGGCCGTACTTGCGGCCTTGGGCGAACATCTCATCCCAGGGGATCGGGGCGTCGGCGAAGTCCTGTACCTCATCGACGTACAGGCCAAACGGTGTTCGCTGGCTGAGTGGGAGGCGGGCGCGTTCAGTGGCGGCCTGCCAGAGCGAGGTCAGGATGAGGCAGCCCATGAGCTGGGCCGTCTCGCTGCCGATGAGACCCTTGGGCACGTAGACGAGCAGCACCTGGTGCTCGGCCATGAGGCGTTGCATCGAGAGAGCCGGTCGAGCTTGGCCCATGATTGCCCGGATCGAGCTGCGCGCGGTGAACTGGCGCACCTTGTTGAGCAAGGGCGCGATGACCGTGGCCTGCTCGCGGACGGGCAAGCTCTCATACCAGCGCCAGTCCGGCTCCAGGCCGACCGGATCATCGACGCCGCTTAGCACCCGGCCTCGGAATGCTTGATCGAGGAACAGGCGCGGTAGATCGAGCAGCGTGGAGCCGTCGCGGCGGGCCAGGGTCAAGAGGCCCATGTGGGCCAGTTGGCCGGTGCGTGGTCCCCAATAGGCACTCCAGAGGCGCTGGAACAGCTCCCCGAGCTGGTCAGCGATCAGCGAGGGGTCGGCAGCGCTGGCAAAGGGGTTGAAGCCAACGGCATGGCTGCGATCGGTCAGGTCGATGAGCACCACGTCTTTGATCCGCTCTGGCGGGATCAGGTCCAGCAGGTCACGCACCAGGTCGCCGTTTGTCTCGACCACTGCCAGGCCCCGACCGGCTACCAAGTCATCACGCACCAGGTTCTTGATGAGACTTGTCTTGCCGGTGCCCGTCGGCCCGAGGATGTACAGGCCACGCGTACCGGCGCTTGCGGTGATTGCCACTGGCCGGGTAACACCAGCCGCGTCGCTCAGGCCGAGCACCCGGCCTTTGTCGGGCAGAGCGAGGCTCGGCACCAGACGCTTGGCGGCGCCGAGTTCCAGACCAGGGAGATCAGGGCCGTCAATCGGCCAGCCGATGACGCTCATGAGCTCAGCCACACTGAGATAGCGGCCACGCTGGGCGAGCACGCGCAACAGTTGGCCGTACCAGTAAGGATCGGCTACCAGGCGACCAAAGGGAGTGCTGAGGCTCCACAAGCTGGCGGCCGTGCGCCGCATGAGTTGCGTGTTACGGGCCGAGGTCTTGGCTTGGACACTCAGTACGCCGTAGCCGTTCAGCCCCGGCAGCGTGAGCTTCGTCATAAGCACCCGTTGGCGGCCGTCACGCTGAATCTCGGGTGTGAGTGGCAGCGGTGGCCGCAGATGCGGGCGCATCGTCCAGGTCAGCGCTACGGCCTCATGCTCACGCAGCGGAAACAGGCTGGCGAGCAGGCCAGCAGCAATGGCCGCTGGTGCATCGGTACGGATCACGGCCGTGGGCGGTGACACCTGCCACAGTGCCCGCCGCGTGGGTTGGCGTCTTGGTGGTTCGGTCTGGTCAAGCCGCAGGCTGGGGATAGCCGCCCGCAAGCTACCCAGCACAGCCTCGGCTGCCTTGGGGCTGACGGCCAGGTGGTGGCTGATCCCGTCTCGGCTGGCGGCCAGATCAAAGGCCAGGCGTGTGCCACTCTCCACGCCGGAAAAGGCCGACAAGGCAGCCAGCACGGCTGGTCCTTCCAGATCGCGCGGGAAGCGCAGCCGATACCAGATCAGCTCGGTTCGCCTCACGGCTTGGGTTTGCCCTTCTTAGCTTGCGACAAGATGCGGGCGTGTTGCAAGAGCGCCCAGGCAAAGCGATCCCAGTCCGGTTCGCTTCTTTGCTCAGCACGAACAGAGACGCGCGCCAGTCTTTTACGGTTGGTCTTTCTCTTTCTCGGCATGACGTGACCTCCTTTCACTCTTACCTTTGCTGCCGGTCACGTCAGCTCTCGAACACGCGAACACACGAAACGTAACCTTCCATTGTCTCCCGGCATCAGCCGGGCGGTCAAGACGTTGAATTGACAATTGCCTCACCACTTCCGGGTGTGGAAAAGCACCAGGCGGACGATGACGAAGATCACGGTCAGCACTACCAGCGGCACCAGCAGTCGTGGCAGGACACTGGCCAGGATTTGCAAGCCGATCGCGCTGACCACCAGCCAGGCGATGATGCGCTCCCAGCTTGGCGGTTGATGACTGCTCATAGTTACTCCTTTGCTGGCGTTTGCCGCCTACAGCGACGGCCTCTGGAGCAAGCCTGCACCAGCGCTCAGTTATTTACCAACCTGTAATTGGGGGGCGATAGGCAGCGGTGGCCCTCCTCCGATCGGGGAAGCTGCAATCTTTGGGCGATGCCCCGACCCCAGCTTCCCCCGCATCTAGCACCCCGGCAGCCCAAGACCGTGCTGGCCTGGAGCATGCAGAAGCAACGCCTGGTCAACGGCGTGACCGGCAAGCAGGTGGCGCAGGAGTTCGGCTGCAGCCCGGCCCATATCTCACGCGTGGAGCAAGGCAGCACCAAACCCAGCCGGGAGCTGGTGCAGTTCTACGAGGATCGCTTCGAGGCCGACGGCATGCTGCTCAGCCTCTACGAGGTAGCCGTGCATGCCCCGGAGCAGGAACGTAGACGAGCGGGCGGCAAGCGCCCGAGGCTCAACCGAGCCATTCCGGGCGATGCGTCAACATTCGTCGGGGACACGATTCCTCACGGCACGCTCATGCAGCCGGGTCAGGTGTTCGAGAAGGTCTGGCGCGTCAGAAACAGCGGCACCGTAGCGTGGGAAGATCGCAAGCTCGAACGGCAAGGCCCCTTGACCGGGCCAGGGCTCATTACGTCTCTGCGCTACGTGGACATGCCGGATACCAAGCCAGGGAAGGTCGCAGAGATCAGGGCCGGGCTCAAGGCTCCGACCTACGATTGCACCAGCATCGCCTACTGGAAGATGATCGATGCCGAGGGCTTGGCTTGCTTCGCTGACTCCTACCAGCTCGGCTTGGATGTGCTCGTCAGGGTGGAGGGGCAGCGAGAGGATGAGGGCAGCGCTACGTAAAGATGCTGTCAACGGCGGGTGAATGTGAAGATTCTGCGACCACCACTTGGGGCTTGACGGCATCGTTCAATCGCGCTACAAACGAAGTCCAGCAGTAGGACGAACCAAGGAGAATGGGACAATGGGTTATGCAACTGACCTCGACAACTTTTTGGCAACGCATCCGCTGACCAGACCTGAGACTCAGCAGCGACGGGCCGCAGAAGAAATCAGCGACCCAGATATTGAGGTCACGCCAGACGGTGATCTTGTCAAGCGCCAGCAGGCATCAGTGGCTCCGAGAGTGGTCGAACCCCGCAAAACGGCCACCTGGGACTAGGACAAAGCTGAAAGCCTAACTCCTAACTCAGGGTGTCGCCGAGGTTGAGCCACGTTGCGTGGGGGTCTACTTGTTCTACGCCTAGTTCGGCAAGGGTAGCGTCGGACGGTACAGACCGGTTATCGAGTGTAAGCTCGCTCAGATTCCGATCACGAATATATGAAGTGACAAGTTCTAAATACTGCTCTACTGGTACGGCAACGGCTCGCACATTTGATTGGTCATCGCATAGACCGACAACGCTCTCATCCGAGGCTGTACCGCTCACGCGATCAAGCACATGCTGCATATGCTGGTCGGGACCGAGTGCCGTCGATAGCACCTTGTGGCCTAATCGTAGCCTTGGCCGTGGGTCACGTTCGTCGGTCTCCTCGGGTGTCAATGGCCCTTGCCTCTCTAGCCAGTCGTCTAATTCGCTCGCTTTGCCCATTGCGCTTGAGTCCTCATTGCATCTTCTAGTATCGACCGAAACCAAATACATGTCAACGCTCCTGACTCACAGCCAGCATGTCGGTTTTCCCCGATCCTTCTAGTCGTATCACTGGCCGTGTGAATCTAGCGCTGCTAGGACGTAAGCAGGTAGTGATCGTTGGCGTGGGCGCCGTTGGCTCGCAAGTGGCCGAGGAAATGGCCAACCACCATATTGGTCTGCTCCGACTCTTTGACGGAAAGCAGCTCCAGGTGCACCACTTGCCGCGCCATGTTCTACAGACAGAATATGTTGGCCAGAATAAGGCGGTGGGCATGGAGCAGTATCTTGGGCGAGAGGCACCGCAGACGAGGGTGGAGGCGCACCCATGGCAGATCGAGCGGTCAATTCCCGACGATGTGCTCGATGGGCTTCTCCACGACGCAGACGTGATCGTTGTAGCGACTGATGATCGTGAAATCCAGCGACTCGTTGGGCGACGAGCGCTCGCGCTCGATATTCCTGCTGTCTTCCCTGGTCTCTACGAACGAAACGGGGGTGAGATATTCATCCAGCGAAGCCCGCGTTGGCCGTGCTTCATGTGCCGCGACGGATTCAGGCCCGTCGATGAGGAATTGCGGGGAGTCGCTGCCAACAACGCAGATATTCTGAAAATCATCGCGCTAGCCAATCAGCTTACGCTGGGAATCCTGGATACCCAATCAGATTATCTTGCTCGCCTTATGAGGCCGAGTGCTGGCGAGACAACATCGCCACAGCTATTTGTAGATAATGGCTTGACCTTGGCTAGGAGGACTGTGCCGTGGCGGCGTCCTTGTCCTTCCTGCGAAGTCGGCCCCTCGCCGCTGCGCCCCGACGCAGTGGGCGCATGGCAGGAGGCTCAGAGGGTACGTGCTGATGCGATTGCGACGGCAGCACCGCGACCAGTGACACCACAGGTGTCACACGCTGCTACCGTTGCTCAGGCGACCCACCCAGCGGCGCGGCGCGGCTCAACTGCTGACCCGGGAGAGCTGGTCGGAAGCGGCTTGTGTGTGGCGGCCTGGTGGTTCTTCTTCACGGAGGGCTTCAACGGCTTTGCCGTGATTTGGAATCCTGCCGCGTGGATTCCTGTAATTGGCTGGTTCTTTTACGCTTTTTCGTCTCGCTAGGGTCGCGGCTCGGAAGCGCTATCACTCCCTACCCCTTCTGATACGCCGCCCGCAGCTTCGCGTCATCCGCCGGGATAATGAAATAACTCGCGAACTCCTTGGGCTGGCCTTGCAGCGGTGCGGGCGTTTGGAGGCTGCGCAGGTGTTCCCGTGCTTTGTCGTCCAGGGCGTCGTCACCGCTAAGTAGGCGACGAGTCGCGGCATGGGCGACGATCAGGCGGGCAATGTCAGCGCCGGCATGGTCACGGGGCAGGCTGACGTCGAGCAGCAACCCCCGAAAGGTCTTGATCGTGGGATCGAAGCTGCCGAAGCGGAGCTGGTCGCGGCCCAGCGGCGTACTGCGCGGCTTGAAGCCCACGCTCACCAGGCCCTGGTAAGGCACCTCGCCGACCAGCATCTTGCCGACTCGCCGTTTGGAGGCCCGGGCCTTGCTGACCGCGTTAGCGGCCAGGGCCACAGGTATGGCTCCCGGTGTCCAGGGTGCCCAACCGCCGCCCTTGTCGTACTTGGAGCAGGCCACAGTGATCCGCTTGTCAGTTGTCCTGAGCGCCGCCGTGATGTCCGGCAACCGCAGCAGCCGCTTGGGCAGGCCGCCCGGCGGTATCTCGTGCACGACCAGCTCATTGACCAGTAGCGGCGCCGAGGCTTGGCCGTCACCCTCGCCTAGCTCGATGCTGTCGGCCTGCTCGGCGGGGTCGGGATAGAGCGGGTCAGGGTGGGCGCCCAATTCGCGGACGGCCAGCAGGTTGAAACTCATGCCGTGGTCAGTTCCTTTCGCTCAGACAGGGGTCGAGGCACTACCAAAACCAGATGACCACCCGGCCGCCCCGGTAGAGGTAGCGGGCATAGGCACCGAACAGCACCAGCCCAGCCAGACCAGCGAGCTGGCCGGTGCACAGAGCGATGAAGCTCAGGCCAGCTAGGACCACGTAGTAGATCCAGGCTTTGGCGCGCGGCTTAGGCTCGATTGTCGGCTCGCTGGTCAATCCGGCTCCTTCGGGCTGGAGGCTCAGACAGAGAGCGGCACAGTATCAAGATGTAGACGCATGGGACGTAAGGGCATGGGATGCAGACGCTCTGGACATAGATAGTCGGGACGTATGGGCTTGGGGCTGCCATGCCCGAGCCAATCTCTCCGGCTACCCGAGCCTTTGGCGAACGAGTCCGTGAGCGGCGGGAAGCTCTGGGCCTCAGCCAAGAAGCCCTGGCCGCCAAAAGCGGCGTCCACTGGACCTTCCTGGGTCAGGTCGAGCGCGGTCGGCGCAACCTCAGCCTGCACAACCTGCTCAAGATTGCTCGGGGCCTCGGGGTCGATCCCGGCGAGCTGGTGCAAGGACTTGCCCCGCCTGAGGACGAATCCCAAGGCTGACCATGCCCAGCTCCGCACCTGATGCTGCTGCCCTCGGGCGAGCCCTGCAAGCCGTGCGGGCCGAGCGCGGCATCAGCCAGACGCAGCTCGCCGAGGCCACCGGTTTCATGCAGAGCTGGATCAGTCAGGTAGAGCGAGGGCGGCGTAACCCGAGCTGGAACAACGTTGCCCGGCTGGCCGAGGGCCTGGGCGTCAGCGTCTCAGAGCTGGCAACGCGGGCAGAAGACTTGGGCCTAGGTGCGCTTTAGATCGTGAAATCGATCTTGCATTTCTCGCATGAGCTTTTTTTATATGCGGACGCCGCCAAGGACGCAAGCGCAGCCCCAGCCGCGACACAGCTCGCGGCGGCAGAGATCCATTCAGGCGCGGTGTTAGCCACGGACAGCATCGACCGTAAGTCTCGCATAGTCGAGCCCGTCTGGACATTACGCCGATTAGCTAGTAGCCTGTAGCCTGAGTCGGACCCGAAGCCAATCAAGTGCCCCCGGCGACAGCTTGAACTGCCCCGGGGGCGTGACACAGGAGGTATCAGCTCCCATGCAGGATCAGCCTAACGAGCAGATGCAACGGTGGGACGTGCGGGAACGTGAGGCCCTCTACCTGCTGACCGACCCCGACCGCTATCCCCCAATCTGGTCGATTGCCGAGGTCGGACGGCAGATCGAATACTTCGACCCCGAGGCCGTTATC
>JBAVAR010000048.1:0-17079 GCA_049585815.1 Solirubrobacterales bacterium
ATCCTGCACCCGTGGCCGCATGCACGATTCATCGCCACCACCCAAGGGAGGAGCCCAGTGCGCTAGCAGTGCATGCTGGGATCTGTGCGGGGGGCCGCCGGAAACGGCGGTCCCTACCGCGATTCAGATGAGTAGTGCCACGGCATCACGCGGCGTAGCAAGCCAGGGACCGGCTGGGACGGCCGAGTCGGTAGTTCAGCGCTACGCCGGCGGCGAGTGCTGCGAAGCGACAGGCAAGGCGCACGCGGAGGTTCTCCAGGGTGCGCGCACCGTGGCGCTCGAGCGTGAAGATGTCCTTGCAGGTCCAAAAGATCGACTCGATGCGCTGGCGAATCGGTGCGAGGTGCGGCCCACCTGCGGGCTCGTCCTTTCGCCGGGGACGCACGATCTGGGCGTCGAGTGTGGCCAGTTCGGCTTCGAAGTCCTTGCCGCGGAAGTTCTTATCGCCGATCAGGACCAGCATCTGGCCGGGCGCTCGCTCACAGCGCTCGACCAGTTGCAGGCAGACCAGCTTCTCGTCGATTTTCGGCGAGGTCAGCGCCAGCGCCCTGGGGGTGCCGTCGGGGGCGAAGAGGGCGTGCAGCCTGAAACCCCAGAAGTGACGGCTGTGGCTGGCGCAGTACGGATGAAAGTCAAGTCGACCCCGCGGTTTGCACCTCCTCTTGCAACACTGAGCCTGGGCGCCGGTGAACGACGAGCTAAAGCGCGGGTCCCGGGGCTTGGGCCCGCCGCGCTGCTTGCCGCGTAGACGGCCTAGAAGATGCGCGCCCCGATGTCGCGCCGGCGCCCACCTCCTTCTTCGGCGGGCTGCTCGCGGCCCAGCCCGCGGTGAGCCGCCGGTAGGCCTTCTCGCCGCGCTCAGCGAACTCGAGCTCTGCCTGCCGCTCCTCAGCGGTGGTGCTGATCCGTCGCCCGGAGTGGCGATTCGGGAGCCGAGGGGCCCCTGCCTTGAGTTCGGCCGCCCGCAACTTCGCCCTGCTCAGCGAAGGACGTCCGAAGGCGTAGTCCTCGCCCTTGGTGAGCAGGTGCCAGGCGATCGTGGCGATCTTGCGGGCCACCGCGACCGCGGCGACCTGGCTGCCCCGACGGGCGCGGATGCGCTCGCCGAAGGCATGCAGGGGACCAGGGGAGCGGATCGCCACCCAGGCCGCCTCGACCAACGCCGAGCGCGCCTGCGCGTTGCCCCGCTTGGAGATCCGCCCGTGGCGAGCGGGTAGGTCGCCCGACTGACGGACCGTCGGGTCCAACCCCAGGTAGCCGACCAGCTCGCGGGGGCTCTTAAACCGCGAGACCTCACCGATCGCCGCCATCAGGGTGACTGCGACGCCCACTCCGACCCCGGGGATGCTCATCAGCCGCTTGGCCTCGGCGGAGCCGGTCGCCCACTCTGCGAGCTTGCGGTCGATCGCCTCGACCTCGGCGTCGCAGAAGTCGATCTGGCGCAGGCAGCCGCTCACCGTCTCGGCCTCCTCGGCTGGCAGCTGGCGCTCGGCGAGCCAGCTTCGGCCCGCCACCCCGAACAGGTCGCTGAACGGGGCGCGACCAAGAAGGCAGCGGGCGAGCGCTGCATGGACCTCGTTCTTGGCACGGGTCCGCTGGCGCACCAGCGCCGCCCTGCGTGCCACCCGTCGCCGCAGGGCGGCGATCCCGGCGGAGGGCACCCAGACCGAGGTCAGCATCCCCGCCTCGAGCAGACGGGCCAGGGTGCGAGCGTCGAATTGGTCGGACTTCACCTTCGCGTGGCTGATCGCCCGAACTTCGGCGGCGTTAACGACTACTACCTCGGCGACGTGGGGGGCGAGGATCCGCGCGACCTCAAACGCGGGGCCCGTGGCCTCCAGCGCCACCCGATCTGAAGAAGCGAGACTGGCGGCGAAAAGCCCCAGGGCCTCGCGGGAGGTCTCCACCCTGCCCGCCGATCTCGTTTCGCCTCCCTCGCAGATCGCTACCTGACAGAAGCTCTGGTGGACATCAAGTCCGATCGAGCGCATCTCTCCTCCTTGCTTTCGTTGCTTGCCGGTGGAGCAGATTTAGGGCAAACGACAACTACGGATTCGCGCTCGCGGCGCAACCGGGCTGGTCGCAGGGGCGGCCACATAGCCGTTCGGGCTCTCGGCCCATACTGCGCGCGGCCTGCCCTTCTAATCTGCTCCGGGAAGGCCCCCGTCCCGGTCAGCCGAAGCTACGGCCGGGGCCGGACGGCCTCCCAGGCGTAGTTTCATGCCAGTAGCCGTAGTCGGCGGCGTTGGCGAGAGCGTCACCGAGGCCCGAGGCGCCGCCGCGCTTGACCGTCTCGCCGGCTGCGGGCGCACTCCACCGGGGTGGAGTCGACCAGCAGGAGATCGTCATAGAAGCCGGGGCTGTGGCGGGCGAACTCGCGGATCAGCGCCTCGATCACCCCCGAGAGGCGCAGGCGGCGCTTGTGGTAGGCGGTTCGCTCCGGCAGGTGGGGAAACAGGTGGCCGAGCTGGCGGCGAGCGCTGCCAAGGAACCGGGCATCGGAGGGGATGGCGCTCATCGCCTGGGCGATGCACAGCGTGATCACCTCCGCGTCGGTGATCTTTCTACGCGCGTTCTCCGCCCGTTTGGGCAGGAAATCATCCACGGTGCAGTAAACAACGGTGAGCAGCAGGTCGAGGTCGGCGTCCATCGAGGCCCCCTTGGGTCGGCGGTGACATTCAGCACCGCCGACTTCGACCTGTCTGCTTATGTCCCCTTCCCCGACCCCGCTGCCACGTCCGAGGCCGTGGCACTACTCATCTAGCGACGCGTATCCCAAAACCAAGGCCGGCGGGCGCGAATCCGGTTCAGCGAGGTTTTGCCAGCTGAGCGGATGGACGTTGACCCCGCGCTCGCGAGCGGCGGCTGCCAGACGCGAGGCGTCGAGATCGCCGGGAAAGTGGGCGACGAGATGCAGGCCGGCTGCGATGCCCTCCAAGCGTACGCCAGGCAGCTGCTCGTTTAAGGCGGCGACCATAGCGTCACGGCGCTCCCGGTAGCGGCGACGCAGGTGGCGATGGTACTCACCGCTGGCAAGGAGCTGGGAGAGCGCAAGTTGGTCCATCACGGGCGATGCACCACCGGCGAAGGCCTTGCGCTCCAAGAACGGCCCCAGGACCTTCTCGGGAAGAAGGAACCATCCGAGCCTCAATGCTGGCGCCAGGGTCTTGCTGGCGCTGCCTCCAAAGATGATGCGCTCAGGCGCCAGCCCTTGCAGGGCGCCGATCGGGTCGCGGTCATAGCGGTACTCGGCGTCGTAGTCGTCCTCGACCACGAACGCGTCGTGCCGGCGCGCCCACTCGATCAGCTGACCACGGCGCTCCGAGGCCAGCACCGCCCCCATCGGAAACTGGTGCGCGGCGCCACCAGGACGGCCTGAACTCGGAGGCGCTCCAGCTCTGCGGTCCGCATCCCGTGCTCATCGACGGGAATCGGAACCACCGCGATACCGGCGTCTTGGACAATCGCGCGGTGGATCGGCAGACAGGGGTCCTCCACGGCGGCACTTTGGACTCCCAGGGTGCGAAGCGCCCCGCAAACGAGCGCCAACCCCTGGGTGAATCCCTGCGACACCACGAGCCTGTCAGACTCCGCGGCCGCGCCCCGGGCGCGACCGAGATGAGCGGCCAAGGCCTCTCTCAGCACGGCGACACCACGAAGGTCTGCCGTAGGCCAGCGCCGAGCCGGGGAGATCCTTGATCGCGCTGCGCAGGCTACGCGTCCAGGCAACGCGAGGAAAACCGTCCAGCTCGGGGAGGCCAGGGTGGAAGTCGTAAGCCAGCGGCTGCCCCGTTTTTGGCCGCGCCTGGGTTTCGTCCTCGGGCGGCCTTGCGACATGGGCAATAAACGTCTTGCCGCGCCGACGAACCTGCAGATAGCCCTCCGCCCGCAACTGGGCATAGCCCTCGACGATGACGCCACGGGCGACTCCCAGTTCCTGGGCCAGCGTTCGGGTCGATGGCAGCTCGACGCCGCCGTGGAGCCGGCCCCGCTGAACCGCGTCTCGGATCTGGCCCTCAAGCTGCGCGTGCAGGGGAACGGTCGAGCGACGGTCGAGGGGAACGAGGAAATCCATCGTTATCTGGCCCTTAAAAGTTAGACAGATCTGGCTCTATTCAGAGAGCCAGAGAGGTAATACCGTGCCACGACGATGGATACTCGTCAAGCGATCCAGAAGGACGGCAGCGCAAGGATCAGCATCGTCGGCGGCGGCATCGCCGGCCTCGTCGCCGCGATCAGCTGCGCCGAGAACGGGCATCCGGCACGTGTAATGGAGGCACACGTGAGCCTTGGGGGCCGCGCTCGTGCCTCAAGCGACGAGTTCGTTGCGAACTTCGGTCCCCATGCCTTCTACAAGGGTCGGTCCAACGGGCGTTGGCTGGCAGAGCGCGAGCTGCTGCCACCGATGGTCAAGCCCTCTTCTCGCGGAGTCGGCTTCTTTTACGCGGGAAAGCTGCGGCGCAAGCCGCCGCCGGGCCTATTCCGTGCGCTTTCCCTTCTCGGGCGCCGGGCGCCGATCGAGCAAGACTTTCGCTCCTGGGCAACGCGAGGCGCCGGGGCAAAGGCTGCCGCAATGCTCTGCGCCTGGACGGTGGCGTTCACGTTTGACCCCGATCCCGGCCGGCTGTCGGCCGCATTCGTTTGGGATCGGATGAAGTGGATCTACGCCCCGCCGGCAGTCCACTTCGTGATAGGCGGCTGGGGCGAGCTGGTGGCCAGGCTGCACGAACGGGCAGGGGCGCTCGGGGTCTCCTTCGCGATCGGCACGCAGGTTGAGAAGTTGCCAAAGCCGCCGCTGATCGTGGCCTGCGAGATGGAGCAGGCCCGCCATCTGCTCGGCGAAAGAGACCTTTGCTGGGAGGGAGCCGATGCCGTACTGCTCGATATCGGCCTGCTCTCGCGAAGGGGCGACCCGGCTGTGGTGCTGGACCTAGTAGACGACGGTGCTCTGGTGGAGCGCTACTCCGCAGTCGACCCCTCCCTGGCTCCTGCTGGAGCGGAGCTGATCCAGGCGCATACAGGGATCGGCGGGGAGAGGTCGGCCGAGCTCGGGGTGCGCCGTATTGAGGAGATCCTCGATGCCTGTTTTGTCGGCTGGCGGGAGCGGGTCCTGTGGCGTCGGCGCCAGCTTTCGCGCCGACGGACCGGGGCCCTCGACCTCCCAGGCCACAGTTGGCGCCAGCGCCCGGCGGTCGAGCGGGGCGAGGGCGTCTTTGTGGCCGGGACACGGATGCCGCCCCCGGCGTCCTCTCGGAGGTCTCCTTCGAAAGTGCCAAGCGCGCTGCTCTGCTCGCCTGTCGATGGCGCGATGCCGCCCGATCACGATCTGAAGCGACACCCCGATCCGCAATAACTTGAACTGGAGGGCTAGGTGGCGACGGACCTGATCGCTGGAGCTAGCGGCTATTTGGGCCGCCACATGGTCGGCGAGTTGAGCTCGCGTGGCTACCAGACGCGAGCGCTGATCCGCGACCCGGATAAGCGCGACCTGGTCGCGGGCGCCGAAGAGATCGTAGTGCTCGACCTGCTCGAACCGGGCGATCGACTCGAGCAGGCCATGGAGGGAGTCGACATCGTCTTCTCCGCCGCCGGACAGCCGTGCACATTGCAGCGGATACGCGACCGCAAGTCGTTTAGCGGGGTCGACTATCCGATCAATCGGAACCTGCTTGAATCGGCCCTCCGCCACGGCGTTCGGAAGTTCGCCTACGTCACGGTGCTCGCCCCCAGGCAGATGCGCGAGGACGCATATGTCGCGGCCCACGAGCGCTTCGTCGAGGAACTGAGCGCGAGCGGAATCGAGTATGCGGTGGTCCGCGCCAACGGGTTTTTCTACTCCTATCTGGACCTACTCGACGTGACGCGGCGGGGGCTCGCGATCAGCTTCTGCGACGGCAAGGCGCGCAGCAACCCGATTCACGAGGCCGACCTCGCCGTGGCCTGCGTGGAGGCGATCGAAGGCGAGGAGCGCGATGTTGCGGTCGGCGGGCCGGAGGTGATCACGCGGCGAGAGGAGATCGAGATCGCCTTCGCCGCCGTCGACCGCAAGCCCCGGGTGCTCCGAATCCCGCGCCCACTGCTGAGAATCGGGCTGGCGCCGTTTCGGCTGCGCGACCCGCGCCGGGCGGAGATGGTCGACTTCCTCGCCAATCTCAGCAGCGTCGACGTTCTCGCCCCTCGACACGGCAGACGAACGCTTAGGTCCTACCTCGACGAGCATGTCTAGCCGAGGGCGCCCCGGTAGCGCGAGACCTCTCGTTTCGACGGATATCGACCGCCCTACCGCTACTCGGCGCCGAGCGAGCATCGAGGTCAGAGACCTACAGCATTGGGAGATCGACGCAGCGGCAGCTGTGTTGTCTCGCGGGATGCGTGACAACCCGCTGAACGTCGCCGTATACGGCGAGGACCCGGAGCGGCGGCGCCGTTCGCTGGAACGTGTGTTCAGGGCAATGTTCCGGATCATCGACACTCAGCGACCGATCTGCGGTATTTATGACAATAGACTGGTTGGGGTTGCTGGAATCACGCCATCCGGCAGTTGCCAGCCGAGCGCGGTGCAGCGACTGAGGTTCTTGCCTGAGACGATCGCAATCGGCCCAGCCGCGTCTCAGCAGATCAGAAGGTGGCTCGCCGAGTGGCGGCAGGTCGACCCCGATCGTCCGCACTCCCATCTCGGACCGCTGGCGGTCGACCCAGACCATCAGGGACTGGGAATCGGAAGGCAGCTGATGAGCGAGTACTGTCGCCGCCTCGATTGCAAAGTCGAAGTCAGCTACTTGGAGACCGACAAGGCCGAGAACGTCTCCTTCTATGCGCGATACGGGTATCAGGTAATCGGAGAGAAGGAGGTGATCGGCGCACCCAACTGGTTCATGCTCCGCGAGCCCGCGATGCGGTAAATGAGGGCGCACGACCCATTGGGGCGCGCGAAAAGGGAGCGGCAAGACCGCCGGCGCGCCAGGGTCGCTGCCGTTGTGACAGCTACCTCTGGATGCTCCGATCAAGGGAAGGGACTGAAGCGGGCAGCCGATCTCGGCGACGGGATGGGTGAAACTCCGCCCGCCGCGATTTCGCGGCTATCCTCGAAGAATGCGCGCTTACCGCTGCGGCTCGTCAAGCACGGTGATCGGACACACCCGCTCGGCCGGCGTCTCTGCGATCGACCTCGACGCCCGCCGTTGCTCGATTCGATCCACTTGGCTCACCGGTTGATGCCGGCCACCGATTCCTCAACTCCCTCGAGCACCGAGTCAGAGCATATCGGTCGCGCTCTGATCGACCTTTGCCCCGAGCACGGCTATCGCGACACGACCCTTTCCATGCTCCTCAAGAAGGCCTCGGTTGACCGGGAGACTTTCGAGCGGCACTTCGCCGACCTTGAGGACTGCTTCTGCCGGACCTTCCAGGAGCTGTCCAACCAATACCTACTCCGGCTCGGTGCCGCCTACGCTTCCCAGGAAGGCTGGGCCAATCAGCTTCGCGGTGCCGGCTACGCCTCGCTTCGTTTTCTTCGCGAAGATCTGCCTCGCGCCCGCTTCCTTTTCATTGAGGTCCTCTCCGCCGGTACCCGCGCCCAGCTGATCCGTGACCAAGGCATGGATGCCCTTTCTGAGCTGATCGATCTGGGACGCCGCGAGCTTGAGGATCCCACCTCCGTCACGCACGACACCGCCGTCTCGCTCGCGGGTGGGGTCTACCAGCGCACTCGCCTCGCGATCGAACGCGACGACCCCCAGGTCTGGGCGAGGACGATTCCCGAATTCATGTATACGTTGGTGCTTCCCTACCTCGGCCCCAATGCCGCCCTCGCAGAGCTGAGCATCCCGCCGCCCGATGGCCTCTAGATTTCTGCCCCTGCGCTGGGTGCTGCTCTATCCTTCGTGAATGCGCGCTCTTCCAGGCAGGGAATCGCGGACGTCCTTGGTCGAGCCCGCTACCGTTACCCGCGAGGGAGTGGAGGGTGCTCAGCGCGCTCGCATCCTTCGCGCCACCGGCGAGCTGATCGCCAAGCGCGGCTACAACGATGTCACCGTCGAGTTGATCATCAAGCGTGCTCGGGTCAGTTTCAGGACTTTCTATAAAGGCTTCTCCGGCAAGGAGGACTGCTTCCTCGAGGTCTTCGACACGGCCGTGGAGCTGACCGAGAGCAGGGTTCGCCACGCGCTCGATGCCGAGCCTGACGCACCCTGGCCCCGTCAAGTCGCCTCCGCCCTCACCGCCCTCGTCGAGATGATCGCCGCCGACCCGATCATCGCCCGCGCCTGCATCGTCGAGGCCCCAACCGCCGGCTCGCTCATTCTCTCTCGCTATGTGGAGGCGACCGGTGCCTTCGTTCCCCTCTTTCGCGCTGGCCGCGCGCTCAACCCCCACGGCGCCGAGCTTCCCGCAACCCTTGAGGAGACCCTTTCCGGCTCGGTTCTCTGGTCCGCCTATCAGCGTCTCATCGTCGGCGAGGTCGACCGCATCAAAGCGCTGCTCCCAGAGCTGATTGAGCTAGTACTGCGGCCCTACGTTGGCGAGCTCCAGGCGGCCGCGGTTGCTCGGCAGGCCCTCGCCATGGGTCCCTAACTTTTTGGATCTATCCGCGAGGGGGCGTGGCATCGGGACGGTCGGGGGCCAAGCGGCGCCGGACCTTGCTCTCCGCAGTAGCGAAGCCGCGTACTGACCGCGCCAACTCGTCCAAAACGGCCGAACCGACCCCGAACTTGGGAGGCTATCCTCGCTATATGCCCGCTCTCCCCGCGAGGGCCTTTGGGACTTCGCTGTTCGCCTATGCCTGCGCCTGGAATGCCGCTGGGCCCAAGCGCTTTGGACCACACGCTCGCAGAACTCGATCGGATCGACTCCCCCTTTGGGTCGCGCTGATCGATCCCCTCGCGCCCCCCGATCCCGACGAGCACAAGCCACCGAGATCGCCAAGCTCGCCCTAGCCCCAGACCAGCGCGCCCGGGTCCGCGATGCCCTTATCGACCTCTGCTTTGAGCGCGGCTTTCAGCAGGTCACCGCCGAGGCGCTTTGCCAGCGCGCCGGAATCGAGCGCGCCACTTTCGACGCCGCCTACGCCGACCTCACCGACTGCTTCATGCAGGTCTCACTGAGCGAGGCCGAAGAGTTCCATCGGCGCATCGGCCTCCTCCGCGGGTCCGAGGACCCCTGGCGCGAGCGCGTTCGCGCCACCGCCTATGAGTTGCTCCGCTACTTCAAGGAGGACGAGAAAAGGACCCATTTCGGCATCGTCGAGGGGCGCTCGGCGGGCGAGCGCGTTCAGCACGTGATCGCCGCCGAGATCGAGGCGATGGTCGACCTGATCGACGAAGGTCGCCAGTGCTTAGACGATCCCGAGTCGCTCACCCGCGCCACCGCGGAGGAGATCACCGGTGGGATCTTCAACCAGCTCTACCTCCAGCTTTCACGTGGTCCGCTGCCACCCGAGGAGGACCACATCCCGCAGATGATGTACGTCGCGGTCCTCCCCTACCTCGGCCCCGAGGCCGCCCTCGAAGAGCTGAATATCCGACCGCCCCCGCACAGATACCCTTCCACCGTGTCATTGCAGGGGAAGCGACGGGAACCGTACAGCTCGCCAGAGCTCGGCCCCCTGCCTGGTGGGCACCACGGCCTCTCCCCAGAGCAGGTCGCCGAGTCCCAGCGCGAGCGCCTGCTTGCCGCCGTCGCCCACGTTTCCGCCCAGCGCGGCTACCGCGCCGCGACGATCACCGAGATCGTCAAGGCTGCCTCGGTCTCCAGCCGGGTCTTCTACGAGCACTTCTCTTCCAAAGAAGAGTGCTTCCTCGCCGCCTTCGACGCCGTCTGCGTCCACCTCACCGAGCTGATCGTCGCGGCTGTGGAGCCGATCCCAGACTGGCCCACCCGGGTCATCGTCGCCCTCCGCACCGCCCTGCGCTTCTTCGCCGCCGAGCCCGACCTCGCCCGACTCTGCCTGCTTGAGTCGGTCACTGCGACCCCCGCCATCGCCGCCCGCTTCCGCGCCGCAGCGCTCGCCGCCGTCCCCTCCCTCGCCGCGGGCCGCTCCGAGCGCTCCGGCGGCGAGGCTTTGCCCGAGTCCACCGAGGACTCCCTGCTCGGTGGGCTCATCGCCCTCACCTCGCGCACGATCCTCGCCGGATCGGAGGCCCTCGAAGCCCTCCTCCCCGATCTCGTCGAGTTCGTCCTCTCGCCCTACCTCGGCCCCGAGGCGGCCAAGAAGCTTGTCGCCAAGGCCGTCGCCCCCTCCTCCGGTTAGCCCGGCAAATCCGCTCCCCAAAGCCGAGAATGACCGCTGTGCTGGGAAAGAATGCACTGCTTTAAAAAAATCTGAGTTGCTTTCCGAATTGACATCTGCTTTCATCTGACTCGTCTGCCCTTCCGGCGGGCTCGGGACTACAGGACATAGCGGGACTCACAGGGGCCGCAGGGAGCGGTCGGCAGAGGGCCTCGCAGGACAGGAGAGGTTGCAGGTGAGCGCATCGACTTCGGAAACCGGTTTCGGCGACAGCAGCCCCTTCGGCTGGAGGGCCGTGCCCGGCTCACCGTCAAACCGGCTGCCGTCCCCCTCCCTGGCAGACGGCGCCCACGGAACAGGGCGAGCGCTCTCGCTCTCATGGGTCCTGGGGATCTCCTCTCTTCAGGCTCGAGTGTCTCGCAGCTGCCCCACCGCCTCGGTCTCGGCCATCGGCGCTGGCGCCGATGGCCGGGGACCCGAGGTCCCTCCCTCCGACTTTCCGGCCCCGCCTCTCGCCACCCGCCGCAGCGGCGCCTTCCCCGCCGACCCACTCTTCTCCGCCGCAGTAGACGCTCCGTCCCCCATCATCGCCTCAAGGACCCTCACCCACCTTTCGTCGCATCCAACTTCCACAGCAGCAGTGGCAAATCCAAACCACACTCGACTGACTAAAGCTAAATCCGGTCGGCCATCCACACTCGCGTGTGTAGGGCATCGCCCCTCCGCGCTCGACTCTCAGGAGGAGAGATAACGATGTCTACTAAGTACCTGCGCACGCGCTATACCGCGATGCACAAACGCCTCGGCACCGCCGGCCTCGCGGTCTCGGTGATCGCAATTGTCCTCGCTCTCGCCGGCGGCGCCTACGCCGCGGGTGGTGGCCTTAGTAGCAAGCAAAAAAAAGAAGTCACCGCGATCGCAAAAAAATACGCGGGCAAGCCTGGCGAACCGGGCGCTAAGGGCGATGCCGGCTCCGCAGGCCCCGCCGGCTCGAACGGCTCCAAAGGCGCCACCGGCCCACAGGGCCCCGCAGGCTCGAACGGCTCAAATGGCGTCAAAGGTGCCACCGGCCCGGCAGGCCCCGCAGGCTCAAACGGCTCCCAGGGCGCTACCGGCCCCGCAGGTGCCAAGGGTGCGACCGGCCCCTCGGGCGGTCCCACCGGCCCCGCAGGCCCCGCAGGCTCCAGTGGTGCCACCGGTCCCGCAGGTCCCGTAGGTTCCGGAGGTGCAACAGGTGCAACCGGCCCCGCAGGTGCCAAGGGTGCGACCGGCCCCTCCGGCGGTCCCACCGGCCCCAAAGGTGCCACCGGCCCAGCCGGTACCGGCGGTGGTGAAGGGTTCCCCAGCGCCCTCCCCAGCGGCAAGTCAGAGACGGGACAGTGGCAGGTCCAAAGTGCAACCGATGAAGGCATGCTTACCACGATTTCCTTCCCGGTTCCCCTTGCTGCACCACTATCCCATTCGCATTTGCATTTCGTCCTACCTGGAGAAACCGGCCCAGCGGAATGCGAAAGCGGAACTGTGGGTGAACCGAAAGCCGCACCCGGCAACCTCTGTATCTATTCCAACATCATGCTCCACACGCAATTCATCGACGTAGAAAATGAGGAATATCCAGAAGAGGGCGGACGCACTGCCGAAATCGGCAAATCCGGCGACGGCATGTATTTCCAGCACATGGGAGAAGAAGAAGAATTGCCCCAGATCGGCCGCGGGGTCTGGGTCGTAACCGGCGAATAGTCACCCGATCGATGCCGTCATCCCCTGCGTACAGGCACCCTCGCGTTACGGGTGCACCCCGGAGCCGAGACCTCTCGACTCCGGGGTGGGGGGTTGGGCCGCACGGGGGGGAAGCGGAGTCAGGACTCCGCCCTTTTCAATATGCACCTTCAACCGTCTGGGCGAAGCACGAGTAGGTCTGAGCGAAGCACGAGTAGTACCGACTGAAAGCACCAACCAAACTGAACTTCGTGATCACCGATCCAACACTCCGCCACAAGAGGCCAATTGGCCGCGCTGCCGTCCGTTCCTCCGCGTCGCTGACCCGACACGGCCACGCTCTCCGCGCCGCTGTCGCTCTCCTCTTCGCCGCCGCTGCCCTTGCCCTGACCCCCACCCCGGCTCTCGCCGAAATCATCGGTCACCGCTTCGAAACCACCATTGCTGGCTCCGGCACTGACGCCCTCACTAACCCCACCGACGTTGCCGTCGACAACTCCGCTGGCCCCTCCGAAGGCGATATTTACGTCACCGACCCCGCCGACCACCGCATCGAGAAGTTCGGCCCGTCCGGCGAATTTCTCCTCATGTTCGGCAAGGAAGTCGATGCGACCACCCACGGCAACGTCTGCCCCGAACACGCCGGCGATACATGTCAACCAGGAATCTCATCCTCCGTTCCCGGCGGCTTCGAAACCCCTACCTTCATCGCTGTAGACGGTTCCGCGAGTGCTTCCGCCGGCGACGTCTACGTCGCCGACACCGCCGCCCACCTCGTTTCCAAGCTTAATCCCAAAGGGGAAATCATCACATCGTGGAGCAGCGCTGGCCAGGCCAGCTTTCCCGCCCTCTCGGGCCTCGGCGCCGATCACCACGGGAACCTCTTCGTCGAGGCCGAACCCTCAATCTCCGAGTACACCTCCACCGGCGTCGAATTCCGCAGTTGCGAACCCCCCCAGCCTTCCTCTCCCAATGGGATCGCCGTCGACTCCTCCGAAAATCTCTACGAGGTGACCACCTCTGGCAAGGTAGAACGGTTCTCCAATGAATGCACCGGTGCCCTCGAGGAGGATGGCGCCACCGGCGCGACTGGACTCATCGTCAATCCCGCCGAACCCGGCCAAAACGATCTCTACGTCGACCAGGGCGGTACCTCCATCGATCACTTCCAGTCCGGCTGTACGCTGCCCGACTGTGCCCCGGCTGACTCCTTTGGTTCGGGCCACCTCACGGCGGCCCAGGGCATTGCCATCGCTAATAACGGCACGGTCTATGTCGCCGACACTGGCGGTGGAAGCATCGCCGTCTTTCCCAATCTCATCATTCCCGAACTCTCGACCAATCCCGTCAATACGAATCTGACGACCGCTACGCTCAGCGGTCAAGTCGATCCCGCCGGCGGCGGCGAAATCACCAAATGCCAGTTTGAATACGTCGACCAAGCGGAATTCGAAGCCACTGGCTTCTCAGGTGCTACAGCGGCCGCCTGCTCTCCTGCCACCCCGATCGACTCACCGAAAGAAGTTTCCGCGCACATCGCCGGCCTCACCAAGCACACCACCTACCACTACCGCTTGACGGCCTCCAACGCACACGCCACCAACGAAGGCCCTGGCCACACCTTCACGACTCTGCCTACCCATGTCTTTAGCCACTCCTTCGGTGCCGCCGGCTCGACTCCCGCCGATCCCTATCCCCTCGTTCATCCAAATGGCCTTGCCGTTGAAGAAATGACTGGCGATGTCTACGTCTCCGACTCCGCCCACCACCGAATCGAGAAGTTCGATCCGGCGGGCCATTTTCTTCTCATGTTCGGTAAGGAAGTAAACAAGACCAAGACCGAAGAAGCCGGAACCAGCGAAGCCGAAAAGAACGTCTGCACTGCCGCGTCTGGCGACGTTTGCCAAGGGGGCGCCCTTGGCACTTCTCCCGGCGCTCTCGAGGCTCCGTCCTACCTGGCCGTCGACAACACTTCTGGCCCCTCAGCGGGCGATCTCTACACCGTTGACAATGAAGGAAATTTCGAAAGCACGATAACCAAGTTTGATTCCAACGGCGAAGTGGTCTCAACTTGGGGAGAAGGAGGTCGGCTCCATACCCCCAGCTCGCCTGATCTCACCGGCGTCGGTGTTGACGGGGGCGGCCACGTCTGGACCGCAACAGTATGGCCCGCCTCTGGTGGCTGCGTCTTTGAGTACAGCGAAACTGGCGTCCAGCTCAAGGGCCTCCTTGGGGGGTGTTATACGGCTGGGCTCGCCGCCGGTCCGGTCGGCGAAACTTTTTACGCGAACATATATAACGGCAGTTTCCCAGGCTACGCGCACTTTAGTGCCAGTGGCGCAAGCTTGGGAGGTAAACTGGTACCTGGCTCCGGTCTCGTGGTAGCGGCAAGTAACCTTCTCTACACTGTTACTGATCAGGAACTTTCTGAGTTCAATTCATCTGGTGAACCTCTCGGTGAACCCTTCGGTTTTGGTGAACTCTCCGGTCCCGCTGCCGTTGGCGTTGATAGCACCAACGAAGAGGTGTACGTCGCCAACGAAACGGGTGGCAATGTCAGCGCCTACGAATCTATCGATCCGGGAGTCGAAACCGGCCCTATCGAAAACGAAGACCACACTAAGGTTACCCTTACTGGCCATCTCAATCTCCTCGGTCATGGTGATGTAACCGAATGCCAGTTCGAATATGTCGATCAGGCCGAATTCGAAGCTCATGAATTTTCCGGAGCTGCGACCGTGCCTTGCTCCCAGACGCTGCCGTACTCCAGTTCGACCGCCGTTTCTGCCGAAGTCACCGGCCTCCACGCCGAAGTCGCTTACCACTATCGCCTTTTCGCCGGAAATGAAAATGGCAATGTCCCCGGCGCGGAACGCCTACTGAAATTACTCGCCGTGTTCGGGGTCACGACAAAACCGGCCACCGACATCGAACGCACTAGCGCCACCCTGACCGGATCTCTCGATCCGGACGGCATCGCAACTACCTACCATTTCGAATACGTCGACCAAGCCGACTTCGAAGCCCACGAAGCCGAATTCGAAGCCCACGATTACCCCGGTGTCCTATCTGCCCCCGCTTCGCCGGCCGGTCCCATCTCTGGCACCACCGAGGAAAACGTCAGCGCGCCACTTTCCGGGCTCGACCCACAGAGTGCCTACCACTATCGCCTCGTCGCTGAAAACGCCGATGGCACGACCTACGGCCACGCCCTAACCCTTGAAACCGATACCGCGGTACTCTCGCTCAAGACCGAATCCGCGACGGACGTGTTTCCGGAATCGGCGACATTGCATGGCTCCTACACTGGTGACCCAGAAGGGGGCGATACTCAGTGCTACTTCCGCTACGGGACTGACACGACCTACGGACACAACACCTCCTCACCGCCCGGGATTGATCAGGGCGCCACTTCTGAGGTGCACGAAGTAGAAGTTGAAGTTACGGGACTATCCCCGCGCCATACCTACCACTTCAGTTTCGTATGCCATAACGAACTCAGTACCACAGCCGGTCTCGATCAGCACTTCGAAACGCCTGAGCCGCCGACCATCGATGGCCTCAGCTCTGCGGATCTGACCAAGACGACCGCCACGCTGAAGGGGGTAGTCAATCCGCAGGAATATGAAACTACCTGCAGCTTTGAATATGGAACCAGCATCGATTATGGACATACCGTCCCGTGTCCCCCCGCGGAAGGGCTCGAAGAAGGGCACATCGGCTCTGGCTCTACCGATGTGCCCGTCGAAGTTCAGCTGGAAAACCTCCAGGTGGGCTTTGTATACCACTTCCGCTTGGTCGCGACTAATAAATGGGGGACCAGCTCGACCGAAGACCACACATTTACTTTCTATCCACCCCACTGTCCGAACGAAACGCTCCGCCAGGAGACCAACTCGAGCTTTCTACCCGACTGCCGAGCCTACGAGCTCGTCACTCCGGGTAATGCCGGTAGCGTCGTTCTCGGCCCGGGAGGAGTTCCCTCTAGTTCCTACGCGGAGAACCCCACGCGCTTCGCATTTTTCGGTGTCTTCGGCGAAATTCCTGGTGGCGAATCGCCGAACTACAATGGTGATATCTATATCGCTACTCGCACACCGTCCGGATGGGTTACCCACTACGTTGGGCTCCGGGGAGATGAACACCCGGCCGAACTGTTGAATTACCTCAGTAGCGAGGACCTCGAAGATACGATCGACTATGTTAGGCCTGAAAATGAACAGCTACAGGAAACCGCGCCTTACGCCTGGGATGCCGAAGGGAATCCGCTCGGCCAGTGGCCACGCGATATCCACTCCGTTTCAGGCGGTGAGTCCACTGACGGGATGTTCCAGCCCTCGCCTGACTTCTCCCATCTCGCCTTCTCCTCCAGCAATGTGGTTTTCCCGACCGAACATGGCGAAGGTCAGACCACTGGGATCGGCTCAGCCTACGATTACGACACCAAGACCGAAGCCACTGAACTAGTCTCGGTGCTCCCGACCGGCGGCAGTATACCGCCGGCTCCAGGCTATTCCCCAGGCCCCGAAACCCGGGACACGCACATCGTGTTCCCCTCCACGGAACGTGAAGCTACCGCCCGGAACGAGGGGTCCTTAAATGGTCAGAGCGTGTCAACCGACGGTTCCCATATCCTAATGGGCACTCTCGGTAAGCAGCAATTCTTCACCGGGTGGGTGCCGGGCTACCCTTGCACTGGCTTGTTTGGATCGTGTGAAACGGGGCCCGGTCTAATGCAGCTCTACATGCGCATAGACGATGCCATCTCTTATTGTGTGTCATGCAAGGCTGATGGCGAACCTGCCGAAGTTGAATACATCGGCATGACCCCTGATGGCTCGACGGTCTATTTCATGTCCGAAGAACAGCTCACACCCGAAGACCACGACACTAGCGTTGATCTCTATATGTGGAGCGCTAAAAAGGCCGAACGCGGCGAACCTGCCCTCGTCCTCGTTTCCAAAGGCAACACGAACGGCGCTATCGGTAACTCGGATGACTGCCAGGCAGAAGATGCTTGGACGCCCAAGTGTGGCGTTATGGCTGTTCGAACCGGATCACTGGGCGATAAGAACGAGGAAGTCCAATACACGGGTACTGATAACTACCTAGCCGAAAACGGCGACATCTACTTT
>JBAVAR010000049.1:0-2775 GCA_049585815.1 Solirubrobacterales bacterium
CTCTACGAACAGCTCGACCGGCCGGCGTTGGAGATCCTGCCGGCCGAACCCTACGAATACGCCGAATGGAAGCGCTGCCGGGTCAACCTCGACTACCATGTCGAGATTGCCAAGCACTACTACAGCGTGCCGCACCAGCTGATCCGCCAGGAGGTCGAGGCGCGGATCACCGCCGCCACGGTCGAGATCTTCCATCGCGGCAAGCGGGTCGCCAGCCATCGCCGCAGCGTCCGGCCGCATCGGCCGACGACCGTCGCCGAACACATGCCCAGTTCGCACCGGCGCTATCGCGACTGGACGCATGAGCGCATCCGCCGCGAGGCCGCCGCGATCGGCGACAACACCGCCATCCTGGTCGATGTAATCCTGCGCTCGCGTCCGCATCCCGAGCAGGGCTTCCGCTCCTGCATCGGCATCCTCAGTCTGGTCAAGCGCTTCAGTGCCGTGCGCGTCGACGCCGCCTGCGCCCGCGCGCTAGTACTCGGAACGCGCTCCTACAGTTCGGTCGCCGCCATTCTGAAGAACCATCGCGAGACCGCTGCGCCGCCGGTTGGCGAGGCGCCGATCCTGATCCACGAGAACATTCGCGGTCCCGGCTATTACCATTGAAAGGAGACAAGATGCTGATCCACCCCACGGTGGAGCGCCTGCGCGCGCTCGGCCTTTCGGCCATGGCCGACGCTTTCATCGAGATGCAGAACACCCCCGAGGCCGCCGAGCTGACCCGCGAAGATTGGCTCGGCCTCCTGGTCGATCGAGAGGTGACCAGCCGGGAGAACAAACGCCTCGCTCGTCGCCTGCGCGAAGCGCGGCTGCGCCAGGCCGCAATCGTCGAGGACGTCAACCTGCATGCCCCGCGCGGCCTCGACCGCGCCCTGTTCCAAAAGCTCGCCACCTGCGATTGGGTCCGCGATCACCATCATCTGGTCATCGTCGGGCCGACCGGTATCGGCAAGTCTTGGCTTTCTTGTGCGCTCGGACACAAGGCCTGCCGCGATGGTTTCTCGGTGCTCTACAAGCGCGCCAGCCGCCTATTCGGCGACCTCAGCCAGGCACGCGGCGAAGGCCGCCTGCCGCGGCTGCTGACCACGCTGGAACGCGTCCGGCTGTTGATCATCGACGACTGGGGGCCGGAACCGCTCAATGCCGAGCAACGCCGCGATCTGCTCGAGATCGTCGACGACCGCTACGAGCGCGGCTCGCTGCTGATCACCAGCCAGGTCCCCGTCAGCCGCTGGCACGAGGTCATTGGCGATCCCACTCTTGCTGACGCGATCCTCGACCGCATCGTCCATCGCGCCCATCGGATCGAACTGAAAGGCCCTTCCTTGCGGCGTCATCTCATCGCCGCCGAGAACCCCGCTGCATGACCGCCCGCGCTCCGATCGCCCACGGGGGTCCACAGCGCCTCCCCGCGCGCGCCGCTCCGTCGCTTGCCAGGGCACTGCGCGACGCGCGGGGTCCCCTCCATGGACTCCGGGGACGATCCGCAGACGACTTGACCAGCCCCACCATCTTTATGCAACCTACGCTTACGTCGGCGGCGCGGCGCGCTGCGACCATCACGCCGGGCCTCGCGGCCCGTGATCAGCGTGATCACGATCACCGGAACCGGTGATCACCTTCAGCCGGTATGGCTGATCACGTTCACCGGAATGCGCATGCCCTCCTTCGGATCGCGCGCTTTCGGGCTCGACACGAGATAGGCTGCCGCCTCACCGACGGCGATCAGCACGCGCTGGGCGGCTCGGGCCGACGCGTCCTGCGTCATTGCGAAGACTGCCTCGTCGAAGCGGAGAGCGGACGATCGCAACCGCGCAGGCGCATTATTGCCACGCGCATAATGACGGAACGACTGGAGCCATGCGCCACGATCCAGGTCGTTGAGCAGGTCTGCTCTTAGATTGTGCTGGACACGGACGCGGCTCATCGGCGCAGCGACATAAGCTTTGCCCGAGCGCTGCAAGAAGCCGAAACGTTGAAACGCCGCGACGCCGCGATTAACGCCGAGGGTTGCGGTGGCCCGTGCAAAATCCAACCCGTCTTGCGCTGGCCTCCTCCCGAGCGTCGCGCGACCTTCGGAAAATAGGGCCAGAATCTCAGCCAAAGAGGCGGAGCAGTCCCAAAGTGGCAACCAGATCTCGCCTCGGGCGTCGCCTTCATCCGACATCGCGGCGCCGGCGCCCGCGGCGCTCGTTGTGCGCACCGTAAACGGGTAGCTCAAGGCGCTGGGATCGGCGGCGGTTCCGAGCCGTCGCGTGGCGCTCGCGGCGAACAGCAGGGCGCCTTCCAACATCAAGATGTAATCCCAAGAATTGATCAGCGTGCCGCGCTCGAACCCGGCCGTGGCGTTGGGACCGCCCGCCGCTCCCGGTGCAAATTGGCCGATCGCTCCCTTGCCGGCCGCAGTCGTGGCGCTCCCGAAGAGAGCGCTTTCAAGCGGCGCTCTTGCGCCCGAGCCGGACACTCCAGTCTCGGGATCGATCACGTCGGCAAGGCGCTGCATGAAGTTCGAGCTGAAATCGAGATTCCCATCGTTGCCGCCGGAGCCCAAGAGCGGTGGGAAGACTAACGTTTCGCCAGCCAAGGCGACGGCCGCATCGAGCCACGTCAAGCACTCCTCGGGGAGGCGAGCGCGTAGCCGCGTGACGAGTGCCCGCTTTTTGTCATCAGCAGGAGCTTCAACCAAATTCAGTTCACGCAGCGCATCTCGCGTCTGGGAAATGACGCCCTTATAAAGGGCGAGTCGATCGTTCGATTTTGTTGCAGCAAAGC
>JBAVAR010000050.1:0-14537 GCA_049585815.1 Solirubrobacterales bacterium
CGCCTGCAGGGCGAGGGCGCCCTGCCCCGCCGCCGGGGTCATCGCCTGCGGGGGGATCGCAAAGGCGGCCTCGGATCCGCGTCCCAGCCGGTTCACTCCGGCGGCGGCGAGCACGATCGCATCCAGCTTGGGATCGGCCAGCTTGCGCAGGCGGGTGTCGACGTTGCCGTGCAGCTCCTCGATTTGGAGATCCGGCCGCGCCGCGAGCAGCTGGGCGCGTCGTCGCAGGCTGGCGGTCCCGACCCGCGCTCCCTCGGGCACGTCCTCGAGCGAGGAGCCCGGCCCGATCCAGACATCACGCGGGTCCTCTCGCGCGGGGACGGCGGCGATCGCCAGCCCCCCCGACATCCCGGCGGGGAGATCCTTCGCGGAGTGGACACCGATGTCGGCGCGCCCCTCGATCAGCGCCCGCTCGACGCCGCGCACGAAGCGAGCCTTGTCGCCCGGATCGCCATCGGAGGAGACCTCGATCAGCTCAGCTCCACCCAACAGCTGGGCGACCTGGCTCGCCTGCGCTTTGGCCAGCGCGCTGCTGCGGGTGGCGATGCGGATCATCTGCGAGGAGCGCGTCTGGCTCGGGAAACCATCGCGGTGGCGGTGAACGTCATCTGGTTTCTCGCCGCCGGCCAGCTTCGGTAGCCACGCACCCCCCTCGCGATCAGGACGAGCCACCGCCGTGGCGGGTCCTGCGCAGCTCGGTCACCGCGGCGGGCGCCCTGGTCTGCGGCTCGGTCTCCCCATCGAGGCCGAACAGCTCGCGCAGGGCGCTGACGTAAATGTAGGCATCCTCAGCGCCCGCCGCGCGCTTCATCCGCAGGGTGGGCTCGTGGAGGAGGCGGGAGGCGATTGCCCTGGCCATCGTGGCGAGGCGCTCGCGGTCGGCCTCAGTGAGACGCTCCCAGCGCGAGTCATTCTCGGCGAGCACGCGGCGGACGACCTCCTCGCCGCGCTCACGCAGGGCGATGATCGTCGGCACCACCTCCAGCGAGGAGAGCCATTGCTCGAAGCGGTTCACCTCGGCCTCGATGATCCGCTCAGCGCGCTTGGCCTCGGCCTCGCGCCCGCTCGCATTGCGCTCGACGATCTGCTGCACATCGTCGATGTCGTGGAGGCTGACGCCGGCGACCTCCCGGCAGGCCGGCTCGATGTCGCGCGGGACGGCGATATCGACCAGCAAAAGCGGCCGCTGTCCGCGGATCGCCATCACCTGGGCGATGTCGTCGCGCTCGACGATGTGATGCGGTGAGTTGGTCGCCGAGACGACGATGTCGGCGGCCTCGAGCTGCTCGGGCAGCTCCTCGAAGCGCACGGCGCTTCCGTCGAAGCGCTGGGCGAGACCGATCGCGCGGTCATAGCGGCGGTTGGCGACGAAGACAGCGCCGACACCGCGGGCGACAAGGGCGCGGGCGACGAGCTCGGCGGTCTCGCCGGCGCCGATCACGAGGACCCGGCGCTGGGCGAGATCTCCCAGTGTGCGCTGCGCCAGCTCGACCGCGACCGAGGAGACCGAGACTCCCTTCTCGCTGATTCCGGTCTCCTCCCTCGCCCGGCCGCCGGCGGCGAGGGCGCCGCGAAAGAGGCGGTTGAGGATCGGACCCGTGCCGCCCTCGAGCAGGGCCAGCTCGTAGGCGCGTTTGACCTGCCCCTGGACCTCGGCCTCCCCGACGATCATCGAGTCGAGCCCGGAGGTGACCCGGAAGAGGTGGCGCGCCGCCTCGGTTGAGCGCAGCGAGTAGAGATGGCCCAGCAACTCGGTGGGGCGGATCTCTGCCTGGCGGGTGAGGACGCCCAGCGCGGTCGACTCCGCCTCGACCGGGTCCGAGACGACCAGATAGAGCTCGGTGCGGTTGCAGGTGGAGATCGCCGCCGCCTCGTGGATGCCGACGGCGGCGGTCAGCTCGCGCAGCGCACCGACGGCGCGCCCCTCGGTCAGCGAGAGCCGCTCGCGCAGGTCAAGCGGCGCCGTCTTGTGAGATACGCCCAGGGTCAGCAACTCACTCATAGCCACGGCTCCCTCCGCTTCCCTGAGAGGCAAGGGGCTGAGTCGCGGAAGGCTCCTCGCCTCCCTCTGTGGAGGCGGTCCGATCGGCGGCGGCCCGACTTTCTGCAAACGCCGCCAGTTCGCGCAGCTCCCGCTCGATGCGCTGCAGTTTCGCCGCCATGATCCCGACGTAGACGATGATCAAAACGAGGAAGACGATGTAGGCACCGGCAACGTACTTGCCGGCTTCGCCGAGAGGCAGGGCGGGCAATCAGCTCACCTCCGGGGCGACCCGCGACTTGGTGCCCGGGGCCGGGGCGTCGAGGGCGCGGCGCAGCCTCTTCAGCTGTCCCGAAGCGCTCTTCGCCGTCAGCTCGAACTTAACCAGGGTCAACCAGAGCAGGACGATCGCAGCGAGGCAGACGAGAAAGGTGGCCAGCATTGAGTTGGGCAGCCCCCCGTTGGCGGTGGCGAACACGCGCGGGTGGACCAGGCTCGGGGTCAACCGCACGGCGAGGAAGTTGAGCGGCACGAAGGCGCCCGCGGTGACCGCAAATACCGAGGCATACCGGGCCTGGCGCTCGGGGTCCTCGATCGCGTAGCGGAAGGGGTAGTAGGTCGCGTAGAGGAGGAAGACGATGAGGAAGCTGACCAGGGTCGGCTCTTCCCAGACCCACCAGTGCCCCCACGAGGCCTTCGCCCAGATCGAGCCGGTGATCAAAACGCCGACGGAGAAGATAACCGAGATGTGGATCGAGACGTAGGAGTAGGCGTCCCAGCGGCGGTCGCCGGTGCGCAGATGGGCGATCGCGAAAAGGCCACCGACGATGAAGCCGGTAAGCGCCGTTATCGCAAGCGGCACATGCAGGTAGAAGATCTTCTGGATCAAGCCCTGATTGGCGTCGAGCGGGGCGTAGAAGAAGACCAGGCAGAGTCCCGTGGCGAGGGTGACCACGGTGGCGATCGAGAGGGTTCTCAGTCCTTTGCCGTACATGTCTCGAGGGTGTGGAGGCTGGCGCCCCGTTCAATCCTCCAGGAGGAAGTCGAAAACCGCGTATCCGACCAAGAGGAAGATCAGATCGTATAACCCGAGGATCGCAAGCCAGGTACCGAAGCGGTGATAGCCGGGTCCGCCGAGTGCCATCAGCGGCTCGGTGGCGCCGGTCGCAGCGATCATCAGCGGCACGACCAGCGGCAGCAGGACCAGCGGCACCAGCAGGTCGCGAGCGCGCGAGTTGACCGCCATCGAGGAGATCAGGGTGCCGGTCGCCGCGAGGCCGAGATCGGCGAGCGCGACCACAGCCGCCAGGGGCGCCAGCGGGGCGGGGGAACGGAGAAAGAAGAGGGCGAAGATCGGAATCGCGATCAGCTCGAGGACGAGCAGGTAGACCAACAGCGCCGCCGCCTTGGCGGCGAAGAGTGCGGTGCGGTCGATCGGAGCGAGGCGGATCGCGTCGAAGCCGCCCTCCTCGCGCTCGGCGACGAAGAGGCGGTTGATGGCGAGCACGGCGGCGAACAGCAGGGTCGCCCAGAGGACACCCGCCGCGAGACTGCCGGAGAGAGAGGTGCGGTCCAGGCCGAAGCGGAAGATGACGAAGGTGGTGATGGCGAAGAGCGCCATCGCCGGCACCGACTGCAGGGTGCGCAGCTCCGAGCGCAGGTCCTTGGCGAGGATCGCGGCGAATGCGACGCGCGAGCGGGTCATCGCTCGCCCAGGGTCAGCGCTCGGTCGACTTCGGGAAGAACGCGCTCGGGATCGTGGGTTACGAGGACGCGGGTCCGACCGACCGCGGGGCCGATCAGCGCCCGGACCGAGCGCCGGCCCTCGGCATCGAGATTGGAGTCGGGCTCATCGAGCAGCAGCAGCTCGGGTTGATGCAGAACGCAACGGCAGATCGCGAGCCGCTGGCGCATCCCGGCGGAGAGCGTCGCGACCCGCTCCTCAGCGCGGTGCTCCATTCCCGTCGCCTCGAGAAGCTCGGCGATCCGCGCCTCAGACGGCGCGCGCGGGATCCCATGCAGCCGGGCGTGGAAGCGCAGGTTCTCGCGCCCAGTCAGGTCGCGGTAAAGCAGCGGCTCGTGTCCGAGGAAGCCGACCCTGCCGCGCAGTTTCCACGCCTCCCCGGGCAGGGTGTAGCCCAGAATCCGCACCTCACCCGAGGTGGGGCGCAGCAGGGTGGCGAGGATGCGGAGCAGCGTCGTCTTGCCCGCGCCGTTGGGCCCGAGCACGGCCATCGACTCCCCTTCGCCCAGCTCGAACCCGATCCCCGCCAGCGCTGTGCTCTCACCGTAGTCCCGCCGCAGCGCCGCTACCGCGACGGCCGGATCTCTCAACGCCGCTTGCGCAGGGTGCGTGCGCCGACCTCAAGCAGGGGCCGGGCGCCTTCGCGCAGCGCCCGAGTGCGGGTCGCTCCCCTGCCATAGAGCAGCTTCGCCGAGGCGCGCACCGCTTCGCCGAGGGTGTTGTCGTAGGGGTGCCACCAGAAGTCGCGGGTGAGGCCCGGCTCCCAGGCATTCATCTTGATGTTGACGCACTCATAGAAGCCGAATTTCGAGTGCGAGCGCCCGAGCCCGGAGTGCTTGACCCCGCCCCAGGAGCATTGGCAGGCGCCGTGGCTGAAGGAGTGATCGTTAACCCAGACCATCCCCGACTCGATGCGGCGGGCGATTCGCTCGCCCTTCTGGCGGTCCTTGGTCCAGACCGAGGCGCCGAGGCCGAATTCTGAGTCGTTGGCGAGGTCGATCGCCTCCTGCTCGCTCTCGACGACGACGATCGGCAGGACCGGACCGAAGATCTCCTCGCGCATGATTCGCATCTGGTGGGTGACCTCGGTGAGGACGGTGGGGGCGATGAATTTGCCGCTGAGGCCGGCGACCTCGGTGCCGCCGCCGCAGAGCATGTTCGCGCCGGAGGCGACTGCATCCTCGATCAGCTCGACGACAATCTCATACTGGCCCGCGGAGGTCATCGGGCCGATCTCCGTCTCCCACTCGGCGGGATCGCCGAGCCGCAACCGCTTGGCCTCACGGGCAACACCCTCGAGGAAGCGCTCGGCGACCTCGCGCATGACGTAGACGCGCTCAATCCCCGAACAGGTCTGGCCGGCGTTGGCGAAGCCACCCCAGACGGCGCCGGCGATCGCGTTGTCGAGGTCGGCGTCGGCGCAGACGATCATCGGGTCCTTGCCGCCCAGCTCGAGCACGGAGCCCTTGAGCCGCTGGGCGCAGACCTCGCCGACCTTGCGGCCGACCTCGACCGAGCCGGTGAAGAAGACCTTGCCGACGTCGGACTTCGCCAGCGCGTCGCCGACCCCGCCACCCCCGTGGACGACCCGAATCAGCCCCTCGGGCAGGCCGCCCTTCTCAAAGACCCGACGGATCGCCTCGCCCAGCAGCGGGGTGAGGCTGGCCGGCTTGAGCACGACCCCGTTGCCCGCCATCAGCGCGATCGCGACCTCGCCGAAGGGAATCGACCAGGGGTAGTTCCAGGGCGCGATCACGCCGACCACACCGATCGGCTCGTAGCTGAAATGGCCTTTCTTGCTCAGAGTGAAGGCCTGGGTCATTCGCACCCTCTCCTCGGCGAGAATCCTGGGGCCGGCCTTGGCGCACCAGTGCAGAGCGTCGACGGTGGGCAGCAGCTCCATCGTGTAGGCCTCGACACGAGGCTTGCCCTGCTCGGCGACGAGGAGGGCGGCGATCTCGTCGATCTCGTCGAGCAGGACGTCGGCGGCGCGACGCATGTAGCGGGCACGGTCGGCGGGGCTCAGC
Organism: Solirubrobacterales bacterium; assembly: GCA_049585815.1. GTDB lineage: Bacteria > Actinomycetota > Thermoleophilia > Solirubrobacterales > 70-9 > DATLSM01. Next base: position 5,753 of record JBAVAR010000050.1, read on the forward strand.
TCCGCCCAGGCGGGCTGGATCCGGCGGACATCATCGACCACCCCCTGGACCTGGTCGGGCCCGATCGTCGCGACGGAGCCGACGAGCTCGCCGGTCGCGGGGTTGAAGGACTCGAGGGTGGACTGGGCGGGGGGGCTCTGCGTTGCGCTCTCCATGAGCGTGAGTGTAGGTGTTGTGCGGGGCAGGAGGGGAGGCCTGCGCAGAACCCAAGCAGCGCCGCGGGCGCTGCGATCAGACCTTACTGGCGCGCTCGCCCACTCGGCGGAGCCGGCGACCGAGGATTGCGGAGTCCCGGCGCATCTCCGATACTCAGCCGCGATGGAGGACCGTCTGTTTGATAGCGGCGAGGACGAGGCCCGCGAGCCGCGCCCTCCCGCGCTCGGCGCTCCCCTCGCGGTGCGGATGCGACCGCGGGAGTTGGCGGAGCTGGTGGGGCAGGGGCACCTCCTCGGGCCCGGGTCGGCGCTTCGGATCTCGATCGAGAGCGGGCACCCCCACAGCGCGATCCTCTATGGGCCGCCGGGATCCGGGAAGACGACGCTGGCGCGGATCGCCGCGGCCGGCGCGGAGGGAGCCTTTGAGGAAGAGTCGGCGGTCAACGCCGGTCGGGCTGAGATTCGCGCTGTGATCGAGCGGGCCCGCGAGCGGCGGCAGGTGGCCGAGCGCCACACCGTCCTCTTCCTCGATGAGATCCATCGCTTCAACAAGGTCCAGCAGGACGCGCTGCTGCCGGCGGTGGAGGAGGGGCTTCTGACGTTGATCGGGGCGACCACCGAGAACCCCTACTTCGAGGTGAACTCGGCGCTGCTCTCGCGCTGCCAGGTATATGAGCTGCGGCCCCTGGAGCCCGAGCAGGTCAAGGCCCTGATCGGGCGCGCGCTCGGAGATCCCGAGCGAGGGATCACCGATCCACCCCCGGTCGAGGACGAGGCGCTGGAGATGCTCGCGCGCAGATCGGGCGGGGACGCACGCGTCGCCCTCTCGGCCTTGGAGCGGGCGGTGCAGCGATCCGGTTCAGGGCCCGTTGATGTGGCTGCGATTGAGGATGCACTGCAGCGCAAGGCGCTCGATTACGACCGTGACGGGGACCGCCACTACGACTTCATCTCCGCCTGGATCAAGGCGACGCGCGGCTCTGATGTCGACGCCTCCCTCTACTACCTGGCGGTGATGCTGGAGGGCGGGGAGGACCCGCGCTTCATCGCTCGGCGGATGGTCATCCTCGCCTCCGAGGACGTCGGCAATGCCGATCCCCAGGCGCTGCTGATCGCCGACGCCGCGGCGCGGGCGGTCGACCGGGTGGGGCTCCCCGAGTGCGCTCTGAATCTGGCCCAGGCCGCCATCTACCTGGCGCTGGCCCCAAAGTCAAACGCCTCCTACAAGGGCCTCTCCGCCGCTCGCGCCGAGGTCCGCGAGAACGGCGCCAAGGCCCCGCCCGAGTACCTTCGCGACGCCCACTACCCGGGTGCGGCGAAGCTCGGGCGCGGTGGCGGTTATCGCTATGCGCACGAGGAGCCGGATGCTGTGAGCGACCAGCAGCTGGCACCGGATGGGCTGCAGGGGCGGCGCTTTTACGCTCCCACCGACCGCGGCTTTGAGGCCGAACTTGCCCGCCGGCTGGAGCACCTGCGGGGGAAATTCAAGACGCCTTGATCGCGGCGCAACTTCCCGAAGGCGCCTGTGTTTCAGAGTCGGCTTTCCAAGCTAGAGCCAGGGAGAGCCGACACACACACCGGCCGGAGGCCTGGACTGGGGGCCTCCGGCCGGACTCTTCACAGGGAGGAGTGCCAGCGGGGACTAAGGTGGGGCGGTGAGCTCTGAGCAGCCCCTCCGACTCGGCGGGATGGCCCTCCGCAACGGCCTGCTGATCCACGGGCCGACCCACTGGGCCGCCGCCGTGCGCGACCGCGACGGCCAGATCCTGGTCGCCTCCGAACGCAAGCCGGCGCTGGCGCCAAAACTCGCTGCACGGGTACCGGGGATTCGGGGGCCGCTCAAACTCGCCGAGGCGATGGCCGTACTGCCGTTGGCCCGTCGGCGCCTGCCCGCGGCGCGGTTGCCGTTTGAGAACTGGCGAGTCGTGGCGGCGGTTGGCGCGACGCTGGGGGTGACGGGGCTGGTGCGCAGGCGGCTCCGCGCCTCGGCCCTGCGCGAGGGGGTCGTGCAGGCGATCGGCATAGTCCCGGCCCTCGTCGCGCTGATGGACCGAGACCTCGCCGCCTATCACGGAGTCGAGCACAAGGCGATCGCCGCCTACGAGCAGGGGGTCGAGGATCCGGCCGCGGTGCCCAAGGAGCACGACCGCTGTGGCTCCAATCTGATCGCGCCGATGATGCTGCTCTCGGCGGGGGGGACGGTTCTGCTCGAGCGGTTGGTGGAGAGCCCCGGCCCACTGGCCCGCGCCGGGGTTGGGATGGGGGGCGCCTCGATCGCTGTTGAGATGTTTGCCTGGAGTGATCGCCACCACGACAGCGCCCCCGCCCGCGCGTTCCACGCGCCGGGGCGCGAGATCCAGCGCCTCTTGGCGACCAAGGAGCCAACCGCCTCCCAGCTTGAGGTCGGGGTCGCGGCGCTGGCCGAGATCCTCGACGCCGAGGGGCCCGGGGGCAGCTCCGACCGACCGCCGCCCGCCACATAGACTGGCGCCGTGTTTGGAAGGATCGACCACATAGGCGTCGCCGTTGAGGACATCGAGGCCGGGATTGCGCTCTACCGTGACGGCTTTGGGATGGCCGTCGCGCACCGTGAGACGGTCGAGTCCCAGGGTGTGGAGGCGGTGCTGCTCGACGTCGGCGACGGGCACGTCGAGCTGCTGCGGCCGCTGGGCCCGGAGACCGCGGTGGGCAGGTTCCTGGCTCGAAAGGGGCCCGGTCTGCACCATGTCGCCTATGCCGTTGAGGACATCGAGGCGACCCTGGCGCGGGTGGCGGCCGCCGGAATCGAGGCGATCGATACCGCGCCACGCACCGGCATCCGCGCAAGCCGCGTCGCCTTCCTTCACCCGCGGGCGACCGGGGGCGTGCTGACCGAGATTGTCGAACCCGCGGGAGGACATTGATGGCAAACGCGCAACGAGTGGAGATCGGGTTCGAGGGCGGCCAGGTGGTCTCGGTGAGGCTCACCGACGAAGACCTCAAGGACCTCCGCAAGCAGCTTGAGAAGGGTGGCTGGCACGACGTCCACACCGACGACGGTGTCCTCGCCGTCTACCTCGGCAAGGTCTCATTCATCCGGATCGAGTCCGGCGACCACCGCGTCGGCTTCTGAGAACCAGAACGGTCTCTGCGCTCGCCGCCGGTGCGCTGGGCGCCGCGGCCCTCTGGTGGCGCAGGAACCCATCGGCGTGTCCCTATGGCCAGCGCTTCTGGGTCAAGGCCCCCCACCCGATCATCACCCGCGAGCGCCTGCACCAAGTCCTCCAACCGCAGCCCGGGGAGCGACTTTTGGAGATCGGGGTCGGCACCGGCTACTACAGCCTCGAGCTGGCGGGGTGGGTTGGTCCAGCCGGAAGGCTGGAGCTGCTTGACCTCCAGCAGAAGTTCCTGGACCACACCATGCGAGCAGCCGCCGATCGCGGCCTGAGCAACCTGGTCCCAAGCCACGGCGATGCCACCGACCTCCCCTACGAGGAGGCCTCGATGGATGGGGTGACCCTGATCGCCGTGCTCGGCGAGATCCCCGACCGAGCCGCCGCCCTTTTGGAGATTCGCCGGGTGCTGAAGCCCGGCGGGCGCCTCGTCGTGGGCGAGCTCTGCGGCGACCCCCACTTCACAACGTTCGCCAGCCTCCAGCGCCAGGCGGCCGAGGCCGGCCTCGGCGAGGTGACCCGCTCAGGCAACTGGTTCGGTTATTTCGCTCGTCTGGCCAGGGTCGGCAGATAGGGTCCGCCCGATGGCCAGGCGAGTGCTCATTCTGGGGGCCGGGTTTGGTGGTCTGGAGCTGGCCAGCTCGCTCTCGGAGGCGCTCGCCGATCAGGTCGAGGTGACGCTGATCGACCGCAGTGACTCATTCGTGTTCGGTTTCTCCAAGCTTGACCTGATGTTCGGGCGACAGACGCCGGACGCGGTGCGCCTGCCCTACGCCGACTTCAGCAAGCCGGGGGTGAGGCTGCTGCGGGAGACGGTCATCGCGATCGATCCCAGCTCACGGCGGGTGAGTACCGACCGCGGCGAGCACGATGCCGAGATCTTGGTCCTCGCCCTCGGTGCCGACTACGACATGGAGGCGACGCCGGGGCTGGGCGAGGCAGGCAATGAGTTCTACTCGGTCCCCGGCGCCGAACGGCTGGCGGAGCTTCTTCCCGATTTCAGCCATGGCCGGGCGCTCGTCGGCGTCTGCGGGGCACCCTTCAAGTGTCCACCGGCGCCAAGTGAGGCGGCGCTCCTGCTCCACGACTACCTCACCGAGCGCGGTATCCGCGGTGAGTGCGAGATCACCCTCGCGATGCCGCTGCCGAGCCCGGTACCCCCCTCCCCGGAGACCTCGGACGCCCTGCTGGGCGCCTTCGCCGAGCGCGGCATCGAGTTCATCCCGAAGGCGCGAATCGGCCGCCTTGACCCGGCGCGTCGGGTGGCGGCACTCGAGGATGGCAATGAGATCCCCTTCGACCTCTTTCTCGGCGTCCCCAAGCACCGTGCCCCCGCCGTCGTGATCGAGAGCGGGATGACCGTGGGTGGCTATGTGCCGGTGAACTCGGCGACGCTGCAGACGCAGTTCCCCGGGGTCTACGCGGTCGGCGACGTGGCCAGCGTCGGCGTGCCGAAGGCAGGGGTATTTGCCGAGGGCGCCGCGCGCGCCCTCGCCGCGGCCCTGATCGCGCGGTTGCGCGGCGAGGATGTGGTGGAGGGATATGACGGCCTCGGCTCCTGCTACGTGGAGTTTGGCGCGGGCCGGGTGGGCCGGGTCGACGTCGATTTCCTCTCCGGACCGAGGCCCAGCGGGTCCTTTCAGGAGCCCTCAAGCGCCCTCGTGGCCGAGAAGCAGCGATTCGGGTCAAGCCGCCGCGAGCGCTGGTTCGGCCGCTGAAGCCTCGGCGCTCGCTCAGGATTCGCCGAGGGCGGTCCAGAGCTGGTGCTCGGCCTCGGCGGCGCGGCGGGCGGCTCGGTCGACGTCTTGCCAGAGGTCCGGGTCGGGGTCCTCGGGTTCACTGGCGGCTCGAAAGGCCCCGGCGAGGTTTGTCCAGAGGGCGGCGGCATTTGCTGCGAGCGGGGCCTCGGGACGACCCGCCTCTTCGAGAAAGCCCGCGTACATCAGGCGGAAGGCGCCGCCACCGGTGCCGCGACGCTCGATCACCTGGTATCCGAAGCGGGCGCACCAGCGCCAATCCTCGGCGACCTCGGGCCAGGATCCGGCCTCTTCGGCAAGGCGCTCGACCGCGGGCAGGCCGCAGAACTCGCCGAAGCTGGGCTCAAGCATCTCCTCGGCGGCGCGTTGGATCGCGGATGGGATCGCGGCTCGCAGGCGATCCGGGTCCACCGGGCCGGCGACGGTGAACATGTGTCCCTGCAGCGGGTAGGCGGGGTGGCCGCTGTGGCGCGCCCGGGCAAGGTTCTCGAGGCGGTTCATCTGCAGCTCCTCGAAAGCGGTGTCGGAGAGGTGGGCTACCCCGTTCTCATAGCCGGCGAGGATGACGGCGTGACCGGGGAAGTGGGCGGAGTTGCCGTAGTGATCGAGGTGGTAGATATCGGTGAGGAGGAGGACCGGGTTACCGGCGTCCACCTCGGTGCGGGCGGCCTCCCAGGCCTCGGCCTCGGCCGCGGCGAAGGTGCGCATCTGCAGCGCCGCTCCGGTCAGGTCGCGAAAGCCCTCCTCCAGCCGCGCGGTGCGGCCATTGAACCATCGCGTCGGTGAGGTCTCCTCGAGGGCGAGGTAATAGAAGCAGGGACCGGCGCCCAGCCCGAACGCCATCTCCTCGCTGATCTCCGTGCCGTGATGGGACAGAAGGTTGCGCAGGGCGGTGGATCCGCAGTGGTTGCCGGGGGTGTGGCGGTAGCCGGGGACCGAGGGCATCGGGACAGATACTGACGGTGGCAAACGGGCGGGGCGAGGACGCCCGTATTCTGCTTGCGCCGGTGCGAGCCCTGGACCTCAAATTGCTGCGGGTGATGCGGACCAGATGGCATAGCCCCGGGTTGGAGAAAGCCGCGCAGGCATTGGGGAGGGCTGGCAACAATGCGCTGGTCTGGGTGGTGCTCGGGGTCGTGCTTGCCCTGATCGATCCGGCGCGGCGGGAAGCCTGGTTGATCTGCGCCGTGCTGGGTCCGGTTGCCATCTGCATCAACTACGCGATCAAGATTCTCGTCAAACGACCGCGGCCCGTCCTGGAGGGATTGCCGCCGCTTGGTGGGGCCCCCAGTTCGCTCAGTTTTCCCTCCGCCCACGCGCTGTCCTCCTTCGCTGTGGCCACCGCGATGTTCCGGGTCGATCCGGCCACCGCAGCAGCGCTGGTGGTGGCGTTGGCGCTCTCACTTGGGCGTCCCTACCTCGGGATGCACTACCCCTCCGACGTGCTTGCCGGGATCGTGCTGGGAGTCCTGCTCGGCCTGATCGTCCCGCTATCCCTATGAGGGCTGGAGGAGGTCGGGCGGCATGAAGGTGGGGATCGTCGGACTGCCCAATGCCGGCAAGTCGACCCTCTTTAACGCGCTGACCAAAGGCGGAGCCCAGACCGGGAATTACCCGTTCACGACGATTGAGCCGAACGTCGCGATCGCCCAGGTCCCCGACGAGCGGCTGGAGCAGGTGGCGCAGACGGTGCGCAGCTCGGAGCTGGTGCCGGCGACGATCTCCTTCCACGACATCGCCGGGCTGGTCAGGGGGGCCGCGGAGGGAGAGGGGCTTGGCAACAAGTTCCTCGCCTCGATCCGTGAGACGGATGCGATCTGCCACGTCATCCGCTGCCACGCCGATCCCGGGGTTCCGCATCCCGGCGAGCGGGTCGACCCGCTCGCCGATGTGGAGACGATCGAGACGGAGCTGACGCTCGCCGATTACGAGCAGGTCGAGCGCCGCCTCGAACGGGTCGGCAAACAGGCAAAGTCCGGCGACGCTGGGCTGCTCGCCGAGCGCGATTGGCTTGAGGCTGTACGCGAGGCGCTCGGCGCCGGGCGCCCGGCACGCTCGGTTCCCGTCCCGGATGCCGCTCCCGAGGCCCCGCGTCTGCTCCAGGCGCTGACCTCAAAGCCGATCCTCTACGTCGCCAATGTCGATGAGGGGGAGGGCGAGGCGCCGCGGGATTTGAGGGAGCACGCGGCCGCGATGGGTGCCGGGCTGGTCGCACTCAGCGCCCGGATTGAGGGTGAGCTGGCCGAACTTGAACCGGCCGAGGCGGAGGAGATGCGGGAGTCCTACGGGGTCGAGGGCTCCGGGCTGGCGCGCCTGGTTCGCTCCGCCTATGACCTGCTCGATTTGATCACCTTCTTCACCGCCGGCGAGGACAACGAGGCTGTCGCCCGCCCGCTGCGCCGCGGCGCGAGCGCCTGGGAGGCGGCGGCCACGATTCACACGGAGATCCAGGAGGCCTTCATCAAAGCCGAGGTGATTGGCTGGGAGCAGTTGGTCGAGTGCGGTGGCTATGTCCAGGCCCGCGACCGCGGCCTGCTGCGCATCGAGGGTCGCGATTACCTGGTCAGAGACGGCGACGTGATCACGATTAAGGTCTGAGCATGGAGCAAGGGGCTCGGTTTCCACGGGTCGCGTCCAAGGCCGGCCACTACGAGAGCTTCTACCTCAAGACCTGCCGGCCTGGGGGTGGACGGGGACTGTGGATCAGGCACACGGTGCACAAGCGCCCCGGTGAGGAGGCCACGGCGTCGATCTGGTTCGTCCTCTTTGATCGGCAGGCGGAGGGCCCGCGGGCGACCAAGGTGACCGTGCCGCGGGCCGAGCTCTCGGCACCCGCCGAGAGCTGGATCAAGGTGGGCGATGCCGAGATCGGGCCAGGCAGGGTTGAGGGGGCGATCGCAACCGAGGTGCTCGCCGCCTCCTGGGACCTCACCTTCTCCGCTGAGGCGGAGCCCTGCAAGTACCTGCCGGCGGACTGGCTCTATGGGGCGCCGGTTCCGCGCACCAAGTTCATCGCGCCCTACCCGAGCGCGAGCTTCGATGGACGCCTCGAGGTCGACGGGGAGACGATCGAGCTCGCCGGCTGGCCCGGCATGATCGGCCACAACTGGGGCAGCGAGCATGCCGAGCGCTGGATCTGGTTGGAGGGAACCGGATTCCCCGACTCCTCGCCCGACACCTACTTCGATGCCGGCGCGGCGCGCATCAGGCTCGGACCATGGACCACGCCCTGGATCCCCTCAGGCATGCTCGTCCTCGACGGCACCGCTCACCGTCTGGGAGGCATCTCCAAATTCCGCGCCGCTTCGATACGGGAGTCCTCGAGCTCCTGCGATTTCATTCTTACCGGCAGGGAGGTGGTCGTTCGTGGCCGTGTGTGCGCCCCTCAAAAGGACTTCGTCGGCTGGATCTACGCCGACCCCAAAGGTCCCGAGCACCAGACGGTCAACTGCTCTGTCGCCGATCTTGAGTTGACGATCGAGCGGCCCGGCTCGCCACCCCGCCAACTTCAGCTCCCCGCTGGTGCGGCCTATGAGCTCGGCATGAGGGAGGCAACCCACGGAGTCCCGGTCCAGCCCTACTCGGACGGTTGAGAGCTAACCTCGATTTCCGGTGCGCTCAATCGACCCTACTTTCCGAGCGCGCCAAGATCGCCGGCGGGCAGGGTCAGGCGGGCTTGAAGCTGAAGCTCAACTCCCGTCCCTCCCACCAGGGGACGGCG
>JBAVAR010000051.1:0-17993 GCA_049585815.1 Solirubrobacterales bacterium
TCTACCATTGGTCGGACGGAAAACAAGCTAAACTCTTGGCTACAAATGAGCGCCTGAAAAACCCCCAGCCCCGCATGACGAGCGGGATCGGGGGCGATCAGAGGGCCGGTATTCGGGGTAACTTCGGACTAGCCCAGGCATGAACTGCGCCCGCCAGTTCGCTCGCTGGAGGCGATCGTGGAGGATGCGGCGCGAGTTCTCCCACCCGCGCGGCCTTCGCGAGATGATCTACCGATCGCCGAGCGCCCCACATCCCGCCTGCTGCTCGCCTGCTCGGATCGGCCCGGGCTGATCGCCGCGGTCAGCGGCTTCCTCGCAGAGCATGGACTGAATATCGTCGATGCCGATCAGCATTCCTCCGGTGAGGGCAGGCTGTTCATGCGGATGGTCTTTGACCCGGCCCCTGCCGGGGAGAGCGAGGCGATGCGTCGGCGCTTTCAGCGGGAGGTGGCTGGGCCGCTGGCGATGGAGCACCGCTTTGCTGAGTCGAGTGAGCCAAAGCGATTGGCGATCATGGTCTCACGCGAAGACCACTGTCTCTCAGACCTGCTCTGGCGCTGGCGCAGCGGTGAGCTCAGCGGCGAGGTCGTCGCGGTGATCTCCAACCACCCCGAGCATGCCGACCAGGTCGAGGCGGTGGGCCTTCCCTTCCACCACATCGCGGTTAAGGGGGACAAAAGAGATGGCGCCGAGCGAGAGGCCCTGGAGATTCTTGCGGGAATCGACCTGCTCGTCCTCGCCCGCTACATGCAGGTGCTCTCCCCCGGGTTCCTTGACGCCCTCGGGGCGCCGGCGATCAATATCCATCACAGCTTCCTGCCCGCCTTCGTCGGCGCCGACCCATACCGGCGGGCCCACGAGCGCGGCGTCAAGCTGATCGGAGCCACCGCCCACTACGTCACCGAGGAGCTCGACGCCGGCCCGATCATCGACCAGGACGTGACCCGGGTCAGCCATCGCGATGAGGTAGAGGACCTGATGCGAATCGGCCGTGACATCGAGCGTCTCGTCCTCGCTCGCGCGGTCAAAGCCCACCTTGATGACCGCGTCCTCCTTGATGGTGCGCGCACCGTCGTCTTCTGAGGTCGCGGTTTAGGCGGCAAGGGCACGGCGACCGAGCGCAGCCCACATCTGTTCGAACTGGGGTCTCGGCCAGGTGAGCCGGCTCCCCGAGAGCGGGTCATTGACGCTGACGCCGGACGGGCCGAGGCCGGTGAGGACAACCGCGTGCTCGCCCCAATTGACATGCACCGTTTCACCGGCGGGCGTCTGCCAGGTGGCGAAGGGGCCGTTTGAGAGCGCCACCCAGGCCAACACCGGGTGCCCGGCGAGAAGAACCCGGTAAAGGGCCGCGGGGCGATCGCCGCTGAGGTCATCGAGAATTACCCCGTGGCGCCGAGCGAGGGCAGCGATCGGGCCCTGGTATACGCCGAAGCCACCGGCGGGCCCGCCCCCATCCGCGCGGCCGACGAAGCCGCGGCTCGGGTTGCCCCAGATCTCGGAACCGCTCGCGGAGAGGACCGGGTCCAGGGGTTTGCTGTGGGCGACCTGATCTTGGAGGGTGAGCTGGCCGACCCGCCGGCCCCGGTAGGCGAGAATCATCGCAAGGGCGGTTGCCTCGCAGTCATCGCGCAGCGCCTGCTTGATCAGCGGGACCCGAATCGAGGCCGACAGCGGCCGCTCACCGACGACGACCGAGCCCCCTCCCGCGTGCAGCGCTCGCTCAAGGGAGGCGAGCAGGCCCTGGCGGCGGATTTCGAACTTCAGGGTGGCCGGGCCGCGGTGCACGGTGCGGGCCGCGGGTACCTCGCCGGCCAACGTCGAGACCGCCCGGGCTCCCCGCGGGCCTTCGAGGTGACGCTGTGCCAGCACCCGGCCCCCCAGGCTGACGCGGAGGAATCTGGGTGCACTCCGGCCCGCGCGGGAATCCCCACCCCCACCGGAGATCGCGAGCACCGCGAGCGCCACCACGCCGCACAGTGCCGCGAGCGCGACGGCGCGACGGCGCGCGATGGCGCGACGGCTGCCCGGCATCATCCCGGCTTTTTGGCAGAGGCGATGCCGCCCTCGTGGGCGAGGGTCTTGACCGTGACCTCGATGAAGCCAGCCTCGGTGAGAGCCTCCCGCCACCACCCCGCCGGTGCCGGGTGCTCACCGGTGAGGGTCAGCAGGCGGAGGGCGTTGCGGGCAAGGCGCAGGAGGCCGGCCGGGCCCCGCCTGATCATCGCCGCCGCCTTGGAGGCGATCACGCTGCGGTCACGCCTGCTGGTCGGGTGCATGCCGAACATCATGTCTGCGAACACCAGCCGACCTCCAGGCGCCAGCACCCGGTAGATCTCCTCGAGACTGCGTCGCTTTCCCGCCCGACCGAGGTGGTGGAAGCAGTAGTTGGAGACGACCAGGTCCACCGACTCAACTTCGAGCGGGAGGCTCTCTGCGGAGGCCACCAGGGGGTGGACGTCTGCCAGAGCCCTCTCCTTCACAAGGGTGCGCAGATGCTCGACCATCGCAATCGAGTTGTCGATCGCCCAGACGCTCGCGACCCGCTCTGAGAGTGCCAGCGCCAAGAGGCCGGTGCCGGTGCCGATATCGATCGCACGATCGGTGCTGAGCGGCTTTGCCCGGTCGAGAATTTGGTCGCGCAGCGCCCTAAATCCGGGCGTGCGAGAGAGCTGATCGGCATGCAGCACATGGCGATCCCAGTCCTTGCGGAAGAGGCCCACGCCCAGAGAGTGCTGCTCGCTTGCCACCACGACACCCTCGGCAGGCCCCTTAAGCGAACGGTTATCGCCGCCTAAGTTGAGTGCTAAGCCGCGGTTAGAAAAAACTTAGGCAGGGATTGGCCGGACTGGGTCGAGTGCCGGGCTTGGTTGGCGCCGCTGTCCAGCCCAGAGCCGCCACCGGCCGCCCTTCAGAAAATAGGCGCCATCAAAAAGTGGAGGCGGTGGGATTCGAACCCACATCCGCGGTCGCGATGCGAAGGTCTCTACAGGCATAGCCGACGCTTGGTTCTCGTCTCCCGGGGTCCGCGTCGGCCGGCACTGCGGGAGACAGAGCCCTCTTTAATTTCCCCGGGCAGACGGGGCGATCTACCCGAGTAAGCCCGCTTCTGAAGCCGGTGCCCCTCCCCGCGGGCGAGGGAGGACCGACTCTCATCGCTTAGCTTCTAACTAAGCGGCGAGGGCGAACTCATGGTCCGCACGTATTGGTTTTTGCCGGTGTTTCACGAGGCCTCCGGCAACCTCGACCTGCAACCTTTCGCACGGATCGACCACGTCGAAGCCTGTCGCCCCCGTGCTATATGTCCGCCAATTGTACGGTGTCGGGCAGAGGTGGCCATGAGGGAAAGGGAATACGACGCGATCGTGCTCGGGGCCGGGCCCGCCGGTGAGGTCTGCGCCGGGCGGCTCGCCGAAGGTGGCATGGAGGTGGCGATTGTCGAGCAGCACCTGGTCGGCGGCGAGTGCTCCTATTACGCCTGCATGCCATCGAAGGCCCTGTTGCGCCCCGCCGATCTGCTGGCCGAGGCGCGACGGTTGCCGGGTGTCGCCGAGGCGCTCTGCGCAGAGCTTGACGCCCAGGCCGTTCTCGACCGCCGCGACGAGGTGATCCACAACCTCGATGACTCAGCGCAGCTTCCCTGGCTGAAGCAGCGGGGGGTCGAGCTCTTCCGCGGGGAGGGCAGGTTCGACGGCGAGCGGCGGATCGTGGTCGGCGAGCTGGCGCTGGCGGCGCGGCGGGCCGTTGTCGTTGCGACCGGCACCGGCGCGGCGATGCCACCAATCGAGGGTCTTGACTCGGTGACGGCATGGAACAACCGCCAGGGGACCACCGCAAAGCAGGTTCCCCCCAGCATGGTCGTCCTCGGCGGCGGTCCGGTCGGCTGCGAGCTGGCACAGGCATGGTCGAGCCTCGGCACCTCGGTATCCCTGATCGAGGGAGAGGGACGGCTGTTGCCGCGCGAGGAGCCCTTCGCCGGCGAGGAAGTCGCAGCGGCGCTACGCGATACCCACGGCGTCGATGTGCGAACCGGGATCCTCGCCCGGCGGGTCTCCGGCACCGGAGATGGCGTGGAGGTCGCGTTGAGTGATGAGGACGTGGTCAAGGCAGCCCAGATCCTGGTCGCCGTCGGGCGTCGGCCGCGCAGCGCAGGACTCGGGCTGGAGGACTTTGGGGTCGAGCCGGGGCGCGGAGGCTTTCTGCAAACCGATGACCGGTTGCGGGTCGGCGGGCGCGAGTGCCTTTACGCGATCGGCGACGTCAATGGCAGGGCATTGCTAACCCACATGGGCAAGTACCAGGCCTGGGTCGCCGCCGAAAACCTGCTCGGGCGAGATGTCGAGGCGATCGCCGAAGCAATCGGCTCACCCCGCGTCACCTTCACTGATCCACAAGTCGCCGCGATCGGCGTGACGCTCGCAGGGGCAGAGGAGGCCGGGGTCAAGGCCCGGGCCGTCGACGTCGCGACCGACGGCACGCCGGGGGCCAGCTTCCAGGGACGGGGCACCGGCGGCACTTCCCGGATCGTCGTCGATGAGAGTCGGGGGACGATCATCGGGGCCACCTTCAGCGGCTTTGATACCGCCGACTTCCTCCACGCGGCGACGATTGCGGTGGTGGGAGAGGTACCGATCACCCGGATTCGCCACGCGGTGGCGGCTTACCCGACACGCAGCGAGGTTTGGCTCAAGTTGCTGGAGGCCTACGGAATCTGAGCGCTGCGCCGCCGATGAATCGCCCGCTCGTCCCTCAGACGGTCGAGCGGCGCTTCAGGTCTTCGAGGACCTCCGGCGGAAATCCCGCGACCTGATCGAGGTCATCGACTGACTGGAAGCGACCGAGGCGCTCGCGATGGGCTAGCAGCCGTGTCGCCTGGGTGACCGTGAGGTCATAGCCGCGCAGCTGCTCGAAGGTGACCGTGTTGAGATCGATCGCCGCCCCCGGCTGACCGACGGCCGCGGGCGGAAACTCGGGCTGGGGTGTGGGTGGCGTTGGCGGCTGCTGGATCGGAGTTGGCGGCTGCTGGATCGGAGTCGGCGGCTGCTGGGTCGCGGTCAGGGGCGGGGAGATGGGTGGCGGTGGCTGGGAGACGGCGGCTGGATCGGGCGTTGGCGGCGGGAAGGGATGCGCCGGCTCGGGCTGCGCCGGCTCGGGCGGGGGAGGTGGAGGCGGCACGGCAGCCGCCGGAGTTGGGTTTGGCGTTGGCGGCGCTGGCGGCACAGCCTGAGGTGGTTGGGGGGGCTGGGGTAGGCCAGCCCCGACCTGTTGAACGGAGTCAACGACCGCCCGCTCTGCCTCGGCGGCGCGACGCTCGGCCTCGCGGGCGCGCTCCTCCGCCTCGGCGACGCTTTCCTGCATCTCGTGCAGCCGTTGCTGTCGCTTGTCCTCTTCGGCTTTCAGTTGCGCGAGGCGCTCGGCTTCGGCGGCCCGGCGCTCGGCAGCTTTGGTGCGCTCCTCGATCTGGCGCAGGCGCTCCTGTGCTTCCTCCATCGATCGGTCGATCGCGACGTGCTCCTCCTGCAGGAGCTGCTCAGCCGTCTCCAGGTCGGCCGGCGGAGCGGTGGGTGGGGAGAGGTCGACGGCCGCGGGCGGGGGCGAATGCGGTTCGGACCCGATCGGGGGCACAGCCTCCATGCTCTGCGTGATCTGGCTCGCCTGAGCACGGGACTCGCGGCCTTCGGCCTCGCGCTGAAGGCGTTCGGCCTCCTGGATTCGGCGATCCGCCTCAGCCCGGATTCGCTCCTCCTCGTGCTGGATCTCCTCCACCTTGCCGCGGACCCGCTCTTCCGCAACGGCCGGATCATAAGTTCCTGGCGCCGGCGGGGGACCGGGCGCGCTGGGCGGCGGCGGTGCTGGAGCCGGTGCGAGGGCGCCGGGCACCTGCACCTGGGGTGGGAGCTGACCGGGGGGGGAAACGAGGGGCTGCGGTGGGGCCTGGGGCGCCGTTGAGCCGAGCGGCGCCCCTCCTTGGCGCAGTAGCTCTCGCTCCTGCTGTGCTCGCGCTGCAGTCAGTTTTCGCTCAGCCTTTGCCGCCCCCTTGCGCCGACGCCGCTCTTCGGCATTACCGATGCCAAAGAGCCCCCTGCGAGATGACTTTGGGGTCGTGGCGGCGGCCGCTGCGGGGGCAAGCGGGGCGCCGGGCACGGGAACCGCCGCTTGTGGCTGTTGAGTCTGTTGGGCAGGGGGCGGGAGAGGTTTGCCGGTGCGTCGGGCGACCCGCTCTTCCTTGCGGCGTTTGGCCGCCTCCTGGCGTTGTTGTCGCTGCTGCAGGCGAGCCGCGCGCTGCTGTTCGCGGGCCACCTGTCTTTTTTGCTGCGCGCTCTGGGGGGCGGCGGCGGGTGTCGGAGAGGGGGGTGCCGGCGCCATCGGGGAAGGGGCGACCGCGGCGGGAAGCGGGGGCTGGTCGGGAGATTTTTGTTTTGCCGCCTTCGCCTTGTTGCGGCGCTGGGTGATGCTGACGACGAGTAGCAGGATCAAGATCGCGACGACGAGGGCGGCGACGAAGTACTCGGTGTGGTTGCTCACGTAGTTTCCGGCCTTATTGGGAAACGATTCGGCCGCGGCCTGGGCAGGGAGGACCAAGGCCACCGAGATGAGCGCGGCAACGCCCGACAGCGAGAGCAAACGGGTGCGCATTCCGCTCAATCCTTTCACGTGATCCGGCGTATGCAAGCCCATCCCCCACCGTCGTCTCGGCCAATGTTCGATTCCGGCCCCGCCCTCATCGCATTCGCCCCTTGAACTCGCGCTCGACCTCGCGCCGAACATCGCGCTCGGCGATCTCGCGGCGGCGATCGCGGCCCTCCTTGTTGCGGGCCAGCGCCAGCTCCACCTTCGCCCGCGAACCCTTGAAGTAGATCCGGGTGGGGATCAGGGTCAGTCCTTTCTGGGCCGTCGTTCCAACCAGGCGCTCGATCTCGGCGCGGTGGAGGAGCAGCTTGCGCGGCCGCTCGGGCTCGTGGTTCTGATTGCTCGCCGGCGCGTAGGGGGGGATGTGGAGATTGCGCAGCCAGACCTCGCCGCCGTCGAGGACGGCGTAGGCGTCGGTCATCTGGGCCTTGCCTCCGCGCAGGGACTTGACCTCAGAGCCGCGCAGGGCGATCCCCGCCTCCATCGTCTCCACCAGCTCGAATTTGTGGCGCGCGCGCCGGTTGGTGGCGACGTCACCGGAGGCCGGCTGGCGCCGTTTCTCAGCCACGGGCTGGCTCCAGGTCAACGCGGCCCCGGGAAGCTTCGACTCCCCCCACCGCGACCGCGATCGGGTCGCCGAGCCGCACCCGCTTGCCGCTGCGGCGACCGACCAGGGCGGTCTCGGTGCCGTCCAGCTCAAAGTACTCCCCCCGCATGCGGCGGGCGGGGAGAAAGCCCTCATAGACGTCACCCAGCTCGCCGCCGAAGGAGACGAAGGCACCTGCCCGGATCACGCCTGAGACCTCTCCCTCAAACTCCGCGCCCGCGCCGCGCTCGCGCAGCTCTCGCTCAAGCAGATAGGCGGCGCAGACATCGTCGGCTTGGTGCTCGATCCGCGCCGAGTTGCGCTCGCGCTCAGAACAGTGGGCGGCCACCTCGCGGGCCTCGAGGCGGCGCGGTGCCTCCTCCCCCTCCCCCAGCGCGGCGAGCAGGGCGCGGTGGACGACGAGATCCGGATAGCGGCGGATCGGCGAGGTGAAGTGGCAGTAGGCGGGGCTGCCGAGCCCGGCGTGGCCGCTGTTTCGCTCGCTGTAGAGGGCCTGCTTGAGGGAGCGGAGCACGAGCGATGTATACGCCTCGCGTCCGTGACCGCGCCGCGCGGCCTCGCGGCCCACGAGTCGGCTCGCCTCGGCCGCTAGCTCACCGGCCTGCTGGGGGGAGAGGCCCGCACCCAGCGCTGGCGTCGGCACCCCCAGCGCGTGAAGCTGAGCGATCAGGCGCTCAACGCGGGCGGGGTCGGGCAGGGCGTGCACGCGATAGATCGCCGGCACCCGCCGGCGCTCCAGGAGCTGCGCCACCTGTTCGTTGGCGAGGATCATCAGCCGCTCGATCAGGCGGTGGGACTCGGTCTGAGCCACCGAGTGAGCGCCGGTCACATCGCCGGCGCCGTCGAAGCGAAACTCGGGCTCGGCGGAGTGGACCTCGAGCGCGCTCTGCCCGCGGCGATCGCCGAGGGCAGCCGCCGCCTCCCGCGCGATCGCCAGGGCCTCGGCGACGGGCTCCGGCGGCCTTGAGCGGCCGGCGAAGATTGCGTCGAGGTGCTCATAATCGAGGCGGGCATCGGAGCGGATCAGGGTGCGCGCAAAGCGCGCCGATCGCGGCTCTCCTCCGGACCCCAGCTCGATCTCGGCGCTGACCGCGAGCCGCTCCTGGCCGGGGGTGAGGCTGCACGCCTCGCTGCTCAGGGCGTGGGGCAACATCGGCTCGACCGAGCCGGGAACGTAGGTGCTGTTGGCACGCAGACGAGCCTCGACGTCGAGCGGGGAAGCGGGGCGCACAAAGGCGGCGACGTCGGCAATGTGGACCCAGATCCGCACCCCATCCCCCTCGCGACGGGCCGAGATCGCGTCGTCGAAATCGCGAGCGCTGGCCGGGTCGACGGTGAAGGTCGCAAGCGCCGTGAGATCGCGACGCCCGCCCTCCCCCAGCGCCGCTGCCCCCGCCACCTTCCCCGCCTCAAGCTCAAGCGCCGCGCGGAAACCGCGAGCCCCCAGCGCCTCGTCCATCAGCGCCTCGAGCGCCTCGCGTGCCCGCTTGGGCGAGCGCGACCCCCGCGGCGTCAACCGTGGACCTGGTGCGCCAGGACTTCGAGGGCCCGCCGCATCGCCTCATCGGGGCGGGTGCGCGGATTGTCCTTGGCGTAGACGTCCGGGTGGATCCCCTTGCCCGCCAGGTTGACACCGCTCGGCGTGAAGTACTCGCCCACCGTCAGCTTCAGCGCGCCGCCGTTTGAGAGGGGAATCTCCTGCTGGAAGACACCCTTGCCGTAGGAGCGGGTACCGACGACCGTGGCGCCGATGTCGTCGGCCAGAGCCGCCGTCAGGATCTCCGCCGAGGAGGCGGTATCGCGATCGATCAGGACAACGACTGGGACCTTGACGATGTCCCCGCCGGAGGAGTGGTAGACGGAGTTGCCCTCGGCTCTCGATGTGGTGGAGACGACGACCCTACCCTTCGCCATGAAGAGGCTGGCGATCGAGACGGCTTCCTGCAGCAGTCCGCCGCCGTTGCCCCGCAGGTCGAGCACGATCCCCTGCGCGCCTTCTCGCTCCACCCTTCGCAGTGCCTTGGCAACCAGCTGATCGGAGTTATCGGTGAAACTCGAGAACCGCACGTAGCCGAGTTTGTGGCCGTCGACATCCTCCATCCGGGTGAAGGTGACGGGCGTGGTGATTTCGGCTCGGGTGACGTGGACGCTTTCCACCCCGGGGCGCCCGGGCCGCACCACGCCAAGTCGGACGCTGGTGCCTTCCGGGCCGGTGATCAGATCCTTGGCCACCGTCAGGCCCTTGCCGGCAAGCGGCCTGCCGTTCACCGAGACGATCACGTCACCTCGTCTCAGCCCGACCCGCCTTGCCGGGGATTCGGGCAGGACGCGTTCGGTGAGGATGCCGCGGCGATCGGGCGCGATCACAATTCCGATCCCCGAGAAGTGGCCGTCGAGCTCTTCGTTGAAGCCCGCCAGCGCCTTCGGCGGAAAGTATTCGGAGAACCGGTCGTGGAACTGCCTGCGCAGACCGCGAACCATCCCGCCGAGTGAGGAGTCGGTCAGTGAGGACTGGCCGACGGGACGGTAGTAGTTGTCTTCGATCAGTTCGGTCGCTTCGCTGCTGAGTCCGCCGGTATCGCCGACAAATCGGCTGCGCAGGAAGCTGGGCAGATGGCTGGGATGCCCGCCCAACCACATCCCCGCGCAGAGGGTGAGGACAAGGACGGCGAGGAGCCCCGCGATCCGCCCAGCTCTCACGCGGGCCTCAGACCTTGAGGAAGCGCCGCAGCGTGACCCCGGAACCGACCGCCGAGACGAGCACCGCGGAGCCGAAGAGCAGGCCGACGAGCGCCGGGAAGGAGAGGGTGCTGTTGTTCTGCGCCGCGAGGAAGGCAAAGGTCTTGCTCAGCGGGTCGACGATGGTGATCTTGCCCAACCACAGGATCAGTATGGCCACCAGGCCGCCCGCGAAACCGACCACCATCCCCTCGATCATGAAGGGCCAGCGGATGAACCAGCGGGTCGCGCCGACCAGTCGCATCACCTCGACCTCGCGGCGGCGGGTGTAGATCGAGAGTCGGATCGTGTTGCCGACCAAAAGCAGCGAGGCGGCGATCAGCAGCGCGGTGATCACGGTCAACACGATCTTCAGCGCGCTGGTCACCTGGGCGATCTTCTGAACCCCCTGCTGGGGGGCGAAGGTTGATTCTTCGGCGGGGATGATCGAGGAGATCGGACGCGGCTTTCCGTTTGGACCCGGCGGTGCGACGGCGGCCCGCACCGCGGCCAGATTGCCGGCCTGATCGGCCTTGACGGAGAAGTTGGCCGGCAGCGGATTGTGGCCGTTTAGCTGGGCGATCGATTCTTCGACTTTCTTTTTGCCGTAGGAGCCTTTGAATTCAGCCAGCGCCTCGGGCTTGGTGATGAAATGCACCGCGGCGACGTGGGGGATCGCTTCCAGCTTCCTCTGCAGCGCGGTGATTTCCGCGCTGGTCGCATCGTCATAGACCGGGACCCGGAATTCGAGGCTGTTGCTGACCTGTTCGCTCTTGGCCTGGGTGGTCTGCAGGACCGGGATCAGGACGCCGAGCAGGATCACGGTGACGACCGTGGTGACGATCGCCGCCAGGCTCGGGGCACCGTTGCGGCGCAGGGCGCGGAAGGCCTCCTGGGTGAAGAAGACGAGTCTGCCCATCAGAACAGGGACTCGCTGCCGTGGCCGTTGGTCTGACCCTCGTTGCCGACGCCCATCTCGGCCTTCATCCTCAGGCCGAACTCGGTGGTCGACTCCTCGGTGTAGCCGCCGCTGACCTCATCGCGAACGACGCGGCCCTCGTAGAGCTCGATCACCCGCCGGCGCATGTTGTCGACCATCTCGCGATCGTGGGTGACGACGAGGACGGTCGTCCCGGTCTTGTTGATCCGGTAGAGCAGCTGCATCACCCCGATCGAGGTGACCGGATCGAGGTTGCCGCTGGGCTCATCGGCGAGCAGCAGCGGCGGATGGTTGACGAAGGCACGGGCGATCGAGACGCGCTGCTGCTCGCCGCCGGAGAGCTGGTCGGGGTAATTGTGCAGCTTGGTCGAGAGACCGACGAGGCGCAGGGTCTCGGGCACCTGCTCGCGTATTTCGGCGCGGCTGGCGCCGATCACCTGCAGCGCGTAGGCGACGTTGTCATAGACGGTGCGGTCGGGGAGCAGCTTGAAGTCCTGGAAGACGGTGCCAATGCTGCGCCGCAGCTGCGGGATCTTCTTCTCCGCCAGGGTGCCGATGTCACGGCCGGCGATCTTGACGCTGCCCTCGGTGGCAGAGAGCTCGCGGATCAGCATCTTGATCAGGGTCGACTTGCCGCAGCCGGTCGGCCCGACCAGGAAGACGAACTCGCCGCGGCCGATCGCGAGCGAGACCCGGTCAAGCGCCATGTGGCCGCCGGGATAGACCTTGGTCACCTCGCTCAGCTCGATGATCGGCCGAGCGGCGCGGCGGGGTCGCCGCGACTCATCGTCGCGCTTGGGTCTCTTGCCAGCTCTTGCCATGCCCGGGGTCAGTTCTCCGGTAACAGGGTGACTCCTGCGCACCGTCAAGCGCGCAAGACCCCGCCCACAGAAGGTTGGCGAAACCTTAGCGAATTGTTAGCGGACGCTATTGATCAACGGGGGAGGACTCTTGATCCAAGGCCCGCTCCGCCGCGGAGACGATGTGCGCGGCGTCGATTCCGGCGGCGGCGAGCAGTGCCCCCGGCGGGCCGCTGCCCGGGCGCTCGCTGACGGCGAGGCGGACCAGCCGGGTGCTCACCCCGGCGTCGGCCAGCGCGGTGGCGACGACCTCACCGATCCCCCCCTCCGCCCAGTGATCCTCCACCGTGAGCAGGGCACGGGTCTCGCGCGCCGCTCGCACCAGGGCGCCGGCATCAACCGGCTTGACCGAGTACAGGTCGATCACCCGGGCCTCGATCCCGCGCCCGGCAAGCTCCTCGGCGGCGGCGAGGCACTCGTGCAGGGTGATGCCGGCACCGATCAGGGTGAGGTCATCGGCGCTCCCCGATCGAGGCGTGCGGCTGCCCCCGATCGCGAAGGTCTCATCGGGCCCGTAGATGACCGGGGTGGCGCCGCGGGTGGTGCGCAGATAGCTGATGCCCCGATCGCCACGCATCGCATCGAGGAGCCCGACCGTCTGGTTGGCATCGCAGGGATAGAGCACCGTGCTGCCGAGTACGGCGCGCAGGGAGGCGATGTCCTCGAGCGCCATCTGCGATGGCCCGTCGGGCCCGATCGAAACCCCCACGTGGGAGCCGCAGAGCTTCAGGTCAGCTCCGGAGATCGCCGCCATCCTGACGAAGTCATAGGCGCGGGCCAGGAATGCGCCGAAGGAGGAGGCAAAGGGCTTCCACCCCCGGACCTGAAAGCCCACCGCGGCCGCGACCATCTGCTGCTCGGCGATGAACATCTCAAAGAAGCGCTGCGGGTGCTTGTCGGCAAACCGCTCGGCGTAGGTCGAGTTCCCCACCTCGGCGTCGAGCGCCACAACCCGCTCGTCGAGGGACCCGATCCAGGCGAGGGCATCGCCATATGCCCCCCGCGTCGCCACCTGCTCGCCGAGCCCGTAGCGGGGCCGCTCGACCGGCTCGGTGGCGATCTCAAAGGGCTGTGCCCGGGGCGGGCTCCCGACCGCGACGCTCAGCGAGCGGATGCCGCCCAGCTCCTCGATCGCCGCCTGCGGGTCGGCCAACGGCTTGCCGTGCCAGTTCTCCTTGTCCTCGACGGCGGAGACACCCGACCCCTTCTTGGTACGGGCGAAGATCGCCGCGGGGGCCTCTGCCGCCAGGGCCTGCGCGTAGGCGTCATCGATCGCCGCGAGGTCATGTCCGTCTATCTCCTGCACCTGCCAGCCGCAGGCGCTGGCGCGCGCCGCCAGGGAGGAGGTGTCCCAGCCGTGCATCGTCGGTCCCCGCTGGCCCAGTCGGTTGACGTCGATCACCGCGATCAGGTTCCTCAGCCGCGCGTAGCCGGCGTGCTCGAAGGCCTCCCACATCGAGCCCTCGGCCATCTCCGAATCCCCGCACAGCACCCAGACCCGCAGCTGCGAGGATTCCAGGCGCTCGGCGGCGAGCGCGACGCCGACGGCGATCGGCAGGCCCTGGCCGAGGGAGCCGGTGGCAACATCCACCCAGGGGATCTCCGGCGTCGGGTGACCCTGCAGCCGCGAGCCGAATTGACGGAAGCTGAGCAGCTCCTCGTCTGCGATCGCCCCCGCCGCCTTGTAGAGCGAATAAAGCAGCGGCGAGGCGTGGCCCTTGGAGAAGATCAGGTGGTCGTTGGCGCGGTTCTCGGGGTCCTCGAAGTCATAGCGCAGGTGGTTGGCGAGGAGCACCGCCATCAGATCGGCGGCCGACATCGAGGAGGTCGGGTGGCCGGAGCCGGCCGCAGCCGCGGCGCGGATCGCGTCGACGCGGAGCTGGCGGGCGAGCTCGCCGAGCTGGGGCTCGCTGATCGCAGATTGCGCGGTGCTGAGCTGGTGCAAGGACGAAACCTCTTCTCGGAGCCGGCGGGAGGCGGACTCTATCTCGCTCCCGCCCTAACCGGTCGCCACCATGCGCTCGATCGGCAATCGCGCGCGCGCGGCGATCTGTGCCGGGACGCTGACCTCGAACTTCATCTCCCGGAGGGAGTCGCGCAGCTTGGGCAGGGTGATCATCTTCATGTATCTGCAGAACGCCATCCGGTTGGCCTCGATCAGCTCTGCGTGCGGCGCCGCGCGCTGAAGCGGGTAGAGCATCCCGTTCTCGGTGGCGATAATGAAGCTGCCGTCGGGGTGGGCTTCGACGTGGCCCAGCATGCCGGAGGTCGAGAGCATGTGAACGCCCTCGGGGTCGATGTCACCGGCGGCGAGGAACTCCATCGCCTGGGTTGCGCAGCCGCACTCGGGGTGAATCAGGAGTTCCGCCTCGGGGTGTTCGGCTCGGCTGCGGGCGATGTCCTCGGGGCGGATCCCGGCATGGACGTGGCACTCGCCATCCCAGATGTGAAAGCGGCCCCGGCGCTCGGGGTCCTCGTGGATGGCGGTCTCGCGCTCGACGAAGGCGCCCAGCCACATGTCAGGGCCGAAGAGAATCTCGGTCTCGGGACCGTGCTCTGCCCAGATGTGTTCGACCACCTTGACCGCGTTGGAGGAGGTGCAGCAGTAATCGGTCTGCGCCTTCACCTCGGCCGAGGTGTTGACGTACATCACCACCATCGCCCCGGGGTGCTCGGCCCTCCAGGCCCCCAGCTGCTCGGCGTCGATTGAGTCGGCAAGCGAGCAGCCGGCCCCGAGGTCGGGGATCAGGACCGTCTTTTCGGGCGAGAGAATCGAGGCGGTCTCGGCCATGAAGTGCACGCCGCAGAAGGCGATCGCGTCGGCGTCGGTGGCGGCCGCCTGACGCGAGAGGCCGAGCGAGTCACCCAGGTGATCGGCGACGTCTTGGACCTCGGGCAGCTGGTAGTTGTGGGCCAGGATCACCGCGTTGCGCTGGGCGGCGAGCTCGCGCACCTCCTCGCTCAGGGCAGCGACCTCCTCGGGCTCAAGGACGTCCGGCATGGTGGGTTGGATCGTCGGGAGCTCTTGCACGGAGCCCTTCCTTTCCTGATGTTCGCTGGCCCGGCGGTTGCCTTGAACCAGTCGAATGAACGTCTTGGAAGTCTAGCCTTTGTCGATGCCCGAGTTGCCCGAGGTCGAGATCACCGCGCGCAGGCTGGACGGCCGCCTCGCCGGAGCGCGGGTGGAATCGGCCATCGCCCCCGGGATGAACGTGATGAAGACCTTTGATCCCGGACTGGAGGATCTGGCGGGTCAGCGGATCAGCGCGGTGCGACGGGTCGGAAAGATGCCGGTCGTCGTCTTTGAGAACCTCAGCCTCCTGATCCACCTGATGTCGGCGGGAAGGCTTGGGGTCTTTGACCGGCGAGCCTCGGCCAAAGACCGGGCCTCCCGGGTGTTGATTCGCCTCGAGGACGGTCGCGAGCTGCGCCTGAGGGAGTTCGGAACCCGCCAGCGAGCCTGGGCGAAGCTGATCGCCGTGGAGGCTGTCGATGAGGATGAGATGGTCGCCTCCCTCGGGCCGGAGGCCTGGCCCGCGCCGGCGCTCGAGCAGTTCGCCGCGCTGATCGACCAGCCTCGACATCTGCACCCGCTGCTGCGCGATCAACGAGTGATCGCCGGGATCGGGCGATCATGGGTCGATGAGATCCTCTGGCAGGCTCGCCTGTCTCCCTTCAAGCAGGGATCTGAGCTTGACGCCGAGGAGGTGGCGAGACTGCACGCCGCGCTTTCCCTGCTGGGCGATGTGATCGATCACTACGAGGAGACCCTCGGCGAGCGCCTGCCGGACAAGATGCCGATGCCGCTGAAGGTCCACCGCCGCGAGGGCGAGCCCTGCCCCCGTTGCGGCACCACGATCGAGGCGGTCTTCTTCTCCGAGCACCAGACCAACTACTGCCCCGCCGAGCAGACCGGCGGTCGCGTGCTCAAGGACCGACGCCTCTCGCGGCTGCTGAAGTGAAGCTCCAGGGCGGGGCCCAGCGTCCGCCGCTCAGGCCGGCTCGATCAGCAGGCTGAAGTCGAGGCTCGGGGCGGAGTGGGTGAGGGCTCCCACGGAGATGAAGTCGACCCCGGTTTCGGCGATCGGGCGGGCGGTCTTGAGGGTGACCCCGCCGGATGCCTCCAGCGAGGGCGCCGCGGCCGCTGTGCGCTCGCGCAGCTCCACGGCCCGGCTCAGGGTGCTCGGATCCATGTTGTCGAGCAGCAGCAGATCGGCCCCGGTGCCCAGCGCGTAGGCGACCTCGTCGAGGTTTCGACACTCGACCTCGATCGCGAGGTCGGGGCGGGAGGCGCGGGCCGCGTGCACGGCCCTGGCCAGGCCGCCGGCCAGGGCGATGTGGTTCTCCTTGATCAGAATCGCGTCATAGAGGCCCATCCGGTGGTTGTGACCCCCACCCGCTGCAACCGCCGCCTTCTCCAACTCGCGCAGACCGGGGGTGGTCTTGCGGGTATCGAGGATCCGAGCGCCGGTGCCAGCGATCGCATCGACGTAGCGGGCGGTCAGCGTCGCGATCCCGGAGAGGTGGCCGAGGAAGTTGAGCGCCGTGCGCTCGGCGGCCAACAGCGCCCGCGCCGAACCGCTGGCAACTGCGACCTCGGCTGGCACCGCCGCCCGCCACCGTCCCTCAGCCACGAGCTCCTCGATCTGCTCGACTCCGCACTGGCGCATCGCCTCGGCGAGGACCCCGAGGCCGAAGACCACCCCCGGCTGCTTTTGCACGATCCGGGCGCGGCCCCGCGCCTCGGCTGGCACGGTCAGCTCGGCGGTGATGTCCCCGCTGCCGAGGTCCTCCCTCAAGGCGCGGCTGACGACCTCGCTGAGCGGCTCGCCGGGACCGGGCATCGGCGCAGGGTCTCACGTTTTGAGCCCCCAGCGCGTTTAATCAACGAGGTGACCAAGCTACCCCCCTTTCAGGCCCTGCTCGACGAACACGGCGCCGATGTGATGGCCGTGCTGCGCGGTGCCGTCGGCCGCGCCGATGCCGATGACTGCTTTCAGGAGACCTTCATCGCCGCCCTGCGCGCCTACCCGGACCTGGAGCAGGCGAGCAATCTGCGCGGCTGGCTGCTGAGGATCGCCCACCACAAGGCGGTCGATCACCACCGCGCCGAGGGACGGCGGCCGATCCCCGTCGCCGAGGTTGGCGAGACCGCGATCAGCGACCCCGAACCCGACCGCGAGCTCTGGGCCCTGGTCGGGGCGCTGCCGCCAAAGCAGCGGGCGGCGGTCGAGCTGCGCTACGCCTGCGACCTTCCCCATGCTGAGATCGCCGCAGCCCTCGGCTGTACCCCGGAGGCCGCGCGGCGCAGCCTGCACGAGGGAGTCAAGCGACTGAGGAGGGAGTTGGCATGAGGGCGGCCCTGCGAAAATTCACCGACCGTGCCGGCGACGAGGGCTTGCTGGACGTCGCCTACACGATGACCGACTCCCCGTTCGGTCCGCTGCTTTTGGCGAGCACCGAGCGCGGCCTGCTGCGCCTCGGCCTGCCCAACCAGGACGCCGGGTCGCTGCTCGAGGAGCTGGCGATCCGCGTCTCCCCGCGGGTGCTGGAGGCGCCAACCCGACTCGAGCAGGTGCGCCGGGAGCTCGACCTCTACTTCGAGGGCAGCTCAAAGCGCTTCGATCTGGAGCTTGACTGGCGCCTCAGCGACGGCTTTCGCGCCCAGGTCCAGCGGGCGATCGCCGAGATCCCCTACGGGCAGACCCGCAGCTATACGGAGATGGCCGATGCGGCCGGAAACGAGCGTGCCGTGCGGGCCGCGGGCACGGCCTGCGCCACCAACCCGATCCCGATCGTGGTCCCCTGCCACCGGGTCCTGAGAAGCGGGGGCGGCCTCGGCGGCTACGGCGGGGGGCTGGCGATGAAGGAAGCTCTGTTGAGGTTAGAGGGCATCCGCTAAAGCGGCTCCAGATCCCGCCGATCCAGGTCGGGATGGCGCCCGGAGGCAAACTCTCACCCCCGCTAACTAAGGCGATCGGGCCTCGCCGCGGCGGCGCTCTTTGTCCTGATCATCCTGGCCACTCTCAGCGCGCGCGTGCTGGCGCCCGCTCGCGCCGACGCGAGTCCCCCCGCCGCAGCCCTCGCGCCCCAGCTCAGGGCCTGGCAGGGCAGCGAAGGGGGCGAAGCCGAAACCGAAGAAGGCGAAGAATCCGAAGAATCCGAATCCGAAGAAGAATGGGAAGCCGAAGAAGAAGAAGAAGGGGGAGCCCAGGCGGGGAGCCACGCTGCGGCGAGC
>JBAVAR010000052.1:0-1536 GCA_049585815.1 Solirubrobacterales bacterium
CTCCTGGCCGAAGCTCCGCTGACCACCGGCGCGATCGCGGCTGCCCCGCACGCCGCCGAGGCTGTCCCGCAGCCGGCGCCGCAAGCACCGGCCGAGCCCAATCCGCTTCTTTCGGTCGAGATCAAAACGCGGCCGGTCGCCGATGTTCCGCCGGCGGCTGCGGCGCAAGACGGCGCCCAGCAAGCGAGCGCACAAGAGAACGCCAACGAGGACAAGGGCCTCCTCGCCACCATCAAGAAAATCCCCGGCCTCCTGCGCCCCGCCTCCGGCGCCGCCACCAGCGAACCCCCGCGTCCGCCGCTCCCGGTCGGGGAGCAGTAAGCTTCTCCAGCCTTCGGCCACAAGATTCTGCAGTTTACGCTAGGCGGAACGGTTAACCGGGGCAGCACCCCGGTGATCCGGGCGACTTCTAACGATTCATTTTGTTCTGAATCCTGCATACGGGTGCCGCCGGACGGCTCGCAGTCACAAGTAGCCCGCATGGAGCGAAGCGCAATGCGGGACTGACCGGCAAGGCCGAACCCCGGATTTCGCTGCTTTATCCGGGCCGCGCTTGCTGATATGTCAATGTTCACTCGAACGATTGATCGAAAAGGATCGCCGTATGGCGGAGAAATCCGGAAAATATCAAGCAAACGCTCAATTCGCCAAGATATTGCGAGCGGAAGATGCCAAAAAGGCAACATCCGAGTACGAATCCACGGCCGCGGCGCTGCGCGCGAAGACCGAGCGGCTCAAGGCGCTCCGCCTGGCCAGAGATGCCGCGGCACCGGAACAGGAGCCGGCTCCGGTGAAACCAAAAGCCAAGAAGAAGAGCAAAGGCAGCCTATCGAACTGGCTCGACGGAGAAGCCAAAGAGGGCCGCCGCGGCTGAACGCACGTTGGCGTGGGCGAGTGCGGCTTCGTCCGCCGCGTGCGGTTCCTTCCCGAGGGATATGCCGCGCGGCGGCGATCGCAACCGGGAGTGAGCCAGTTCAGCCGTAAGTCCGGCCAGTAGCCCGCATGGCGCGAAGCGGAATGCGGGATGGGCGGCGAGGCCGGCCCCGGATTACGCTCCGCTCCATCCGGGCTACTTCTTCTTCGCCAGCGCATCGCGCTGCTTAACGAGCCTTTCCAGCTCTTCTTGTTGTTGCGCGATCCGATCGGCGTTTCGGTCTTCATCCTCGGCGCCGGAGACCGCGGCCGCCTGCTCGATCAGCTGCCGGATATTGTCGCGCGCGATGGCGATGCGCTGCTCTAGCTCGGCGAGGGAGGGTGAATTGCCGTTGCTCATGATGTTCTCCTTGACTATCGAGCGCCCGATCCGGGGCCCGGCGAAATGCGTTCAATCCGGTTTCAGCGGAGGTTCGCGGCGAACGTAGCCCGGATTGAGCGCCAGCGAAATCCCGGCTGAGCGGCGAGGCCTCCGCCGGGATTTCGTGGACTTTACACTCGGGCGCTTTGCGCGAACCCAAGTGCTCAATCCGGGTTGCGCTGCTTGCCCGAGTTCCTTGCCCAAGCTCTGGTCACTCAACTTTATTGTCGGCTACATCATTC
>JBAVAR010000053.1:0-30613 GCA_049585815.1 Solirubrobacterales bacterium
GCGATTCTCGATCCCGAGAGGCGCTGGAGTACTTCGCGCTGCTCCTCGCTGAGCGTCAGAGCCGGGGTGGGAGGCCGCATAGGTCACCCTAGCACAAAAGCCACTTATTTAGGAGACACTACACTAGAGCTGGGCCTCCGGTCGCAGGCGATCGCCAACGAGCTGGTGCTGAGCAAGAAGACGATCGACGATCACAAGGCGATCTTGCGAGACAGTCTCTGCGGGGAGGTCAGCGGCGGCGAGCGCGAGCTGAGCGTGGCGATCGTCAGCGCCGCGCGCCGCGCCCGCATCCCCTGGATCCCGCTCCACTACGAGGACGACGCCAACGACCCGCTCTCCGCGCTCGGAGGCCGCTCGTGAGCGAACTCAAATCACTGCTGGGCGGGCTGATCGTCATTGGGATCCTCGTCTGGCTGATCTCTTCCATTGTCGGCGGCCGCTTCAAGGTGCCATCCCTGACTAGCTTCGGCCGGCGCAAAGGGGGCATGGGCCTGGGTAGGTCGCCGAAAAGCGGAAACCGTACGGCGATCGAGCTGGGCTTCTCGCTGTTCGCGGTCGCGAACCTCGCTTTCGCGCAGTCGGCCTCGAAGCTCGATGCGCTCGGCCTGGTGGTGTTGATGTTGGTGCTCGTCGCCGCCCTTGCCTATATCTCGCAACTGCTCGTCGTGGTCGTCGGTGGAGGCGCCGCGGTGGCGGATCTCTACCTCACGGAGGGCGCCGAAGGCCTTCTGGTAGTCCTTCTCATCGTGCTCATGCTCGCCTGGCTGATCGGCGCGACAGGGCAGTTCGGCGGGCGGCGGTAGAGTCAGGTCCGGACCAGCATCGCGCTGACGTTGTCTGGCGCCCCCCGCTCGAGCGCCAGCCGGACTAGCGACTCGAGGATCGCGGCATCCGACGCCTCGCCGACGAACGCCGCTCCGATCTCCTCGTCGGAGACCGGGGTCGTGAGGCCGTCCGAGCAAAGTAGGAAGCCGAGCGGCTCGCGCTTGAACCACTGTACGTGCGGGCTCGGGCCGACCGGACGGGAGCCGCCGAGAGCCTGGGTGAGCACCGAGGCTTGGCGCTCGGCGGCGGGATCGAGGGCGCCCGGGTTGTCGTCGAAGGAGATCGGCTGCACTGAGCCATCCACGACTTCGTAGATCCGCGTGTCGCCGACGTTCGCGCAGAGGATCGCCTCGGCGGTGATCGCCAGGACGGCGACGGTCGTCGCCATCCCGGTGAGAGTGGGGTCGCGCTCGCCCGCGTGGATGAGCACACCGTGCGCGGCGAGGAGCACGTCGCTGAGCTCACCGGTGTCACGGGGCGGCGGGTTGTGGACGAGCTCACGGGTCACGGTGAGGCTCGCGACGTCGCCGGCGGCCTGGCCGCCGAGGCCGTCGGCGACCACGCAGACCACGGGCCGCTCGCCGGAGTAGGAGTGCGAGGAGATGCCGACCGTCCCCTGAGCCGCCCAGCCCGAGCAGCCGACGCTGTCCTCGTTTCGCTCGCGGACTAGGCCTGGGTGGGTGGTGGCGCAGACTCGGACCAGGGCCGTGCCCCCCGTCTCAGGGCCGGCGTCGCTCACCGGACCTCGATCTCCAAGATCCCACCCAAGCGCAGGATCTGGCCGGGGCGCAGCTCTTCGGGCAGCTCGGGCGGGATGCGCCGGCCGTCGAGGAAGGTGCCGTTGGTTGAGTTGAGGTCGGTGACCCGCATGGCGCCCTCGCTGCGTGCGATCCTGGCATGGGCGCGGCCGACGTTCGGGTACTGCGCAAGCTGCGCCGAGAACGGCGGGTGCTCGCGGCCGAGGACGAGCGAGTCCTCTTCCCTGACGACGTGAGTGCCCCAGGGGAGGAAGAGTGCGCTCGCCGGCCCCTCAGGCGTCGGGCCGCCAACTGGTTCACCGCAGTAGCCGCAGACCGTCTCACCGGCCTCGAGCTGCTGCCCGCAGCTCGGCACAGCGCAGCGTCGCGGCCCGTCCTCGCCGGCAACGGCGCCCTCTTCCGCCGGCGCCGGGATCGTCTCGGGTAGCTCGACGATGACGGCTGCGGCGACCGGCCGCGCGCACTCCGGACAGTAGACGGCCTCGGCCGGCACCTCCTCCCCGCAGGAGCCGCATCTCACGATGTCCACGAGGACTCCCCCAGGTCGACCCCGGCGCCGCTCAGTGCCGCCTCAAGGCCTGCCATGTCGCCACGCCGCGGGACGCCGATCAGCCGGAGCGCGCCAGGCTCGACCGCGACCTGGATCGGTGGCTCGGCTGGCCTGCAATCGAGGAACTCCGCGTAGCGCGCCAGCCCGATCGCGCTGCGTGGAGCCAGCTCCTGGTTTGCTGACCCGCGCCAGATCAGGTCGGTGGGTAGATCCTCTCGATAGGGCCCGGTGACGAGGGCGTCGACCAAATCGAGCGCCCGTGGGTGCCGCCTTTCGAGGTGCCGCAGCGGGTACCCCGAGTAGCAGAGTACGTCGACCTCGCCCGCCCGCTCCGCACGCCAGGCGTCGAGCCCCGCCAGCAACTCCAGCAGCGCCTCAGGCTGATCGAAGGGCTCACCGCCGCTGATCGTAACGCCGTCGACCTCGGCGGCGGGTAGGCCCGCCACCCACTCGACCACGGCGGCGACCTCGGCGCGCGCCTCGCGGCGTGGCTCCCAGGTGTCGCGCGAAAGACACCCCCGGCACCCGATCGAGCAGCCCTGGACCCAGATCCCCGCCCTGGTACCGGGGCCGAGGGCGGTGACCGGGTGATGGAGCCTGTTGACCTCGATCATCATTCGCAATCGAGCTCGAAGAGCGGGCCGTTACGGCGCAGCCCGGTCACGGTCACCCGCCCGCCGACAGCGGGCTCCTCGCCGACCAGCTTGCGGGCCAGAGGGTTGACGAGGGCCTGCTCGACCATCGTGCCGATCCCGCGGCCGCCGTTGGAGAGGTCGGCGAGGGCGATCTCGGCGAGCTGCTCGCGCACCCCCGGCGCCAGCACGAGGTCCGCCCGATACTCGCGCTCGATCCGGCGCTCGACGTTCTTGAGCAGCAGCGTCAGGATCCGGTCCCCCGCCTCGCGGTCGATGAAGTCGAAGACGATGATGTTGTTGCCGAACCGGTTGCGCAGCTCAGGGCGGCCCAGGTCCTCGATGAAGAAGCGCTTGATCTCCTCTAGTACCAGCCCTTCGGCCTCGTCGCGATCCATCTCCGGCGGCGGCTTGATGACCTGCTCGCGCCGGCCGTCCTCCGTCTTGCGGTAGATGCCGAGGTTGGAGGTGAAGACGAGGATCGCCTCCGTGAAGATGACGGTGCCGCCGCGGCCGTCGGTGAGCCTGCCGTCCTCGAGGATCTGCAGGAACTTGTCGAGGATCAGGCTGTGCGCCTTCTCGATCTCGTCGAAGAGAATGAGGCTGAAGGCGCGCTCGCGGATCGCGTTGGTGAGCTCCCCGCCGGCGTCGAAGCCAATGTAGCCGGGCGGGGCCCCAATCAGCCTGGCAGCCGAGCCCTCCTCAGCGAACTCGCTCATGTCAAAGCGCGTGTAGGCACCGCTGTCGCCGAAGACCAACTCGGTCAGCGCCTTGGCCAGCTCGGTCTTGCCAACGCCGGTCGGGCCAGCGAAGAAGAGGACGCCGCGTGGCCCGATCGCATGCGCCGAGCGGTGCGCCGCGGTCAGGTTGGTGACTGAGCGGGCCAGAATGTCGAGCGAGCGGCGGACGGCGTCGTCCTGCCCCATCACCCGCTGCGTGATCGTCACTTCATCTCGCTCCTCGACCGGCTGGTCGAGTGCGGCGAGCTCTGCCTTTACCTTCTCGCGCAGCGAGGTCTGCTTCCAGGGGTTCTCGAGCACGCCGACCCGGTAGCCGCGGGCCGCGTCCTCGATTTCCCGCAGTCCAAGGCCGCGGTCCTTTGCCAGCTGCATGATGCTCTGCATGTCGGCGAGGGTCATACCCTGGGTGTGGCCCGCGTAGCGGAGGATCAAATTCTCGCGCTCGTCCTCGTCGAGCTCGTCGTAGTCGGTGAAGACCGGAGCCAGCCAGCGCGCCATCTGCTTGCGCTCGTCGATCTCCGGGTAGGGGGCCGTCGCCGTGCGCAAGCGCTCGCCGAGGCTGAGGAACCAGTCGGGCATCTCGCGCTCGTTCTCGACGATCCAGACCACGGGGTTGAAGAGGGAGACCGCCCGTTTCTCTGAGGCCTGGTGCGGCTCACAGCTCCTCGCCAAGCGCGCCGCGTCGGCGAAGAATTTGTGCTCGGTGGGGTTGAGCGAGTCGGCTTTGACGACCAGCCGACCGGCGCGTTCGATGATCAGACCGCAGTGGTGCTCGCGCGCGCCGACGACGGCGCGGATCACATCGACGAGGCGCTCGAGGGAGACGGCCTCGGCGTCCAACTGCGCGCCGAGCACCTCCCGGGCCGCTGCGAGAGCCGCCTCCTCCTGCGGGTGGATTCTGGGGCGCTCGGAGACGTCGTAGACGACGAGGAACTCGTAACCACTCCTCTGCACGCGCTGCCAAAGCGCGTCGACGACACCCTCGCGGCGTTCGGCGCCGCCCCCCTCGCCTCGCGCGATGATCAGGTCGTCGGTGTTGCCGGCGAGCACGAACTGCGAGGAGACACCGAGGGAGGCGTCGATCTCGCGCAGCCAGGCGGGGTCGAGGTCGGCGGCGCCGGTCATCTACCCATTTCCTTCGCCGCAGCCCGGGACGCTTCGGCCCCGGCCGCGCCCTCAAGGCCCTCGACGACCTGGATTGGCTTGTCGCCAGGCTCAACCACGCGCGTCCGCTCTGCCGAGATCCCGGCCTGCGCCAACCGCTCGATGACCTCGACCTGGCGGTCACAGAACTCCTCCTCGACCTCCTTGTCGCGTGCCTCCTGGTCGGCACGCGACGCGTCGCCGCGGACGACGTTGAAGTTGAGGCGCGGCGGGTGTCCGCCGCTGCGCACGCGGACCGCGTATCCGGCCCACTCGGAGCGGGAGAACTGCGTGTAGCCGTCGCTCAACAGGGTCGTCTCGAAGTCAGGACCGACCCGGTAGCCGAGACCCTCAAGGGCACTGCGCAGCTCCTCGCTCACGTACTCGGCTTCCTGGGAGCGGGTCTCCCTTTCGACCGCAGCGTCGACCGTCGCCTCAAGATCGGCCGGCACCTCGCGCCCGCCGCGGATCTCGGCGACGAGCCGGCGCGCGCCCACGGCCTCGGGGCCGTCGAAGCCGTTCAGACGCGCTTCGCTGCGATCGAGGAGTCGCTCGCGCTCGCGCCGCTCGCGCGCTTCCCCGTTGGCTTCCTGCACGTTCAGCCGCAGCGCATTGACTCCCTGTTCGCGACCGCTGGCCGAGGTCGCACGACGGACCGCGTCGGCGGCGACCCGTACCTCCTCGACGACGCGGTCCTCGACGGCCGGGTCGAGCCTCGCGATTAGCCGCGCGAGCGCCGCCTCGACCTCTTCCTCCTCGCCCTCGGGCCCACCGTCCGCCAGCACCGGGGCAGTCCGCTCGAGCGCCGCCTCGGCGGCGATCGGCTCTGAGGCTCCCCGCTTGATCGCCGACATGCCCTCCTGGAAGGCGGCGATCCTAGCGGCAACGACCTCGTCGTCGAGCCGCTTCTCGGCGGCGGACGTACTCTGCTCGAATCGCTGGGCGGCGCCGCGCAGCTGGGCGGCGTCCTCTGAGGGCACAGCGGAGGCGAGCCGGTCGGGCACGGAGACCGAGTCGCCCCAGGTCTGCTGCTGCTCGGCCGCGTGGACGCGCATCCTCTCGTAGCGTTGTTCGGCGGCGAGCAACGCATCGCGCGCGGCCTGTAGCTCCCTGCGGCGGCGCAGTTCCTCTTCCCGGACCCTGTACTCGTAGCTGACGGCGCTGCTCATGTGCCCTTATTCCCCTCGGAGGATGACGAACGTACCGATCACGAGACCGATCCAGATCACCGGGTTCCACATAACCTTGAAACCCTCGCTCCAAAACCAGATCCAGGCGAGTGCGAACGGAGAAACAAGAAGAAGTACCAAGGCTCTACCCGCCACTTTTTTGGCATTGGTGATCCACCGGACCCTTTCCCTTTGCTCGCGTTCGTGTTCAGCTTGTCGATGTGCGCGCTCTTCGCGCTGGCGCTCGTCCCTCTCCGCACGCTCACGCCCGTCGGCGAGCCGGTCGGCGATCGGCGCCAGGGCGGCAACGGCGACGGCGCGCCCGAGCGAGCTTTCCTCTGTCTGGGGCCCCAAATTAACTCACCCCTCCGTAACTTCCTCATTGGCGAATCTCGCCCGGATCTCGGCTCGTTCGGCGTCGCGGTGGTCGGATTCCGCGGTCGCAACTTCGTATTCCTGCAGTTCGGTGCGGAAGCGTTCGCGAGCCGGCATCGTCTTCAGCACCGGCCAGAACCCGTTGAGGACCGCCAACCCAATCGACATGAACAACATCAGCCCCCAGGGCAAGCCCGCGACAAGACAGATCAAGAAGACAGGGGTCAGGCACAGCGTCGCCGACCAAAGCCTTTCCATGTCGAACCGCTCCGGGTAGGGCTCGTCGGGCCGGCTCGGTCGCGGCAGCTCGGGAGCATCGTCCAGGGCCGCCTTCAGCTTGATCTCGCGCTGACGGGCACGCTCCGCCGCCTTCTTGCGCTCACGGGTTTCCCTTTCGAGTTGTTCGCACCGATCGGCTTCCCGGGTCGCGATCGGCGCCAAGGCGAGGAGCGCCAAGGCACGGCCGGGCGAAGTCTCGGCAGCCACCTCGGAGCGCTCGGCGCCGGCACTCACCGGAGCTCCTCGATCTTCGCCCGGATCGCGACGCGCTCGGCCTCGCGCGCGTCGTAGGCCTTGACCGCCCGGGAGTAGGCCTCGCTAGCTTCGGCCACCTCCTTGCCACGCTGGATCACGTCAAGTATCTCTTTCTTGACCCACCAGTAGATCAGCGCAAAGGCGCAGATAACCCACATGATCCAACCCACGACTTCCGAGCCGGATATAAGATTGAAGACCAGCGCCACCAGGCCGGGACCGAAAATCAGCGCCGGTACCCCGATGATGAGGAGGCCGAGAAGCACTTCCTGGAGTTCCGTCCTCCACCACGGGCTCCAGTGCCCAGGCGGCGTTGTCCGCTCCAACGACGGGAGTGCCTCCAACTCGTTTTCGAGGCGCCGCCGACGCTCTGCCTTCGCCTCCTCGCGCTCCCGCTCGTCGGCGAGCCGCTCGGCGATCGGCGCCAGGGCGGCGAGCGCTACGGATCGCCCAAGCGAAGCGTCAGCCATCGATTTCCTCGCCGACACCCGAAGGCGGTAGCAGTCCACCAAGCAAGGCCGGCCAGGCCGCCGGGTCCTGGTCGGAGCAGCGGCGACCGCCGTGGCCCGGGATCAGCTCCGCCGCCAAGGTCCCCGCCGCGTGCCCGAACGCGTCTACCATGCCGAGCACGAACCCGAACGCCTCGCCCAGGTTGTCCTCCGAAAAGAGGTCGGAGGGCAGCCGTGATCGCCAACCATAGGCGGCGGTCCCGTCCGGCCCGCTGCGCGCCCATGGCCCCCCGTAGTCGAAGCGCCACGAGGCGGTCGCCAGCGCCTCAAAGAGCTCTCCGGCCGGTCGAGCGCCGTAGGCGCTGCCAGCATGGACGTCGATCAGTGTCCGATCGAGTGCGGGGTTGGCGAGCGACGCCTGCACGATCACGTACAGGTCGTTATTCGCCCAAGTGCCAAGCCAGCAGTCGTCCGAGTCGATCACCGTGGCCACTCTGTAGCCATGTCCGCCTCCGTCGGCAGCGAGCTGGTTCAGCGTCTCCCTGAACCGGTGATACGGCAAGCCCGCCATCAGGTCGACATGCCGGTCGTATCCCCAAGCCTCTCCCGGACTTCAGCCCTTTCCCGGCTCCGGTGTGCGGCTTCGCGGTTCGCCATTTCGTACTCCTCCATCTCGGCCAGGTACCGGCCGCGTTCGGGCATCGCGGCAATAACCGGCAGAAAGCCGGCCAGGACCGCGATCACCACCGGAGCGAAGAGCAGCAGGAGCCAGGGATACCCCGACTCGGTGAAGTGCTTCCCGAACACCACCGGCCCGAGGATGAACGGGCCGATGAAGGCAAGCGACACCACCTCGCCCCAGAACAGGAGGCTGCCGAAGTTGTCAAGGCTGAAACCCTCGGAAACGGGCTCTCTGGGACGCTCCCGCTCCGGGAATTCAGGAATCTTCTGCAGCTCTTCCTCGAGTCGGCGCTCGCGCTCCTTGTTCCGCGCCTCGCGCTCGCGCGCGTCCGTCAGACGCTCGGCAACCGGCGCCAGGGCAGCGACCGCGACAGCATGCCCGAGCGAGACCTCAGCCATCGGCTACTCCCCCTTTTCGTACTTCTCCGGCGGCGCTCCGGCGACCGGTACCGGATCGGCGCCGTCCGCCATCGCGTCGAACCAGCCTTGCCGACGGGCACCCTCGTCAGCGGCGGCATCCGCCGCACGCTCCAGCACCTGACGGCGAGCGTCGGCGTCGAGTAGCGCCGCGAGGATCTGAGCCCGGGCCGTGGTCGTCGCGGCCTCGCGCTCGCGCTGCTCTGCGATCACCTGCTTGCCGTCCTCCGAGCGAGCCCCGTCGAGAGCGTGCTCGAAGGTCGTGAGCTCCTCATGCCAGGCGGCGTCGAGCTCGGCCAGGTCGGTATACCCGGCGCTGCGCGAGTAGTCGAGCAGGACACGCTCGGAGAAGATCGCCGTCAAGGCCGAGGTCGGGCCCTCCCCCTCGCTGCGGGCGAGCGCGAGTAGGCCGTCGCGGTCGATCGAATAGCCGCGGAAGGTCGGCGCGATCATGGGGTCAAGCTCAACCAGGAGGCGGACGAGGCGCTCCTCGACGTCTTCCTGCTCGGCCAGGATCTGCTCGGCCTCGGTCAGCTCGAGGCTGCGAAGGAAGTTACGCAGGGCACGCTGCTCGGCGCGATGGGAGGCAGCGCCTGAGAGCAACTCGCAGGCCTCGTCCCACTCCTGAGCGAGGGCGCGCGCGAGCTCTGCCGGGTCGGTGAAGGGACGGGTGCGGCCGCTCTGCGGGTCGGTGAAGGGAAAGGGGCTGGCGGCGGCGCGAGGCGATGCGGGGGCCTCGGCCTCGGTCGCGACCTCCGGGTCCTCGCCGCTCAGCCAGGCACTCACCTGCTCGGCGCCCCAGCGGTGTGCGCGGCGATCGTCGCGCAGCGTGAGGCCCCGGCAGAGGTTGGCGATGCGCTCGTCCTCGACCCCTGAGAGATCAATTGGACGGGAGGAGATCCAGTCGATGATCACCCGGTCCGAGAGCCACTCACCGTTCTCCTGTTGAAAGGGGTTGCGACCCTGGGCGAGCTCGGCGGCGATCACGCCCAGCGACCACCAGTCCATTGGCGGGGAGATGGCGCCCGAGCTTGAGGCCTGCGGAGAGGCGTAGGCGGCGGAGATGATTAGACGCGAGTGCATCTCCTTGCTCAGGTCGAGGACCCTGGCGAGGCCGAAGTCGGCGAGCACTAGGTCGAGCTCGGGCTCCAACGAGCGGACCATGATGTTGGCCGGCTTCAGGTCGCGGTGGGGGATCTTTAGCTCGTGAAGGTGGGTGAGCGCAGCGGCCACCTCGGCGACGATTTCTTCGATCCGCTTGGTCGGCAGCAGGTGCCCCTCGCGGGCGATGAGGTCCACCAGCGAGCCATGCTCGCAGTACTCCATCACCTCCCACCAGCGCCCCCCGTGCTGACCGGATTCGTGGATGACGACGACATGGGCGGGGTCCGCCGCGGAGAGAATTTCGAGGGCGCGCTCATCGCGGCGGCGGTCGCCGCGGTAGATCTTGACCACGCGCTTCTCCCCGGACGGGCGGTGGCGGGCGAGCAGCAGGTCGCCCTCGCCGCCAGAGGCCATGTCGCTGAGGGCCTCATAGTCCTCGAGCAGGGGGCCGGGGAGGTTGACATAGGTGTGGCCCTCCCCCGCCCCGTCAACCGCCGTGGGGGGAGCGGCGCCGTCGAGCGAGGTGGGCGGCGCAGCCGAGGAACCGTCGAGTGAGGTCGGTGGAGCCTCCGAGTCGAGCCGGGTCGGGGGAGTCGAGCCGGGAGCAGGCGGGTCGGTGTCGGTCATCTCAGTGGTTTCCCCATGACTGGATTGGAAGGCCCCTGCCGGGGGCCATGGCAGATATACATGGCGCGCATCCTCTCAGTAGTCCAGCAGAAATGCAGGAAAAGGAGTACGGGAAGGTTGCGGTGGCGGAAGTTGGAAGCCTGGGGATTCTGACGCCGTAAGCAAGGGCCCAAATGAAGGCTCTCTGAACGCTGCTCTCGGAACGACCGGAGGCATGGCCTTTTCGACCGATCGAGTCAGGATGCCGCCGCCGCTCTCAGCTTGACGGCATGGCTGACTCACAGGTAGCAGAGCGGCACTCCGCATCTCTAGCCAGTCGTGATCTGCGCGGACGGATCCAGCGCAAGCATCTCCTTCCGCACTGCCTGCATGTAGGGACGAATGAATCGCGCATCCGACGTGACTCCCACTATCCCAGCGACCCCAGCTCTGCCAGATGAACTGAGCCACATTGAACAGACGGTCCGACCGTCGCTGCTCTCCTCGATCTCGAACGCCACCTCGGATCCCACCGCCGTGTCGTGCTCAAGCGTAGAGGTCTTCGACATCATGCCTGCAAGGGCGCCCACTCCCTTCCTCCCTTTGTAAATGGCGCTGGCTCCCTTGCTCGTTCGATTGACAGCCCAGTTGGCCTTGGCAATGAATCCGCCAGAGCCTGAGAAAGCGCGCGTGAACGCGTCAATACATTGGCTCGACGAGGCCTTGACCTCGTAGCGCCAAGTACGCCTGTGATCCAGAATTCCCATGCGGTTGATTTCCAATCTATGTAGTGGTTAAGGACCTACGAGTGTGCGCGAGAACCATTTTTGAGACGTGCTTCTGGCGTCGCCACTTAGTAGGTGTCGGGCGAGTCGACGTCATGAGGTGCGATTAACTCTTGCGTTCTCTAGAATCGCTTCAACCGCCTCGCGCAGGCTGGCCCTGTTCTCAATGTGACCCATCCGGGAATCTCGGCCGCCGAAAAGGCCAGCCTTTAGATCGATAATGATCCCGTCGACCAACAGGATCCAGGGGACTCCTGCAAAGCGACTCTTCTTGGTACGCAAGCCGGCATTGTGGGGCAGTACAAACAGCCGGGGAGTGATTGATTCGTCGATCCTGCCATGGATGTCTTCCCAGCCCCTTAGGCTCATACTCAAATTCGACACCACATCAGGATTCGGTGAGCACGGGGCCCAAACAGTGCCGTCGCCATCTACCCAAACATCCTTTACCCAAGCATCATCCGGTTGTCCATGTATGTCATCGGGCCACCCACCAGCATTCGGGGCTAGCCACACCGGCACACGGGACAGCTCCGTCAAAGAGAGCCGGGTCTTCTTGCCCTTGACATGCACTTCCAACAGGTCATGGGTCGGCGGGCCGGCCGCGCCTGAGGCAATGAGTCCTGTCCAAACTTGATTGGCGTCGACCCTCGCGAGTTCATATGCCGCCTCCCGCGCGACCTCGTCCAGATCGACAGAAGTCGCGACCCCACTACGTATGCGGTTCTCCCTGTCCGCATGCTCGCGGTCTGCAGCCTTCTGCTCCCCGCGCCGCCTCTCGGCCTCCCGTTCCTCCCGCTGCTGCTGATCCGCCAACCTCTCCGCGATCGGTGCCAGGGCGGTCATGGCAACGGCACGTCCGAGCGACTCCTCAGTCATCGACTTCCTCAAGTGGGGAGGTCGATTCTCGCGCTCTTAGAATTGCCGCAACCGCAAAGCGAAGGTCGGCGTGCTTGCCCGCCCCTACATCGTTGAATGCAACGCCTAGTTTGGTATCAACCACGATGCCGCCGATCAAATCGATTCGGCGCTCGTAATACATTCCACTCCTACGCGTATTTAGGTTCGCTCCGCGCGGAACGGCGATCGTGAGGTTCGGGTCTATGAGCCGGCCGCGGTTGTCTTTGTCTAAGCCATAATTCAACCCACCACCGTCCTCGGAGTGCGGGTTACGCGGGCTCCAAATTGTGCTCTCTGCGTCGAGCCAGACATCGTGCGCCTCTTCAGGGTCGTGTCGACCGACACTTGGCGCACACCACGCAGGCGCACGCGATAACTCCGCAAAGTGTGGCGGATGTGACCACGACCCTCCCCTGCCGTGGACCGCCAGCAGGTCATGGGTCGGGGGACCAGCCGCGCCCGAGGCAACGAGTCGCACCCAGACCTGGCGGACAGTCTCCGGACTTGGGCTATGCGTAATTTCAGAAGATGCCTCCCGCGCGATCCCGTCGAGATCAGCGGAAGTCGCTAGCCCGCTGCTTAGCCGGTCCTCTCTCTCCGCGCGCTCGCGTTCCGCAGCCTCCTGCTCCGCGCGCTGCCGCTCCGCCTCGAGTTCCTCCTGATCGCGCCGATCGGCCAGCCGCTCCGCGATCGGCTGCAGCGCGAGGACGGCGACGGCGCGTCCGAGCGAGTCCCCAGCCATCGACGGCCTCGCCAGTGATCGGGGCAAACTGCCATTGCCCTCCCCGCCGGAGGTCATCTCAAGCCAGCCCTTGTAGTTGGCTCGCAGCGGCTGCGGCAGGCGAACGTAGGTCTCGGCCTCTTCGGCGCTGGCCTCGTCGAGCGTGGTCGGCGGGGCCCCGGAGTCGAGCCGAGTCGGAGGCAGGCGGGTCGGTCTCCGTCATCTCAGCGGTCGAAGCGGGCTCACCGGAAAACAGATCTCAACTCCTCAACTCGGAAACCTAGGGCCGAAGAACATGGGGCGCATCCTCTCTCAAGTCCAGCAGAAATGCGGGGCGGCGGGTACGGGAGGATTGCGGTATCTCGTATGGCAGATAGAGAATAGTTTGACGCGAAGGGAATGGTCCACCACGCGACTGGAGGCTCGGAATGGCGACATGGCAAGAGTTTTGCGAGGTAGCCCCTATGGCCGAAGGACAAGAACTTAGCGCCACTGCGTGGGTATTCGAGCTGCCGGGCAGCAGTGAAGGACGAACCCAGAAGGTCTTCGCGTTCCATGAGGTCATTCAGCCAGATTTCGGCATCTTGAGGGTGACGTCGGCCATCGCCCTGATCACCGATGTCGACACCGAGAAGGTCGTGCAGGCTTTTGGCCAGCTTTTGGCGGGCGCCATCGGCTATGCGCCGACATTCGATGACGCTGGCCAGGCCAAGGACGGCTTCTTGAATGTTGCCAGTTCCCTCCCGCTGGGACTTCTCGACCTTTCTGACCCGAAAGGAATTCTTCTTTATCTTTTCATCGTGGCTCGGGCAGCTGACGACGTTGAACAGAAAATCTCGTCTGCCGGGTACCTAGACCTCTTCTGACCAGACCAATATCGGGTCCCTACCCGGAGCTGGCTTCGAGGATCTGTGAAATTCTCTTACGCTGGGGATCGCGAGCCACACCCATCAGATTCGCTTTAGCAACTCAGCCTTCTTGGCCAAATACTCCTCCTCAGTCAGCACACCGGCATCGCGGAGCTCCTGGATACGTCGTAGGACCTCATAGGGATCACCGTCTTGATGATCGGCCCCGCCCTCGACGACCGTTTGTCCAGCGTCCGTGAACGGCTCCCCAGTGCCTCCGACGTGCATCGCGCCGGCGAGGCCCTTGACCGCCGACTCGAGCTCCTCCAGCGCTTTGCCCAAGTCCTTGTCCTGCGTCGCAGGCTTGGTTTCGGCCCAGAGATCGCGCTTCGGCTCGAAGCTCTCCAGCTGGTCCGATGGGAGCCCGTAAATACCGTTGCAGTACCAATGAAGGCTTTCATCCGTAATGGCCCGCTCGAGCGCCGCGCGAAGCTCCGGGGCGTCGCTTTCGAGGCCCAGGTCGCCGGAGATGTGATCGAGACTGGCAAGCCCGAAGTCCTTGACGAAGGCGACGACTTCCTCCTCGACCTTCCTGACGTGAGGTGTGTCAAGCAGCTCCCGGTCGGCCCACTCGGTCGTGTCCCACTTGATTCCGTGGAAGGTGACCCCGACCCTCCGGATGTAACCGTCGTCGCGAGCCATGCCCATTGCGCGTTTGAGACTGGTGTCGTCCTTGCTTACTGCGCCCACTGTGGCCGCAATCTCGTCGGCGGTCGCTTGCGAGACCCTCTGTAGGTAGTCCACAATGGCCTTCGCCATCTCCTCGGCCGGACCAGGATCGAGGACCTTCTGGAGGGCTGCCTCCCATGTCGCCGGAGGGTCGCCCGCGCTTTGCTCTGCCGTTGCTGCGACCTTCACGGCCATGAGTGCGACCACGGCTCTTCGGCCCTGCTCCTGAACCGCGGCCCGCTCCGCCGGAGGCAGGGTGTTCCACTTTCGAACCAACGAGTACCCACGTTTCATCGTCGGCAACGCACGCGCGGCATAGAGAATTAGAGGCACCTCTCTCCTCCCCCCTGCGATTCGTCTACGGACCCCCGCACTGTACTTTGTCTCCCATCGGTTTCTTCAATCGACAGCCGAAGTCGGCGTTGCCGGGCAATGCCGCGGAGTTGCTCGCCGACTGGGGTCGCCGGGAGTTCGACCGGACTGCCCAGCCCGAGATTCGTGAAGATACGGATGCGTTCATCACCGACATCGAGCATCACCGGATGCCCGAGGAGCTGCGCCCCCAGTGGACCCAGGAAATTCGCGAGGTCGCCCTGCGTGAGGGTGGCTGGACCGTCTATGGCGCGTGGGATGTTCTCATCGCCTTCATGGACCCTGTTCCTCAGGAGATCCTTGACGAACTCAGCGAGGCTCGCGTCAGATTCCTTCTCAGCCTAGGTCACCCCAACCTCTATATGCACCTGAACACCTTCGATCTCATGATGCTTCAACGGCTGGATCCAGATGAGTATGCGCGTCTGTCTCCCGTCTAGGGAAATCGCCACTACTTGGAGTCTGCGATTGCGTCGCAAAGGGTGACGGGCTCCACGATCACCGAGACTCCGAAGGCCAACCGAAATTCGAGCCAACCGGCGTCGTCCTCTGCCCCACTCCCTTCGAACGCCTCAGTGTCGGCCGGATCGAGGAAGAATCCTTGTCTACCGTCCACAACCACACTGATCGCCGAGTGATCAGGCGGCAGCGTCTCAACGCGATCCAGCTTTCCCTCGAAACCGGAGCCGAAGAAATGTTCATAGACGTTGAGGGTCACTTTGACCTCCAATCCGATCAACTCTTGTAGACGAACGAGCGCGTCAGTGAACCTAATTGGGCGCAGCACATCCATAGGTGCCAAAGGCGTGGGCATCGCTAACTGACCCCCTCCTTCTGCAATTTCCTGAGCCTTGCCCGGCCCTCGCTGATGCAGCGATTGACCTTAGTCATGCTCCAACCGCGCACTTCACTGATCTCCGCGTAGCTGCATCCCAGGCCGAACAGAATGAGAGCCGTACGCTCATCTGGCTTCAGGTGGTCGATCATCTCGATCATTCGAGCCGTCTCTTCGGAGCGCTCGGCCAGCTCTGCGGGGCCGCTCCGCTCCTCCCTCACCACGACAGCCAACTCTTCGTCGAATCGCTCCGTGTCAACGACCTCGTGGCGCGCTTCGCGAGTCTTTATGCGCCTGCCAATCGCCCAAGCACAGCGCTTCACAACCACCATCATCCAACGCAGGGCATCTGTCTCGTCCGGTCCGTCGTAGAAGCGAAGGAACTGAACGCAGGCGTCGCTAAGTGCATCCTCAGCGTCCTCGGGTCGGCGAGAGTGGAAACGCGCTTGTTGCAAGAGGCGGTTTCGCTGCGTCCGAAGCAATTGGTCCAACGCATTTGCTCGACGCTCTCTTGTATCTCTCGGGCTCTGAGGCTGGGGGGACATGCCCCCGCCCCCGCACGCGTAGCGTGCGATCCTTGGCGGGGTGTGGTCACCCAGCCGCTGCCCGACCTATTGCCTGGGCTAACGACCGATGGAGATCCCGCGCTCGGCCTTGCGAACGCGCTGCTCGCGGAGCGATTGCTGCACTCGAGCAAGCACTAGCTCAGCTTGGTGTCGATCACGCCGCTGTGCCGCGTCACGCGGCTTGGGACCGAACGGGTGCCCGCTGGTTGCCGTGATGCCGTAGCGCTGCCGGTAACCGTGGATCAAGTCGACGCCTTCGTTCCATAGGGCGGCCCTGAGTGGGTCAGTGGGACGAGCGCCGAGGCTCTCCATGATCAGCTTGCTAGGACGGAAGCGCTCGGCTGCGACCTCACGGCGGCGCAACTGCACCAGGCGATCCTCAATCACAGCCAGCTCGGCCCGCTCAGCTCCACTCAGAGTGGCTGGGCCACGAGCATCGGTCGCAATCTCGACAGTGAGGCTGTCGCGCTCGTCTTCGAGGCGGCACAGCTGCTTCTCAGTGAGGCGCTCGTTCGTCTCGATCCGCGTGAGACGCTCTCCGTCAGGACGGCGAGCGCTAGTCAGGTTCTCGCGCTCCTTCGCA
Source organism: Solirubrobacterales bacterium (assembly GCA_049585815.1). GTDB lineage: Bacteria > Actinomycetota > Thermoleophilia > Solirubrobacterales > 70-9 > DATLSM01. Next base: position 16,323 of record JBAVAR010000053.1, read on the forward strand.
ACCTCAGCGAGGCGCGACTTGGCGGCGGCGATACGCCGCTGGAGGCCGTCGAGGCGTTCCTCCGCAGGAGAGCGCTCGGAGTTGGCATCAAGCCGCCGCTCCAACTCTGCGCGGCGCTTCGCCAAATCCGCCGCGGGTTGGGACTCGATTCGCTTGCGCGCTGCGACCTCCATCGCCGCGTACTCGCCCGCGGCCCGCTCGGCACCAGTTCGCAGCTCGTGAGCGGCGTCCTCAATCTCCCGGGTCCCTGGCCCAAAGTCAGGGTCGGTCAACTCAGTAGCCGCGACGCCGTACGCGGTGGTCGTGCCGCGTGCTCGAGAGATCGCGACGAGGAAGTCCTCGCGGCTGATGCCAGGGTCAAGGAGGGCGAAGGCGGAATCGAAAGTCTTTGACTCGGTGCTGTAGGTGGTGAGCGCGTAGGCGTGCTGGATCGCCGGCTCGCCGGACGGGGTAACCCTTTCGAGGTAGTCGCGGTCGAGTCGTACCCCCCGCGTCTCTTGGCCGAGTCGCTGGAGGTCAATCCATTGCTTGGCTTGATCTACCGCGACTACTTCCCAACGTTCGCGGTTGGAGACCTGCGGAGTGTTGTTGCGGGTGACTACGCGATCCCCCACGCCGAACCGCTGGCCGCCAACGCTCACGGCCTTCTCCCCCACCCTGCCCGCCGCCACGAGCAACTCACGCGCCCGCTCATTCAGGTCGGCGACGTCGCGGGTACGTCGGGCGATCATCACAGCGTCCTCACCTGTGGCGAAACGCCTGTGCCAGTCGAGCACCTGTGCGTCGAGTGCTTCGGGCAGGGAGTCGGCGATCACCAGTCGCTCATGGGCACGCAGTAGGTCGAGGGCATCTGAGCCCTGGCCTTGGTGAGCGAGCTCGACGATGCGGCGATCGACGGGGTCACGCTGGCGGCGGATATGCGTCAGCACGGTCGGCTCGATCTCGTTCGTCAGGTTTCCGTAGAGACCGCCGGGGCCGACCGCCCCAATCTGGCGGGGATCGCCGATGAAGACGAGCTTGCCATCGCACCCCTCGGCAAGGTCGGCGAGAGCTGCGGCGTGTGGGGTCGAGGTGGTCGAAGACTCATCGACGATGATCACCGTGCCCCGGGGTAGTGGCACGATGCCGCGCTGGGCAAGCTCGTCGGTGCGGATCAGAAGGGCGGTGATCGAGGTCGCCGGGACGTCGGCATCCGATAGCTCGCCAGAGGCGCTGCGCGCCGTGGCGACACCGATGCCTCGGTGGCCCGCCGCAGCCCAAGCCTCCTGCGCCGCGGCGAGCGCCGTCGTCTTGCCGGTTCCCGGTAGGGCCGCCACGGCGACGATTCGCTCACCGCCGATGGTGAGACGGCGCACCATCTCCGTTTGCTCCGCGCTGAGATAACGGTGACGGTCGAGGACGGCGCTGAGCGTGGCGCCATCGACCACGGCGGCGCCGGCGTTCTCCCCCTTTCGGGCAGTTGCCATGAAGCGTTGCTCCAGCTCCCATAGGCGCGGCGTCGTGTAATAGGTGGAGTCGAGTGGGCCGGCGCCACGGTGGACCTCGATCAGACGCTCGCCGGTGAGGAGAGAGTCGACTGCCGTCTCGAGACTCCGTGCATCGGCGCCCTCACGGAGTTGATTGGATAGCGCAGACAAAAGATCGCGACGGTCAAAGTGGGAGCGACGAGCCTCCAGGTCGGCCAGGGCGCGCTCCAGGTCCTCGGGGCAGATCGCCTGAGGCTCTCGGCGGCGTGTTTGGCGCAGCATCCGGTCGATCGAGTCGGGCGTGAGATCGAACTCTGCCGCCCGCGACACCCACTCCGCCCGCTGGGTGTCGGGATCGACGGCGTAGTCCTTGGCGTCGCGGGTGCGGTAGGCGGCGACTTCCGCTGCGGCGGCGGAGCTGGTGCCCCGCTCGGCCATTGCCTCAACGATCTCCGCTCGGCGCTGGGAGAAGTGATCGATCACCGGCCGCTCGATGCACGCGAGATCGGCGTAGCCATTGACGACCGGCTGCCACTGCGCACCAAGCTCGCGAGTGACACCGGCACGAAGCGCCGCCTGGTAAACGTGACCGGCCGCTTTTGCCTCGCGCAAAAGCGGTGACTGGCGCCTCGGATTGGCGAGGCTGAGCCACCGCCCATCCGAGGCAGCACGGGTCATGTTGGCGGTGACGAGATGGGTGTGCAGGGCTGGATCGCCGGCACGCGAGGAGCGGTGGCGAAAGGCCATCGACAGGAAGCCAGCGGCCGGCTCGATCGAGACTCCACCCTTTCCTCGCTGCACGAAGCAGGCCGTCCTCTCCAGGTAGCCGACCGCCTCAGCGACTGCATGGTCGTGGGCGCGCAGGATCGCGGCGCGGACCTCTGGTGAGCCAACCGCGTAGAGCAGCGAGACCGACTTGGGCGCGGCAAAGCGAATGTCGTAGCCGAGGATCGGGTCGAGGCGGCGCTCTTGTCCGTCTGGATCGATGAACTTTCGTGGCTCAGGGCGAGAGACCAGGACTTCGCCCGTGCCAGGGTGCTTGCCGGCGAGTACTGCTGCGTAAGCATCTCGGTCGACTTGGCCTGAGAGGCCAAGCTCGGCGGCCAACTCGCCCATCCACTCGCCCGGGGCCTCGCCTGGCTTCGTGTAGTAGTCGTCGCCACCTTCAGCCACCGCGTGGATCCAGTAGTTGGCGTTCTTGCGGCCGATCTTGCTGACTCCCACCATCGCCCCTGTTGTCCACAGAGCGGCTCTCTTGCACCGGGTGAACCGGAGGGTTCGTAGTGTGTCGGGCTTCGAGGTTGGGGCTATCTGGTGGTCTGGAGGGATCGCCAGAAAGGCCCATAACGAGATAGCTCTGTTGGCCTTCTGATCTAGCTGGACCCTTGGCTCATCGGGTCTATGACTCGACTAGATGGCTGCTTGGTTTGCTTCTGACTTGCTGTCTTGGCTAGGGATGAATGGCGGTCCCTCCAGCGGGAGGGACGAACGTGGCGACGAGGCGCCCGCGCTCTCGACGCAAGAGGCCAAAGGCCTCTCCGCAGATGAGAGACGGCATGTGATTGGGGGTCTGATTGCAGCGAGCCCCGAACTGCGCGAAGTCGCCCAGCGTCTGGAGACCTTGAGCAGTTTCGCAGCGGTAGCTGAGCCCGTTCGGTCCTGGGTCTAAGCGTCAACTCACTGATAGGGGCCTAGCGTCTGGTGTCAACTAGGCGGACGCAGCGAGTTCAAAGGCCCTCTCGATCGCCTCGCGGCTCATTGGGCAGGCACCGAGTCGCCTGGCCTGTCGGCGGTAGTCGGCAAGCAGCACCGCGACCTCCGCCTTCGATTCGAAGCCCGCTTCGACGAAGTAACGGCGCCCACTGCCGTGGCTCGGGTAGTCGTAGACGTAGACCTTGCCCTCGATACGCCGGCCGAGTAGGACACGCGCTTCATTGGGAACGGTGTAGTGGCCGAGCACATTGAGCTTGAGCGGGCTGGACTGAGTTGCCGTGGCGCTCATCGCGACCTCCTTGGCTCGTTGGTGGGAGTCGTGAGCCGTTCGGCGGCGGATGAGGCGGCACGTCACCCAAAGGGGCGCGCAGCGAGGTCCGCGAAGCGGGCCTTGACGTGCCGCCGGCCGCTGCCAGGCTCAGACGACTCTCGACAACGAGCCAAGTGGCTATGCGACCTTGCTCGCAAGACCCAGCGCCGGCAGGGCCGCCAGGTGAAGAGACCGGGCAGGAGCCAGATCGGCCCGGTTTCGGTAATGACTCCGTGGCAGAATCACCCGAATGAAGGAGGCGAAAGCGAGCTTCTGCTTCTGTGGATGCGGTGCGCGAGTCGTGGACCCCCGACTTGTTGTGACGAACACCAATGGGTGGGAGCTAAGCGACGAGCTGGCCGGGTGGGCCAAGCTACAATTCTTCTCGGCGCGCGCTGGGCTCGACTTGGCCGGTGGTGATCTGGCAGAGAACATCACGAGAGGTCAAAGTTTGTGGCTGAGCCTGCGTGAGGCGATGCACTCCAAAGTGCGGGCTGACCGGGACGACGAGAAGACCGCAGTTGTCTGGCGCAAACACGCGAAGAAGGCTCGCCGCAAGCTAGGCAAGCAGTTCCGACGTGATGGACTCCCCGATCCGTTTGAGCTGCCGGACTTGGCGCCGCAGGAGCTTGCGGCCTGGGTTACGGAAGCGCGAGAGCCCGCCTGGACGGCCGACCTTGACGCGAGTACCGCGGCTGACGATGACTCCGCCGTTGAGGGCAGCGTCGCCGCCTATGACCATGTTGATGACGAGTCGGATGACGGCGACCTCGACTACACCGGCGCGCTCGCACCATCCGTGATGCTCGAACACCTCAATGAATACACCGCCGAGGTACCCGGTCCCGATCGCGAGGCGGTGATCCTCGTCTACCTCCGGGAAAGCTTCGGCGACACCTTTGAGACGATGAGTGATTCGACTAAGGATCTCGTGTTCAACATCGCGTGGGCGGGCTACTGCGCAAGGTCCATCGCGATTGCAGAGGTTCCGGAGGCTGTCGAGGAGGCAGCGATGGTCCGGAGTCTTCTCGAATGGAACACGGAGAACTCAGACTCAGAGGAGCCGATGTTTGCCTCCGCCGTCAGTGCGGCTGGACATGCTGCTGGACTCGGAGATCAACCACTGGATGATCTGATGCTCCGAGCGGCGTGGATCGCCGTTCCCGGAGCGACTACACCGAGCGGAGAGGGAGTAGACGAAGCGGTGCTGCCACTGGAACAGCTTTCCTTTGTAGGCGCAGTAGCCTCAATCGAGGCATTCTCAGACGACGAGCAGCAGCTTGCGAGGGACGAGGGCGTCACAGACCCGATGGCAAAGTCTGCCTGGCTCTATGGCTACTTTCTCCGGGTCCAGGAGCAGTATTCGCCGCAGTCAAATATCTGGGCTGGTGCATCTGAGTGGATCTATGGAACCTCCACTGAGACGGAGTAGACGGCTGCCTTGCTATGGCGCCCTCCGCATTGCTCAAATATCCGCGTCGCGGGGAGTGCCGACCAAGTGCACTTTCGCAGCGTTGGCGATGACTGGATGAACGAGGAGGGAACGAAAGGGGACGGAATCAGCACTTTCCTGACCTACGTTGACCCCTCGGGTTACTGGGCTTGGCGCCGAGCCCCCTCCGCGATCTGCTGAATGCGCGCGCAATGCGCCGCCGCACCCTCGATGGTTCTGGCCGGCCCTGCGGCGCTGAAGTTGATCTGGGCCAGCTTCCGTCCGCCCGAGCCATAGATGACGACCTTCTGCGTGTGCGGGCCGGACGGTTCCATCCCGACGCTGACGACCTGCAAATACGGAATTAGATCGTCGACCTCGATCCGCTTCTTGAACATGCCGCGAAGATCAGCCCGGAAGACGCCGGTCGTGCATATGGCCCAAAGCCCGCTTCGGAGGTCATGTGCCACTGCCAGCACGTCGTCGGTCGAGATGCCGTTCTGCGTAACCCCTGCCTCGAGGACCGCTGGATACCGGTCGCGATCAGCGGCTTCGAAGTTCGACTCCTGGAACAGCTGCTGCATGTGGAAATCGTGGGCCACGCCAGCAGACTACTCCAGCAGAGACGGGACCAAATAGGTACAGGATGGTTACGGTTGAGTCCTCGGATCCGGCATGGCTAGGTTTGAGATTTCCCAAAAAATGCTGTGCGAGTGGTTCGGCCACCGAACCGATGCGATGATCGAGTTTTGGGGGCCAGAGCCATAGGATTCCCCAGGCTCAAAACCTAGGAGGGGGTTGTGTGTTGAGAGCAATAGAAAGATGTGCTCCGAGGAAGGGTTGTAGCCAGTTGGGCGGTTCGGAGTGACCTCTGGGAAAGAGCGAGCGTTGCGTGAAGCCTCAGATCGAGGTGACATCGATGCAGCTCTTGACCTGGCGAGTTTGCTTGAGGACCGAGGAGAGACCGCCGAGGCGATCGCCGAGTATCGCAAGCTCGACGCCAAAGGCGTGCTCAATGGGACGGGAAACCTCGCTCGGCTTCTCAAGGAGACAGGGGCAACCGAGGAAGCTGAGGAGGCATTCAAACGCTGCGCCGACGCTGGCAGTGAGCGAGCCGATGCACAGTACATCGCGCTGCGTGTCCAACGAGGAGCCGCGACACACGAGGAGATCATCAGACTTGTAGCAGTCTGGGCGCGACACGTGGACCATCTGCAGCCAGGGCATTTGCCCCCTCAGGATCAATGGACCCCTGCTCAGTACGACGCGTTCGTGATGATTGATGACATCAGCGATTTGTGGGCCAACAACTCAGGAAACTTTCCAATCCTTGAGTCGATCTGCGACCGTGATGCCGTCGTCGCTGGTCTCCACGCCGCTGATGGCAAGGGCAGCCCGGCAGCGGCTCACGAATTGGGGACCTACTTTCAAGGGAGAGGTGACCTGGCAGATGCGTCACGGTCCTTCGAGAGGGCTGCCGAGCACGGCTGGAAGTCTGCGTTGTACGAAGCGGGGGTTGCCCGCTATCAGGCCAAGGACCTCCATGGCGCACTGGATATTGCCAAGCGGGCCGCCGACCAAGAAGTCTTTGGGGGTCTTTTTCTTGTGGGCGTTATCCAGCGGCAACTGAAAAACAACCAGGAGGCTATGAGCGCCTGGATGGATGCTGATCGCGCTGGAGATGCACGTGCTTCTTTTGAGCTCGGAAAGCTCATGGCATGGCTTGCCGAACAAGCGGGATCAAACGACCTTGGCGCAGCACAGCCTTATCTCGAAAAGGCAGCAGCAGCTGGCATTTCCGAAGCTCAGGAGCTACTCGACAGGTTTCGATAGCCGCGAGGACGGATGGCTGTTACGGACGATAGGCTAAACTGCCCGCGCTCACTCAAACCGGTGCTGCGATAGTCGATGTTTGGCAGCGAGCGACTCCTTTTCTCGTACCCCCCCGACGCTGAGAGCGGCCGACTGGCCGAGTGGCTCTGCGAACTCGAGAACGTCCGGCTGATGAGTCCGCTCCTGCCATACCCACAGAGCCCTCGTCAAGTGCTCGACCGCTTGCGCGCGGGCCACGCTGCGCCGTTCACCGGTGCCCCAGGCGCGTATGAGCTCTCGATCTACATGCGCGACCGAGCGGAGCCAGTCGGGATTGCTGGCCTGTACTCGATCGATCAAGGACACTCTGTCGCCGAGATCGGAGTGTCCTTGCTCGATCCCGAACTGCAGGGCCGCGGGCTCGGCTTTGAAGCGCACCAGCGATGGGTTCAGTATGCCTTCGAAGACCTCGGCTTTCAGAAGCTCACTGGTACGGTCAAGTCAAGCAATACCCGGGCGCTGGCACTTGCGAAGAAGCTCGGCATGCAGACCGAAGGGATTCTGCGCTCACACCGATACGTGTCCGGCGTTCGGGTTGACTTGGTGCTGCTCGGACTCCTCCGAGAGGAGTGGCGCATGCACCCGACCGCCCCAGATCAGGGGAATGGGTGAGGCTCGGGCGCGTCCGCGAGCGACTGTGGCAGCCGATCTCCGACGATGCCTGCCACATCGGGGCGACCGTAAGGCTCCTCGCCGTAGCCGAACGAGATGGGTACGAGCGACGGTGCAAGCGCCCGGACGACATAAAACGGCCGCGTGAGACGGAAATCCCACTCATAGAAGTACAGCTCTTCGGGCCACGCCAGTTCTGGGGCGAGATCCGCGAAAGCGATCTCGCGGTCGCTCGAACGGAGGAAGTCGGGGATTGCGGAAAGTCGCCCCGCGAGCGCGAAGAGAGCGTGGTCCCTGGGGCTGGCTACGTCCTCGGGACGCTGCGGCGCCGTCGCAATCTCCGGCTCCCTGGTCGTAGTTGACCAAAGCTCCGTGAGACTCTTTTGGAGAGCGACTTCTGGGGTGCCGGAGCTCGAACCGAGCGCAATCTGACGCCCCCGTCGAGCAAATGCGACGAGGACTGGCTGCGTCGGTTCGGCCGCGATCTGGATCACGTCCACTGTCCAGCCGGCCTCGACCAACGGACCGACAAGTGACGCGGACGCAGACGACTCCCAGTTCAGGACTCGCGTCGCCGGCCTACCAGAGAGCCATGCCCTCATGAAGGCGTCGCGCTCGATCAGCTCGGCGACGGCCGACGCACGTGCCTTGCTCAGACTTGTGTGCGCCGCTACACCCGATGATGAAGCGCTCGTATGTCGGCGGTGGTCGCTGCGACCGAAGGGATAGAACACCAAGTCGGCGAGCACCTGGAAGACCGAGCCGTCGCGATCCTGCACCGGCACCCAAAGTCGGCGTTCGTTCGCTGAGAAGGGTTGTAGCTCAGCGAAGGCGTCGTATTGCCAGGTCGCATAGTCCACGAGCCTGCGGGGGTCAAGTGCGCGCTCCCCGAGCTCGACCATGGCCGCCGGCGTGACATGGCTTCGATCTACGACGCCCGCGACGTGCCGCTCGGCCGCCTCGGCCAACGCACGTAGCTCGGTGTGCTCGGCCCCAGGGCCAACCGAGCCACACACAGGAGGCTTGGCTCCGTCGGGGCTGTTGAGTCTGACTTGACAGACCGCAACGGAAACCGTGTTCCCATCGGCGGTCCAGGTACGGAGGCTGCTGGCCGTGCCAAGAGGCCCAAGTCCGCCCCCTAGGTCCACAGACGACCAGCGCCCGTTTGCGAATACCGCAAGCCCCGGAGGCGCATGACCCACGTCGGCTGGCGCGCGCGACGCGATGATGGTGGCATTCCCCGCGAGGACGTTCTGCGCCAAGACTCGTCCCTTCCCGGAACACAGGAAACGCTCGACAGCAAGTCTTCGCTCGTACGTCGGCAGCGAAGCCGGGAGCCCGAGGACCCGACCGGCATAACCGAGAAGGGTCGCCTCAGCACCGTCAGCCTTTTCCATGAATCGCGTGAGATCCAGCTCCAAGGTCGGAACGCCGTCGACCCCCTCGGCGGTCAAACCAGGATCCTCCAGGAAGGCGTCGGCCGCAAGACGGCGAATCGACTCGACGGCGAACGTTTCGGCGTCCTCCTCGGACCTTCCCCCAGTTGCCTCGACGCGAAGCTCTCGCTCTTCGCGGCAGGCAACGACGGTGAGCGTCGAACCGTCCGAGTTCACCAAGCCGACTGAAACCCCGCGGGCCCAAGGCACACGGTCGGGGTGGAGAAACGCGAGCAGCGGGCCCGAGAACGACTCCTCAATCATCTGGTGACCGTGCGACACCTGCCGCAAAGATGACGATGACGAGCGGCAGCAGCCCATCTGCGTTTAGCAAGCTAGCGATCCGCTGCGAAGAGAAACCCCCCATGACTCGCACGGCGTAATGAGTGTCGGCCGTGTAGTCATATAGCCGTTGCACTACGGCGCCAGCCTCCATCAGTGCAAAGTGCAGCGCGCGCGTTCCGTACTTGTGCTCCGCTCGCGCCAAGTGAGCCGAAATCGTGATGAATGCCGCCGACCGGTCAAGGGCAAGATCGACAACTGGGTTCGGCGACATGCTCCGACGAAGTTGCGACTTCGAGACAGACGACGACTCGAGGCTCCGCAGGGACTCCGTGGCGTCGTCGTACCAGGAGATCCCAAGCCGACCTTGATCCGGTAGTTGGGTTATCGAGTGGAACACCAATGGCCAGAAAGCACCCGCAGATGGAACAACTCGATGCCCCCCACTCCAGCCGTATGCGTGTCTCAGGAGGTCCGAGACCTCCGATTCGCACGGGGCCACCGGCCGCGTGAAACCTGAAGTCGCCAATTCGAGTTGCGCCGCCGTGAGCGATGCGGGCCTCTCCCGAGCCGCGGGCACACGGTGCGGGATATCCACGTCATCCAGGTCCACCGCGCGAGGATCAACCCACCGGGGCGCCGCGTACGCGTCCGCAATGCGAGCAGCATCCGCGGTGCGCAGCCGCGCGATCAGATCGAACGCATACTCCGACGCCTCGTCAGCATCGACCAGCAGTCGCAAATCGACGAGTTGCTCGAGGGCCTCGACGAGAGCGGCTTCGAGTGTCAGGTCGTCCAGCGAGGCGGCGACCAGATCCCGAATGCCGACCCGGCCGTCGCATGCCAAGAGCACCCGCTCGAGGACGTCCAAGAGCGCCGGTTCGCCGCTCAACTCATGGCGCGAACGGCGAACCGAATCCTGAACCTCAGCTCCGTCCGCGGAAACGCGCCGGTACCCACCAACGAACAGGAGCGCACGAGACCCGGCGCCCCCGGGCACATCACGTCTAGCGGACGAGTCCGAGATCCTCTACGTTTGCCACGGGTACCGACTGCTGCGCGCTAATGGGGCCCTCCGTGAGGCGGTCGCAGCACTTGTCGCAGCCGCTAGGGGCCTCGGAGCACCCCTCTGCCATCACTGCCCCGTCCTGCTGATCTTCGTCTAAAGACACCGTCATGATGCGCAACATTGGGTGGACCTCCGAAAAAACTAGATCATTAATGGGCCGCGAGAATACCATGCCACACAGCCACACGCTGAATCGGCGTGAGCGATCATCCGCCCGGTGCCGACTCAGGCCGCCTACCTCGTCGAAACGGCGGGACTGTCGTCCGGTTGACGCCTCGCATCAAGATAGGCCTACCGGTTCTTGCCCTACACTGCTCTCGTCAGCGAGGGACGGCTCGAAGGGCTAGGCCCAGAGCCAAATTTCAAACGGGTCTCGAACCCCGACGAAGAATTTGGCTCTGTGAAGCGGCGAAGTAAGCGGACGACGGGTCTCGAACCCGCGACCTCGAGCTTGGGAAGCTCGCGCTCTACCAACTGAGCTACGTCCGCCTGCCGGTGATTCCTGATTCCAAAGCCATTTTATGCGATCACTCCAAATGCGGAGCTCGTGCTCAGCTCGTTTAGGGACGGCTTAGCGCACGCCGATAGCTTCGCGCGCCGTGAGCACCGAAGGAGTTGAGCCAGGTATCCGGACCGGAGTGGACTGGCGACGCGCCGAGTTCGTTCTCACCCTGCTCGCCTTCCTCGGCTTCATCAGCGTGGCGATCCGGATCACCACGGTCTACAGCGGGCTGCCGGCGCATCCGCTGTTCGTTCACCTGCCGGTGGTGCTGATTCCGACGACGATCGTGGCCGCCATCCTCTTCATGGTCAAGCCGCGGTGGTTCACTCGCTACGGGATCGCCCTGGCGGTGGTCTCGATCATCGCGATGAGCTCAATCTTCCTCACGATGCAGGCCGGTGCCGCGCTGCGGGGGGTGCTGCACCTGCAGGGCCGGGCCGCCAGTCTGATCGCCCAGCACTCCCATGCAGCGCACATCCTCGCGATCGTCTACGTGCTCTTCACCGCGACCCTGATCATCACCTTCGCCGCGTCGAGGATCTCTGGTGGGATGCCCACCGGGCTCGGCATCCTGGACAGCCTGCTCTCCTCCAGATCGATGTTCTCCACCCTGCGCGTCGCCCTCGTCTTGCTCGCGATCGCCGCCGGCTACATGACCTTCAGGACCGGCGATCTCGGCGCCAAGGCGGTCTGGGCGGGACGCCTGCAGGCCGCCCGTGCCGGCGCGCTCGGCACTGCAGGGACGCCCCCGCCGCCCCCACAGCGTGGTGTAGGCGCGCCCTAGATCGACCACCGGCGCAACTCGATCTCCCCAGGCCGTCAGGTTGGTCACGCTGTGTTCAGTAGCGAGGGGCAACCGCGCCGCCGCAAACTCCCAGCTCAAGATCTCCTTCTAGCCGGTGAAGGGGTGGGTTGGGGTTGTTCCGTTGGGCGCCAGCAGGTCGAAGCCGTCGGGGATATGGAGGGAGTCAGGCCCGCGCCCGGGGGTGTCGTTGTGGCCGTACTGCCAGACGATCTTCTTGGTGCGTGGATCGATGATCACAACCCGGTCGCGGTAGTCGTCGTTGGCCGCGATCAACCCGTTTGGCAGGCGCTCGGCGAGACTCGGATGGTTGAGCATCCCCGGCCCGGAAGCGGGGTGGTAGGACCAGAAGATCTTGCCGGCGCGATCGAATTCATAGATCCCGCCGGGGGTGGCATAGTCGGCGACGAGGTAGCGATCGGGTCCCAGCTGCTGGGGGTCGGAGGGATAGGAGATCGGCAGCTGCACGCTCCAGAGGAGCCTTCCCCCACGGGTGATTTCGTCGATGAAGGAGCCGTTTACCTCGGTGATCAGGATGTTGCCGTCGCGCAGCGGCGTATCGCCGTTGGGCGAACCGAGGGCACGGGGCGGTTCATGGACGCAGGAAGTGGGGGTGCCGATTTCCTTCAGCACCTTCTTTTCCTGGGAGATGATCAGGACGCGGCAGTTCTGCGCGTCGGCGACAGAGACCGTGCCGTTGCTGAGCAGGTAGGCGTCGTCGGGCTCATGCAGGTAGCCGGGCCTCGAGCCGGCGACGTGGGCGTGTCCGTAGGACCAGAGCAGCTTGCCCGAGGGGAAGCCGAGCTCGACGATCCGCTCGTTTTGCTCCTCGTTGGAGATGATCCCGGTTCCGTGGTGGATGAAAAAGGCGTCGTCGGGGAAGTAGAAGCCGCCCGGGGGCGCGGGGTGTGCGCGGGAGGGAAAGGTCCAGAGGATCTGCTTGCGGGCGTTGACGACGATCAGCCGGTCGTTGCCGCGGTCGGCGATCATCAGGCGACCGGCGAAGGGGGAGGAGGATCGGGAGATCGCCTGGCTTTCTGAGGAGGGCGCCGCGGCCGTCTTCGACGCGATCTTTTCACGATGGAGGGTGAGGGTGATCACCGTCCGCAGGGGCGCTTCCCCGGCGCCCGTACCGCCGATCAGATAGCCGGTCGAGCCGATCGTCGTTGAGGCCCCACCGGCGACAGCGAGCGGTAGCCGACCGGCGGGCTTGAGCGCCCTGCCGCCTGGTTCAAAGCGCCAGATCTTGCTGCTGGCCGAGCCGCCGGCTTCGCCCCCGAGCAGGTAGATGTCGCCGCCAAGGACGACCGCGCCGGCGTGGGAGAGCGCCTGCGGAAGCTGACCGATTACCCGGGCGCTCCTCGCCGCGGGATCTACTTCCTGGATCGCGTCGCTGGCGCCACCGCTCGCCGTCTCGCCGCCGAAGGCAAAGATCCGCCCGCCCAGTGCCGCCACGGCCATGTAGCGGGCGGGATCGGGCAGGGTGGCGATCTGGGTGAAGCTCTTCCCATCGGTGCTCTGCAGGACGGAGTCCAGCGGCTTGCTCCCGTCATATCCGCCGAGCACGTAGGCTCGCCCGCCGATCGTGAGCGCGCTGAGGTCAGAGCGGACCGTCGGCAGGTGACCGACCGGCTGCGCGGTCGCACCCGTGCTCAGGGCGCCGCCCGACGCAGGCAGCGCCTGAACGGTGTCGGTGCTGGTTTCGGTGCCGCCGCCGAAGACCAGCACCTGCCCACCGAGCTCGGTCGCGGCGGCGTCGTGCAGCGGGCCGCTAAGTTCGCCCGCTTCGCGCAGCTTGCCGGTCCCTGAATCAATTTGGAAAACCCCGGCCACCGAGGCGCTGGTGGAGTCTAGGCCGCCGAGGATCAGCGGCCCGGCGGGCATCGCGACGACCGCCGCGCCGGAGATCGGAGCGGGCAGTGGGGTGGCGTTGCGAGCGAGGAGAACCGTCCTGGTGGCTGAGGCAGATCCACCCACCGAACCGCCTCCGCCCGCGCCGCGGGTCGCCAAGAGGACGATGCCAAGCAGGGCCAGGGCAAGAGCGAGCGCGCCAACCAGTCGACGCCTTCGCTGTGCGCCTGACGGGCCCGCTCGCCTCCTCCGCCGTCGTGGTCGTGGTGGTGGGGATCCGCGCACCCGGCGAGCCTTCGCCGAGCCGGTTAACTGGGGCTAAATGTCAGTAAAGAGAACTCTCACGGAATCTCATCGGCCCGAGTGATCATCTGATCGCCGCGCAGCGCAGGGAGCCCGGCGAGAATTCGCTGCCGCTGAGCAAGCCAACTGATTCTCCCCAGCGTCGATCAGCGGCCGGTCCGCCCGCCGGGTTGATATCGGGCCCTCAAGTTTTCACCGTCGGCTGCCGATAACCGTCATGGTGCTCTCCAGGTTTGGAAGACAGCCGCCACGATCACGCTCCCCACACGGCATCGCGGGCACCGGATTACTGGATCGGGTCAGGACCATCTCCTTCGTGCTGCTGGGATCGACGGCGGCGATCGGACTCGGCCTCGTCGCGCTGATCTCAAGTGTCGGCTGGCCCAACGCGCTGGACAGCCCGATCCCCGGTTTCCCCACCGAGCACGTCGCGCCCGCCCATGCGATCGCCGTCGCTCCCGCCGGGTCGGGCAAAGGCGCGCCCTCGGCCGCGGCAAAGGCCCCGACGCGGCCGCGGCCCGGTGGGGCAAAGGGGACCCGGGCCGTTGCGGTTGGCGCCTTTGTCGCCGCCCACCACCCACGCAGCCCCGCTCACCCACTGCCCTCCGGCGCTGAACCATCCCTCACCCCCGCCTCAACTC
>JBAVAR010000054.1:0-134575 GCA_049585815.1 Solirubrobacterales bacterium
GTCGCCGTCCCCTGGTGGGAGGGACGGGAGTTGAGCTTCAGCTTCAAGCCCGCCTGACCCTGCCCGCCGGCGATCTTGGCGCGCTCGGAAAGTAGGGTCGATTGAGCGCACCGGAAATCGAGGTTAGGGGCTACGGGTAAGAGCGAATCAGGCAGGGACGGAGCGGGAATGGGAACGTTTCTGATCTCACGCCCAAGTCATCGGTCTGTTCGGGATATAGCTGGCCCCTGTGTCGTCCAGTCCGACCAGCGTTCCCAGTCCACCAGCCCGGGAGGAGTTGCCGTGAAGAAGCGTGTCACCTCTGTTCTGTCCGTTGTTGCGATCGTGCGATAGGCCTGGTGGACGGGGCGTCGGCCAGGCAGCCGGTAGCTCAAGCATCGAAGTACTGCTCAGCGTATGCCGAAGAACACTACGGCGACCGCAACGGATGCGTTGATCCCCGAGGAACCGCGGCCTGGCGGAATCGCCCAGCCCCCCTGGCTCTTGCCCTACTGGTCGGCGTCGATCGCTTCGATGGGGACGCCGCCGATCGTCCTATCCAGCAGCGCGAAGAGCTCGGTGAAGTGCCGCTCGGCTGCCGCCTCATCGTAGGCCGCGGTGTCACTCATGGTGTAGCCGTGGGCGGCCCCCTCATACAGCGCTGAGCGGTATCGGACCCCAGCCTCCGTGAGGGCTTGCTCGAGCGCCGCCATCTGCTCGGGGGTCATGCTCGGGTCGTGGTCGGCGTAGCCGAGGTAGAGCTCGGCGGAGATCGAGGCGGCACTCAGATGCGGACTGTCCTCCTCCTCGCTCACGAGTCCCCCGGTGTGGAAGGCGGCGAGCGCTGCGATCCGCTCCGGATAGGCGGCGGCGATCCGCCAGCCCAGGCGTCCACCCATGCAATAGCCGGTGATGGCGAAGGGTGGGCTTGCCAGCACGCCGAGGTAGTCGAGGTAGGCCGCCCCGTCACTGGCGATCCGCTCGGGCGTCAGTTCGGCCATTAGGGGTCTCAGCCGCGCGAAGAATGGATCCCGCTGTGCGGGGTCCCGCAGATCGGGGATCTGCACATTTGACGCCCGGCCGGCGCGATAGAGGACGTTGGGAGCGAGGACGACGAACCCCCGCCCTGCAATGCGGTCGACCATCTCCTCGATTCGCGGGCGCAGGCCAAAGGCGTCCATGATGAAAAGCACACCCGGGTGGTTTTCGCCTTGTCCGGCCGGCCGGGAGAGGTAGGCGTCCGCCACGCCGTCCTCGGTATTGATCTCGATCGTCTCGCCTCGCATCGTGCCGTTTCATCGCCGCTTTTCGGAAGTGTGCAGTTTAGTCACGGTGCTAGATGTCGAGTTCAGGGCAAGACGGGCCGACCCCACGCCGAAAATCCCACACAGTCGATGCAGCATTGAGGCATGAAGACAGCCGTGGCGATTGGGGGCGCATCGCAGTTTGCGTCGGGCGCGGAAGCGAGCGGATCTTTCAACCCGCGACACGGATCTTCAGTAGTCGGAGCAGATCATCGCCGTTGATCGTTCGCGGTTGAAGGGGCCGACAAGGTCGGCGAAAGGGTGCAGGAGTTCCATACAGCGCTGCTGAACAGTCCCGCCTTAGATCCGGGGAAAGAGCTCCTTCGCCCGGAAATCGCCCGCGCCGGAGACGATCGCGACCGAGGAGATCAGCGCCAGGTAGATGCCCGCCCCCCGGCCGACCCCGGCCGGAAATTCGAATGCAATCAACCAGATCAGGAGGATCATCGCCACGACCGCCAGAATGTCGGCGGTACCGTTCAACGAGAGGTCTGGCCGGAAATATCCGCGGCGGCCGCCGGTAATCGCCGCGGCGATCCCATGCAGCCCGACGATGAAGAAAAAGACGTCTGAAACCCTCAGGAGCGCCCATCCATCGCGGGTGGCCCCGCCAGGGCCATCCACCCAGGGCAGGAACAGCGATGCGATCAGCAGCGCGCCACCGGCACCCGCGAGCACCCGCCCGACCCCGGGGTTGACTGTGCTCACGAGCTCCCCTTCCTGAACGCTTGCGCAGTCGCCTGATCAGCTGGGAAGAGGAGCTCGATTGCAAGCTCGGAGGTGGTCACCTCGAACGGGGTGTCAAAGCCCGCGAACATGCCGAAGAAGGACCACTCGCCGCCACCTGGGGCGCGCAGCCTCACCGGCCCGAGAATCTCGCTGTCTGCTTGCTCGGCTTCCCGGTCGGGGGCCACCGGGTAGGCGGCCACCTCGATCATCAGCGATTCAAGCGAGCTGTCGCCGGTCAGCGCGACCTGCCTCGCCAGGCGCTCCAGGAAGTGCGCGCGCCATCTGGCCAGGTTGACGATCAGCGGCGCCAATCCGCGCGGGTGAAGGCCGAGCCGCAAGATGTTGATCGGCGCCTCGAGCAGGGCGGCTTCGATCTCGACCCCTTGGGTCAGGGCCGACATCGAGGCGTTGGCCGAGACCAGGTCCCAAGCTCGATCGAAGACGACCGCCGGATAGGGGTCATGCGCAGCAAGAATCCGCTCCAGCGCGGCGCGAACAGGGGTAAGCGCCGGATCTTCGAGTCCGCGCTCGGGGTAGGCGGGCGCGTGGCCCGCCGCCAGCAAGAGATGGTTTCGATCTCGGAATGGGATCTCAAGCTGCTCGGCGATCCTGAGGAGCATCTCGCGCCCCGGTTTCGAGCGGCCGGTCTCGATGAAGCTCAGGTGGCGTGCCGAGACCCCGGCCTCAAGACCCAGATCGAGCTGAGTCAGACGCCGCCGCTCCCGCCATTCCCGCAGAAGGGACCCGACCTCGGGCTGAGACTGAGCAATTGCCATTGCGGGCGACTCTAGTGCGCACGTGTATGCGGGTCGATTACCCGCAGGTAATGCGGTAGGTTCGCGCACATCTGTCCCCAGGAAATATCGGCTGCCGGCTGGCCCACGGAGTTGCTTGACGTGTTCGAGCGGGCGGTCACCTGCGAGTACGCGAGCCTCACCCGGGCCGGCTCCCCTGTCACGGTGCCCACCACACCGTATGTCGGCGCGACCGGCACGCTCGACGTTTCCACTGGCCTCACCTACCCTGCCAAGGCCGAGCGGGCACGGAGAAATCCCAAGGTTGCGCTGCTCTTCGCAGACCCAATCGGTGCTGGCGCCGGGCAGGGGACGGTGGTCCTCGTCGAGGGTCAAGCCGCAGTGCGCGATGCTGACCTGCAGGCGAATACCGACCGCTATGCGCGCGAATCGGTGCAGAAGCTCCCGGCATCTGTCGAGGGACAGCCGAAGGCGCTGCTGAGGCGGATGGTCTTTTACTACGCGCGGATCTGGGTGGAGGTCACACCGCTACGCATACGCTGGTGGGCGGACCGCAGCCTGAGTGGTGAGGCACAGGTGTGGACGGCAGATCCCGCTCAGCGGCTTCCGCAATCCGATCCGACGCCTCCCGGACGCCAGCCACCAGCTTGGCTGGAGCCCCCCCAAGACTGGCGCGAGATCACCTCGCGCGCATTGCTGAGCCTGCCGCTCGCCGACCTCACCGTTGTGGGTCAGGACGGCTTCCCGATCTGCGTCCCGGTCAGCGCGGGCGCGCTGCAGGGTGATCAGGTGACGCTCCAGGTCGGCCCAGGTGCTCCCGAGTTGCCGGCGGGGCCGGCTTGTTTGACCCTGCATGGGCACGACGAGCGCTTCACGGCGCAGGAGAACCACACGCTGATCGGTGTCCTCAGCGCTGGAGAGGGTGCTCTTGATCTTCGCGTGGAACGTGCCCTGGCCGACTGGAGCCTGACCGGGAACAAGCTCCAGCGCAGCCTGGGATTCCTGCGCAAGGGCCGTCGTCTTTCCCCCCGCCTGAAGGCCGAGGCAACCAGGCGCGGCCAACCGATACCCAAGGTCCACCTCCCTTGAGCTGATCGGCCAATTCCGACCTCGACACTGTGGCTACTCGATTCCGGGATGGAGGTCGAGCAGGTGTCGCACGACTCCGTCTTCGTCGTTTGAGCGGACGACCTCGACGGCGCTTTTCAGCACCGTGGGGTGGGCATTCGCAGGAGCAATGGTGTGTGTGGCGGCAGCGAACAGACCAAGGTCGTTGAGATGGTCACCGCAAGCGATCACCTCCGCGCTGGACATGTTGCAGGCTTCGAGGAGAGCCGGGACCGCCGCACCCTTCTCGGCGGCACGGTGCTGGATCGTGATTTCGGTCCAGCCCGGTAGATACATGTTGGCGGCGCTGTGGACCGTCGATTGGGTCCCGATTGAGCGAGCAAGCCGGTCGGTCAACGCAGGGGCTCCTTTATCCGGGGTGAATGTGGTGATTTGGGCCACCGCCTCCGTCCTGGCGATCGCCAAGAGGTCCTTGCAGGGCGCCAGCCGCGGGTCGCGGTGCCGGCGCTTCTCCTCCACGTACCAGCTAATCGAGTCGTTGCTGCGGGCGCCGAAGTGGACTCGATCGCGGCGTCCGTCCCAGGTCGAGAGAACCGGGTCGACTCCGGTCGAGAGGATCACCGCCAGCGCAGCGCAGGCGTCGCGCGCGGAGAGGACGCTGCTGGCGAGATGGCGGCCACTGTGCGGCTCGGAGACGAAGGCGCCGTTTAACTCGATCACCGGAAGCCGCAGTCGAACTCCGGCCAACACGGAACGCATCCCGGCCGTACCGCGAGCGCTGGCAACTGTCAGTGGGGCCCCGGCCTCGATCAGCAGATTGAGCCCGTCACGGGCAAATTGGCTGAGAGTCGCATCGGAGCGCAGAAGTGTGCCGTCGAGATCGCAGATGTAGAGCGGTTCTGAGATATACACCATCTTGCCTGGGCGGAGATCCGGGTGCAGGGGGGAGTTGCCGAAGTGTGCCCTGGCCATGAATGGTGCGCCTGAGTGAGTGGATGGAGGCGCGCTGGGCCAGAAGCCCTACTGTGGCATTGCGACACTGATGATCGGCGTCGAGGTCGGCTGGGCGCTACCTCCCTGAGGCTCAACCGTCACCATAACGGCACTCACTCCCTGCATATCAGGAATTGCCGCAGTCGCGCTGCCAACTCGGTCGGGGGCAAAGAGAGAGTTTGCGGAGATGACCCGGCTTCCGCGCCGCACCCAAGCCTGCAGGATTTTGCCGTTTGGGACTTGGCGAAGACCGGCCAGGTGAAGCGTGCCGGAATTACCATTTCTCACCACCTCCGCGGTAATCCCCGGGGCACGTCCGGTGATGGTTGTGCTGGGCCCGTCACCTGCAGAACCAGTGTGGATGGCATATCCGACAGCAACCGCAATGAGCAGGGCCACTGCGGCGAGGGCCGCCACTGGGCGCACACCCGGGCGAGCCTTCCCACCACCCCCACGGCGCCTGAAAGCTGGGACACGGCGCAGATCGAGCGCCGGAGGGCGCTCCACGCCTGGGGTTGGTCCGATGTCAGAGCTGACCTCGGCCATCACCCGTTCACGCAGGCGCGGCGATGGCTCAGAGAGCGCAACCCCTTCCGGCAGCGCCTGCATCGCGGGGCGAAGCCAGCTGATCTCGGTGCGACACTCCTCACAGCCGGCAAGGTGGCGTTCGAAGTCCGCTGCCTCTCCTGGCTCCAGGGCGCCCAGCAGGTAGGCCGCCAACTCCTCGCGCCAGTGCTCGTGGTCTGTGTTCATGCCCATCCCTCCGCCAGCTCTCCGCGAATCTTTTCCAAGCCGAGTCGCATCCGACCCTTAACGGTACCCACTGGAACCCCCAGCATCCCGGCGATCTCAGAGTGACTGAAGCCGCCGAAGTAGGCGAGCTCGATCACCTTCGATTGCTCGCCCGGCAGCTGCTCGAGGGCCCCTCGCAGCTCATGCGTGGTCTCTCGGTGCATCGCCTCCTGATCGGTGAGGTCCTCTGAGGGGCGCTCCTCAAGCACCGCATCATCATCGAAGTCGAGCTTCGGTGTCCGGCCGGCCCTGCTGCGCAGTGCATCAATCGCTCGGTTGCGCACGATGCCAAGCATCCAGGAGCGCACGCTGCCGCGGGATCGGTCATAGCGGGCGCCACTGCGCCAGATCGAGATAAAGGCCTCCTGTGCCACGTCCTCGGCGCCTGCCCGCTCGCCGACGATTCTGTAGGCGAGCGAGTAGGCGGCCCTCACGTGTCGGTCATAGAAGACCTCAAATGCCCGCGGGACCTTGTCCCCGATCAGAGGCATCAGCTCCTCATCAGCCAACCGCTCTGCCTTCTCGCGCCTGAGCGCCATCTCTTCTTCGCTCCGCTCGGGCCCTGTTATTGGATGAACGGTTCCACGGCTTTGAGCACCTGTGCTTCGCTGAGTGAGGGATCGAAGGCGACCGGCGCCGGTTCCTGCATATTCTGCAAACGAATCGCCGCAGCATGGCGCGCCTCGACCTGAACGATCGAACCCGCTGAGGCGAGCACGGCCTTTTCGGTGATCGCGGGCGCCGCACCGTTGTAGGCGCTGACGCCCGTGTCCTCGAATGTTTGCGCCAACTTGAGGAAGCCGGCGGTGCCGTTGTAGGGGAAGTTGAACATCGGCTCGGCCACCGGCTTACCGCCCAGCTTCTTGATCGTCGCAGTGAGTGCTTCGACGTGGCTTTGCTCGTCTTCGGCAAGCATCGTGATCAGGCTCTTCAGGGCGCCGCTCGCCTTCACTCTCGTCTTGGCTTCCTTATAGAACGTCGACTCAAGGTACTCGAGGGTCAGGGCGAAGTTGAGAATATCCACGTCTGAGTGTCCCGACTTCGCCAGGGCCTGGGCGACGAAGGGACCAACCATCGCGGTCCCATAGACGGCGCCGGTCACCAGGACTCCCTTGAGGATCACCTCAGCGCGGGAGAAATCCTCGCTGTCCTCGCTGTGGACGACATCGGCCAGCTCAGGTTGAATCAGTTCCTCGTTGGTCATTTCATTCTCCTTTTGTTCGCTCGGGCAATCAGCTGACGATGAAAGGTTCGACCGACTTCAGGACCGTGCTCACTTTCGCCGGCACGGCAAAGGGTCCATCCGGGGTGATCGACTTGCCGAGCAGCGTGTTGAGGGTAGATGCGTGTCGGCCCTCGACGCTGTGAATCGAGAGAGCCGCCGCGAGCACAGTGGGACTCTGGATGTTCGGTGCCTGTCCGAGGTAGGCCGCGGCGCCAAGGTTCTCGACCGTGCCGGCCAGTTCGAGCACCGACTTGGCGCTCTTCAGCGGAAATTCGGTCTTCGGCTTTGCGACTGGCTTTCCACCGAGTTTCTTCACGAACGCGGTCAGCGCGGCGACGTGTTCAGCCTCCTCGCCACCGAACCTCTTGATCGTTTCCAGTTCGGCACCCTTGAACAGCCCGCTCTTGATCACGTCCTGGTAGAAGGCGGTCTCCAGATACTCGAGGGTGAGGGCGTAGTTGAGGATGCCAACGTCACCCTTGCCGAACTTCGCAGTTTCTCCAGGTGCAGCTGAGCCGGCGGCAGTCGAGGTAGTCGTCGTGGTTGAGCTGCTGCTCCCACAGGCCGCGAGGAAGGCGGCGAGGGCGGTCGAGCCACCGCCGAGGGCGATGAACCTGCGGCGCGAAACGGGATCTTTGGCCACGCGCTCGATCACATTGTCCTCTCTGGGAATCACTGGCTTTTCGGGCTCGATGGTCTTCGGCATGATTTCCTCCTGTGGGCTTGGCGTCGGTTATCCCCATTACGCGTATCGCGGACGGGTGGATCACTCGACTCCAGGGTTGGCGGTAAAGGAAGTCCTCTTGCGGCGCAGTTGGCGGGGCTGAAGGCCTTCAACCAAGAGCGCCCCGGCGGCTATGCCCGGGGCGCGCATTGGCTCAGTTCTTGTCTCAGATCGCCAACAAAGCGACTGGCGGACTACTTCTGAATGTAGTTGAGGCTGGTCACATCCTTCAACACTTTCGCCGCCGTGTATGGCGTGTCGAAGGCGCCGTTTGGGGCGATACCCTGTTCGCTGCCCTTGGCGATCAGACCAATCACCGCGGCGTGCCGAGCCTCGATCGTGACGATCGACAGTGCCACCGCCAGGTAGGCCGGATCCTTGATGTTGAATGCCTGGCCCGAGTAGGCATGAACGCCTTCGTTCTCGAAGGCAAAGGATGAGGTACGGAACTTTTCCTCCTCCGCGTTGTCGCCTTGGAAGTTGAATTTCGGCGACTTCACTGCCTTCTTGCCAAGCGCTTTCTGAAGCGCTTTAACGTGCATGTTCTCATCGTTGGTGACCGTGTTTAGAAAGACCTGAGTCTGGCCATCCTTGATGAACGATGTCTTGGCCTGGTTGGCGGTTGCTTCGTTGTAGAACGCCGCCTCCAGGTACTCGAGGGTGAGGGCGTAGTTGAGGATGCCGATGTCACCCTTGCCGAAACTGGCTGGGGGGCGGCCTCTTCCTGCGGCTGATGCAAATGCCGGGGTCAAGGCGCTGAGCAAAACGCCACCGCCCATCACCGCGCCGCCGGTCAACCCGGCCTTTTTAAAGAAATCGAGCCTGGTATCGCCCGGCTCCAGCCCGTCGATCGCCTCATGTGCAGCTTCCTGTATGGCGCCGTCGACGTCAATGTCGCTCAGTTTGGTCTGTGCCTGCATTGGTGGTGTTCTCCTTCTGGCTTGCCTTAGGTGCTCACACCTCCTGATCAGACGGTGTGGCCTTTCAGTTTCACCCGGCATCTACGCCCCTTGGAGGAGATCGGATCAGTCCGCTTGGCCGAATGATCCGATCTGCATCCGTCCCCGTTAGTGCTATCCGAATGGCTGATCCCGGAGCGCATAAGTTGTTGATCTTCTGTCCAAGCCGAGTGCTCGCCCTCGCCCAGATGCGGGACTGAGGACCGATGGCGCGCCTCAAGTCGATCTCTCACGGTGATCGCCTGACCTTGGTCGAGCACCTGGACGAGCTGCGGGCCCGACTGCTCATTTCAGTTGCGGTCTTCGGTGTGGCGCTGGCCCTCTGCTTCTGGCAGAACCATCTGCTCTTGAGCTTGGCCAACTCGCCGCTTCCGGCCGCTCATCGCAAGTTGCTCACATTTGGGGTTACCGAGCCGTTCACGATGACCCTCACAGTCTCCGCCTACGCGGCGCTGATCCTCTCCCTGCCGATCATCCTCTTCCAGCTCTACGCCTTCGCGCTGCCCGCCCTCGCCCATCGGGAGCGCCGATTAATTCTTCCGCTGCTTGTTCTGATCCCGATCCTTTTCGTCGGCGGCGTCGCATTTGGCTACTTCGTCGTCCTGCCGGCGGCGCTGAGCTTCCTGCTCGGCTTCAATAACTCCTCATTTGATGTGCAGGTTCGAGCCTCCGAGTACTACAGCTTCTTCTCCAGCACGTTGCTTGCCTGTGGGATCGTATTTCAGGTTCCGGTAGGCATTTTGGCGGTGACGCGGCTTGGCATCGTCAAGGTCGAGCAACTCACCCACAACCGTCGCTTTGCATATCTGGGATGCGCGGTCATCGCAGCCGCGTTGCCAGGCGTCGATCCGCTCTCGATGCTGCTTGAGATGGTCCCGCTGATCGCGCTCTATGAGCTCAGCATCGTCTTGGCGCGTCTCTTCGGAGCGCCGCGAGCAACGCTTCCACAACCCTTCCCGCAAGAGCCTTAGAGGCTTCTCGGCTGGAAGGTGCATTCCGAGCTGCCGTCAAGACGTGATGAATGATCCAGTCCGGCCGAAATCGCGTATCACTTTTGAAACCACAAACTGCGTCAGGAGACCAGATGCTAAGCGGACTTGAGAGCCCATTTCATTTGTTGATCGTGTTGGTGATTGCGATGCTCGTACTCGGGCCCAAACGCCTTCCCCAGATGGCACGCTCGCTCGGTACGGGAATCCGGGAGTTCAAATCCTCGATTTCCGGTGAGCTTTCCGGTGATCAAGGTGAGGAAGCCGAGAAGTCCGTTTCTGATGCCCGTTTGCCGGCGCCGACTGAAGCCCCCGTCTCAGTTACCGACGCTGCGGCTAAGGCCGACATCACTCCCAGCGCCAGCGTGCACTAGGAATGGCGGGACCCTGATCGGTCTTTGAACCGGCTTGGGGTTCATTCTTCTTATCTTCTTCGCCGAAATATCCTTCGGGCGAATCTCGGGACCGGACGCGATCGCCTCAGCGGAGCGGACAACGCCGAGAAGTAGGCCCTGCCGGCGGGAAATTTGCACGGCGTGCCTTTTACAAGGCGCTGGGTTGCGGTGCATCAGAAGGGGTGCGGCAGGGGCGGTAGCGGTCTGTTTTTCGAGCCGGCAGGTGTGGGCAGGAAGGAATCCGGAATCGCGTGGGGAGGGCAATGGCAAAAGAGCCATGGCCTGCGTCAAGGGGCTGACCATGAACCGGTGCGGGACTTGAGCAATCGTGGATAGCAGCGATCATTGACCTCTCATATACCATTCATAGATGTGGACTCCTGGCGTTGGCCGAAAGCACGTTGATCAGCTTCGGTCGAGCCGCCGTATTGGGCGTGTTTTTGGGAGTGATCACGGCGATGGGCCTCCTCGCCGTGTGCGCGTCCCCGGTGCTGGCCGGGCCGAAGCCGAGCCCCTATCTCAAATCTGACCAGAAATTGGTTTTTCACTACGCGGCGGTGGAGGGGAGCAAGCTTCATCGCATCACCTTGCCCGGCGGCCCTCAAAGCTTTATTGAATTGAAAGAGTCTCCGGCGGAAACGCTGAAATCAGTGGATAAAGATGGGAAGACAGTTGACGCCGACGGGGAAACCACATGTTTTGACGCGCAGGGCAGTCAGACCGCGAATGCCCCTGCCGCTAAATGTCTGATCACGGTCGCGAGGGGGGCCCATGCCGATCCGAACGAGGCCAGAGCCGTGATCGCCCACGAGGTCTTTCATGTCTACCAGGCGGTGATGGCGGGCACGATCGAACACTTCGATCAGGAGGTGAGCGAATCAAGCTGGCTGATCGAGGGTTCCGCTCAGTGGGTCGATTCGGTTTTGGTGAATCCCAATCGCGGCGCAACATATTTCTGGAAGGCCTACCTAAACTCGCCCGCCAAGTCGCTGTTTGAGCGCTCCTATGACGCGGTGGGCTTCTATGGACATCTGGCATCAAGGGGAATCAACCTCTGGGATGAGTTCCCCGCAATGTTCGGCGCCGCAAGCAGCGAGGATGCCTATCTGGCTGCCGGCGCAGCTAGCAAAGAGGTCCTCAACTCCGAGGCATCGGAGTTCTTTCGCAAGCCGAGCTTCGGTCGAGAGTGGGATCTGAGCGGCCCGAATGTTCCCTCCTCCGGTGAGGTCGGATTCACTCCACACAAGGTGAAAGTGGCGGCGGGGGCGAAACCGATTACGCTCACAGTCGCCCCCTACGCCGACGGGGTCTACGACCTTTCGGTCAGTGCCCCGGTGATCGAACTGGGGGTATCCAGCGGTATCGTGAGGCTGCGCTCTACCGAAGGATCAGGCGTCAACGAGCTCGAACCAACTCGCCTGGCGCTCTGCGGAGATCCCCACGGTTGCAATTGCCCCGGTCAACCACCGAACCACTACGCCAAGTTCAGTCACGGAGACCTTGCAATTACAGGCGGCCGGAGCGGCGGAAGCCTGAAAATTGTCGCCCGAAAGCGATGCGAGAAGGCGCTCCCCAACCGCTCATGCCAGGGACTGCTACCACTTCCCCGCGGGGCGGTCACCGAACAGCTACAGCCTGCCGACCAGCCGATCCCCGGACTATCCCTGCCCGAACCCGTCAACAACATCCTGCACCCGACCGAGTGCACATTCTGGGGACCACCCGCAGCGGAAACGGGAACGAAACAGCTCGTTGCCTGGGATTGGCTCTTTGTCTGGGAAGGGGGGTCCAACCGACCGCCACCGACTGGGGCATTCGCGGACGCCCTGGCAAATGCGTCCAAGCCGCCGCTACCGATTACCTATGACTACGGGATCGGAACGGGGGCGGCGGTCGCATCCCAGCCCGAAACAGTCACCGAATCGGTGCAGTGGGTGGGCGAACCGCCTGAAGCCAAGATGGTCTCAGAAGTCTCTCCTGAAATCACGGTTGGAGAAGTGGAGGTGCGGAACGACGAATTTGTGCTGATATTGCCGGGATCCTCCGGCGAAGCGCTTACAGACCTTACGACGGTCGCAAAGGTGTTGGAAGCAAGGTAGGTACCGGCTGCCTTTTCGGGACCTGGATTCTTTGCAACTGCGGCATAGCCGCGAAAGCGCCCGCTGGACGCTGCTTCGGACACCGGCAACGGCAATCAGTGCCGCTCACCCGAGATCAGCCGGATCCCAACCGTTGGCTCCAGTCGCACTCCCAACCGAGCTCAGCAGACTGAAACCGGACCCCTGAGCGTTTTCACCACTCGCTTGGACTTGCCATGCTTGTCGACCAGAGCCGTGACCCGGGCCTTGACGATGTACTTCTTGCCCGGCGTAAGCGCTGGCGGTCTAATCAGCCACCTGAAGGGTCGTTTCTTCAGGGTCTTCTTCTGGCCATCGAAGGAGAAGGTGACCTTGAGCACCTTGAGCTTGCTGCGAAGTGCCCTCGCGATTTTGTGGCGGGCTTTCTTGCCGACGCCGACGTAGAAGGGCTGCAGAGAGGCGAGGCAGTTCTTTGGCACCTTCAGGGTCAGGAGGTTGCCCCCAACGGGCGTGGTGATGGTTCTGTTCACCCCTGTGTAGGTGGGGGGCGTCGGTGGCGGCTTCGGTGTAGGCCCGGTCGATACTGGCGGGATCGGCTTTAGGTCTGCAACCTGAAGCCCTCCCTGGTCGGTGAAGGTAAGCCAGCCCTGGCCGCCATTTCCCAGCGCCAGTTGGGCGGTATTGCCACCGGCGTACTCGGATCCGATTCGAGCGACTTCGGTCGCGGGGCCGAAGCCCGCTCCGCCGTTGGTCGAGGTAAACAGCTGCATAACCGCGGCCTGATCACTTGACCTGGTCCCGGGCCAGGCGACCGCAATTTCGCCATCGGGTGCCTGGGAAATCGTGCCTCCCTGGTTTTCGCTAGGGGTGTGACTGGATGGAAGAGTCAGCGGTGCGCCGAAACTGGAACCTGAAAGCTTACGGACATCAAGCAGGTTCGGTTCGCCGCCGGGTCCATAATCCAACGAGGCCAAAAACAGACCGCTGGGGCCACCCGCAAGCCTTGGGTCTTCACCATTGGGAAGCGAATTCGGACCTTCCCAGTCAGTATCGTTGACGAGGGACCCCGAGCCTTTGTAGCGGTAGAACTGGAGAGTGTTCTGGGGATTTTCGAGGGTCTCGTAAACGTCGACCGGTTTGCCGGGACTGGCGAAGCCGAGGGTGGAGGCACTCGTGTAGAGGCTGGGGGAAGCGAATTGAAAATGACTCCCCGCCCCCCCGGCGGCTGGTGTGAGGCCAATGCCAAGCCCCACGTGGGAATTGCCGATCAGCAGGTCAGAGCCGGAGAGGAACACGTTTGAAGGGTTGTCCATGTCGGGATCGCCTTCTTTGTTGATCGTGCCGGCATTGAAGCTCTGCCCGCCGTTCGTAGATGTCCAGATGATCACGGCGTCTGCGCCGATCGGACCGGTACCGCAGGGGGCGACGGCGTAAATCGTGCCGCTGGTACTGCCAAAGACCGGGAACAGGCCACTGGCAACGTATTCGCCGGGCACTGTTCCCGGCATTGGTAGCGAGATCGGGTTGGTGCAGGTGCCACCTACGGGGATCTTGCAAAACATCGGCTGGGCCGGCTTGTGAAGCCAGCCCACGTAAGCCGTGCCGGCAGAATCCTCGATCACGTTGCCGGGAGTGGCAGGTTCGGAGTCAAGGGTGAAAAGGTTGTTTGCGGCTGCCAACGAACTCCAGCCCGCCAGGCCGAAGGCCCAGATCAAGCCGGCGAGCATTGCCGCCCTGAGCGCGAATCCAACGGAGAAGAGGGAGGCTGATCGGTGGGGTCGGTGGGGTCCCGGGAGTTCGTGCGGCAAAGGAGGCCTTTCTCGATATCCGCCAACGACCTGGATCCACTTGAGATTTCTGGGTGGGGAGCGTCGGTCGGGTTGTTCTCCGCAAGCTAGCAGCAAAGAGGTGATGAAATGCCTGGTTGTCTCAGCGCGACCGGCGTCAGCAAGCTGATTGGCGGCTGGCTGCGAAGGAGGTGAGAGGCGAGGCAGCCGCCCATCCATTGGGACCCAGAGCGTCAGACGGCAAGTGCCCCCTCCGCGAGGCGTCGCTCAACCTCCTCCGCGATCTCCTCGGGCGCCCTGTCGTCGCTGTCGATCACCTGGGACTCGAGCGAGCCGAGATCGGCGAAATCCTCCCAGAGTCGCCCGATGATCGAAGTGTCGGCGATCCGGCTGCGCTCGCGGCCCGCAGCACGCTCAGCACAGATCGCGAGTGGAGCGCGAAGCACCGCGTAGGCGACAGTGTGGCCGGCTGTTTGGAGAGCATCGCGCAGGGGCTCAAAGAACCAGCGCGGGCTGAAGATCCCGTCAATGATGGTGAAGTAGCCATCCTCGGCGTAACCCGCCGCTGCCGCAGCGACGATGCGCACCACCGTCGTGTTCTGCGCGTGGGACTCCGGCTTCCACGGCTCGACGTAGCCGGCGCTGATGAAGTGGAAGAAGCAGTCGGATTCGAGGTGAACGCAGCGCTCAGATCGCGCGGCAAGCAGACGTGCCGTCGTCGTCTTGCCAACGCCCGGCGGTCCGGTGAGGATGAGCATCGGGTCGGCCACAAAGTGATGCTAAACCGCGCCCACCGGCGCGGATGGGCGCCGGTGGTGTGAGACCTAATTCCGTATTGAGGCAAACGTGGCCGGTACCCAACCGGCGTTTCGGTTTCGCGCGCACTGCCCTGAGAAAACTCTACGCTTAGGAGGCGATGTCTAAAGACTCTCTCAGGAGCCTGCCGGGGGCGGAGATCGTCCTGCCGGGCCTCGCTGACCTGAAGGCGGGGCGAGAGACCGTCAACGCAGCTGCGGTCGGGGCTGCGGCGCCGCGCCTTCGCCGGGTTGGACTGGACGCTCCGGACCTTCCCGGCGAGGTCCCAGCGGCCCACAGGCTCTATCGAGCCCTCAGCGAGGAACTCGGCGACGGCGCCCATGCTCGCTACAACGCGATCCTCGCCCGCGTCGCCAGCTTCGCTGGAGCTGTGGACCTTGCGCGACGAGGCTAACGCGGAGCGAATTAGAGCGTTCGCCCACGAGCTGGGGCGAGTCGTATCTAAAGGAACCCGGGTGTATCTCACCGGCGGCGCGACCGCGGTACTCGAGGGCTGGCGCGACTCGACGGTCGACATCGACATCCGCTTTGAGCCGGACTCCGACCCCGCACTGAGGCGCATCGCCGCGCTCAAGGAGGAGCTTTCGGTGAACGTCGAGCTGGCATCGCCACTCGACTTCCTGCCGGCGCTTGAGGGTTGGCGCGAGCGCTCTCGCTTTCGCTTCCGGGAGGGCAATCTCGAGGTCTTTGACTTCGACCCATACTCGCAAGCGCTCTCCAAGCTGGAGCGTGGCTTTGAGCTTGACCTCGAAGACGTCGAGAACATGGTCAACTCCGGTCTGGTCGAGCCCAAGACACTGCTTGCGCTGTTCAGGGGAGTTGAACCTGAGCTGTATCGGTTCCCGGCGGTCGATCCGAACGCACTTGGGGAGGCTGTGAGAGTGCTCGATCGCTAACCGCGCTGCGATCGCGGGTTTGATCTTCGACCCCGTTGGGCAGCTCCGGGCGAACGAAACCAATCACCCGGCGCCAGGTAGGTGCTCTGGAGGCGCTGTATTTCGACGAGGGTCGGCAGGAGGGGTTCATCGCGGCGCTGGGTGAGTGAGTACGCTTGCCTCAATGGCGCGCCGAACAGCCCGTACCTTTCGAATCGGGATGGCGCTCTTGGCGCTCGGCCTGATCGCGGCAGCTTCAGCCGCAGCCGACGGCCAGATCGTCCTCGGTGGCGTCGTCTACGGTGCTCCGAACGGCGAAGGCTGGGGCAGCGAACGGCCGGAAAAAATCTTCAACGGCGGGGACCCGAGCGGGCTGATCACCGCAGTCCATTGGTCTAGCTGGGGCGGTCCGGTCGCCCGTGGCAACGGCCGTAACTCGATCTTCAAACCCCGCGGCGGCTACTACCCTCATCAGGTGAGGATCGAGCTGAAGGCCAAGCGGATCGGGAGTTGCGAAGGCCGCAGCGCGTACCTAAAGCTCTTCATCCGCGAGCCTGCAAGGCCAGGCGGACCGCTCGGCCCCTGGCGCTCCTGGTCAGGCCCGAAGACGCTCTGCCAACCGTACTGAGCCGCGGAGGAGGCTCAGGGCCCCTACTCTTCCGCAGCTCAGACCTCGGCGAGGGCTGTGGTGAGGACGACGTCCTCGAGGCGGTGGGCGAGGCGGTCAATCAGGACGGCGTAGCGCTCAATCGGCTCATCGTCTGAGCGTTCGCCCCAGCCGGCAAGGTAGGGGATTGAGCTCGGTGAGGTGTCGAGGCCGAGGGAGGCACAGACGGCAAAGGCGACGGACTCGGCGGACAACCTCCTCCTCGGCGTAGGGGAGCTTTGGGTCATCGGGAGGGCGGTCACGACGGACAAGGGCGTGGGCGAGCTCGTGGACGAGGTTCTGGACCTGGGCGTTGGCGGAGAAAGACTCGCTCCGGACGTTAACCAGCTATTGCGAAGCTCTCGAAAACAACTCCGCAGCGGCAGGCTATTGTGCACGCCTTACAGGATTCCCCAGAGCGCCAGGGCCGAGCACCGAGGCTCGAAATCGGCGGCGATTTGAGAAGGGCGAGCCGGGGGTCAAATCTTCCCATTCAATGGGAAGCGCCCGGTTTTTCACGCCTGAGGAGCACCTCTTTTGGAGCCTTCGATAGGGTTGGGATGAGTGTCAGTTTTCGGCTCTATAAAGCCAAAATATGCCCCCCAAAAGGGCGTTGGAAGCCCGGATTAGCATGGAAGTGCTCTACCGATTGAGCACCGGGTTGATTGGCGATCTTAAGTCGGTGGAGGTAAGGGGCAGCATGCTTCACGGCTGCCTCCTCAAATCGTCGTGTCATTCCGTTTTCAGCTCCGGCGGAAGGGCTTTCGGGCCGTCCGGGTAGAGGGCCTTCAGCTTCTTCGCCGACATCTCCAGCGTATTGGCGCCCTCGGGTGGGGCGCCCACGACCAGCCAGAGTTGCTCGCCATCGGTGTCGTTGAAAATCTGGCGGATCGATTCCGCTTCGACGAGAACGGCATCCAGTGGCGCGAGCTCCAGCAAATCCCCGTCGACTCGTATCCGGCCCGTGCCCTCGAGCAGCACGTAGAGCTCCTCTTGGGAGAAGTGGCGGTGGCGCGTGGAGGCTTGGCCGGGGCGCAAGCGCCAGAGACGGGCGCCGAGGGATTGGGCGCCGAGCTGGTTGCCGACGTCGGTGTTGTCGACCCCCATCTGGTTTGAGGGGCGCCAATGCGCGGCGGTAGCGGCCAGCGTGCGGTAGGTCACCGGCTCAAATTACCTGGAAGACTGCCCCCGATGAGCCGATCCCAGCGAGCGCTTGCCGGCTTCTTCACCTTCGCCGGTGCTCTTCATTTCCTGATTCCACGCAGCTATGAGGCGATCGTGCCGCCGTGGGTGAGGCTGCGGCGAGAGGCGGTCGCCATCAGCGGAGTTGCAGAGATTCTCGGCGCCAGCGCCCTGATTTCTCCCCGGACCCGCCGGTTTGCTCGATGGTGGCTGCTCGGGCTCCTGGTGGCGGTCTTTCCCGCGAACGTCCAGATGGCGCTGAGGCCGGGGGAGGTGCCGGGGCTCGACCTCAGGCGGGTTCCGCGTTGGGCGCTATGGGCGCGGCTTCCGCTGCAGCCCTTGGCGATGCTGTGGGTATGGCGCTCAACACCGAAGTGAAGAATTGAAGGAGCGCCCGTAGGGGCCCTCAGCCGATCAACTCGCCAGCCCGGGAATGTGGCGCTCGACGTGCCTGGCGATCGTCTGTCGGACCCAGCGCTGGGTCTCAGCGTCCGACATCCGGTAGCGGCCGAGCAGCATCTTCTGGTCACTCAGCGGTAGCCCGGCGATCTCCCAACGAACCGCCAGCCGCTCGAACATGACCTCCGAGCGCCGGCGCCAGGCGTCCTCCTGGGATGCCGCCTCTCCCGCCGGGGGCTCTCCGATCTTGGCAATGGTGGCGGCGCTGAGCGTCTGGCGTAGCGTCAAGATATTGCCATCTGCGTCTGTGTAGTCGACGGTCGGTGCCTTTCTGCGGGGTTGTCTCTTGCCCTTGCGCTTGGCCATGGAAGGAGATTAGGCGCAGGGGGTGCGACTTTCCGCGCGGGGGTAGAGTCAAGCGGCAACGCTGCTCCGAACTGAGGAGGAACCCGATGTCAGTGATCGCGCCGCTGGTCAAAGGAGTGGATTTCGTCACGGTACCCACCCGCGATCTTGCCACCGCGATGGAGTTCTACGGAGAGGCGCTCGGGATGCCGCGCTCAATGTACATCGAGGGCAAACCGTTCGCCGAGTTCGAGACCGGCAGCCTGACCCTCGGCGTCATCGAACCAGACAAGATGGGGCTCGAGTACGCGCTAAACCGCAACCACATCGCCCTCCGCGTCGATGACGTGGCGAGCGCGCGGACCGAGCTGGAGACCCGTGGCGTGGTCTTTGAGGGCGAGATACTCGATACGGGCGTCTGCCACATGGCCTTCTTCACTGACCCCGATGGCAACGCGCTGATGCTCCACCACCGCTACGCCCCGCGTGAAGCGCAGGCCTAGAGCCCTACCGGATGATCCTCAACCTGACGACTCGGGTCCGTTTGGAACCATCAACCTTGGCCGTCTCACTGACCAAAGCATTGCCGGCCGCGGCCAGGCTGTCTCTGTAGGCCGCCCTCGGCTTGAGCGAGACGACGCTTGAGCGTCCGGCCTTCAGCCTCAGCCCGGCGACGGCGCTCTCAATTCTTCCCCGGTGCCTCGCACTCACCGCCTCGAGCCTGAACTTGCAGCCTCCATGACCTGCCCTATTGGGGCAGGTGATCCGCACGCTGGGGTAGGAGACCTGGATGATCTGGGAGGAGCTGGCGGCAGTCGACCCGTTACAAAGAGCAGTCTGTCCGGTGAAGAGAAATGCGGTGGAGCAGCCTTCTTCGTCGGTCACCGTCAGCGTCGCCTTGTAGATGCCGGGAGCGAAGTAGGAATGGCTCGCCGCCGGGCCGGCGCTCGTTTCCTGGAATCCGTCGCCGAACCCCCAATCAAAGCCGCCAATCGTGCCGTCGGGGTCACTTGATGCGGAGGCGTTGAAAGCGACCGGGACCTGGGGCCGAGCGGTGAGATGAGTGAAGGAGGCATGGGGAGGCTGGTCGGGGGTGATCGCGATCCAGAGGGGGAGTTTGCCGACGCCAACCGGTGTTCCGAGCTGGTCGGTCTGCGTGCTGATCGGGACGACGGCTTCGGCGCCGCCGGCCTCGGCCACGTATGCGCTCTTGCCATCGGGGGTGAGCGTAATTGCGCGCGGTTCCTTGCCCAGGGCTATCGGAGTGCCGAGCACCTGATTTGTCTGAGTGTCGATCACCGAGACAGCTTTCGATTTGGCATCGCTGACGTATGCGCTGCTGCCATCGGGGGACATCGCGATTCCGTCCGGCGTCCCGACCGGGATCGGAGATCCCTGTACCTGATTGGTTTGCGTGTCGATCACCGAGATGTCGTTTGATCCTTCGTTGAGGACGTAGGCAGTCTTGCCGTCGGGAGTGACCGCCACCTTGCTCGGGTCTTCACCGACCTTGATCGATGCCAGCACCTGATTTGTCTGGGTGGCGATGACCGAAACGCTTTCCGAGCCCGAATTTGAGACGTATGCCGACTCACCGTCGGGGGTTATGGCGATGCCATACGGATGCTCGCCAACTGGGATCGGCGAGCCGACCACCTGATCGGTCTGGATATCGACCACCGAAAGGTTGTCAGATTCTTCATTGACCACATAAGCCGTCTTACCGTCGGGGGTCACCGCGATCGCGTCCGGTTCTTCCGTCCCGGCACCGAGGTCGATCGGCGGGCCCACCACAGAGTTGGTCTGGGTGTCGATCACCGAAAGGCTGTCTTCGCCGGAATTGGCGACGTATGCGCTCATTCCATCCGGCGTGATCGCGATCGCCTCCGGTGCGGCCCCGACTCTGATCGGCGGGCCCACCACCTGATTGGTCTGGGTGTCGATCGCCGTCACGCTTTCAGACTGAAAGTTGGCGACGTAGGCCTCACCGGCCCGGGCAGTCGGAGCGAGCGAAGCCAAGACCGAGACGACGAGCGCCAAGGCAGCGAGCAAGCCACCGAGAAGATGCGCCAGATCGCATCGTTCCTCGCCCATCGGGTCAGTCTAGGCCCGGTCGGGGGAATCTTGGGCAAATGTCGCTGCCGACTGGCGTAAAGTCGGAGCCAATGGCAAAGAGAAAACCGCGGTGCGGGAGGAGAGCGCGATCGGCCACAGCCATCTTCGTGGCCGCCGCCGCACTGGCGCTGGCTCCCGGACAGGCGCGTGCGGCCCAGACCTTCTATGTCTCTCCCATCGGTTCCGGGAGTGGCTGCACGCAGGCAAAACCGTGCGAAATAGCCGCCGCGCTTGCAATGGCCGGCTCCGGCGACACCGTCCTGCTTGCGGGGGATGAAGGAAGTTACGCCCTCCCCCAATCTCCGACCCTGGAACAGCTAGACGTTCCGGCCGGGGTGACGGTGGAGGGCGAGGAGGGGCAGTCGCGCCCATTGCTCTACTCAGCCGCACCCGACTACGCCGTGCAGCTCGGTCCGGGATCGAGGCTCTATGACTTCGAGCTGCACTACACAAATACAGACATCTCCGCGTCTGCGCTTCTCGCAATGGGCATCGTGGAACGAGTGATGATCGAGGCCCCCGACAGCACCGCATGTGCTCCGCTCGGTGAAACACGGATCCTCGACTCGGTCTGTTGGGGTGAGTACGGGCTTCGCAGCCGAGACTCGGTTGGCTCCAGCTGGACCCTGACTCTGCGCAATGACACAATCGCTGCCCCACAGGAAGCCGTCCATCTTCACGCCGAAAGCGGCTCGAATCTGCGGATGGTTGCCATCAACACGATCGTCCACGGATTGGCCCTTGACATCGGTGCCGATCGATCCGGAACCGGCACTGTCACCGCGACCTTGGATCACTCCAACTACACAGGCGTGGACGCCGAAACGGGAGCCACCGTCACGCCGACGGGGAGCGCGACCAACCAGACCGCCCCACCCTTCTTCGTCGACGCCGAAACCGGAAACTTCCGCGAGACGGCCGACTCTCCGACGATCGACGCTGGCGTGAACGAAGCCGCGAACGGGGAAACCGACCTTGCCGGTAACCCCCGCGAGCTGCCCGGCCAGCTCACCTGCGAACAGGAACCTCCCGCGGTCACCGACATCGGTGCCTATGAGTTCGTACCCGTCGCCCCGCCATGCCTTCCACCGCCGATCGAACGTAAACCCCATGCACCGAACACACGAATCATCGGCGCCGGCGTCCGCCATCACACGGTGACCTTTAGGTTTAGGGCAGTCAAAGAAATCGGCGTCCTCAGCTTCCAGTGCGAGCTCGCCGAGGAGCCCTTCAGGCCGTGCAGCTCGCCGAAAACCTACACGCACCTGAGGCCCGGCAAGTACCGCTTCACGGTACGGGCCGTCGGTCAACCCGGCGGAATTGACCTGACCCCCGCGATACGCAGCGTATGGGTCGGATCGCGGCGATAGCGCAGGCGCCAGACACCCGTTCAGGCGAGGGCGTCGACCTTGGCGGCAAGCTCGAAATCGGCGGCGGTGAGCCCACCCTCAGAGTGCGTGGAGATCGTCACCGTCACCGTGTCCCAGGAGATCTCGACGTCAGGGTGGTGTCCCATCGCCTCTGCCGGCTCGACCAGGCGACGAACGAACTCAACCGAGCCGACGAAATCGCCTCGATCAAAGCTGCTGGCGATCGCATCTCCCCTGCGCTGCCAGCCACTCAGGCTGGCAAGCCGTTCCTCGATCTCGGCATCGCTCAAAAGCGCCACCGGGCCATTATCACCGAATTTGCGTCGGCGCCCATCACACTGATCAGATGACCGACTGGACCTGGCAGGTGATCGGCTGCATCTGGCTCGCCTGGCTCATCTACTGGCTGGTAATGGCCTTCAGGACCAAGCCCACGGTCGAACGAGGAGGGTTTGTCGGGTATCGCCTGGTGGCCCTCGGCCTCGCGGTCGTCCTGATCGCCGCGGGACACATCATCCACATCTCCCCTCAGTCACGCCTTTGGCAGACGACGGTTGCAGTGGGCGCCATCACCGACTGCATGGTCCTGGGTGGAGCTGCCTTCACGGTTTGGGCGCGAATTACGCTGGGACGAAATTGGAGTGCAGAGGTGACCTTCAAGCAGGATCATGAGCTGATCGAGTCTGGCCCCTACGCGCTGGCCCGACATCCAATCTACACCGGTCTAATCGTCATGGCGCTCGGCACCGCGATCAACTACGGGCGTGCCATCGGCTTTGTCATCTTCTTCGCAATATGCGGCGCCGTTTGGCTAAAGGCCCGCCAAGAGGAACAGATTATGAGCAGGCACTTTCCCGATGCCTACCCCGCATACAAGCAGCGGGTCCACGCGCTCATACCGTTCGTGCTCTAGATATTCGGGTGCCGATGATCCTGCTTTCCAAACTTCTGCTCGCCCCGTCCTGCGTCGTCGCGGTGTCCCTCGCAGGGCGGCGCTGGGGGACCGCGATCGCCGGCATCCTCGGGGGTCTGCCGGTCGTCGCCGGCCCGATCCTGCTGGTGTTGGCGCTGGTGCACGGGCCAACCTTCGGCGCCATTGCCGCGGCCGGGACCCTGCTCGGCCTGTGTGCCCTCGCAACCTTCGTCGTGATCTACGGCCGAGTCTCGGAGAGCCTCGGGCCGGCGGCGAGCGTCCTCTGCGGCTGGGGCGGATTCCTCGCCACCGTCGCCCTGCTTGACCAGATCCGACCGCCGGAGGCGGTGGCCCTGGCAATGGCCGGAGCCAGCTTCGCTGCGGGCCTCGCCCTGCTGCCCGTTCCGGGCGGAGAACCCGCCCAGACCGGCACCCTCCCCTGGTGGGACCTCCCCGCGCGCGGACTGGCAGCGATGGCCCTTGTGCTCATCTTGACCGCCGCTTCGGGCTCCCTCGGGCCCAATCTCAGCGGCCTGCTCGCCCCGTTTCCGATCATCACCGGCGTCCTCGCTGTCTTCACCCACGCTCACGGCGGCTCCGCCCAGGTGCGCATCCTTCTGCGGAACTTCCTGATCGGCTTCTACGGATTCGCCAGCTTCTGCTTCATCCTCGCGATCGGACTTCTCCCCCTCGGCACGGGTCCCGCCTTCATCGTCGCGATCGCAGTCGCGGTTGGCGTGCAGACTGCGGTTTTCGTGGCCCGCAGCAAGCGCTGGGTAAGGGCGGGTACCGAGGCGGCGTTGGAGCGCTCCGGCTGAGGCCCCGACGGCGGGCGCTAGCCCTGCTGGAGGTTGGCGACCTCGAAGGCGGTTTCCTGCGGGGGTGCGGGAAACGCTCCCACCGCGCTCTGTAGTCCCGGTTTCAGATCCTGGTCGCGAAACCGCTCCCAGTCCGCCTTGGAATCAAAGACGGCGACGATCATCCAACCGTCCTCGGTCGGGCCAGCGGCGTGGTAGCTCTGCCCGGCGGGCAGACCCCCGTCTTCGGGGTGGACAACGGCGAGGGCCGCACGATATTGCTCCTCGGTACCGTCAGGGAAGTGATGGGTAATCGCATAGGCCATTCGGTCTCTCCTCGTTTGGGGTCCCGTCGGAGCCGCCAACCCAACCTACGCTTTTCCCCCCTTGCGGTCAATGCCGGGCCATCTCAGTGGCGGCGGTGCCCCCTCCGCCTTCTGGCCTTCACGCACCTTTCCTTGCCGTGAACGGTCTTCTTTCTCAAGCCCTTCCTGCACTTGAGCACTTTTGGAGGGGGAGTTGTGAGTGGCGGAATGCTGGCCAGCGGCTGGACCTGTAGGGCATTGCTTGTCGCCATGCCCGAACCGTGGCCGTTGATCGCCGTCACCCGGCAGGCGAGCATCGCCCCCACTTCGTTGCCCTGTACCTCAAAGGTGCTAGATGTCTGCCCGGTAAGCGGAATTCCGTTCCGCAACCACTTGTAGGAATAGGCCGACGGATCGTTGGTCCAAGAACCGGTCGAGCAGAACAGGGTGTTTCCGGGCATCGGCGTGCCCGAGAGCCCTGGAGCCCCGATGTTGGCGGGCCACAGCGTGGAAGCCAGTTGAAGTTCAGCATTGATCCCGTTGACAGAGTTCGGCGCGGTCACCGCGATTGCTTCGGCCTGACCCAGAGTTGGCTTGTCGTTGTAGTACTGGGTTATGTAACCATTTTCATCTTCTTCGGTAAATTCAGTTGTAAATTCGACCTTGTATTCGCCCGTCGGTAGGCCCACGAGAGCGTATTCCCCATCTGAGTTGGAAAGGGCGCATCGCACGTATTCATACCGTTCACCGCGAACCGCCAAGGCGCAGATCCCGATTTCCGCGAGTCCGCTGTGAGTTCCAGCGCCGGTCAATTTTCCCTTTATCAGTCCTCCCTTATGCATTTCAGCATCGACTTCGGAGACGATTCCGTTGGAGGTTACGGCCACGGCTTTGGCCGTTTGGAGAGTTGCTGCGGCGTTGTAGTACTGGGTTATGTAGTCGAGGCTTTCGGTTCCTGTCCAGAATTCGACTATGTATTCGCCTACAGGAAGTTTCGACAGAGTGTATTCACCGTTTGTACCGGTTTTAGTGCAGTTGAAGTTTTCGAGTTCTTCCTTTTCAAGAGCGCACACTTCGACGCCTTCGATCGCCGCATGGGTAGAGGCGTCGGTCACTTCGCCTTTGATTGAGCCGGGTTCGGCGGCTGCAGATGCCATCGCCGGCACGGCGAGCAGGCCGCATATTGTGAGCGCCAAGGCCGCAAGTACGCCAGTCGCTGTCTGGATCTCGCGCTTGCCACCCCTCGAGCCGCCGATGGTCTGCAGAATCACGTCCCTCCCCTTTTGTCCTCGATACCGCTTGCGGCACCCGCAAGCTCTAGCTGATCTCGGGAGGCTACAACGCGCCTTGGCTTCCCACGCTCAAAACAAAGCGGCGCTTCTACTTTTCACGGCAGCGAATGGTCAGAATTAGGGCAGTATTTGGGTATCGACTGTCAGGTCTCGAAGTATTTGGTCGCGATCTGGTCGACCGTGCCCTTGGTGCGCCTGGTTGACAGTCCGAGCATGGCGTCGATCGCCTTGAGGTCCAGAGAGGAGTCGAGCAGGCCACCGCTGGGAAGCCAGTAGAGCTCCCGGCCATGAATTGAAAGGCGATCCTCGCTACTCGCCATTGCCAGCACCTCCTCGCTGACCGCGGTATCAGGCGCACTGGCGAGGATCGATACTTGGAGCTTGCCGGCTGAGGCTGCGAGCAGGCTCGCGTCAAAAGGCTCCTGCGACCTGATCTCCCCCATCTCTGCGGCGCTGCGCAGGAACGTCGGCACCTCATAGCCGAGCGCCTCGGATAGACCGACTTCGACCGCCTCCGCAAGCGCGACCTCATCATCACTCTCATCCCCCCCGACGGCAAAGATCACGTTTCCGCTGGCGCGAAAGGTGGCCACCTCGACAAAACCCAGCTGCTCGATTCTTGCTCGCAGCTCGTCATTCTTAATCCGCCGGCCCCCGAGGTTCATTCCGCGCAGGAAGGCGACATAGCGGTCCACGCCAAAACCATAGTCTTGACTAGATGAACGACCGGTTTCGTAGATGAACGAGTTTCGCAGGACCCAGGGCCAGGCAGCGGCGAGAGTGGGGGTTGCGTTGGCGATCGCGGCGATCGCGGCGGGGAGCATTGGCGCCAGCGCCGCTCGCTCCTCGAGCGGGAGCGGCGGAACCTCGGCCGGCTCGCGCGTGGTGGCGGGCTGTGTCGGGGCCGGCGCGGCCCCACTTACAAACGGGCCCCGCTCTCGCAACGTGGTCGCGCTGAGCTTCGATGATGGGCCGAGTGCCACCTACACCCCCAAGATCCTCGCGATTCTCGACCGGCTCCATGCGAACGCAACCTTCTTTGAGGAGGGCCGCCACGTCGCCGGCAACGAAGCACTGATGCGTCAAATCCTCGCCAGCGGGGACGAGATCGGCAATCACTCCTTTGACCATCCCATGTACCCCGGTTACGGGGAGCTGGCCTCAACCCAGAGGCGCATCCGCGAAGCGACCGGCTTCACCCCCTGCCTCTTCCGGCCGCCATATGGCCTGATCAACGCAAAGGTTGAAGCGGCGGCGCGAGGTGCGCGGCTGCAGACGGTTCTCTGGGACGTCGACTCCCACGACGACAAGCACCCCGGCGCCGCCGCAATCCGGGCGAGGGTGCTGAACCTGACTCAACCGGGGTCGATTGTCCTTATGCACGACGGCGGCAACCACCCCCAGACAGTGCAGGCGCTGCCCGCGGTGATCCGCGGCCTGCGTGCCCGCGGCTTCCGCTTCGCCACGATCACTGCTCTGAGCGGCGGTCGATTCATCTTCAGGCAATAGCGGAGAAGTGGCGCCCGATCAGGCCGACACCAACCTTCAGCCCCCGGCCCCTCGCCACAGAACCGGACCCTACGGGGTCCAGGTCCAGGTGACGAACAGGATCGTCGTTAGGGCGAGGAACGGCGCCGAGATTGCGATCACTGTCCGCACGCGCCGGTGCTCGGTCGCCCAGAGAGCGAGGGCGATCCAGAGGGGGAACATGACCAGGGTGAAGCGGGGAAATGACTTCAGCGGCTCGTTGTGGGCGGGGACAGAGAGAGCCATTGCGAGGCTGACCGCGGTGTATGCCGTGTAGGCGACCGGTAGCCGCTTCCAGCAGATCCAGAGGAGGAAAAGGGAGAGGATGAGAAAGCCCAGCGCGAAGATATGGTGGGTGACACCGGTGGCGCTCAGGTGGTTGGCGAGGTGTGGATCCAACCCCGGGATCGCGCCATAGGCCGCTTTGAGGACGCTCCAGATCCCGAGGGGTATCGCCCCCAGGGGAAGGAAATAACGGCCCCAGTGCTGCTGATGGGTGAAGGGGCCGAGCGGCGAGCCGGTGGTGAAGGCGAGGTAGGTCATGTAGGCGATCAGCCCGAGGGGCACGAGGCCAAACCAGGCGACATCGCGGCGGAGGAGGTAGCGCGGCGGGAGGTTGGTCCACGCCCAGAGGCGGAGGCGGTCGCCAAGCCCGAGGACGCCGGGTTCGGGTGCAGGGGGAACCACCGCCGCCGGGAAGTCCGGCTCGCGGTCCTCGCGGGGACCGTAGAGGTAGAAGATGAGAAGCGGCACCAAGAGCAGGATGCCGCCGTTGCGGGATGCGGCTGCAAGCCCCCCCAGCAGACCGGCCAGCGCCCAGCGGCTGCGGCGTCCTGCGTAGAAGGTGCCGACCGCGAGCAGCAGAAAGAGGGACTCCGAATAAACAGCCGAGAGGACCATTGCCGTCGGCAACCAGGCAACTATCCAGACGGTGTTACGGGCCAAGGGGGCGTCAAAGTCGAGACTCACCAGCCGGTGAAGGAGATAGAGCGCACCGATCGAGCAAACGACGGAGACGAAGATCCCGACAATTAGGTCGAGACCGGCTCCCACGCCGGCTCCCCCCAACGCGATCAACGCCGGGTAGAGGGGGAAGAAGACCGACTGGTAGGGGAGCACGTAGCCGGTCTTGGCGATACCGAGATACCAGGCGGAGTCCCAACGGGCCGCCGGGGAGACGAGCACGTTGAGGAAGTGCTGGTGAAATGGCGCCGTCAGATGGTGCGGGTCGAGCAGAATCGTGGTGCCGGGGTAAAGGCCGATTATCAGGGCAGCGGCTACCCCGACGACCCAAATGAGCACCCGGGAGGAGAAGAAAGCGCCAAGGGTGTCGCGCAGGGCCGCACGGCCCTCCTGATCGAGGGACTCGGCGTTATCGACCGACAGGGTCGCAACGCCATCGACTGGTTGTGCGGTCACGGCTTCCACGGAAATGGCGGGCGGAAAGTAGGCCCGCTACGTAAAGCGATCGTTAAGGCGGCGCTCGGCTCTCGATCCTCCCCTGAAAACTAGCCGCCACAACCACGTAACTGCGGAGATCACCAACATCGCCACACTTAGCCCAATTGCTCCGATGATCAGCAAAAAGAGGATGAAAGCCGCGATCCCCAGGGGGAGCAGCAGCACTTTGAGGGAGGCCGTCAGCAGCAGCATCGTTGGCGCACCCCACTTTCCCTCCATGGCCTAAAGGAGGGATGAAAGGGGTAGCTTGGTTACATGCTTCGCAAACCGATGATCGCGGCGACGCTCGCTCTGGTGCTCCTTATCGCGGCCGCAGGCGCCTACGGCCTGGCGGTCCGCGGCACCAACTTCGTCTTCAGCGCCAGCGGCGGCGTGGCCCCAACTTCCCTCCCACATCGCACTTTTGCCCCGATCCAGTTCCAGGGGCAGGTCAACATCTCCCCCAGAGGCGGGGGAGCCGTGCCGCCGGCACTCGAAGCGGCGGTGCTTGACTTCGACCGCGAGGGACGGCTCAACACCCGTGGCCTGCCGACCTGCCCGGTGAGCGCCATCGCCCAAGCTACGCCGCAGGAAGCACGGCAGGTCTGTCAGCGCTCGATCGTCGGCACCGGGCGACTTGAAGCCGCCACCGCCCTTCCCGGCCAGGGGCCGGTGATCGCGGGCTCACCACTGACGCTGTTCAACGGGGTCCGCCAAAATGGCGATCCGACCGTTGTCCTGCACGCCCAGATCACCGCGCCGGTAACCCAAACCTTCGCTGTGGTGGTGCCGATCGAAAAGTTGTCAGGTAGCTATGGCTACCGTGCCACCATTGATGTGCCACCGATCGCGGGCGGCTACGGAGCGCTCACCTACATCGATGTAAAGGTGGGCCGGAGCTACCGCGCCAATGGCCAGAAGCTCAACTACATCTCGGCCCGCTGCTCCCGTGGGCTGTT
Organism: Solirubrobacterales bacterium; assembly: GCA_049585815.1. Classification (GTDB taxonomy): domain Bacteria; phylum Actinomycetota; class Thermoleophilia; order Solirubrobacterales; family 70-9; genus DATLSM01. Next base: position 28,759 of record JBAVAR010000054.1, read on the forward strand.
CGAAGCCCGGGGAAAGTTCACCGCCTCAGGCGGCAGCCACCTCGCCCTTCCCTTCTACAAGCCCTGCAGGGCACAGGGGTAAGGCCCGACCAAGAAAAACGTCGGTCCCTACACCTCGATCCGGGAGCCCATGATCACAGTGCGGTCGCGGGGGAGGCCGAAGTATTCGGCGGCGTCGGCGGCGATTCGGGAGGTTGCGACAAACAGACGCTTGCGCCAGCGGGTCATGCCAGGAGCCTCGCCGACCGTCAGCTCGATCGTGGAGAGGAAGTAGGAGGCTTCGTCGACCTCGAGCGGGCACTCGAGGCCAGCATCAGCGGCCAGGCGCAGAACGCTGGGGACGTTGGGCTCATCCATGTAGCCGAAGCGGGCGGCGACGTGGACGATGCCGTCATCCCTGTATCCGAGATCATCGACTTGCAGGCGATCGGCAGAGGCCACGTGGGGGACCGGCAGTGTCTCGATCGAGAGGATCACGACATGGCGGTGCAGGATCTGGTTGTGCTCGACGTTGGCACGCATTGCCAGCGGAGTGGTCGAGTTGTTGCGGTTGAGGAACACCGCCGTGCCGGCGACCCGCTGCAGCGGGGGGCGGCGATCGTGCAGCTCACAGACGAACTCGCGCAGCGAACCCTCATCGCGCTCCCGGCGCTCGGTGACCAGCTCGCGGCCACGCTGCCACGTGGTGAGCACCGTGAACACGATGACGGCGATGATCAACGGGAGCAGGGCTCCGTGAGTAATCTTGGTCAGGTTGGCTGCGAGAAAGAGCAGGTCGACAACGAGAAAACCGCTGGCGCCGGCGATCACCAGCCAGAGCGGTTTCCCCCACTGGTGGCGAACGATGTAGAAGAAGAGCAGGGTGGTGATCGTGATCGTGCCTGTGACCGCCATGCCGAAGGCGAAGGCCAGCGCCGTCGAGGTCTGAAAGGCGAAGACGAGCGTCAGCACAGAGAGCATCAGCACCCAATTGATCCAGGGGACATAGACCTGGCCCACCGTCTCCTCAGAGGTGTGGGCGATACGCAAACGCGGCAGGTAACCCAGCTGGACCGCTTGGTGGGTGACCGAAAATGCACCCGTGATCACCGCCTGGGAGGCGATCACCGTTGCTGCGGTCGCCAGCAGGACCATTGGAAGCCTCCCCCACTCTGGGACCAAGAGGAAGAAGGGGCTGGCGATATTGGAGGCGGGGTTGCCGAGGATGAGCGCCCCCTGGCCCATGTAGTTGAGGATGCAGGCGGGGAAGACGAGCATCAGCCAGGCGCGGGTGATCGGCGCGCGGCCGAAGTGCCCCATGTCCGCATACAAGGCCTCCGCTCCGGTGATCGCGAGAACAACCGCCGCCAACGAGAAGAAGGCCATCGAGAAATGGCCGGTTAGGAAGCCGACCGCATAGCTTGGGGAGAGGGCTTTGAGGATTCCGGGATGGGTTGCGATCCCGGCGATGCCGCAGGCGCCGATTGTCAGGAACCAGACGACCATGACCGGGCCGAACATGCGCCCGACGGTGGCCGATCCCAGCCGCTGGGTCGCAAAGAGCGTGACGATGATTGCCGCGGTGATCGGCACGATCAGGTTGACCAGCGAAGGCTCTACGACCTTTAGTCCTTCGACCGCCGAGAGCACCGAGATCGCCGGCGTGATCATGCTGTCGCCGAAAAACAGCGAGGCACCGAAGATGCCGAGAGCCGCCAGCGCCAGCTTGGTCCGCCGCCCGCCCGGCACTCCTTGGCGCCTGATCAGAGTGATCAAAGCCATGATGCCGCCCTCGCCTTCGTTGTCGGCGTGCATCACGAGCAGCACGTACTTGAACGTGACGATGATCGTCACCGCCCAGAAGATCAGCGAGACGACTCCGAAGACGCTATCGGTCGAGGCGGTGACGGGATGCGGATCGGCGGGGTTGAAGACGGTCTGGATGGTGTAGAGCGGGCTGGTGCCGATGTCGCCGAAGACAACCCCTAAAGCGCCGACGACCAGCGCCGCCTGCGCCGGGGTGCGCATCTTTGCTCCGCGGTTGTTGGCATCATTTCTGATCGGCATCGACTCCCGGCGAGGCGGCAGCACCGTACACCGCTTTGGCACACAGCCATCCACCCGCTAAGGTGGCCGCTGCTGAGTGCTGGTCGCTTCACATCTTTGGCCAACGAGGAAGGGAGCAAGGTTGAACGACGACGCGATCGAGGAGATGGGCCCGATCGATTACCTGCTCGTCGAGTGGCCGGACCGACAGCCGACCGGCGAGGCCGCGCCGTTGCTGGTCGATCTTGTCGAGAGGGGCCTGATCCGGATCATCGATCTCGCCTTTGTTGTGAAGGCCGATGACGGTTCTGTGGCGCGGCTTGAGATCGCCGACCTCGGCGACGGGGTGGAGGCGTTCGCGGAGTTTGAGGGCGCTGCCTCGGGCCTGCTCGCAGAGGAGGACATCGGCGAAGCCGCCGACGCGTTAGAGCCTGGGACCTCCGCAGCCCTGCTGGTGTATGAGAACCGCTGGGCGGCGCCGTTTGCCGCCGCCGTGCGCCGGTCGGGCGGCCAACTTGTCGCCAGCGGGCGAATTCCAATCCAAGCCGTTCTGGCCGCCCTGGATGCGGCCGAGACGGCGTCCTGACGAGGAAGGGAGAGGCCAATGCCTGGACTGTTGCGAGGGGTAGCGCGAACTGCTGTGATCGCCGGGACCGCCACGACGGTGAGCAACCGGGTCTCACGCCGCCAGGGTCAGCGGTGGGCTCAGCAGGAAGCGCAGGAGGCTCCCCCAGCCGCCGCGCCGGCACCCGGAGCCGGCCAGTCGACAATCGACCAGCTCAAGGAGCTCGGCGACCTCAAAGCCCAAGGCGTCCTCACCGAGGAGGAGTTCGCGGCCCAGAAGGCCAAGCTACTCGCTGCCTGAGAAGGCCTGGGCGGGCCTGCTTGCGCGGCAAAAGGGCGAGACGATGAGGCGGTTAGGAGCCAGATCCGCGCTCGCCTCGATCCTTGCCGGCGCACTTCTGGTGCTGGCCATCTCCGCCGGCAACTCCTATGCGGGGCACCTCAACCCGACCCAGAGGCGCTTTCTGGGGCTGGCCGAAGCAGGAGTCGCCAAGATTCACCGGCTTTGGTGGAATCCCAGCCGGGGCTGGTTTGACGCGGAGCTGCACAGCAACAGGGTGGCGACCCTCTGGGAAGTCGTGCCGCTCTTTGAGGCGCTTGACGGGATCGCGATCGCCGATCCGACCGCACGCCACAAGAGCAACGTGGACGGTTTTGCCAGGTACGCCGAGGCTTACCTCAATCGCTCCCTGCGACCGGTTGCTGGGTTTGCTCCGGTGCCCGGCGAGCGAGGGGGCCGCACGACCTGGTTCGACGACAACGGGTGGTGGGGGCTGGCCTTCCTCGATGCCTATGAAGCGACCGGTAGGCGGAGCTATATCGGCGATGCCGAGACTGCCTTTCGTTTCATCGCCAGGTCGGGTTGGGACAGCACGCCGGGCTCACCGGGCGGCCTGTGGTGGGACACGCAGCACAGCTTCTTTGCCGGTGAGACGCTGGCCGGGGGGTCTGAGTTGGGGGCGCGCCTTTATGCGATCACCCATAAGCCCCAATTCCTGAGTGAAGTACAGAAGTTCATCAATTGGGGAAATGTGTGGCTCTGGGACTCTGCCGACGGGCTCTATGCGCGTCTGCGCACACCGGCAGGCGAGTTCAGTTCCGGTGGCGTTCAGCCGGAAACAACAGCCGAGACCCTTCGAATCCCAGCCGGCGAGGCGGCCAAGCTCCAGGCGGCGCCGGGCGGGACCCCGATGTCCGCCACGGCCACAGCATCCGGTTTGGCCAGCTTCATTCCCACCCCCCTTCCCTACGTCCAGGGCCCGATGATTGTCGCCAACGAGACCCTCTGCAAAGCGACCGGCGTCAACGGGTACTGCGATCGGGCTGAGAAACTGGCGCGGGATTCCGCAAAGCGGTTCCCCGAACTGACCATGGGACCGCAGTACGACAATGTCTATCTGCACGACATGCTTGAGCTGTATGCGCAAGACGGCCACTCTGAGTGGTATCGGATCGCGAAGGAAAACGCCCAGCGTGCGTACGCCAATTCCCGTGAGGGCAACGAACTCTATTTGAGAGCATGGACCGGGCGATCAAGTGGCACGGTCGGCTCGCCACCTGGGAGCATTCAGCTGCAGGCAGCCACCGTGAACGTTTTCGCGTGGATGGCCGCAGTCCGGTAGGCCCGGTTTCCGGTGCGCAATATCGAGACCTTGATCGGCGCCGTCGTGCGCCGGCGAACGATGATTGCAGTCGGCGCCGCCCTGTTGGCAGGAGTGATCCTGCGCCTCATCTGGCCGAGCGACATGGAGTACAAGGCCGACGAGATGTTTCTCTTTCACCACGCGACCGGGTCGAACCCATTTCCCTGGGTGGGGCAGACATCGGGAGTGGGAACGAGCAATCCCGGAATGGGGATCTGGGTGTATTCGCTGATGGCAAAGGGGCTTGGGCTCAACACTCCGGTGCAGCTCGTGCGTGGGGTGATGGTGCTCAACATCCTCGCGCTCTTGGCCCTCGCTGCCTTCGCATGGAAGGTGGTTCCGCCGCGCCAGCGAGAGCCATGGCTTTGGGGGACCGCACTGCTTGCGGTGAATCCCCTGGCGGTGCTGTTTAGCCGCAAGCTCTGGATCCAGTCGGTGCTGCCACCGTTCGTGATCGCGATGCTGTTTGCCTGGTGGCACCGCGGCCAGCGCTGGGGCGCGTTCGCCTGGGGCCTGATCGGCGCCTGGCTGGGTCAGGTTCACATGACCGGCTTCTTCTTCGCGGGCGCCTTCGCGGCCTGGACGGCGCTATATGACCGCTGCAGCGTCCGCTGGCGTTGGTGGCTCAGCGGCTCGGTGCTGGGAACACTGACGCTTCTGCCCTGGCTCGCACACGTCCTCTCCCACGAGGGTGCCCCGATGCGGAGTCTGGTGAACACGGTCGAGCCCCGGTTCTGGCCGTTTTGGGTCTCATATCCGCTGGGGTTCAACTTGTTCACCTCATTTGGAAGCGACTCATGGAGGTTTCTTGCCTGGCCGGCCGTGGACGGCACCTCGCTTTACCTCTGTGCATTTACCTTCGTCGTGATCCTCATCGTCGCTTTGGCGATCGGCGTCGAGGCGTTCTCCCTCACAATCTGGCCGCGGCGCAGGAAGTTCGCGCAGCCGATCGGGGGCTGGCGGTCCAACACCGGCCTTGCGATCGGGGCGTCCGCGGTCGGCTACGGGCTTCTGATCACAGCCAGCGGGGTCCTGTTCTACCGCCACTACCTGATCGTCGCCTTCGTCTTGCCGTTTCTCGCCGTCGCCTCCGCCGCCCTTCTGCGGCCAAATCGCGGACGCCGCTTGCTGATCGTCCTCGTAGTGGCGCAGGCGGCCCTGTCGGTGCAGTACCTGACCTATATACACGCTCGAGGGGGGGCTCCAGGTGGGGATTACGGAGTCGCCTACGACCATCAGAGGCACACGGAACGCCGGTAGGCTGCCGGCCCAGCGGCTCCATTCGGGCGCCGGCCCGCGTCTTGTGCCCGACCCGCCGCCGGCCTTCTGCCTGGCATACTGCGCCCGCCGTGCCGACCCTTTCGATCCTCATGCCGGTGTACAACGAGCTGGCGACCGTCGAGCAGGCCATCGCCGAGGTGATGGACGCATCGCTGCCGATCCCGCATGAGCTGGTTGTCGTTGACGACGGCTCGACCGACGGCACCGAGGAGATCCTCGCCTCGGGCGAGTGGCCCGAGGGCGTCTCAATGCTCCGCCACGCGAAGAACCAGGGCAAGGGTGCTGCGGTGCGCACGGCACTGGATCACGCACAGGGGGAGCTGGTCGCGATCTTCGACGCCGATCTGGAGTACCGTGCCATCGACCTTGCCGTACTGCTTCCACCCCTATTGGAGGAAGAGACGAGCGTGGTGTTCGGCGTGCGTGCCTTTGAGGGACACACCAGTCACTCGTTGCTCTACGTCATGGGCAACCGGGGGATGACGATGTGCGCCAACGTACTGTTCAACGTCTACCTGACGGATATCATGACCTGCCACAAGGTGCTTCGCACCGATCTGCTGCGGAGCCTGAGATTGCGCAGCCGCGGCTTTGACATCGAGCCCGAGATTGCCGCCCGCGTACTGCAACGCGGACACCGGATATATGAGGTTCCGATCTCCTACACCGCGCGCCGCACCGAAGAGGGCAAGAAGCTGACCGCCCGCGATGGCCTGCACGTGGTACGAACGCTGGTGCGCTGCCGGCTCACACCGGACGAGGTTCGTTAGCCCCGAAGACGCGACGTCGCCGTGGCTGCCCCGTGAAGCAGCGTGCTGCTTATGCTCACCAGGTTGGCAGGGTCAACAGGGCTCAGCAGCTACCGATTGAGCGATCCAAGGCAACCGGTCGGCCGTAGCTGCTGCTTGAGGTCGGAAACCTGAATTGGGCCTTGGAGAAGACGGTGTGGCCGCAGACGGTCTGGGGCCGAATCAGCTTGACGTCCATCGGGATTAGTCCGACCATGTTCTCGGCAGATTTTCCCCTGCCGACGGCGACCGACCTCGTCCAACTCGTCCACTGAAGCTGGCTTCCGGCAACCAGGTCCGCTTCGTCTACCGGCGTGCCCGGCTTATGGAAGAGGCAGGCGTGGGGACGCGTGCGATAGGCAAACTTGGCCTGCCCTATCGGTCCGTAGGTGATCGCGCAGATAACCTGAGGCGCGGGTGATGCCGAGTCCGCCTGTCGACCGAGCGGGGCTTTTGCGGGCGAACCGCTCGCCGTCGCGCCAAATACCGCCCCAAGGCAGGCCGCAGCGGTTGTCAATGCAATGAGCGATCGACGGATCACGTCCCGCAGTCTACGCCGATGGGAGACGCTTACGGAGAAGTCCCGTTTATATGCTCGGATTGTGCAGAGTGGTGCAATCCCAGGCTGACCGCTTACTCCTAGCGGGAGCTCTGTCGAGGTGAAACCGGGCGAGTGCGGGCCATGCTGGTCCGCACAAATGTAGGGTCCCTCAATGCCACATGCCCGCCTCAGGGCCGGCCAGCTCGGCACCGCGGATGTGACGGCGTCAACGGTCGCCAACATCGGGCCGGGGATCGACTTCTACTTCGCCTTCGGAGTGATCGCCGTCACCGCTGGCGTCGCCGCCCCGCTGACGATCCTCGCGGCAGGTGTCGCCGTCGTCTTTCTCGCTCACACGGTGGCTGAGTTCACCAAGATGGAGCCTTCGGCAGGAAGCTTCATCACCTATGTCGAGACCGCGCTGGGGCCAAGGGCGGGGGTGAGCACGGCTCTCCTCGTCGCGGTCGGCTACAGCGTCGCCATCGCGGGGGTATTCACCATGTCGGGCGGAATGGTGGCACTGACCATTGCCCACTACACGTCATGGAGCCCCCCCTGGGAGCCACTGACTCTCGTTTTCACCGCCGGCGCGATATGGCTGACGGTGCGGGGGGTAAGGCTTTCGACCAGGGCGGTGGGCGCAGCAGTCCTCATGCAGGTGGCGATCATGGTGCTCGTCTGCATCGTAGTTCTCCTCGACCAACGTGCCGAGCTCTCCTACATACCATTCTCGTGGGCACACCTCAGCGGCGGGCTGACCGGCCTGTCGGCTGGGTTCCCGCTTGCTCTCTACATGTTCATCGGATGGGAGAACGGCCCGGCGCTCGCCGAGGAGTGTCGCGATCCCAAGCGTACCGTCCCCAGGGCTCTCTACCTGTCTGTCGCTATCGCGGCCATCCTCTTCGTCTTCTTCGCCTATTGCACCGTCACCGGCTTCAACTACGACGTGTCCCCCATCGGCCGTGCGTCGGTCCCGTTTCTGACGGTGGCCGATCAGTACCTCGGCGGCCCCGCCGTCCTGGCCTGGATCGCCGGGATCATCTCGGTTCTCGCCACTTTGATCGCAGCCGCGAACTCGCAATCGCGGATGATCTTCGACGGCGGCCGATCGGGGCTCCTGCCGGCGTGGTTTGGCCGGGTCCGCCGGCCCGCCGACACTCCGGTCAACGCCCTGCTGGGGATGGCTGGGGTTGGACTTGGGATCATCTGTATCTGGTGGGCTTCACACCTGATCGGCCTCAACACGGGATCGACGAACCCGGTCGGCCTCTATGCCGAGTGCTCGACGATGGGGACTATCGTGATCCTGTTCGTCTACTTCCTGACGACACTCGCCCTTCCAGTCTTCATCTGGCGACGCCACCGACGATCCTTCTCCGCTCTCCGGCATCTGGCCATCCCCGCGATTGGGGCGCTGACACTGATCGTCCCGTTCATAGAGCTCTGCAAGCCGGGGCAGCCCGCTCCGTACAGCGAGTTCCCCTACATCGCCTTGGTGGTCGTGGCGACGTCCATCGTGATCGCCTGCATCACCGTCCATCGTCGACCATCGACTGGCGCCGGAGAGGGCACCACTCTTTCCGATGAGTAGGTGACCCATGAATGTCGCGTCCCTTCGCCGGCAGTTCGAGGAATCGATCAGCCGAGGATGTTTACCGCGCGTGCGGCGATCAGTCCGACCGTCATGAATGAAGCCATCGCCTCTGCCAGCATCAGGGCCTTCACCCGGACGCTAAGCGGCATCGCGTCGGTCGGGCTGAACGCACTTGCGTTCGTGAAGGCGACGTAGAGATAGTCCACAAATCCCGGGCGCCAGTCCTGAAATGGGAGATCTGGAACTCCCATCTGGGGGAAGAGGAAGTCGGGCTCCCGGGGTTCGGGTGCGGTTCGCAGGTGGGGTCCACCGCGGTCGATCTCCCAAAACCAAAGGCCAAAGACCGCCACATTGGTGAGCCAGATCTGTCCCGCGGCGATGATCAGATCACGACCGGCGGCGGTGTTGCGCTCCAGCAGAAGGTGGACAAGCAGGCCCAGTGCTGTGAAGTTGGCCACCGTCACAATTGCGATCAGTCCGATCGATAGGCGCCGGCGTGCCTGAGACTGAGAGTGATGGCGATAGGGCGTTGAGATCGCAAGCCCCAGCAACAACACACCCTCCAATGAGGGGAGCAGCCAGCTTGGTCCAAGCGTCAATCTGTCCGGCAGCGCTAGGTAGAGAAGGAGCGCAAATAGCACGGCCAGCTGCGCCTGCCAAAAAGGCTCGACGATACCCAGCTCTTCGCGATTTGTAGGTGACAGCCTCATGGGCTGTCAGTCGTCAGCCTCTTCACCACAAATGCCCTCTTGCCCCCGGGTGTCTCAATCTCAATCGTCTCGCCGACCTTACGATCCCTGAGTGCGCGGCCGATCGGCGACTCCGCCGAGAGCCTGCCCTGGGCAAGGTTGGCCTCGGTGGACCCGACCAGCGTCCAGGTGTTGACAGCGCCACTTGCCACGTCGAGCACCTCTGCGGTGCGGCCGAAGGCGAAGGCGTCGGTCTCCTTATCAACATCGACTACAACCGCTTTACGAAGCCTTTCCCTCAGATTCTTTATCCGAGTCTCTAGATGCGCTTGATCCTCCTTGGCAATGTGGTAGTCGGCGTTCTCCTTCAGGTCGCCCAACTCACGGGCAGCCTTGATCCTCGCCGCCATCTCGTTGCGGGCCGCTCCCTCCAGGTTCTCGATTTCTGCCCGCAGCCCCTCAATGCCCTCCCGGGTAATGGGCTCTCCATCGCTCCCACCTGCGCTCATCTCGGCACCCTCGCAGATCCGAACGGCCGGGCAGTTTGCAGTCTGCCGCCCTAACCCAGGGGATCGCTTGACCCCTCTGCTTTCATACGAACACGTGTTCGTATGATCGCCTGCGTCTTTACCCCCCGCTTCTCACTCAGGAGCGCTTGCCCTGGCCACCTCCAGGAGCCGATTGCACTCGCTCCGCTGCCCGGGACCAGTCCCGTGGTCGGAGAGGTATCGCGCCCCGCCGAAGCCAGCGGCATCCACGCCGGGATGCCGCTCGCCGAGGCGCTCGCTCGCTGCCCATCGCTTCGCCTGATCCCCGCCGATCCGGCCCTCGTCGCCGAGCGCTGGGATGCTCTGCTGGTGCGCCTCGAACGGATCGGCGCCGCGGTGGAGTCCGAACGGGCGGGAGAGGCGTTCTTCGCGGTCGATGGGCTGCGGGGGATCCACGGCGGCGATGCGGCGGGCGTTCTGGCGGCGACTCGGGGAGCGGTACAGATCCCCACGCGGATCGCCGCCGCACCCAACCGCTTCGCGGCCTTCGTCGCCGCCGCCCGGCAAACGAGGCCGGCACACCGAGCCGGTGGAGAGCCGGTCGTCTCACCCGGGGGACTTCGCAGGTTCCTCGCCCCGATCTCGGTCGCCGCCCTGACCGATCGGCTTGGGTCCTCCGGCCCTGAGGCCGCGACGTTGGTCACAGCCCTCAAACGCCTCGGGCTCGGCACCCTCGGCAAGCTCGCCGCGCTCAGCGCCGACAAGGTCGCCGACCGCTTCGGATCCCTCGGCCTGCGCGCGCTCCGCCTCGCTCGGGGTGAGGATGAGCCGCTGCGCCCCCGCGCTCCCCGTGAGGATCTGGTCGAGTCAATCGAGCTGCCGGAGGGAACCGCCGGACCTCAGCTTGACCGCGCGGTCGAGCTTCTGGTCGCCCGCTTCCTCGCCGCCCCCACACGGCAGGGAAGGACCGTGCTGGCGTTGCGGCTCTCTGCCCTGCTTGACGGGGGCGGAAGCTGGAGCGTCGAGCAGGGACTGAGTCAGCCGACTGCCTCTGCGCAGACCATCGACCTGCTGCTGACCGCTCGCCTGCAGGACCTGCCGGCGCCGGCGATGACGCTGCGGTTACAGGCGCTCGGCCTAGGGCCACCGGCGGCCGACCAGCTCGAGCTCGCGCTGTGCGGCCGAGAGTCGGGGAGGGAGCGACTGCGCGCGGCGGTGAAAGAGGTCAGAGCGATCGCAGGTCCCGAGGCCCTGCTGAAGACCATCGAGGTCGATCCGCGCTCTCGCATCCCCGAGCGACGGGTCCTGCTCACCCCCTATCCAGAATTATGAGCCGAGCGCGGCGCGTGTACTTACCGCAGGACGCGGTGGTTTTAGCCGACAGGAAGGGAATGCCCCGCACGCTTGACGGAACTGCGATCGAGGCGATCCGCGAGGACTGGATCGTCGAGGATCGCTGGTGGACTGGGCATCCCCTGCACCGCCGCTACTTCGAGCTTGCGCTTGCCGACGGCCGCAGCGCGACTGTCTTTAGAGATGTGCGGAGCGGACGCTGGCATCGCCAACCGGCCTGATGAGTACCTCGCCCCCCTACGTCGAGCTTCACGCTCACTCTGCGTTCTCGTTCCTTGACGGCGCCTCGACGCCGACCGAGCTTGCCGGTGCGGCGGCGGCGCTCGGCTACTCCGTGATGGCGCTCACCGACCACGATGGCCTCTGGGGGTCGATGGAGTTCGCCCAGGCCTGCAATGGACTGGGCCTACGGGCGATCACCGGCGCGGAGTTGACGGTGGCCTTGCCAAAGACCGGTGAGCTTTCCCACCTAACGCTCTTGGTCGAGACGCAGGCCGGTTACCGCAACCTCTGCCGCCTGCTCACCGAAGCACACGCGCACACCCGCGATAACGCACAGCGAAGCGCCACCCAACCATCGGTGAGCCTGACGGCGCTCACCGAGCGCGCGGAGGGACTGGTCTGCCTGACCGGCTGCGCGCGCGAGGGGGTGCTGGGCGGTCGCTGGGAGCGCGGCGAGCGCTCTGGGGCCGAGGCACTGGGGCGAGAGCTGATCGACGCCTTTGGCTCCGAGCGCCTGCGGGTCGAGCTGCAGCGTCCCTATGAGCGCCACGATCGCGCCCGCAACCGCTGGCTCGCCGGTCTCGCCGAGCGACTGGGGTCCCCCTGCGTCGCGACCGGCAACGTCCATGCGCACCGGCGCTCCCGTTCGCACCTTCAGGATGCACTCGTCGCCGTCCATCACGGTCTCGGCCTTGAGGAGTGTGAGCCGCTTCGCCGCGGCAACGGCTCCGCGGCCCTCGCCTCCCCGGGGGGGATGGCGCGTCGCTTTGCCGAGTATCCCGAAGCGGTGGCGGAGTCGGGGCGGCTCGCCGATCGGCTTCACTTCGACCTCACGGCCCAGCTCGGCTATCGCTACCCCGGGTCTGGTGATGCGGACGCTGATCGAAAACTGGCCGAGAGCTCCCGAGCGCTACTCGCCGAGCGCTACGCGGGGTCCCCCCAACGGCCAAAGGCCGAGCGCCGACTGGAGGAGGAGCTCTCGGTGATCCACGGCCTTGGCCTCGCGGGCTTCTTCCTCTTGCACCGCGACCTGCTCGAGTTGGCACGCGAGGTCGCGGTGCGAGTGCGGGGTCGCGACTCGGCGCGCTCGCCTCTGCCGCCGGGCCGCGGCAGGGGTTCCAGCGTCAGCTCGATCGTCTGCTACCTGACCGGCCTCTCCCACATCGATCCGGTGAAGGCCGACCTGTTCGCCGGGCGTTTTCTCAACGAGGAAACGTCGGCTCCCCCCGATATCGACCTCGATTTCCCCCGCGACATTCGCAAGGAGCTGATCGTCGAGGTTCACAAGCGCTACGGCAAGGAGCACTCGGCGCTGGTTGCCGCTTTCCCCACCTACCGCCCGCGCGGTGCGGTGCGTGACATCGGCAAGGCGCTGGGCCTACCGGCCGGGGAGATCGAGCGGGTCGCGCGTGCGGTCGGTTTTCACGGCGAGGGGGGCGAGATCGAGAGCCACGTCACGGCTGCGATCGGAGCAGAGCGGGCCCGCTCTCCGCGTTGGCGTGCGCTAGTCAGCCTCTGCACCGAGGCGATGGGCCTTCCGCGCCACCCCTCCCAGCATCCGGGCGGAATGGTGATCTCCACTCGCCCGCTGATCGACGTCTGCCCGGTGGTACCGGCGGCTATGGAGGGTCGGCAGATCGTGCAGTGGGACAAGGACTCCTGTGCGGATGCCGGCTTCCTGAAGATCGACCTCCTCGGCCTCGGGATGCTCTCGGCGGTCGAGCGCTGCGTGGTGGAGATCGAGAGGACAAGGGGTGAGCGGATCGACCTCGCGCGCATCCCCCTGGATGACCCCGACACCTTCGACTCGATCAGGGCGGCGAAGACGACCGGCGTGTTTCAGATCGAGAGCCGAGCTCAGATGCAGATGCTCCCACGCACCCAGCCTGAGGATTTAGACGACCTCACCGTGCAGGTCGCCCTCGTGCGCCCCGGCCCAATCCAGGGTGGCGCGATCCACCCCTACATCGAACGCCGCAAGGCGCTCCGCGAGGACCCCACTTTCGAGGTTCCCTACGAGCATCCGCTACTTGAGCCGGTCCTCAAGGACACGCTCGGCACGATCGTCTTCCAAGAGCAGGTGATCGAGGTCGCGATGGCGATGGCGGGCTTCTCTTCCGCAGAGGCCGAGAGCCTGCGGCGGGCGATGAGCCGCAAGCGCTCCGAGGAGGCGATCCTCGCCCACCGCAGACACTTCCTCGCCGGTGCCGAGAACCGCGGTGTCCCGCTCGCCATCGCCGAGCGGGTCTGGGGACAGATCCAGGGCTTTTCGGGCTTCGGCTTCCCCAAGGCCCACTCGGCGGCTTTCGGGTTGCTCGCCTACCAGTCGGCCTATCTGCGCGAGCACTATCCGCCGGAGTTCCTCTGCTCACTTTTGAACGAGCAGCCGATGGGTTTCTATCCGCCCGACTCCCTCGCCCACGAGGCCCAGCGCCGGGGGGTGCGGATCGCTCCGCCGAGCGTCAATGAGAGCGAGGTCCCCTGCCACGTGGGACGCGAGCGCGGCGCCCTTGTCGTGCGGATCGGGCTCGGCTACGTGAAGGGGGTGCGCGAGGAGGAGATGGCGGCGCTGGTCGCCGAGCGCCAGCGCGCCGGCCCCTACAGCGGGGTCGCCGACCTCGCCACTCGTTCGGGGGCAAGCCGCGACGGGCTGGAGCGACTGGTCTGGGCCGGCGCCCTCGACGGCCTGTCCCTCGGCAACGCTCAGTCCAGCGAGCATCGCCGCGAGGACTACTGGCGCCTCGGCGTCGCGGGGACTGCGCAGAGGGCCGGGGATGCGACGCAGCTACCGCTTCCCATCGACCCTCCATCTGCGCCCGAGCTCACCCCGTTGGGGCGCTGGGAGCGGGTGCTCGAGGCCTACCGTTCAACCGGAATCAACCTCGGCGAGCACCCGATGTCCCTCTTGCGCGAAGGCCTGGGCAAGGGCGTCGCCCGCAGTACGGACCTCAAGCGGATCGACGATGGTGCCACGGTCGAAGTCGCGGGCATGGTGGTCGCCCGCCAGCGGCCAGAGACAGCGAAGGGGATCACTTTCATGTTGCTTGAGGATGAGCAAGGCACCGTCAACCTGATCGTTCCCTCAGGGGTCTATGAGCACCGTCGGACAGTGGTCCGAGCCGCGCCGCTGGTCAGGGCGCGGGGACGCCTGGAGCGCAGAGACGGCGCGATCAACCTCCTGGTTTTCGACCTCGATGCGTTGCAGTGGGGTAACCGACCCGATGCACGGGTGGCCGACGAACAGCAACCCGCGAAAGCCCCAGGAGAGGTCGGGGGTGAGCAAGCCCAGTTGCGCCGGATCCGCGAGCTTGCGGTCGCCGAACTGCGGGCGGTCGCTCCAGCTGGACACAGCTTCGGCCGGCGGGGGCGCTAGCCGCAATATGCGCATGGGGCCGAGGGGCGCCAAAGGGAGGACGGCCGCTGGGGTGCCTGGGCCGTCCATCGCTCGGAGGGCGGGACCTCTGCGCCGCCGTCCCTCCCGTCCTCGCTTCGATCATCTGCGCCGCGAGAGTGCTGCCCGGCCCCTGGGAGCCCTCGGGAATCCCGGCGGAACTACCGGATCCAGATTAGGCTACAATCCAAATTGGAATTACAATCCGTTTCACAATCCGTTTCACACAATCCAGATGACCAGTGGGCCACGAAAAAGACAGAACCGCGCCGAAAAGCAGGCCCATACCCGGGCAGCGTTACTTGGCACCGCGGCCAGGGTTTTCGCCCACCGCGGCTACGCTGCCGCCTCGGTAGAGGAAATTGCCGAGGAGGCCGGCTACTCCCACGGCGCCGTCTACTCAAACTTCGATGGCAAGGCCGACCTCTTCCTCGCAGTCTTCGAGGACTACATGGCCGAGCGCGCACGCGAGCTGGCCGGGACTCAGGTCACACTCGGCGAGAACGCTCCCCTGGAGGCTCGGGCACGCTCACTCGCCGATCAGTGGATGGAGCGCTTCGCCCGCGACCGCGATTCCTTCGTCCTGCACATGGAGTTCATCGCCCACGCCGGTCGCGATCCCGAGCTGGCCGGACGCTTCGGCGCCCGCTCAGCCGCCCTGCGCGAGGCCGTTGCCCATTACATCTCCCGATATCAGGAGGAAATCGGGGTCGAGCTGCCCCTCCCCGCAGGGGATCTCGCGCTGATCCTGCGTTCGCTCGGCATCGGCCTCGCCGTCGAAGCCCTGGTCAGCCCCGACGACGTGCGTCCCGACCTCTACGGCGACTTTGTGGAACTTCTGGTCGCGGTGATGCGCGACCAGAGGTCCAATGAAGATTGGAAATCGCCAGGTGCAGCGAAGGGCCGATGAACGGCGCCGCCTATGACCGGATTGGCCTTGATTACAGCGCGATCCGCCGTGCTGACCCGCGGATCGAGGCCTTGATCTGGGCGGCACTCGGTGATGCCAAGACCGTCCTCAATATAGGTGCCGGTGCCGGGTCCTATGAGCCAGCCGACCGAGAGGTGATCGCGATTGAGCCCTCGGCGGTGATGATCGCCCAGCGCCCGCCAGAGGCAGCCGCAGCGATTCAGGGGGTTGCCGAGTCCCTACCGCTGAAGGACAAGAGCGTCGACGCGACGATGGGCGTCTTCACGATGCAGCACTGGCAAGACATCGGCCAGGGTCTTGAGGAGGTGCGCCGAGTCACCCGGGAGCGGGTCGCCCTCCTCACTCTTGACATGGACATTGCCGCCAAGGCATTTTGGCTTGCACGTGACTACCTGCCGGAGATGATCGAGCCGGATCGCCGCGACTTCCCGACCATGGAGCTGCTGCGCGCCAAGTTCCCCGCGCTTGAACTCGAAACCGTCGCGGTCCCAAATGACTGCAGCGACGGCTTTTGCATCGCCCTCTGGAGCCGTCCCGAGGCCCACCTCGACCCGCGGGTGCGCAAAGCATCCTCGATCTGGCACCGGGTGCCGGGTGCGGCCGTGCAGCGGGCACTCGCCAAGCTCGCCTCCGACCTCGATAGCGGTGAGTGGGATCGCCGTTACGGACACCTGCGGGGGCAGGCCGAGCTTGACATCGGCATGCGGCTAGTCAGGGCTGACATCTGATGGGAGGCCGACCGAGCATGAGACCAAGGGCCGCTCACCCGGACGAAAGGAGCCGCGGCAATGAGTGAGGGATCCAAAATCGCGACCGATGCGCTGCTGGCCGAGCAGGGTGATTACTACCGCCGGCGGGCGGCAGAGTACGAGGACTGGTGGTTTCGCCGAGACCGTTATGACCGTGGCGGGGAGGCGAACGCCAGGTGGTTCGCCGAGGAGGCGGAGGTCGAGGCGGCACTTGATCGATTCAGACCACCGGGCAGAGTCTTGGGGTTGGCCTGCGGGACCGGCATCTGGACGCGGAAGCTCGCCCATCGCGCGGAGCGGCTGACCGCCGTCGATGGCTCGGCGGAGATGCTTTCGCTAAACCGCGCCAACCTGAAAGATCCAACCGTCGAGTATCTGCAGGCTGATCTGT
The DNA here is from genome assembly GCA_049585815.1 of Solirubrobacterales bacterium. Classification (GTDB taxonomy): domain Bacteria; phylum Actinomycetota; class Thermoleophilia; order Solirubrobacterales; family 70-9; genus DATLSM01. The sequence goes on from JBAVAR010000054.1 coordinate 45,409, forward strand.
TCAGCTGGGAGCCGGCGGGAACCTACGATGTGTGCTTCTTCAGCTTCTGGCTCTCCCATGTTCCTGAGGAGCGCTTTGAGCCCTTCTGGAAGAAGGTGCACCGGGCGCTCGATCCCGAGGGCCGCGTCTTCTTTCTCGACAGCGCCCGCAGCGAACGCGCCAGCGCCGCAGACCACAAGCTCCCCGACCCGGGCGAGGAAACCATGCTGAGGCGCCTCAGGGACGGCAGCGAGTACCGGATCATCAAGCGCTTCCATGAGCCAGAGGCGCTCGAGCGCCGTCTGTTCGATCTCGGCTGGTCGGTTGAAGTCAACTCAACAGCGGAGTACTTCATCTTCGGGCAAGGGCGACCCCAGGCAGCCGCCTGAACGTTGGGGGGCGCCTTGATCCCACCACCGCAGGGCACCGCTTCTGGCCCTAAACGGTTCGCATTCAAGGCACCGCGATTCATCACGCAGAAGAAATATGAAAAGACCGACGGCTCCTGTCGGGGCCTGCACATCCGGTGGGCGGGAATTAGAACGCTGATTCGGGGCGGGGTTGTCGGGCCTCTGCCGCCGCCCCGCAAACCTGCCCAGTTGGTAGGAATACACCACTGGTGGAAATCTGATCCACACCCGGAACGTTCACCTGAATCTCGCTCAGAGCTCACGGCAGCTCTTTGAGCTTGACCCCGGCGCGATCGTGGAGGTCAGAGACGGTTGGACTCTTGGGGCCGGCACCTCACCCCATCCGGTGATCTCCAACGCAGCGTTTCGGACCGACGACGAGCTGGACCCCGCGGAGCTGCTGGGGGCGGCGCGGGCCTTCTTTGGGGAGCGGGGGCGGGGCTTCAGCGTCTGGGCCAGAAGCGGGGTCCAGGAGGACCGCGACCTGATCAAAGTGGCCCAGGATGGCGGGCTGCAATCGATCCATGAGATGCCCGAGATGATCCTCGATCGGCGCCCGCCCGAGCATCCGCTCCCTGACGGCCTCGAGCTGCGCAGGGTGAGCTCAGCCGGCGAGGCAAGTGATTATTGGCGGGTTGCGACCCTCGCCTACTCAAGCCTTGGCTTTCCGGCGATGACCTTCGACGCCTACACGAACCACGCCGGCCTTCATTCCGACAACGTGGCTGCCTTCCTCGTCCGTGAGGACGGCGAGCCACTCAGCATCGCAATGAGCATCGTTAGCGACGGGGTTGCCGGTATCTACTGGGTGGGAAGCGTGACGACAGCGCGGGGCCGGGGCCTGGGTCGGACGGTCACGGCCGCAGCGGTCAACGCTGGTTTTGATCTCGGAGCGGAGATCGCCTCCTTGCAGGCATCGCCGATGGGTGAGAGCCTCTACTCGGCCATGGGTTTCGAGAAGGTATTCAACTACCGGCTCCTGGTTTCACCGCCTCGCGAAACCTCGACCGCGCGATGAGGGCGGCGGTCATATTTGAGAACGGGAGTCCGGACGTACTGCGCTACGAGCAGGTGCCCGATCCCCCCTGCCCCGAAGGCTGCGTGGCGATTGACGTCGAGGCGATCAGCATCGAGGGGGGCGACCTGCTCGCCCGCGCCGCCTCGCCCCCGGCGAGCACCCCCCACATCGTCGGTTACCTGTCTGCCGGCACCGTGACCGCGGTCGGCGCCGGAGTCGAGCAGCCGGCGGTCGGCGAGAGGGTGGTGGCGCTAAACGCAGATGGATCTCACGCAGAGAAGAGGGTCGTGCCGGCGATCATGACCTGGCCCGTCCCGGACGGACTCGACCCCGCCCGGGCCGCCTGCATCCCGGTCGCCTTCGGCACCGCTCAGGAGTGCCTCTTCACCGCGGCGAATCTCGAGAGCGGGCAGACGGTCTTGATCCATGCCGGGGCGGGCGGCGTGGGGATGGCGGCGATTCAACTGGCAAAGCAGGCCGGTGCAACCGTGATCTCGACCGCATCGAGCGATGCCAAACTCGAGCGGCTAAAGCCGCTCGGACTCGATCACAGCATCAACTACGCAAGGGATTCCTTCGTCGAGGCGCTGGACACGCTGACGGAAGGGCGCGGGGCCGACGTCGTTCTGGACCCGATCGGCGGGAAAAACCTGGTGGACAGCGTCGATGCACTCGCCTATCGGGGGACGCTGGTCAGCGTCGGCGTCGCTGCGCGGGCCGGCTCTGGGCTCGAGGCCAGATCGCTGTGGAGCAAGAACAACACGCTGCGCGGGGTCTACCTGGGTGGAGCGCTGCTCGCCGAGTACCAACGGGTGCACCCGATGATCTCCGAGCTGATCGAGCGAGTGGCGAGTGGCGATCTGCACGTGCAGATTGACTCGACATTTCCGCTCGCCGAAGCTGCCGCCGCGCATTCCTATTTGGAGGGCCGAAATGCCTTCGGCCGGGTGGTGATGGTGCCGTGAGGAGCGCCTCCTAGAGGAGTGGGCCCAACGCTCGACCAGCTGGTGGTGGCGGATGAGCCCGGCGCCTGGGTCGCACTCGGATTCGCCGTCGAGAACGACGACTGCGTGATTGGGGAGGTCCGGATCCGCCTCGCTGGGCGTGGCCCCGGCAGGGGAATCACCGCCTGGTCACTCCGCGACATCGAGAGCACCGGGCTGGATGGGCTGCCGACAAGGCGCTCCGATCGCCAGCCGCCAAGCAGCACGCCCCTGCATCCCAACGGCATCGCGACGCTCGACCACGTGGTGGTGATCTCCCCGGCCCTGGATCGCACGGTTGCCGCGCTCAAAGACGCCGGTCTTTCCCTGCGCCGCATTCGCGAGGAGCCGACTCCTGCCGGCGCTCCACGGCAGGCGTTTTTCCGCCTCGGCGCAACCCTGCTCGAGGCCGTGCAGGAGCCCGCGGAGGCGATCAAGCGGGGCGGAGGAGATCAGCGCCCCTCCTTCTTTTGGGGGCTTGCCTTCGCCGCGCCCGACCTGGATGCAACCGTCGCTCGGCTTGGAGATCGCGTCGGCGAGATCCGGCCGGCCGCCCAGCCCGGCCGCCGCATCGCGACCCTGCGCCGCTCCGCGGGCCTCTCCGTTCCAGTCGCCCTGATCACACCGCCCCTGGCCTAAATGCGCCTCGCATACCGGCCGGCTCCGGGGGCCGAGTATTGGGTCCCTGGGTTGCGCGGAGTCATTCGTTTAGAACTGATCGCCACCCGGACACAATAGACAAGGGTTCATCTGCCGCAACCGCCTGGGAGTTGAAGCGATCTCTCCCTGCGATGACCGGGACTGGGCTGCCCCCACGCCGCGCGAGGCTGACCGGGGGCGAAGAGCCGGCTGGAGCAGCGCATCTTCCTCGACGACGCCGACTGGCCAGCCAGCCAGTAGCATGCGAGCCGTGGCAGGCCAGACCGAGATCGCGAAGGGCGCGGGCGACGTCAACGATGCGCTCCTTTTGGAGCGTGAGCACTGGGTCGGCGGACCGCCCTTGGAGCTCTTTAAGCGGATGCGCCGCGAGTGCCCCGTCCACTGGACCTCGCACCTAAGCGAACTGCCGGCGGCCAAAGGCTTCTGGTCGGTCACCAGGGCAGAGGACGTCCACACCGTCAGCCGTGACTGGAAGACATACTCCTCAGAACGCGGCGGGGTGGTAGTGATCGATGAGGTCTTCCCGATCGAGCTCGCACGGGCAATGTTCATCGGCATGGATCCGCCCAAGCACGACCGGCTCAAGGCCATTTTCCAAGCCGGTTTCACGCCGAAGCGGATAGCCGCCCACGAGCAGGCCATCCGCGAGATCGTGGTTCGTGTTCTCGACCGACTCGAGGGCCGCGAGACCTGTGATTTGGTCAGCGACGTCGCACAGCCTGCCGTCTCGCGGGTGATCGGCAGCTTCATGGGTATCCCGGAAGAAGACGACCGGGCCTGGGCGGAGCTGATGAACACAGCGCTGGCGGCCAGCGATCCCGACTACAGCCCCTCGGTCGACAATGTGGAAGAGACGATCCAGGAGGCGATCGAGCAGGTCTTTGCGCGCTGCAACACGATGATCGCCAGGCGACGCGAGAACCCAACCGATGACCTGACGAGTGTCCTCGTCCACGCCGAGATCGACGGTGAAAAGCTTGAGGACCATGAGATCGTAATGGGGTTCTTCCTCCTAGTCGCCGCCGGCAACGACAGCACCAAGGCGACCTACTGCAGCAGCATGCGAGCCCTGATCGAAAATCCCGATCAGCGCCAGCTACTTCTCGAGGAGCCCTCGCTGATCCCCGGCGCGGTCGAGGAGTCGCTGCGGATGTTCCCCGCCTTCGCTCACTTCCGGCGCACGGCAACCGAGGACACGGTCCTAAACGGACAGAAGATCAAGGCGGGCGAGAAGGTTGTGATGTGGTACGCGTCTTCCAACCGCGATGAGACGCGCTACGAGGACCCTGACCGCTTCGACGTTCTGCGCAATCCAGAACATCAGGCCTTTGGCGCTGGCGGGCGCCACTTCTGCCTCGGCACCGCCCTGGCGAGGCTGGAGCTGAGGATCCTGCTCGAGGAGACGTTGGCGCGCTATCCCAAGATGCGGCTCGCGGGCGAGCCGGTCTTCGTCGAGTCGGCCTTCCTCAACCAACTCAAATCGCTTCCCGTTCAGCTAACTCAATAACTCGGCGTAGTCACGGTATCGAGCTGTCGCTTTGCGGGGTGCGAAATACCTTGCTTCGCTCAGACTGCTGCGGGTGAACCAAAGCGCGGTTGATCCAACCCGGCCACCTCCCAAGGTGGATCGCGATGGGCATGAACCTGAATCGAGCGCAGGGGCCGAGCCGCCTTGATGCCGTCTTTGGAAGGGCCCGGTAATCAACAGGCGAAGTCAACGATGCTGCGCCCAATTGCCACATCCCTCAGCCCGCGGGGGGCTGGTGCAGTCCGAAGCTCGAACCCTGATCATCCCGGCAAAAGGCGAAGGTCCCGGAGGGTCCGGGACCGGAATGTTCGTTGAATTCGGCCTCCCCGCCAAGCTCACGGACGCGCTCCGCCGCAGCCTGGATGTCATCCACCTTGAAGAAGAGGTATGGACCCGCACCCTGATCTCCTCCATGTAGGCCACCGCTCAGGTTCTCGGTCTTGATCTGGAAACCGTGCGCCTCCCCAGAAGGGCCGGGCTTCATCTGCCATCCGAAGAGCTCGCCGTAGAACTCACGAGCCCGGGCCGGATCCTTGACCCCCAACTCAAAAAATGACACCTCACCTGCCATTTCGAACACCTCCTGATCGGGTAAGCGGGATAATTTTCCGGTAGCGATGGTAGTTTGGACTTCTGCCATCGAGAGGTTCAGATTCTGACTCTCGCAAAGCTGGGGGCCCGCCGCCTCACCCAGCCGCCTCCCCGAGCGCAAGGTCCAAGGCGTCGGCAATCAACTCGGGCTGCTCGATCTGCGGATAGTGACCTGCATCTGGGAGCTCGATCGCCTCCACCCCGGGCCGCAGTGCACGCAGCCCATCGAGGACATCAACCCGCGCAACCGGATCGCGCATGCCCCAGGCCAAGGTCAACGGTCCAGGCCAATCACGGAACGCACCATGCCAGCGGTCGGTGAACCGTTCGCGCTCCTCCATGTAGTGGATGGTCCGATGAGCTATTCGGTTACCGCCGTTGTGGGCAAACAGAGACCACTGGTCAGCGGCCTCCTCAGCGCTCAGCGGGTGCTGCGCTGAGAAGATGCGGCTGAACTGGGCACGGAAAGTACGCTCGTTACTCAACCGCGCGAACAGTGGTCCGAGCGAACCGCGCAAGAGGTGTTGTCCTACGGTCGGCTTGGCCAGGTGCAGCAACATGCTGCCGTTGAATAGCAGTGCACCCCTGAAATCCATCTCGAGCACCCCGCGCAGGTCGCGTGCCATCAGCTCGGAGGCGACCGAGGTGCCCATGTCGTGACCGATGACGAAGGTCGGCGGCGAGCCGGCCCGGCGAACCAGCTCTTCGGCGGCGTTTGCCTGCCAGGCGAGCGTGTAGAGGTGATCGGGGGGCTTCTCGGAGAGGCCGAAGCCGAGAAAGTCGAAGGCCAGCGTCGCCTCTCCCCCCTCTCGCCGCTCCAACAGTCGGCGCCAGTCATATGAGCTGGAGGGAAAACCGTGAAGGAAGAGGAGCAGCGGGTCTTCGCTCCCCGGACGGCGGTGGATGAAGAGCTGCCGACCGAGGACGTCCTCGATCCGCCCCTCATCACGCCATCGCTGCACTCGGTTACTCAGCACACGGCGAAGTCTCACATCTCAATCCACAGAGCGATCTGAGCACTCGGTGGCCCATTCGCCGGCCGCGGCGGGGGCGGCCCGCCGAGATCTCGCCTCAACCGCTCGACCGACAGCTGTTGACGAAGATGCCGCTGAGGGTGGCCCCACCACCGAACTCCGCTTGGAGCTGGTCTACGAAGTGCCCGTCGGGGCACTTCGCGTTGAGATATGAGTGCCGCCTTCCCTGATCGGCCCAGCGGCGGCCCGCAGTCAGCTCAAAGCTTTCCAAGGAGCCGCTGCCCCCGGCGACCTCAGGGATCTTCACCGAGATCGTGAAGCCATACCTTCCCGTGTCCTTCGATAGCTTGGCAACTGCGACGACGGCGGTTGGGGCGGGGACGCTGATGTAGGTGTAGAACAGCATCTGGGGGTAGGCGGGACCGCTGGCACCCGACGGCCCGTTGAAGACCAGCAGGGGTCCCTTTGCGTTGAAGGGACTCGATTCAGGGAACTGGACCTGGGCGGCGATACGCCCCTTGCCGACCAGCTCCCCTCCGCAGCTCCTCATCGCCTGGACGGGGGAGGTGGCTCGCAATTTGGCGACCGTGCAGCTGCCAAGGCCCTCAGAATCGACGCGCAGATTCCTATCGACATGCAGTTCGAGAGTCTGCGCGGGAGGGATATGGGATCCGTCGGCACTCCTCAGCGAGCCGCTCGCATGCACGCTGATCGGTGTCATCCTGTCGCTCGGCAGTGCCGTCGGGGTGATCACTCCCCCGGCGCGAAGAATCAGGTTTCCGGCGCGGATCGTTGTCGTGTCGGCGGCGGCGAGGATCGCGCTCGCCAAAACGCCGCTAAGCGCGCTCAGCACGACCACTACTGCGATCACCCTGCCGAGACGCCTCATTTGGGGTCTCCATTGCCTTGGGGACCGGGAGGGCGAAACGTACAGCTGGGCTTCACCCGGGCGCCGGAGATCGTCTCGATCAGTCCGGCGCCCCAGCACATCGGACAGCCTCTCAGCGCGAGTAGGCCGACGGGTGCGAGCAGGAGAGCGGCGGGGCCGATGACCGGAATTCCCCCGAGTGAAGCGCCGAGCGCGCCGAAGCCGACGGCTCCGCGCAGGAGGTGGCGGGGGACCGAGGCAGAGGCAAACGGACCACGGCTTTCCTCAGGCATCCCCGGCTCCTGAAACGGCGCTCCCGGCTGGGTTGGAGCTGAGTTGGGAACGGACCGACTGCCTCGCCCGATGCAGCCGGGACTTCATCGCGGCCCGGCTCAGGCCAAGCGCCCTGGCGGTCGCCTGGCCCGAGAGGCCCTGGACGTCTCGGAGAAGGAGGACCGAGCGCTGCTCCGTGGGAAGGGCTGCGATCGAGGCGATCACCCGCTCGATTTCAAGGCGATTGAGAACGGCCTCCTCGGCGGAGTCGGCTGCTTTGACCGCATCGGGGAGCGAGCGCTGGGCGATCGAAAGCCTTGTCTTTCGGATGCACTCGCGAAGTACGACTTTGAACATCCAGGAGGCGAGCGCGGCGGTTGCCCGCAGCGTCCCGATCCTGCAATAGAGCACGATCAGCGCCTCCTGCGCCGCATCCTCAGCGTCCTGAGGCGTCGAGCACAGGGTGCGGGCAAAGCGTCGGACATGCTCGTGGGAGCCCGCTATGAGGCTCGCAACCGCGTCGGGGTTGCCCTCGCGCGCCGCGCTTATGACCGCCTCAGAGGGCCAGGTGGTGGGCGCTCGCTCAGACACGGGAGCGCCGGCGGACCAGGAGGAGGATGCAGCCACAAAGGAGGATTGCGGCCGCGCCAAGGTAAATCGCTGTGGTCATGGGGCACCATCCTTTGCGGTTCGATCTGAGATGACGTTGATAAGAGGTGCGGATGGCGAAAAGGATTCGCGATTCCTCTTTTCGCTCACCCGGGGATTGGCGCGCCGGCCCTGAATTTCCCTGATTCAGATCGCCGCGCCTTTCGCTTGCACCGGTGCAGGCTCCGTCGCGCCCTCGCCCGCGCCATCGCGACGCTGAGGAAGGACGACAGCGCCCCGCCATCGCCCCCGAGAAACGCGGTCGCAACGACCCAGCGGGCCGCTTCGAGAGGCGGAATCAGGTCATACGGGCTGCATTGTCCGTCGATCATTCTTCCGAACCGTTGCTGTAGGTCGGCTGAATTCGCCAAGCGGGAAATCATCAACCGCTGCAGAGAGTTGACCGGCTGCGCATCTCCAAGTTCCCTGCTCCAGTGAAACATCTCGATCCTTTCGGCATCACGCCGCCGCCACCAGCTCTCGACCGAGCGGGGACTCCCGTCGACGATGGCGTCTGCCAATCCGCGCGCATCGCGCAAAGCATCGGTGATGCCGAGACCGACGACGAACTCCTTGTGGTGACCGGCGTCGCCGACCAATGCCCAGCCGGGACCAGCTGAGGTCCGAAAGAAGTACCTGCATTTCAGAACGCCACGGACCCCTCCAATCGGAAGCTCATCGCCGAGGTAAGGGCTGACCAGCCCGTAAGCACGGATGTCGGCTAGGTAGGCGGCGGTGTGATCCCCTCGCCAGGCTCGGGCCCTCTCGATCGGCGGCACGGTCGCGATCAGGAGCTGCTCGCCATCTGTGGGGAATATGACCCTGGCATCGACCCCTTCAAAAGTGTTGTGGAATTCGTGGGGATTCCAGGCCGACGGGCGCCGCCAGTAAGCCCAGTAGACGGCGCGCGGAGCCTCGTAGCCGAGGTACTCATTGGCACCAACCAGCTTGGCGAGCGTCGAGTTGCGGCCATCAGCACCGACGACGAGATCGGCGTGCACCCGATCAGTGATCCTGCCGCGGCGCAAGGTAACCACCCCGGCCACCCTCCCCTGCTCATCCCGGATCAAGTCGACCGCCCGGCTCTCGGCGAAAAGCTCGACACCGGAATCAACGGCGGCTTGCTGAAGCAAACCATCCAGAATCTCGCGACGCAGGCAGTGCGCCGAGCGCCCTTCGCGGTTCGGTAGCCGCGCCTCGCATCCGTCATAGGAGAGACGCAGGGCACTCAATGCGGGTGAGGCCTGCCTGACCGCGTCGCCGACGCCGAGGGCGTCCAGCTCATCCATTCCGGGTGGGTGGATGAGGTGGGTCGAGGTCCGCTGGTCACTGGGTAGCTTCGCCGCGTCGAGCAGCGCAACCGAGAGGCCCGCAGCGGCAAGGCGCTGGGCGAGCGCCGCCCCCGCGCAGCGAGCGCCGACGATCACAACGTCAAATCTCTGCTGCGCGCCCTCTCGACCCGCCTGTGGCATCCGGGCGCCTACTCCTCGACCAGCCGCCGCTGCGCTGCCCAGCGACTCAGCTCATGGCGACTGGAGAGCTGGAGCTTGCGAAGCACCGCGGACACATGGGCCTCAACGGTCTTCACGGAGATTTCCAGCTGGGCGGCAATCTCCTTGTACATGTATCCGCGCGCGAGGTGCTGCAGCACCTCGCGCTCTCGCGGCGTCAGCAGGTCGAGTTCTGGGTCCACCTGGGCGGGTGGGAACTCATCAGCAAACGCATCCAGCACAAAGCCGGCCAGTCGTGGCGAGAACACGGCGTCGCCCTCATGCACGCGACACACAGCATCGGTGAGGGCGGCGCTGGTGATCGCCTTGGTGACGTAGCCGCGAGCACCGGCGCGGATCACGGCAATCACGTCCTCAGCCGCATCGCTGACCGACAGCGCTAGGAATCGAACCTGCGGTCGGCTCTCCGCCACTCGACGGATCACCTCAACCCCGCCGCCGGCCGGCATGTGGACATCGATCAGAACGACATCGGGCGTGAGCTCCTCGATCTCCCCCACGGCCTCATTGACCGTGCCGCTCTCCCCGACTACCTCGATCCCCTCGCCCAGCCCCTCGCGAACGCCGGCCCGGAAGAGGGCGTGGTCATCGACAATCAGGACCCGTGGCGGCGGAGCGCTGCTCACGGCCCGCCCCCTTCGATCGAGATTTCGACCTCCGTGCCACCGCCCGGCGTGGAGCGCACCACCGCCCGGCCGCCCGCCCGCCGCATGCGACCGATGATCGACTCCCGCACGCCTCGCCGCTCGGCCGGAACGCCCGCCGGGTCAAAGCCGGCGCCGTGATCGCGAACGAAAACCCGGACGCTGCCCCCGAGCACCTCTGCGTAAACAGAGACCGGCTCTCCGCCACCGAACTTCGCGGCGTTGAGCATCGCCTCGCGCGTGGCCGCGAGAACGGGCGCCGCCCGCTCATCGAGCGCCTGATCGCCAACGGCGATGACCTCCACCGGAACACCCGCGGTCTCCTCCACCTCGGAGGCCGCCTCCTCGATCGCAGCGGCGAGCCGATCGCCGGAATTGGTCGATTGCCCGTCGGTCAACCAGGCGCGGAGCTCGCGCTCCTGGCGACGGGCGAGCGCGGTGACTCGCCTGGGGTCCTCCGCGCTCTGCTGAATCATCGTCAGGGTCTGGAGCACCGAGTCATGCAGGTGGGCTCCAACATCGGCGCGCTCCTGTGAGCGAATGCGCTCAGCTTTCTCGGCCGCAAGATTGCCGGCCAGGCGCCGCCATGACGGAGCGAAGATCAGGGCGAGGGCGACCAGGACGGCGAGGCCGGCGAGCACCGCCTCCCCCGCCGGGCGGATTGCACCATTCGCCCAGAGGAAAGCGATCCCAGCGGCGAGCACCAACGCGACGCCAAGGCCCCCGCGGCTCACCTCCGGCCGGCGGACAGCAGCCACCGATGAGGACCGCTCACGCAGCCGCGGCTGGCTGTGCGCAGCCCAACCGCGGCGCCTGTGCGGCTCCGTTGTCGGCGCTCGCCAGATCAGAAAGGCGCCGACCGCCGCGACCCCGGCAGGCCAAACCACGGCGTCCCCCGGCCAAGGACCGGTCGCGCGAACGAGCAGCAGTCCACTCCCCACCAGCAGTCCGGCGCCGATCGCGAGCCGGTAGTGCCCGCCCCGCCTCTCGCCTGACGCTGAGCCGCTCTTGTCGGTCATCTCAATCTGGGCGGCGCCCCCGCGAGGCGATGCCGCTGGCGAGGATCACCAACCCCAGTCCGGCGATCAGAGCCGGTGCCATGTAGGCGAAGCCAAGGTCGAGCTTGCTCTCGACATTGATCACGACGAGCACTCCCAGCGCGATCACGGTAAGGCCGGCCGCCAGCGCGGTGATATTCGGCGGTCTGCTCATCGGCTCCCACTCTGTTCGGGATAGCAGGCTTCATTCATGCCATAAACCCCTGGCTGGAAGCTGCCACTGCCGTTGGATCCCCAGCCCCGATCCAAGGGCCGGTCCACCACGAAGAGTGCGCCGAGCCCAACCTGGGCATCCAACACCAGATGGGGCGTCCGCGGCGGCGGTGACGGTCGGTTTTCCCAATTGACGTCAAGCCCCCCGCTCTGGCGGTCAAGGGCCCCCACGTATCCGCCTCCGATTTGCGCTTGGGTCGCCACGCACACACCCTTTGGCACGACCACAACAGCTTCGCCCATGCCCAGGCGGAGGGACAATTGCGTGTCTCCGGCGGGGAGCGGCACGTCTCGCAGGTCGATTTCAAGTCGACCCGCGCCCAGCCGGTAGCCACCACGGACCTCTTCCAGCGTCGTCGGGTGGTAGGTGCGATCGCCGACACCGCCATGGAGGTCGACGTTGGCGGCAGCGGTGACAACCACCGAGAAGGCGAAGACAAATGCCGGCAGCGCCAGCCAGCGAGCCCTGCCCGTGAACGCGGCGAAGGCTAAGGCCGCACCTATCGCGACTACCAGCCACCCGGCAAGCAGGCCATTGGTACCGGCAAGCCACGCGCCCGCTACCGCCACCAATATGACCAGCGCCGTGAGGGCTGTCAGGAATGCGAGAAATCTCAGCAGTCGGCGATCGGCGCTTGTCCGGCCCTTCTCCCCCTCGCGCGGGAGCAACCGCCGCCAGAGCACCATCGCAACGACCCCAACCAGAGCGATCGAGCCGAGGCCTAAAACGAGGTCCCCGACAGTGCTTGGCATCCCGCCCTGGGCGGCTTTGAGGGCCACCCCTGCTGCGACAACGATGGCGACCGCGCCGATTAAGTTCACCAAGGACGAGCGGCGCAGACGGATCGGCGGCCGGCTGGCCCCCTCTTCGGGCACCAACAGCAAGAACGCCAGGTAGATGAGAACTCCTGCCCCCGAGAAGATCGCAAGACCTACGAACGCGATGCGAAAGAGGAGTGGGTCGACACCGAAGTGCTCTCCGAGACCGCCGCAGACACCGCCGACCAGGCGGGCCCGCCGCGGCCGGACGAGGCGACGACGCGTGGGTCGATCGCGGTCGACCTCATCGCCTGACATCGGCTGCTTCCCATCCAACTCCGATCGCGAGCCGATCTCGGCCCCGCGGGAGCGGCACACGAGCGGCCCTCGCCGCACGGCCCCCGCTCCTTCTCACCTGCGCTCGCGCCGAGTACAGGAGGACCGGGTTCGCAACGTTACGGAGCTTGCGCGTGCCGCACCTCTTTAGCGACACACCCTGTCTGCGCGCCGCAGCCGCCACAGCGGCGGTGAGCAGGACCTCCCCCGGTGCCGCCAGCGCGCCGACTCGGGCAGCCACATTTACAGCGGCGCCAATGAAATCGCCATCGGACTCGATCGCCGGTCCGCAGTGAATGCCCACCCGGACCGGTGGGTCGGTGGCGGGCAGCGCCCGCCCAACGATTCGCAGCCCGGCCGCGGCGGCCTCACCCGGATCGGCAATTCTGACCATCACCCCATCGCCAAGCGTCTTCACAACGTGCGCGTCTTCGCCCAGCACTCGCTCAACACCGAGCCGCATGCGCCACGCAAGCTCGGCCGCGCGAGCGTCGCCGTGGACCTCCGTAAATGTCGTGAAGCTGGCGATGTCGGCGAACAGGAAGGCCGCGTCCGAAAGCGCGACGCGCAGCGGCGCTGTGTTTGCGGTTGTCGCGGTCTTGAGCATGACGACAGTGTCTGCTCGCCGAAGCAATCCCGCAATAGGGGATCCCCCTGACGTGCCCCTGAAGCGCCGAAGCGTGCTGGATCGAGCAGACCACGATCGCCGTGATCTTCGGCGTGCAGGCGATCGAGCCACCGAAGGCCAGCTGCATTGGACCCCACTCGGATCGCAAAATCATCTCGACCAGGTGCAGTGTCCAACCCGACAGGGGGTTGCCATGCAGTGGTGGCGATCATCTGGCTGACGATCGGTAGCCAGATGATCGCAATGGCAGTTTGGCCTTTGCCGGATCTGCTCCATACCCTCGACCGCAGACCCGGCCGCAGATCCGGCCAGGCGCCGATGAGGAAGTACGGTTCGGCAATGTCGTGCCGTCTACCTGTTAACGATGATGTCTACCTTCGGCTGGTCAATGAGGCGGACGCCCCTGAGCTTTACTCGCTGATCGGAGCAAATCGAAGCTACCTCACAAACTGGATGCCATGGGCGCCGTCCCAGACACTGGAAGGCACACAGAATTTTATCCGCAAAGCGCGACTGCAACTCGCCGACAACGACGGCTTTCAGGCTCTCATCATCAAACACGGCCGCATCATCGGCGTGATTGGCTACCCCGCGGTCGGATGGGGTAATCGGGTGACGAGCATCGGCTACTGGCTGGACCAGGGGACAACAGGGCAGGGGGACGATGACGGCGGCGGCGCGAGTGCTGGTCGGGCATGCCTTCACTGTCTGGGGTCTTAGCCGAGTCGAAATCCGTGCTGCCACCGAGAATCTCCGCAGCCGTGCGATCCCCGAGCGGCTTGGCTTTCAGCAGGAGGGCATACTGCGCCGCAGGGAATTGGTCAACGGTCGCTATCTCGACTGCGCTGTGTACTCGATGTTGTCAACCGATTGGCACTGAGCCGATAACTGGGTGTCCCCTTCGTGGGGGAAGGTAGGCGTGTGCATTGCTCAGAGGCATCTGAGGGACAGTCTCGGCTCTTTGCTAGCAACAGCCAGGCGATTCGGATGCCCTGGAGCCAATGCTCCAGTTCACGAGAGCGCACTTAGCCCTCCCGCGTCCCCTAGTCAAATCGAGAACCCGCAGGTGGTGTTGCCTGTGGAACCGCCGAGCCCTTTGCCGGAGGAATCGCAACACACGAGATCGTGGTGAGCGGAATAATGCCTCTGATGGTGGGTGATGGGAGGAGCAAATCGGCCCTGGTTCACGGGCACGCTGTCAACTACCTCGAAGCCGGGGAGGGACCGGTGCTGCTGCTGATCCACGGCATCGCGTTGGATTGGAAAAGCTGGCGGGCGGTGGTCGAGCCGCTCGCCGAGCGACACACGGTGCTTGCCGTCGATCTGCCAGGCCACGGCGCTTCCGGGGCCGGTAGCGGTGACTACTCGCCGGGCGGGATGGCAGCGGTGCTGAGAGATCTCCTAGCCATGCGCGGCCACGAGCGCGCCACGGTTATCGGGCACTCCTTGGGAGGTGGAGTCGCAATGCAGTTCACCTACCAATTTCCCGATGTAGTTGAGCGACTGGTCCTAGTCTCAAGCGGTGGACTCGGCCGCGAGGTGAGCGCACGGCTGCGATCGGGAGCTCTTCCTGGAGCCGGGCCATATCTTGCCATGACGAACACGCTGGGGCTGGGCGGCAGCCGCGCGATGAGACCCAGCGCAGGGGCGCGAGGAAAGCGCGCGACCCACCAGGCCGAGATGGCACGTGCATATGCCTCGCTCGCCGATCCCCGCCGCCGCCGCGCCTTCCTTGCCACGCTGCGCTTTGCGGTGGGATTAGGAGGCCAGCGGGTGAGCGCGACTGAACGCCTCTACCTGGCCCAGATCCTGCCGGTGCTGATCATCTGGGGTCGCCTCGACCCAATCATTCCGGTCAGCCATGCCGAGGTGGCCCATCGAGGCATCCCGGGCAGCCGCCTGGCGATCTTTGAGGAGGTGCGCCACTTCCCTCAGCTGGAGGAGCCGGATCGCTTCGTAGCCGTTCTCGATGACTTTCTTACGGAGACGCAGCCGGCGGCCTTCGATCGCGAGGATTGGGTGGCCCGCATCAAAGCTTCAGATCTCCGATAAACGGCCGACTAGCTGCCTGGATCACCAACCGCCCAGCTACCGCGAGGTTGCCCACTTGCCGCCCGCGACGCAGAAGGACTCGGAAAACACATTTGGGCGACCCTGCCACCGCCAGTAGGGTGGCGGACGTGGAACCGCGAGGACCGGGACGCTCGCAACCCGGCGCCGAGGCTTCCGGACAACCGGAAGAGGAGACCAACCCACAGCGATGGACGCAGCCCCAGCCCTAACAAACCGACCGCGGGTTCTGCTCGTGTACTACAGCTACACCCAACAGACCACGAAGGTCCTCATGGCTATAGGGGAAGTATTCACCCGCAGAGGCTGTCTCGTAACGACGGCGCCAATCGAGTTCACGGATTCTCGCTATGTCGATCGTTTTTCCAAGTTCCCGATGCGACATGCATTTTTCGATCTCCTGCGGATGCTGCCGGCCCAGCTGCGCAGGGCCACCGGGGATATCCGTGTACCCGCTGGAGCCAAGGAACAGCACGATCTAATTTGCGTCGGCTCGGCGACTTGGTGGCTGACAACAAATATGCCGATCCGGTCGTTTCTGAAGTCTGCTGATGTCGGGGGATTATTTGAGGGGAAGCAATTTGCGGTAGTGGTGCCATGTCGGCGTTACTGGCGCAACAACCTGAACACAGTCGGAAGGCTGGGGACAATGCGCGGCGGAAAATATGTCGGGGGCATTCACTTCACTTATGCTGGAAGCCAGATCCGCTCGCTACTTTCGCTGATCAGCTACCTCAGATATGGGAATCAGCGTGAGCGCTACCTGGGCGTCAGGATCCCGCCAACAAACATTCAGGCACACCACCTGGATGACGCGCGGACTTTCGCCGAGGGCCTCGCCGAGAACCTAGTCCAAAAAAAAGCCTTCCAACCAGCAAACGACTAGCAGAGTGAGCAGCTCAATGCCTAGAGAAACTCGGAGGTAACACATGGGGAAACAACCAAATGTCTTGCTTATCCTTACTGACCAGCTGCGCTATCCGCCGCCATATGAGTCCGCTGAGTTGGCGGAGTACCGTCGACAGACCCTTCCCGGCGTTGAGCGCCTGCGGCAGAACGGCATCTCTTTCAACCATCACTACCCGATGGCGACCGCATGCGCCCCGAGTCGCGCTTCGCTTCTGACCGGCCAATATCCATCCCTCCACGGGGTAACTCAAACAGATGGACTAGCCAAGGCCGCCGACGGCGAGGATATGTTCTGGTTGGCGCCAGACTCGGTGCCGACGCTTGGTGATTGGTTTCGCGCCGGCGGATATCGAACATTCTTCAAGGGCAAGTGGCACGCCTCCCACGCCCACCTGGAGGCTGCCGACGGGAGTGGCTACCTCCTCTCGATCGATGACGACGGTACTCCGCAGAAGGAAAACATCCAGAAGTACCTGGAAGCCGATTTGCTTGATCCTTACGGATTTTCAGAGTGGGTTGGTCCAGAGCCGCACGGCCTCGGTAAGCACAACATGGGGATCGTGAAGGACTCATTCACGGCCGACGAGACGATCGAGCTACTGAGTCGCTTTGAGGAGGGGGATGGGGATGAGCCGTGGCTCACCGTCTGCTCCTTCCTAAACCCACACGATGACTCGTTCTTCGGCTTGGTCGGCCTACTCCAGGGTCTGCGCTATCACCCGTCAGATGTGCCCCACATCGAGGATGCGCCGACCCGCCACGAGGATCTGTCGACAAAGCCATCCTGCCACCAGAGCTACGCCGACACCTGGAGCAAGCTGGCCGCCCCACAGCCATGGATCCAGACACACTTGAAGTTCTATTACCAGGTACAGGCCGCGGTGGGCGAGCAGATCACGCGTGTGCTCGAGACCCTAGCTGCAGGTCGATCCTTCGAGAACACAATCGTGATCTTCAGCTCCGATCACGGTGACATGCAGGGTGCCCACGGCGGCATGCATGAGAAGTGGCACGTCGCATATGAGGAGGCTCTTCACGTTCCGTTCATAGTTTCCAGTCCGCTTTTGAGCGGGGGGGCGCGCGAGATCGACATTCCGACGAGCCACGCCGACCTGATCCCGACTCTACTTGGACTCAGTGGCATCGACCGCGATGGGGCCCTCTCCAAGTTGCAAACCGATCACACCGACGCCCGACCTTTGGTCGGTCGTGACCTATCGAATTTGATCCGGGGTGGCGAGCCCGCATCGGCTGAACCAATCCTCTTCATCACCGACGATGAGATCAGCGAGGGTAACCGGCCGCCCCTGACACCCTTTCACCGGATCGCTCAGATCGTGAAGGTCTTTTCGACCGTTGTTCAGCCCAATCACATCGAGACCGTAATCGCCGAGGTTGAGGTAGGCGACGAGCAACACCTTGTGAAGTTGTCGCGCTACCACGATAACCAGCAGTTCTGGACCGTGCCGGCCGAGCGCGATGAGCGTCTCCGAGGCCGAAAGACGATTACCGTCACCGAACCCGAGTCTGATGAGTTTGAGCTCTACGACCTCTCCCTTGACCCTTTCGAGGAGCGAAATCTTGCGCATCCCAACAATGCTGACGAGACCTCGCGCGCCCTTCAGGAGTTGATGCTCTCCCTCCTCATCGATCAGCTTTCCAAGAAGCGACTCACGCCTGCAGACGGAGATACTCCGGGCTACCGACCTCCGACTCGAGTCTGAAGGCCAACTCGCGCGAAGCCCATGCAACGTCGATCCCGCTCGACACCGCCGATAACGCTATGGCGGATATTCTCAGTGCCCTGGGGCGGTAGCTCAGTTGGTCAGAGCACGGGACTCATAATCCCTTGGTCGCTGGTTCGAGTCCAGCCCGCCCCATCCCAGGACGGTTCATTGGTGAGTAGCGCCGCAGTTCTCCCAATGAGCGCAAGCGCAATGGAGCCAGCCCTCCCGAAGCCGCTGGGATTCGGACCGCTTAGTCGGATTTCAACTCTCGATCTTGCATGGGGGAAGCGTGATGTTGACCATTGTCCCGTCGGAAAAGGAGAAGCTCGCGTTGCCTATCGGGAAGGAGTCGCCAAAGGGCGCGCATTTTGCACGCAGTAAACTGGCGGGATGGCCGGCGCGACTGTAGAAGCGTTTGAGGGAAAGATGGAAGGCCGTAATCTCTCCGAAAAGAAAGGCTCCGATAGGGGGGATCGTGCCGATCACTTCGGTTCCAAAGATTCCGCGAACCCTCTTTATTTCGAATGGGATCACGTAATTCAGCGGCAGGGGCTTGGAGCTTGTGACCTGGGCGAAGATCGCAGGGCGTGAACCGATGTGCCCGTTGAAGGCAAACAGTTTGCTGTGCAAGATGAACGGATCCTGTTCTGGCGGGGTGAACCGGGCGGTGACTTTGCCATGGCCCACCATGGCGGCGGCACATTCGTGTTTGGCAGTTTCAGCGGAGTCCGATTCAAGCCGCGCCAAGGAGCAGTTGGGAAAGCCCACAGTCTGCAAGGAAACGTCTTCGTTGAAATCGACGATGACCCGATTGAGTTCAGGGGGGACCGACAGGTCGGTGGTTGTTATCGAGCCCCCTAGCCGCAACCCGACCGGAACCAAGCTGTCGGTTGGGGCCGAAGGGGAGTTCAATTCCCCTTCGACGTTCACAACGACCGTGCCCGAGGCTGCTTTCTCTGCATGCGCAACAGGTGCCGCGATCAGGGCTATGGCCGTCAGGAGCAGCGGGATCCGCATGAGGGAGATCCGGCGCATCTGGCTATTTTCGCAAGAAATCAGATTTAGATGCGAAAGAGTCATTGTTGGTATGGGAGGATCCCGCAATCATGGGGACACGGGAGAACGAATGTCCTATCGGAGGCAGACCGCTCACCGACGCGGTGATTTCGGAGGCAGAACGGGGGCAAGCCGAGTCACGATTTCGCTTGCTGGTGCGGCGAGTCGCCCTTTCTTACCCAATCCGCTCCATCAAAAAGCGGTGGGAGACTCGTGCACCGAGGCGCGATACGCTCGCTGACGATGTCCCGGATCGCAATTAGCTACCGCAGCTGGTTTGGACTAGCACCCTTGAGCCGCGCGGCACCTTTGTTCCCGCTATTGGTTTTTGCAAGATGATCCGCCCGTGGGGCGGAATGCCTGCGCATAGGTTGCTGAGTGCGGTGTAGCGCACTCTGAGCAGGCGCCGCTTCAAGCGGCGGTCGGCAGAGGCTGGTCTTAGTCCCTTCACGTCAGGCACGGAAATCAGGTGTGCCATGCCTAGCCCAACCGTGAAGCTGGCCGTTCCGGTGTCCAAGTCCTGGGTCACGAACTCGGGGCAGGCGGTTGGGGGCTCGCCCTTTACTGGGGGCGGGCAATAGGGGCCTCGCTGCAGATATAAGGTTGCCCGATACGTGCCGTCGCACCATCCCTGAGCCGGTGGCTGAAGTGCGATCTGCTCCGATTCACCGGCCGCCCCGCTTTCGAGGTTCGGCAGGAGGTTTGGATTGCACGAGGTTGCGGCACCGGGCGGTGCAGCGACCTGGATGCGGTAATCCACCGCAAACACGCCCTGATGCCCGGGCGTTTCACGCAGGATGAAGGCGAGGGTGAAGGGCGTGAGTCTTCCCCCTGTCGATGGATGAACCCGTGGGTGGGTGAGCTCGCTTTTCGGAGTTTTCGACGATTCCGGTGATCCGGGCGTGGTGGGGCGAGGAGATGAAGTGATCGTCGTTGCGGATACGGTGCTGCCTCCGGTAGTTCGGCTTGTCGTACCTTGAGCCTCAGCGACCGCCGCTGGTGCGACAGCGACGACCACCGCCAAGATTGCGAAGGCAATACGGTGAACACCCATGGATCGATGATACGCGCGATGCGCGAAACACAGCCAGAATTTGGGGCCCAAGCGATTGGTATGCGCTTCCGCATCCTCAGCCCCAGCCCCAGCGGATCATCGCCTCACACCCGGTCGGTTCCCGGCGTCCGCTCAAGCCCGGAGGTGGGACGGGGATAGACAGCTGAGCCCGTCCCGCCATGGCCATGGATGCGCTTTGCCTCGACTTGCCGCCCCTCAACGATCTGCTCGATCGGCTTGCCAGTAGTATCACGCCGATGTCAGTTCACGAGCTCACGACCTTGCTCGAAGGCGGCGCCTTCTTCGAGGGGCCTCGTTGGCACGAGGGTCGGTGGTGGGTGTCGGACTTCTACCAGCACACCGTCACGACGGTGGCCCCCGACGGCTCAACCGCCGCAGTGATGTCGGTTGAGCAACAGCCATCGGGGTTGGGGTGGATGCCCGACGGCTCGCTGCTGGTGATCTCCATGAGAGATCACCGCATCCTGCGCCGTGACCCAACCGGTGAAGTCTCCATCCACGCCGATCTCTCCCCTCACTGCCGGGGTCACCTAAACGACATGGTGGTGGATCGAGAGGGCCGCGCCTACGTCGGAGAGTTCGGTTTTGATCTGATGGGCTTTGCCGACCCAGCGCCAGGGAAGCTAATGAGGGTGGACCCCGACGGCGCGGTCGCGGTTTTGGACGACGACATGAGGTTCCCAAACGGTTCGGTGATCACCCCCGGTGGTGAGACGCTTATCGTGGGCGAGACGGCCGCTGCCCGTTATTCGGCCTTCAGCCTCAGCGGCGATGGCTCAGTGAGCGAGCGGAGAGTCTGGGCGCAGGTGGCGGTTACGCCCGAGCTGGCGCCTATGGCGGAGTCGTTCCCACAGTTGAAATTCGCTCCTGACGGGTGCACGCTTGACGCCGACGGATGCATCTGGGCCGCCGACGCGATTGGCGCCCGTTGCGTGCGTGTCGCCGAGGGCGGTGAGATCATCGATGAGATATCGGCTCCTGAGGGTCTCGGGATCTTCGCCTGCATGCTTGGCGGTGAGGACGGACGAACGCTGCTGCTTTGCGCCGCGCCGGATTTTCTGGAAGCAAATCGCGCGAGCGCGAGCGAGGCGGTGCTGCTTACGACTGTCGTTGAGTCTCCGCACGCGGGGCTGCCTTAAGAGGCGGCGTAGGCTCGAACTTGGACGACCAGCGGCTTAAGCATGAGTTGGCCGCCACCAGGGCCCCGCTTACGCGGGCCGTATGCGGTGAGGTAGTTCTTGGTTGCCAGAACTGCACTGCATGATTTGGCGTCTGGCTTAGGGGGTGGGTAAGTCCTCGTGTGCTAACAGTGAGCGGTTAGGCCTGTGCGATGTATTCGCCACCTTTCACGTTGTTCGACGGTCATCGGCTCCCTGATCGCCGACTCTCTCTTGGATCCAAAGTGCCCAAGCGTCCACACATGGGCGCAGTTGCCGCCAGCGAACCCAGAGCAGCTTCGGGATGAAGCTTCTCAAGTGCCCTTCCGTGTATTAAGTGGTCCCGGACAGGGATATGAGTGATGCTGCTCTTCTTCTGTCCACCATCGTCTGGCTCAGCACGACTTTCCTTCAGAGGTTCTCACGCACACCTAAAATTCGATCAAGAAGGAAACCGATCTCGGCAGGGAGTTCGAACGGGAACTCAACAAAGACCGAGAACACTACGCAGCGGCCGACCTGAGTCTGACTCGCGATCCCATCCGCATACATAACAAGCCGGATCCCTCAGTAGATCCAGGCGTCAGACGCACCCACCGCAAGCCAGAAGGAGCAGTGGGTAGTTATGACTGCCGTAGCATCTTCTCCCATGGGCGACATATTCCTCCTCTCGCTGGTTTCTGCGGCAAATGCCTCCCTGCTCGCCGCAGTGACGGTGCTGCTCTTTCTCCCAAACCCTAAGCGGCTGCTTCTCGGCTACCTCGCCGGCTCTCTGCTTGTCAGCCTTTCCATCGGCTTCGTGATCGTCTTCGTCGTGCACGATGCGAGTTCGACGAGCAGCGCTCGGAATACGGTGAGCCCATCGATCGACATCGCCCTTGGGGCGATTGCGCTACTTGTCGCCTACGTTCTCGCAGGCGATTACGACCAGAGGCTAAAAGAGCGGAGAAATAGGAGGAAGGGAAACAACGAGACCGAGAACCCACCATCAAAGGTCGAGCAACTACTGGGCAGAGGATCGGCGCGAGTCACCTTCGCCGTCGGCGTCGTCTTAACACTCCCTGGTGTCTCCTATCTCGCCGCCCTTCATGATCTCCAAAAGCTCGGGTACGGGGCGGCGGAGGAGATCCTGGTCATCCTCGGATTCAACGCAATGTTGCTGATCTTCCTTGAGGTTCCGCTCGTTGGATACCTGGTCGCTCCCGAGAAGACAGTCATTGAGGTCCAACGCTTTCGCGCATGGCTGAGTCGGAGTGGCCGTCGGATGGCAATCGTATGCGCGGGGGCGATAGGCGTGTTCCTGATAGCTCGAGGCGTGATCGGATACCTGACCTAGGCGCAAGCGCCAACCCGGCCACTCCGACATTCCTACGGCCCAATCAGGCGGAGCCGGCAGGGTGGCGAAAGGGGGCAGGTAGCCTGCACCGTCGTTGGCAGATCCCACAAAGACCGAATCGGGGTTAATCAAGATGGATCCAGTTCTCGCTGTTGCCACTCTTAGCTGGCTGATCTTCGCCATCATCTGGATTGGTATCGCCTTCTGGCCGGCCAGAGTCGCCGGCCGCAAGGGCCACAGCTTCATCGGCTACTTTATCTTTAGCCTCTTCTTTTTCCCGGCCGCCCTGCTCGTAGCCTACATTGTCCGGCCTCGCCGTCCGTAGCCAAGGCGGGGACCGCACTCGAGATACAGCAGGGAGTGCGGGCTTCTACGGTTGCATCCGCCTGCTCCGAAAGGCTAATCTCGGGCTCGCAGTGGGCGGGCTCATTGAGCATCGCAAGCCTGCGATGCATGAGATGCCCAACGTTTCATGGTTACCGACTGTTTAACGTGCTCACGCCACATTACTACGTGAGGTGGCGCGACTACGCCACCTGAGAGAACACGAACAGGAGCTGACATGAGCGACAAGCCAGTCTTTATCTACGCTGCAACATATTCCGACACTGCCGGTGCCGAAGCTGACTATGACGTTTTGCTTGATCTACATGCGGAAAAGCTTGTGGGTTCATATGACGTCGCGCTAGTGACCAAGGACGCTGACGGTAAGGTCCATGTCGAGAAGCACGAGAAGCCAACTCAGCACGGCGCTTGGGGCGGAATCGCGGTCGGAGCGGCGGTCGGTGTTTTGGCCGCACCGGCGATCATTCCGGCCGCTTTGGTCGGCGGAGTAATTGGCGCTCTCGGAGGACACTTCAGAAAAGGCATATCAAGAGGCGACGCCAAGGAACTTGGGGACCTCATCGAAACGGGGGAGGCAACTCTTCTCGTGATCGGCGAGTCGCGCCTTGAAGAACAGCTTGACAAGGTCCTCACACGAGCCGAAAAGTCAATAGAGAAGGAAATCGACGTCGACCGCAAGGAGTTCAAGCGGGAACTCGATGAGGCTGAGAAGGAGAACGTCGCGGCCTAACTTACTCAGACGCGGCTGCGGTCGATCTTGGCCGCAGCCGTAGTGGGTCGTATTTGAGCGAATTGACATTGTCCTTGTAGTTGGTCCAAGGAGGCACAACATGCTGGTACTCGGAGCGGTGATCTACTTCGTATTGGCAGTCACACTTGGTGTGATTACGTTCCGCAAGCATCACTATTTCTTATTCTGGCTCGGAATTCTTCTTCCTTTCCTTTGGCTTATTGGAGCGATCATGGCTCCCGCAGTTGACTACGAAGCGGGGACAGGGTGACGCGAGCCCCTCACAGAACCGCTCAGAGTGCTTGCCGGACGGTAGTCATTGGCCGACGGTCGGTGTGGCTCCAATTCACCGGGGTCTGATCCGTCATTGGACCGGATGAGCTTGCGCAAGAGAGAGGGACAAGGGAAGAAATCGTCGTTTGCGACCAACTATCGACACGCGCTGCTGCCCGGAGGTTTTCGCCGGGCTCCGCGATTTCCCGGCGAGGAAACGAGATAACTACTGATGCATACCGAAGGCTCGGCGCTTAACGTGAGGCCCGTAGCTTCGACCCGGTATGGAAGGGAACACTGATATGCCATCTGCGCCGAAAAGATCCACCGCCTCCGCCGGAACCTCCGCGGAGGACAGCACAGCCGCCGGCAAGGCCGCGCGCGAGCGTGCGCCCCGCTCGAGCCACGGCGAATGGAAGGCGGCAAAGAATCGGAAGGATCCGGTGAAATTGCTCGAAGATCAGGCCAAGAGCCGCGTCCCCGAGCTCGTCCCGATCCGCTACGGGCGGATGTTGGCCTCTGCGTTCACCTTCTATCGCGGCGCCGCGGCGATCATGGCGATGGACCTCGCGAAGACCCCCGAATCGGGTTTGCGAGTTCAGACCTGCGGCGACGCTCACCTTTCAAACTTCGGCGCCTTCGCCGCACCGGATAGGAGCTTGGTGATGGACGTCAACGACTTCGACGAGACCCTGCCCGGCCCCTGGGAGTGGGACTTAAAGCGCCTCGCTGCGAGTTTTGAGATCGCCGGGCGAGATCGCGAATTCACCCCCAAGGAGACTCGCGCAGCCGTCCTTGCCGCGGCTCGCGAATATCGGGAGGCGATGACGAAATTCGCGGCGATGGGAAACCTGGACGTTTGGTATGCCCGACTTGATGTTGACAGCCTCCTCGCCGACCTGGCAAAGGTCGCCAGCGCCAAGCAGCTGAAGACAGTGGAAAAGAACGTGGAAAAGGCCGGCAAGAAGAACAGCCTCAAGGCCTTCGATCGGCTCGTCCGCGTCGTTGACGGAAAGCCGCAGATAATCAGCGATCCACCCCTGCTCGTCCCGGCCCGCGAGCTCGTCTCAGACGATCAACGTCACGAACTCGAGGAGCGGATCCTCGAGATGCTGGGCAAATACCGCGAGAGCCTTAAGGGAGACCGCCGCCACCTGTTCGATTGCTACCGCTTCGTCGAGTTGGCGCGGAAGGTGGTCGGGGTCGGCAGCGTCGGTACCCGCGCCTGGGTGATCTTGATGATGGGCCGCGACGGACAGGACCCGCTCTTCCTGCAGGCCAAGGAGGCTGACGCCTCAGTGCTTGAGCCCTATGCCGGGGCGAGTGAGTTCGGCAATCACGGCGAGCGGGTGGTTGAGGGCCAGTGGCTGATGCAGGCCGCCAGCGACATCCTCCTCGGCTGGCTTCCCGCATTCGGCATGGACAACCAAGAACGGGACTTCTACGTGCGCCAGCTCTGGGATGGCAAGCGCTCGGTTGACGTCGAGACCCTGCCACCAGAGGGTCTGGCGATCTATGGGCGGGTGTGTGGTTGGACCCTCGCCCGAGCCCATGCCCGCTCCGGCGATCGAATCGCGATCGCCTCCTACCTGGGTAAGGGCGAAAGCTTCGATCAGGCGATCGCCAAGTTCTCGGAACGGTATGCGGATCAGAACGAACTCGACTACGCGGCGCTCGAGGATGCCGCTAAGTCAGGCCGTATCGAAGTTGAGACCGACCTCGACTGACGAGGAGATTCGGGACGCATTCTCCACTACCACCCAGAGTCTCGGTTTTGGCCGATTAGCTCCCGTCCGACCTTGCCCATGGGTTGGTGGAGCCGGTGGGTTGGACAGGCGGGGCCGCGCTCGATTCGGTTACCCAGCCCGGTCGGACTTGTATCGGTGATGGCGACGCCTATGGTGTTTGGAATGCGATGGAGCCGCCGAGAGATGCGATTCGGCCGCGGGGAGTTGGCCATTTGCGCCGCCACTTGGCTCAGCATCATCTGCCGTTCCACTTTGCTTTCCGTGTTCTGGCGCTGTTGCGGCCGAGGACGTAACAAATGTTTGATCGCTGCCGTCGACGTTATGGCCATTGTTATTGGCGATCACCCTGTAGTGATAGGTTGTGTTTGGTTCAAGAGTGGTGCCAATACTCGCAAGGTCGAGGCTGACGAACTTGGTGCCGGAGCCAGACGCAATGCTTTCGGGAGCGGGCTCGATCAGCCCAGGCGGGAGTGTTTCGCCGCCCCCGAGCGGGTCGCAGATTGGGTAGCCCGGCAGGGGAAGAGGGCACTCGCGTAGCGGGAAATCATAGTTGCCGGTTTTGTCGATTTGGAACTCGTAGGCGGTGAGGGCGCCGTGCGGATCGATCTGCGCCCTAAGAGTTGCGTCATGTTCTGTCACGCCGGTGACCGACTCGGCCTCGATCGAGGGATCGGAATGTGATGGCGTGGTTGTCGTGAAGTTCTCGGTCTGACCGTAGACCGTATTCGCCCCATTGGAGGCAATCACCCGGTAGTAGTAAGTCGTCCCGGGCTGTAGCGTCGAATTGATAGCGGCCAAGTCCAGGCTAGCCAACTGATCGCTTGAGCCTGCTGGAATGCTCCCCTGTGAGGGCTCGCGCAGACCATCCGGAAGCGGTTCGCCCACAATGATCGCCATGCACTGCGCAAACCCGGGCACAGCAAGCGGGCAGACCATCTGGGTGTAGTTGAAACTGGCTTCGGTGTAGATCTGAAACTCGTATGCGGTGTAGGTTCCGTTCGGATTGATTTCAGCTTCCAGCGTCGCGTCTTCGCCGGTGATATTCCCGGCCGACTCGCTGTCAATCAAGGGCGAGGCCGCCGACGCCGATGCAGTCCAGACGAGTGATCCAACGACAAACAGGGCCAATGCGAGCATTGCTTGGAGGAATTGCCCGAGGCCTGAGATCTTCACTTGGTCCTCCCGCGCACGCACGTCAATTGCTCAACGCAGGATTCTAGCGGGGGACCGCCTATTGCTCAAGCTCCATTGCAGATAATGAGGGTATCTTAGGCGGGTCGGATCAATGCCACCCGCACACCGCGCGGGCGGCTGTCGGAGATGTGACCTCACGCAGAGATCTCTCGGTGACCTCGTGGAACTCGCGACCTCACGAGCAGAACATTGCCAGAGAACCGCTGCCACTCTGTCCGTGGCCCTCGCCGGTACACAATATGCTTGCACCACCTTCACAACCTCCCCCCGAGCCAGTTGCGCTTCGTGCGGCCCGGCCGCATGACGAAAAGCCTCCAAGCTCTCTCCCCGCTTCGGCCAGGCCGGCTCCCAGGGCTACCGAGCGCCCTAAGCGCATCTCGGCTAGCCTCGCCGCGGCTGAACTCCCGATCCTCAGCCGCCGGAAGGTGGCTGCATCATGTGACCGCCGTAGGATGGAGCGATAGCGGCGAGACCCTCTAGGGGAACGATATGTCTGTGTAGCGGGCATCATCTTCGTCATCGCCCTGGTGGCGGAGTCTGCGGTCGGGGTCACAATCGGGCTGAGTCAGGACGACTCGGCGGCGAAGATCGCGAGCGGGCTCCACAGGCACCGCGAGCGGCTGTTGGTGATCGCATGCATCTCCATCATCTACGCCACCGCGTTTCTGATCTATCTTTGCAGCCTCTACAACCTGCTTCGGGAGGACAGTGACCGGCCGCGGATTCTCGGCTCCCTGGTTCTGGTTGGCGGAGTGCTCTTTATCGCCCTTCATGGCGTCAGCGACATCGCCATCACCGGCGTGCTCGGCGCGAAGCTCGCCTCGTTTGGGGCGCAACGCGATCCGGGTATCTCATACACCCTGTACCTGATGACATATGCGTTGGACAGCGTTGGCGATATCTTCGGCAGTCTCTTTGCCCTCGCAGCAGGGTTGCTCGTGATCAGAAACGCAGTCGTGCCACGCTGGCTCCGGAAAGCTTTGATTCTCGGCGTGATCCTGCTCTTACTGCAAGGATTCGGCCTCGGCGGCGTGATCGCCAGGTTCGGGTTGGCTTTCGACCTCCTCGGATTCGTGCTCTTGCTGACCTTCGTCCTCCTGAGCAGTGCAGCCTTGTTGAGACGTGAACACCCGACCTCCGGCACCGCGCGGTGAGGCCAGCGCTCCAAAGAATGGTCAAATTTCGATCCAACCTTGTGAGATTCAACGGTTTTGGATACGGTGAATAGGAATTAGGTTTCACCATAAATGGGCATCCTTGGTCTCGATCACGTTCAACTTGCGGCGCCGCGGGGATGCGAGGATGACGCGAGGCAATTCTTCACTGGGGTGCTGGGCCTCGAGGAGATTGAGAAGCCCTCAGCACTGAGGGCCAGCGGCGGCGTCTGGTTCAGAGCCGGTGAGCAGCGGATCCACATCGGGGTTGAGCAGGAATTCGTCCCGGCCACCAAGGCGCATCCTGCGTTGCTCGTCCAATCGTCCCATCTCGACGAGCTGGCCCGGCGTTTGGACCAAGCGGGTGCGCCCGTTAATTGGGATTACAGACTCGCTCCTTTGCGACGGTTTTACACCGCCGATCCCTGGGGGAACCGCATCGAGTTGCTCGCAGCACCCGTGTCGTAGATCCACGGTGCCTGATCGGCGCCGTTGAAGACCTGGCACTGCTCGGCGTGCGCCGCTAGCTCTGCGTCGATCAGGCCCTCCGATCCAATCTGCCTGATCCTCCTCGCCTACCTATGCGCCGTCTCCGGGGGACGACCGGTTGGGCACCCATTCCATTAGCAACGCACACCAACGCGACCAATACGGACGGGAACGAACTTCTGACCATCGCCTGAACAGAGCTGGAGTTCGACCACTACATTGCGGACGTGCGGGCTGGGACCCCCACCACCGCAGTTACTGTGAGCGAAGGCGCTGCCGTTACTGCGAGTTGTCGATCAACGGTTCGTGAAAGCCCACACGCTGGCGGACCCCTCCCTACCGATATAGGACGCCGGTGCTCATATCGCAGTCTTGTCATCTCACACGCTCTTTTGTGGACTATGCAATGCGATTCCAGTCAGCTCGCTGATCCCTGAGCATTGGCGTACCGAAGCGACCCGGGAGTGTCGAGCAGCTCGCCCGACTCCAGCAGCGTCTTCAGGCCCGAGAGGATCATCGGCCAACCGCCGTAGATCTCGGCGCTAACGCCCTCGGGCAGCTGGTCGTGGACGACGGTGAGTCGGCATGAGCTGCCGACCGGCTCGATCTCCCAGGTGACCCGGGTGGCGCCGATCTCCTTGACCTCTTCACTCCAGAGCGCGGTGAAGCTCTGCACGAGCAGGCGCGGCGGGTCAACGACGAGGTTCTCTCCCGCAGCGATCTCGATCACACCGGGCACGCCGGCCCGATAGCTCGAACCCTCGCTCCAGTCCGAGTTCGTGGCGACGCCAAAGCTGTACTTCGCGCGCTGCTCGGGATCGATGATCGCCTCCCACAGCTGCTCGGGAGTTGTCTTGATGAAGATCTCAAAGACGGCGGTTTCGCCAACCGGGGCGCTGCCGTTCGAGAAGGAAACAGGTCTTGGGTTCTGCATTTCATTCCTCCAGTCGTGTCTTGAGTTCGGCAATCCCGGCCGCCCACGGCTCTTGGTACTTGCTCACCCATCGGTCGTAGATGAGCCGGATCGGGACCGGGTTTAGGAAATGGAGCTTCTCGCGGCCGCGCCTTCGCGTGAGCACGAGGCCCGCCTCCTCCAGCACCCGCAAGTGCTTCATCACGCCGAAGCGGGTCATCGGGAGTCCCTGCTCAAGCGCGGTCAACGTCTGCCCGTTATCTGTGAAGAGTGCATCGAGCAGCCGTCGCCGCGTCGGATCCGCAAGTGCCTTAAAGACCGCATCCATAGCCGAGCCCAAGTATAGGTGACCAAAAGGTCACATGTCAAGGAGCACCTCAATCCACCGAGACGGAGCTACACCGGGACCATGGCCGGGCCCTCGGGGTTCAGCGCCCGTTCACAGCGAGCGGGGTGTTCATTCAGGACCCCCCTTTCGTGCAGAGAAGGCCGCAAATCCGAGCTGCGGTCCGATCGTCAGCTCGCTGAAGCCGGCCGCGGCGAGCCAGCGCCTGACGTCCTCTCGCCTTGGAGGCAGCGGATGCCCAGTGCGACTGCCGATCTCGAAAAGCTTTCGCGCTCGTCGACTCCCATCGGAAAAGAAGCTCGTTCCCACCACCTGACCGCCAGGTTTGAGGCAGCGGCCGATCTCCCTCACCGCCCCCTCGGCATCGTCGACCATGTGAAGGCCGCTGTAGGAGAGAAATAGATCGGCTTCGGCGTCAGCAAGGGGCAGTGCCGTCATATCGGCAGCGAGGAACTCGACCTGCTGCAGAGAACGCATCCGGGCACGGCGTTCAGCTCGCTTCAGCATCTTCGGACAAAGGTCAACTGCTACGTAGCGGATGTCCTGGTCAGGGCTCAGCGCACGAAAAGCAACGCCTCCCCCGCAGGGCGCATCGAGAATGGTGGATCCCGGGTCTAGGGTGCCGATCGACCCCAAGCTCGAATACAGGACAGATGCATCGACTCCCCATATTGCGCGGCCGATGATGCGCATCAGCCATGGACGTTCGATGTAGAAGTCATAGGCCGTCCCAAACGGCCCAGCACAGACGTTCGCCACTCGATCCGCCATGTTCAAGGATGATGAGCGATGTCCGGACAGCGTGTCGCGCGGCAAATGGTTCCGGCCGGGTCATCGCCGACCGGCGCTGCACCACCGCGACGCCATTCGTAAGGCGCTCGCGACCCAGCCCGGATTGCGCATGGGTAATGTGCTTCAGATCGGAGCGGCCGATCATCACCTCCGTCCCGATAAGACCCGATGTCGTGGCTCGGACAAATCACCACCTCAAGCTCCCAATTTGCCAATAAGCGCGGCATCTATCTCGGGCGGCGCTCGACCAAGCCGCACGTGGCTCTTTACCGGTACTCCGGTGGCAGGATCGGTGGGCATATCCCCGGCTGGCCGGAGGCGCGAATAGGCCTGCTGGAGCACACAGGCGCCAAGAGCGGCGTGAGGCGGACATCTCCGGTGATGTTTCTCAGAGAAGGCGACGCCATCGTCGTGATGGCCTCGAAAGCTGGACAGCCGACCAACCCCTCCTGGTTCCACAATCTCAAGGCCAACCCTGAAGTGAGGATTCAGATCGGCTCAGCGGTGAGCAAGGTGCGGGCCCGCGTTGCGAGTGAGGAGGAGCGCGGGCGCCTCTGGTCGAAGTTCGTGGCGATCTATCCTGGATCTGAGTTCTACCGGCGCAATGCTGGGGGGCGGAAGATTCCGATCGTGATCCTCGACCCCCGACAGGGGGCTTGATTCATCTCGGGCCTTCCCAAGGTCAATGCAAGGGCATCGAAGCCACCCTTGCTGTCGACAAACGCTTCACCTCTGCGGAGATTAAGAGGCTCCCCTCGTCCTCATTTCTGCTGCTTCTCAGATCGCTCCCAGACGTCACGCCACTCGGACTTGAAAGGCAAATAAGGTTGATTTCAGGAGGCGGGAGGGGTTTCGAAAGAACGGTTGGCCGGTGAGGTCCCTGTGCTACGGCATCCGCCCGCCTGCCGGCCCAGGCTCAGCCCTTGCCGGAGATCAGATCCCACGCACGGCGCAGCTTTTCGTGGCTTTCCTTGACCATGTCAGCGGAGCCGATCTCGATCTCACCTGGGTTGGCGCTCGGTTCGGGAAGCCGCTCGGCTTCTGCCGCGTCGATCTTGAGCAGGACGCCACGCTCGTAGACCTCTGCGACCTGCGGGGCGTCGACGAACCGCCGGCCCCCCGGCAGAACGCTTGTGTCGAGGACGATGCCGTCGAAGACGTCGAGATCCGGGACGGCGAGAACGTGCTCCACCTTGCCGATATCCTTGCCGTCGCTCGAGTGGACGGGAACCCCCTTCTCGAGACTGAGATAGGAGCTCGGCTGACCCAGGTCCTTCATTGCATCCGAGCCTAGCGGACCCATTGCACGGCGGGCTGCCGCGAACGTAGACTCGGTGTCGAAGAGATGGCACTCAACCTGGCATCGATCCTGACGACGAGCGCTGAGCGGACGCCCAGCAGCCCAGCGATCCGCCTCGGCGAAGCTGAGCTGACCTATGCTGACCTCGATGAGCGCAGCGCCCGCCTGGCGACGTTGCTGCGTGAGAAGGGTCTGCAGCGGGGCGATCGGGTCGGAGTGATGCTGCCCAACGTTCCGGAGTTCCCGATTGCCTACTACGGGGTGCTGCGAGCGGGCGGCGTCGTCGTCCCGATGAACGTCTTGCTGAAGCGACGCGAGGTCGCCTTCTACCTGGTGGACTCCGGTGCGAAGGTGCTGCTCGCCTGGCATGGCTTCGCCGAGGAGGCGCGGGCGGGGGCCGGGGAGGCCGGCGCAGAGCTGGTCGAAGTCGAGCCTGACGGCTTCGCGGCGATGCTGGCGGAGCTGCAGCCAACCCCCGGACTCACCGAGACCGAGGGGTCAGACACCGCGGTGATCCTCTACACCTCCGGCACGACCGGCAAACCCAAGGGCGCCGAGCTGACCCACTTCAATCTGTTTCGCAACGCTGAGGTCTCCTCCCGTACAACCTGC
Organism: Solirubrobacterales bacterium; assembly: GCA_049585815.1. Taxonomy (GTDB): domain Bacteria; phylum Actinomycetota; class Thermoleophilia; order Solirubrobacterales; family 70-9; genus DATLSM01. Next base: position 77,716 of record JBAVAR010000054.1, read on the forward strand.
GCGATCACGGCCGGCGACGTCGTCCTCGGTGCCCTTCCCCTCTTTCACTCATTTGGCCAGACGGTGAGCATGAACGCCTCTCTGATGGTCGGCGCCTGCCTAACGCTGGTCCCGAAATTCGACCCCGGCGAGGCGTTGGCGACGATGCAACGCGACGGCGTCACGCACTTCTACGGCGTGCCGACTATGTATGGGGCGTTGCTGCACCACCCCGACCGCGAGAGCTTTGACACCTCGCGTCTGCGCAGTTGCATCACCGGCGGTGCCTCGATGCCGGTCGAGGTGCTGCGGGGGTTCGAGGCGGCCTTCGGTTGCGTCGTCCTGGAGGGCTACGGGCTTTCGGAGACCTCGCCCGTCTCCTGCTCCAATCACCCCGACAGGGAGCGAAAGCCAGGCTCGATCGGCACCCCGATTGAGGGAGTCGAAATGCAGGTCGTCGATGAGGACGACAATCCGGTTCCCCAGGGCGAGGTCGGCGAGATCGTGATCCGCGGCCACAACATAATGAAGGGCTACTGGCAGCGGCCCGATGCGAGCGCGGAGGCGATGCGCGGAGGCTGGTTTCACTCCGGCGACATGGCCCGCGTCGATGAGGACGGCTACTTCTACATCGTCGATCGCAAGAAGGATCTGATCATCCGCGGCGGCTACAACGTCTACCCGCGAGAGGTCGAGGAGGTGCTCTATGAGCACCCAAAGATTCGTGAAGCGGCGGTGGTCGGCGTCCCCCACGATGATTGGGGCGAGGAGATCGGCGCCGCCGTCGTCCTCCACGAGGGCGAGGAGATGGCGGCTGAGGAGGTCAGCGCCTACGTCAGGGACCGGATCGCCGCCTACAAGTACCCTCGCGTTGTCTGGTTCCTCGACGAGTTGCCCAAAGGCCCGACCGGCAAGATCCTCAAGCGGGAGATCGACGCTCCGGCCGAGGACCGCGCCTGAGCCGAGTTGGGGCCCCAACACCGTGTGGACTATGTGACAAGGTCGCACAGACCGTCCTGGCTGCCCAGCCAGTCGAGCGGTAATCTCCAGGTAGCTGCCGGCACCACCAAAGGAGAAAGATGAGCGTCGCATCCCAGAACCTGATGGACAACGTCACCTACGAGGACCTCTACCACCGCTGGGAGCACGGCAACTGGAGCGCCTATGACATCGACTTTGCCGAGGACCGCATAGGCTGGCAGGCGCTCAGTGAGATCCAACGACGCTCGGCGATGTGGATCTACTCGATGTTCTTCTACGGCGAGGACAGGGTCGCCGACACGCTTGCGCCCTATATAACGGCCGCCCCAACGGAGGAGCAGTCCTACTTCCTGGCCACCCAGCAGGTCGACGAGGTGCGCCACTCGGTCTTCTTCCACCGCTTCTTCAAAGAGGTCATTGGCGTCGGCGGCGAGTCGCTGCAGGCGACCCTCTCTTCCACCGTCCCCCACCTCAGCTGGGGCTACCGCGGCGTTTTCGACCGCCTCGACCTGATGGCGGAGGAATTGCGCAAGGACCGCTCACTGCCCAAGTACGCGCAGGCGATCACCCTCTACCACCTGATCGTGGAGGGTAGCCTCGCCCAACCCGGACAGCACTTCATCGAGGATTTCTTCGCCTCCGAAGACACGATGCCGGGATTTAGCTCCGGTATGGCGAACGTCTCCCGCGATGAGCAGCGCCACATCGGCTTCGGCGTCAAGGTGCTTTCCGAACTGCTCGCCGAAGGTCGCCCCGGCTGGCAGGAGTGTCGGGCGGCGGTCGTCGAGCTCCTGCGTGAAACCCTTCCCTATGGGGTCGGCGTCTTCTCGCCTCCCAATATGGACCGCCAATACACTGAGTGCTACGGCTTTTCGATGGAGGACATCTTCGCCTTCGGGCTGAAGCTGATCCGCCAGCGCTGGCGGACGATCGGGTTTCCGACCGAGGAGATGCCGCCCGGGGTGTTCCCCTTTGACCCCGAGATGTCGGAGGAGGAAGTGGCCGAGCGCCAGGTCAAGATGCTCATGGCTGGCATCGTGGGCAGGCCTCCGAACGGCCACCGGCCCGAGTCCTCCCCCGAGCTCCAACGGCTCTATTTCGACGTCATCGCCCGCTCCGCGGACCCCACGGCGGCCAACGGCTCACGGCTGGTCTACCAGTGGCGCTTCAATGACGCCGATCCCTGGCACCTGACAATCGACAACGGGTCGACTCGCGCTGAACCCGGCGAGGCTCCGCGCCCGGACCTGACCTTTGAGACCAGCTGGAGCGACTGGATCGCCTCGGCCGGACCCGACGGCAACCCGCTGAAAATGATGCTCCAGCGCCGCATCAGGCCGCGCGGCAACATCCGCGAGCTGGTGCGAATCCGCAAGGTCTTTCAGTAGGGCTCAGGACACCGGCGGGCGACGGTCCGCCCAGGGCCGCTCAGCCTCGAGCTGGGCGGCAAGCGAGAGCAGGGTCCCCTCCTCACCCGGGCGGCCGACGATCTGAACCGAGAGCGGCATGCCGTCGGCGGCAAAGCCGGCCGGAAGGGCCATCGCCGGGTTGCCAAGGTGGTTCCAAGGTATGCAGAAGGGATAGAAGCGGCTCATCCCGATCACGGTGCGCAATGCCCCCTGCCCCTCCCAGCGTCGCACCGGCAGCGCCGTGCCCCCCATCACCGGCATCATCAGGACATCGTGGGAGTCGAAGATCGCGTTTACGCGGTCGGCATCGGCCTGGCGGGCAGACATCGCCCGCTGATAGATACGGTCGGGGAGAAGGCGGCCCAGTGAGGCGAAGCCCCGTGTCCGCCTTTCAAGGCGGTCTGGGTGCGGGACCTCCCCGATCGTTTCGGCGACCCCCCCCAGGAAACGCGGCGTGATGTTGTTGCCGATCCCCCCCCATTGCGGATCACGCCGGGTAACCTCGTGCCCGAGCGATCCGAGCAGCTCGGCGGTATCGGCAACTGCGCCCTTTACTGCGTCAGAGACAATCGGTGGGGCCAGAGCGCGCGGGGCGAGCGTGGACCAGGCAACCCGCAGCTTCCCGGGCGCAGTCTTTGCCGACTCGACGAAGGGACGGACCGGCGGCGGCGGTGCCTGAGCCTCTTGCGAGCCGCCGGCGGTGACGTCGAGCCAAAGTGCCGTGTCGATGACGCTGCGGCTGAGACAGCCATGCACAGCGAGGCCGTTCCAGCCTTCCAGCTGAGGTGCGAAGGAGATTCGCCCGCGCGAGGGCTTTAGCCCAAAGAGTCCACAGGAGGCCGCCGGGATTCGGATTGATCCGCCGCCGTCGCCGGCCGAGGCGATCGCGACCAGACCGGCCGCGACCGCGGCTGCTGATCCCCCGCTCGAGCCCCCCGGGGTCCGCTGGCGGTTCCATGGGTTGCGCGTCACGCCGAAGGTTGCTGACTCGGTGAAGCCGCAGATCGCCATCTCCGGCAACAGGGTCAGTCCGACCACGATTGCGCCCGCCTCGCGCAACCTCCGGACCATCTCGCAGTCGGCCTTGGCCGGCTGGTCGAAGGCGTCGGTGCCGTTCATCTTCACCTCACCGGCGACGTCAACTTCATCCTTGATCGCGATCGGAACCCCGAGCAACGGCCGCTCCTCGCCCGCCTTCAGCCGCGCCTCAGCCTGATCGGCCTCCAGCAGCGCCCGCTCGGCGAAGACCTTCCGGAATGAATTCAGCTCCGGGTCGAGCCGCTCGATACGGCCGAGGGTGAGCTGGACCAACTCGCTTGCTGAAATCTCCCGCGAGCGCAGCATCTCCGCCTGGCCCGCCGCCCCAGCAAACGCGATGTCGTTGTCGACCACAAGCGCAATCCTATGCCCCGCCTGTCCTCAGGCCACGCCTAGACCGATTCGCGCTCACCAGGCCGGTCTCATCACCCCACCGCCAACTGGCGGTCAGTCAAACCTAGGCAAGCGTGGACACTCGTCGCGATGACGGTGACCCCAGGCGCGTGCTACTCGGCGACGAGCAGGAAACGGGCCGACGCCGCCCCAGCGGCCAGCGCGGCGCTGTTGTCGCGCTCGGTGTCGGAGAGGGCCTGCAGGGCAAAGCCGTCGCCCACCGCGAACAGGTAGGAGACGACGGCCTCCGCGTCATAGCGAAGGTTGAGGACTCCCTCGCGCTCCTTTGCCTTCAGGACCTTGGCGACGTGCGAGCGGGTTCGTTGGAAGAGCTGACCGACCTCGCGCCGGATGTCGGGGTTGCGACGGCCGGCGCTGAAGAGCTCATAGAGCAGGAGGAAGAAAGCCGGCTCGTTCTCGATCATGTCGGTGAGGCTGGCGAGGAGCACGTCGAGGACGTCATCCACGCTCTTTGCCCTGGAGAGCATCTCGTCGAGCCGGTCGACGCGGATCTCGGCGTCGCGCCGCACGACCTCGACCAGCAGCCGCTCCTTGGTTCCGAAGTAGTAATGAAGCAGGCCTCGGCTGACGCCCGCCTCAGCGGCGACCTGCTCGAAGGTGGAGCCGGCGGCGCCCCGTTTGGCGACGCTCTCGCGCATCGCGTCGACAATCCGCTGGGCCTTGTCGCCGCTCAGCTCACGCTCTTTGGTTGCAGCCTCCACGGTTCCAGTCTAGGAGAGGGACGGACGACGCGCCGGCCCGGTGTTTTACTAGGAGCCGTTGATGCTGGTCGTGCTGGTGTACTCGAACTCCTCCTCGGCACCGAAGAGGGTGTCGAGCACGGTCTTGCGGGCGTCCTCGCTGAGGACGAGCGCCACCGCGCCAGCAACCAGGCCAAAGAGGATTAGCCGGCCGAGCCTGCTCTTCCTCCGCTTCCTTGGCGCCTGCAGTCGCTCGGAGGCCTCCCGCAACGATTCAGCAGCCGAACGCAGGTCCTTCTGAACCTTCTTGTCGCCGGTCACCGCCTTGACCGGACCCCTGCCGTTACCGGTCGCCCGCCCATATGCCTGGCGCGCCGCCTCAAATGCGTTGCGGAGGCTGTCGCGCAGCTCGTCGTCCTCGATCAGGCGCTGAACGTATGGGTTCTCGCGCGCGGTGGAATAAAGATCGGCGGCCTGGGTCGCCCGTGTCTTGGTCATGCCCTCTCCTCGCTGGGTTCCGCTGGATTCACCGTGGACGTTCAGGATAACCCCGAACGCTCACCGGGGGCCGATTCCATCCATCAGCACCCCGTTGTTGGGGAAGCCGAGCGGGGCGCCCCGCAGCGCGCGCAACCGTATCGGAGCCAGGCCGGGACCCGGAAGAGAGTAGCGCCGCACGAAGAGCCGCCCGACCTGCTGGTGACCGGCCGCCCTGAATCCAGGACCGAGTATCCGGGGCGGAAGTGGCCGTGTCGCGCCGTCGGAGACCAGGTCGACTTCGTGGGCGAGCCAGCCGATGTGCTCGGCCGCAGAGACCTGGAAGGCGCCGCTCGAAAGGTAGTAGCGCAGGGGAGCCTCCCCCAGCACCCAGGTGACGATCGCCCTCGGCGCGGCAGGTTCGCCAAGCTGCGTGGCGACCGCGTCCCAGTCGGGCCGCTGTAGCGAAGGAGAAAAACTGGCCCAGAGGCAGAAACCGAGCGAGTAGGCGACGAGCGCCAACCCGGCAACGACTCCCACACGGCCGGCCCTCCGGGCGGTGAGGGCGATCGCCACGGCGACCAGCAATGGAACCAGCGCCGGCATCAGGTTGCGGGCAAGCACGTAGTCCCTGCTCGGCGAGGCCAGCGCCAGCAGGACGGGGAGCGCGATGGTGGTGGCGGCAATCGCCAGCGGGATCCGCGCGGCGCGGCGCTCGCGGGGCTCGCCCCGTAGGGGCAGAATCGCCAAAGCCACAACGACGAGCAGGGCGGGCAACAACGCCAACAGCGGGTTCACCGGCCGGGCGATGATGTCGCCGGTCTCTCCCACCATGAAGGTCATCCCGGCTTCCCAGAGGCGGCGGGCAAGGGGGTGATTGCCGATCCACTCGGCGTGGCCGATCGACATCTGATGCAGCGCCAACGGCGCCAGCAAGAGCCCGGCGAGCACTATGATCCAAAGGCCGCGCAGCGAGGCTCGTCCCCGCCTGCGCAGCAGCCAAAGGGTCTCGGCGCCAACCGGGAAGACAGCGAAGTAGTGGGTCGTGAGGGCGAGCGCCGAGAAGGCCCCCCAGGCGAGGAAGTCACGACGATCGCCGCCGTTTAGGGCTCGCACGAAGAAGAGCAGCGATAAGGCGGCAAACAGGGCGAAAAGGGCATAGGCCCGGGCCTCCTGGGAGTACCAGAGCAGCATCGGATTGACTGCAACCAGTACCGCGGCGGCGATCCCCGCCCGGCGACCACGGAGCTCGGCGGCGATCAGGTAGGCGACGGGAACCGTCGCCACGCCCGCCAGCGCCGACACCGAGCGCAGGCCGAATTCCCCAGTACCGACCAGCTGGGCCCAGAGCCAAGCCACAACGTAGTAGAGCGGAGGCGCCGACTCGCCGGCGCTGACCGCGGACATCGCGTGCCAGAAATCGCCCCCCAGGATGCGGCTGGCGGTGACGATCTCATCGTGGTGATAGCTCTGCAGACCGAGGGTCGAGAAGCGCAACGCAGCCGCGAGCAAGGTCAGCCCTCCGAGCACCCAAAATGCCCGGGAGCGAGCCCGCAACCCCTCCCTCACGCCGTGCGCCACGGTCGAGAGGCCACCCCTTCCCAGCGCTGCTGCCTCCATCGCTAGAGAGCCAACTGCCTCAGGCCAGCGCCGCCTCGGTCGCCTTCGACACCTTGTCCACGTAGACGAACTCGAGCTCGCTGCGCTCGTGCTCGGGTATCTCCTCAACATCGCCCTCGTTGCGCTCGGGGACGATCACCCGCCTGATTCCCGCCCGCTGGGCCGCCAGGGACTTCTCCTTGAGGCCACCGATCGGCAACACCTGGCCGGTGAGCGTCACCTCACCGGTCATCGCCACGTCGTTTCGGACCGGCCGACCGGAGATCAATGAGGCGAGGGCGACGGTCATTGCGACCCCGGCCGAGGGCCCGTCCTTGGGAACCGCGCCAGCCGGAACGTGGATGTGGAGGTCGTGCTTGGCAAACCAATCGTCTTCAAGACCCGAGGCGATATCCCGCCAGTGGCCGCGCACATAGGAGAGAGCCGCCTGCGCCGACTCTTTCATCACATCGCCCAGCTGCCCGGTGATCGTCAGCTGGCCAGAGCCCGGCATCGCCGTCGCCTCGATGAAGAGCACGTCGCCGCCGGTTGGCGTCCAGGCCAGACCGGTGGCGACGCCGGGGTCCTTGGTACGTCGACGTTGCTCGGCGAAGAAACGGCGCCGTCCGAGCAGCTCACGGGCACGCTTAGCCGAGACCTTCACCTTGCTGTCGAGCTTTCCCTCGGCAACATCGCGGGCGACTTTGCGACAGATCGCGCCGATCTGACGCTCCAGGTTGCGGACGCCTGCCTCCCGCGTGTACTCCTCGATGATCGCCACCAGGGAAGAATCGGATAGCTCGATCTGCGAGGGCCTCAGACCGTTCGCCTCGATCTGGCGCGGCACCAGATAGCGGCGGGCGATGTGCTTCTTCTCATCGAGCGTGTAGCCGGCCAGCTCGATCGTCTCCATCCGGTCGAGCAGCGGGCCGGGAATCGTGTCGAGGACGTTTGCCGTGGCGATGAACACCACGTCGGAGAGATCGAACTCGAGGTCGAGATAGTGGTCGCGGAAGGTGTCATTCTGCGCCGGGTCGAGGACCTCCAGCATCGCCGAGGCGGGGTCTCCTCTGAAGTCAGCGCCCATCTTGTCGATCTCATCGATCATGAAAACCGGGTTGCGGGAGCCGGCGTCGCGAAGTGCGCGGACGATCGTCCCAGGGAGGGCACCGATGTAGGTGCGGCGGTGGCCCCGGATCTCCGCCTCGTCGCGAACGCCACCGACCGAAATCCGCTCGAACTTTCGCCCCAGCGCCTTGGCGATCGAGCGTCCGAGGCTGGTCTTGCCGACTCCGGGCGGGCCGACGAAGCAGAGAATCGGCCCCGGCGAGTCGGGGTTCAGTTTGCGCACCGCCAGGTACTCGAGAATTCGGTCCTTGACTTTCTCCAGGTCATAGTGGTCGGCGTCGAGCACCTCGCGGGCGTGGGCGATGTCGAGGTTGTCCTCGGTCATCCTGGACCACGGGAGCTCGACCAGCCACTCGAGGTAGGTCCGGATGACTCCGTGCTCGGCGGCCGCCGGGGGAAGCTTCTCCAAGCGTGCCAGCTCCCGCTCGGCGGCTTTGCGGGCATCCTCGGGAAGGTTCGCCTCCTCGATTCGCTCGCGCAGGTCGTTCAACTCAGCCTGCTGCTCATCGCCTTCTCCCAGCTCATCCTGGATCGCTTTCAGCTGCTGGCGCAAGAAGAACTCGCGCTGACCCTTATCGATCTCTGACTGGACCTGGGACTGGATCTGAGTGCCGAGCTGCACCACCTCGAGCTCGCGAGCCAGGATTTGGGAAAGGTGTCGCAACCGTTTGGCGACGTCGACCTCCTCCAGCAGCCTCTGCTTCTCCTCGGTTGGGATCCGCAGAGCGCCTCCGATCAGGTGCCCGAGGGCCGCCGGATCCTCGATGTTCGCAACCGCCATCTGCAGCTCCTCGGGCAGGTAGGGGATCTGCTCGATGATCTCCGAGAAGGTGCGCTGGACGTTGCGAGTCAGCGCCTCCAGCTCGGCGCTGGGTTCGAACACGTCCGGCATCTCCTCAATCCGGGCGACCAGGTAAGGCTCTTCGGCGACGAAGGGGCCGAGCCGGATGCGCTGCCCCCCCTGGACGAGGATGCGCAGCGTCCCATCGGGAACCTTGAGCATGCGGGCGACAATCCCGACCACGCCGACCCCATAGAGATCGCCGGGGCCGGGCTCCTCCATCTCAGGGTCGCGCGCAGCGACCATCGCCAGCATCCGGTTAGATCCGAGAACATCGTCGACGAGCTTGATCGAGCGCGTCTGGCCCACCGCCAAAGGCGTGAGCGTCTCGGGGAAGGTGACCGTCTCACGCAGGGGAAGGACCGGGAGCGCGTCGGGCAGGGGCTCGATTGCGCGGATCGCCTCCTCGGCGTCAAGGGGAGACTCGACCACCTCGAGAACCGGGCTGCCCTCCATCAATCGCGCCCGATCGGGACCTGGCGGGTGGTCCTAGCGGGGTCGCGCAGCGGTAGGTCGATGCGCAGGACGCCGTCCTCGTAGGTGGCCTTGGCGCTATCTGCGTCCACCTCGACCTGGAGATCGACCACGCGCCTGAAGGGGCCTGAGGGAATCTCGACCTGCTGGTAGACGCGTCCTTCAGTCTCCTGCACGGGCCGACCACCGACGATTGCCAGCCGGCGACCGCTGACCTCAATGTTGATATCGGAGAGATCGACACCGGCGAGGTCGACCTTGACCACCGCGCGCTGAGGATCCCCGCAGTAATACACGTCGACATTCGGAGAGAAGCCGCTGGTGCGGCGGCTAACGTAGGCGCCGCGGCCCCAGCTGTCTCCCAGCATCTGGTCCATCTCCCGCCGCATGCGGGCGAAATTCGCAAAGAGGTCGCGCTCGGACACGGTCAAAACATAGCCAGAGAAGCTATGCGGCGCGGGGCTCGGAAGCCCAGCGGGGAGAGCGCATCAGGAGGACCGGTTGGTGCGGAGGCACCAGACCCTCGGGCCGGTCGGGGCGAAAGGTGGCGCAGGGCTCCTCCAGATCCAATGCGCAAAGCAGGTTCCTCTGGAAATAGCAGTCCTCGCAGGTGGGGGGTTTGTGCTTGCGCGCCATCGCGGCGCATGTTGGCAGTGGGGCGGGGCACCCGCACCCCGCGTTTCCGCAAATCGCAACCTCTTTGACACAGTCTCGTCACATCTTTCCCCGCGTCTTGCGAGAGCGGCGAGCCCCGCCGCTACCATTGAGCCCGATGGAGGCTCACAATCGCACCGAGAAACTGGCGGCCTCGCCCCAACTCTTTGAGAGCAATTTCCTCAACTTCTTCTCCCGCGTGCACCCGGCGATCCCGGCGATCATCTTCATACCCGTGGTCGTGGCGATGGAGTGGCTGGGTGCCGAACAGGGGTACGCCGTCTGGCAACTGGCGCTGCTCAGCCTGGGCGGCGTCGGCATCTGGACCTTGACCGAGTACTGGTTGCACCGACTCCTCTTCCACTGGGAGCCTGACAACGTCTTCGGCCGCAGGATGCACTTCATCATCCATGGCATCCACCATGACCACCCCAACGACAAGCTGCGGCTGGTTATGCCTCCGGCGGTGGCGATCCCGCTGGCGATTCTCTTCTATTTTGGCTTCACGCTCGCGTTCGGGACGCCGGCCGCATATCCGCTTTTCGGTGGGTTCATCGGCGGCTACCTGGTCTATGACTACACGCACTACTACGTCCACCATTTCGTGCCAAAGTCGGATCTCGCAAAGCAACTACGCGAGCAGCACATGCGTCACCACTTCCAAGATCACCGCTACGGTTTCGGCGTCTCCTCTCCACTTTGGGACGTCGTCTTCCGCACTTTGCCGCGTAGACGCCGTCCCTAGCCGCCCTACCAGGGCACCTCCGCAGCTCGGATCGTTCGCGCTTGCCGGTCACCCAACCGTCCGGCCGTGCACCGTCGCGCATTTGACTAAATGGGTACTCACTGTCACTGTGACTCTGCGACACTGTTCACCGAGCGGTAATCACTTACTGGAAAGGATGCAGATGCCCACGACCAAAAACGTTCTTGACGAGGCTCGCTCTCTGGTTCAGAAGCGCCTCGCAGAGCTCGACGCCGAGCGAAAGCGTCTCGAGGGAGCGCTTGCCAACCTCGGCGGCAAAGCGGTCGGCCGCCGCCCGGGCCGCCCGCGAGGCTCGGGTTCAAAAAAATCCGCAACCACAACCAAACCCGCCAGTCCCAGTCCCCGTCGTCGTCGTCGCCGCGGCGGCACCCGCGCTGATCAGGCGGTCGGCCTAATTGAGAAAAACCCCGGCATCAGTGCGTCACAGATCGCCAAATCGATGAAAATTAAGCCCAACTACCTCTACCGGGTCCTTGGCGACCTCGAGAAAGAGGGAAGGGTGAAAAAGTCGGGCCGCCAGTACAGCGCCACTTAGGCCAGCGGCACAGTTGGGCAGGCCGGCCCCCCGGGGGGGCCGGCCTTCACTGCTTGGACTAGATCAGCCCCAGCCTGCCGACGGCCTCTCGCTCTTCGCGCAGCTCGGCCGCGGTTGCATCGATCCGCTCGCGGGAGAACTCAGGAACCTCTAGCCCCTCGACGATCTTCCACTCGCCCGCGGCGCAGGTGCAGGGATAGCCGCTGATAATTCCCGCCTCCACACCGTAGGAGCCGTCGGCGGGCACCGACATCGAGACCCAATCTCCCTCGGGAGTTCCGAGTACCCAATCGTGGATGTGATCGATCGCCGCATTCGCCGCGGACGCCGCGCTCGACGCGCCCCGTGCGGCGATCACCTCGGCCCCGCGCTTGGCGACGCGCGGAATGAACTCACCAGCGATCCACGCCTCATCGTCGACCGCCTCCCAGGCGCTCTCACCATTCACCCTTGCGTTGACCAGGTCCGGATACTGAGTGATCGAGTGGTTGCCCCAGATCGCCATCCGGCTCACCGCGCTGACCGGCTGGCCGAGCTTGTTGGCAAGCTGTGAGATCGCCCGGTTGTGGTCAAGACGTGTCATCGCGGTGAATCGCTCTTGAGGCACGTCGGGAGCGTTGGACATCGCGATCAGGCAGTTGGTGTTCGCCGGGTTGCCGACCACCAGAACCCTGACATCGTCGGCGGCGGCGGCGTTGATCGCCTCACCCTGGGGCTTGAAGATCCCGCCGTTTGCCTCCAGTAGGTCAGATCGCTCCATACCGGGGCCGCGCGGACGAGCGCCGACCAGCAGCGCCACGCTGCAGCCGTCAAACGCCTGCTTCGGATCGTCGGAGATATCGACACGGTGAAGGAGCGGGAAGGCGCAGTCATCCAACTCCATCGCCGTCCCCTCCGCAGCCTTCACGGCATCGGGGATCTCGAGCAGACTCAGCTCGACCGGTGTGTCGGGGCCGAGCATCGCTCCGCTGGCGATCCGAAACAGGATTGCGTAGCCGATCTGGCCGGCGGCGCCGGTGACGGTGACCTTGACGGGTGTGCTCACGGAATCGTTTCTCCTCGGATCGTGGTTTGGGCCCTATGCCATCGCCATTCGCAGGCCCTCGTCTATTGAGGCAAGAAAATTCTGGGTCGTCTGGTACTCCTGCTCGGGGCCGATGAGGAGGGCCAAGTCCTTGGTCATCTTGCCGTTTTCGACCGTCTCGATACAGACCCGCTCGAGCGTCTCCGCGAAGTGAGAGACATCGGGGGTCTCATCGAGCCGTCCGCGCGCTGCAAGACCTCGAGTCCAGGCAAAGATCGAGGCGATCGGATTCGTCGAGGTCGGCCTGCCCTCCTGGTGCTGGCGGAAATGGCGGGTGACCGTGCCGTGCGCCGCCTCGGCCTCAACGGTCCTGCCATCGGCGCTCATCAGCACGCTGGTCATCAGCCCGAGCGAGCCGAACCCCTGGGCGACGGTGTCTGACTGCACGTCGCCATCGTAGTTCTTGCACGCCCACACATATCCGCCTTCCCACTTCAGAGCCGCCGCGACCATGTCGTCGATCAGGCGGTGTTCGTAGGTCAGCCCCGCGACCTTGAAATCTGCCTCGAATTCAGCTGCGAACACCTCGGCGAAGATGTCCTTAAAACGACCGTCGTAACGCTTCAGGATGGTGTTCTTGGTCGATAGATAGACGGGGTAGCCGCGCTCAAGGCCATAGCGCATCGATGCCCGGGCGAAATCGCGGATCGAGTTATCGAGGTTGTACATCGCCATCGCGACCCCGCCGCCGGGGAAGTCATAGACATCGAGCTCGATCGGATCCGAACCGTCTTTGGGCGTGTAGGTGAGCGTCAGGGTCCCCTCCCCGCCCACCACCATGTCACTCGCCCTGTATTGATCGCCAAAGGCGTGGCGGCCGATCACAATCGGTTTGGTCCATCCCGGCACCAGGCGCGGGACGTTGGCGATCACAATCGGCTCACGGAAAATGACCCCGCCGAGGATGTTGCGAATTGTCCCGTTGGGCGAGCGATACATCTCCTTCAGACCGAACTCCTCGACCCGCGCCTCATCGGGGGTGATCGTGGCGCACTTCACCCCGACCCCGTGCTCCTTGATCGCGTTGGCCGCTTCGACCGTGATCCTGTCCTCCGTCGCGTCCCGACTTTCGATCCCAAGATCGAAGTAGATCAACTCGACGTCAAGGTAGGGCAGGATGAGCTGCTCCTTGATGAAGGCCCAGATAATCCGGGTCATCTCGTCGCCGTCGAGCTCGACGACCGGCTTCTTCACCTTGATCTTGGCCACCGAGGCGCCACCCTAGCGAGAGCGCGCCGCCACGTCCCCTCCGGTGGGCCCAGAGCGTTTGGCGAGCGCCCGATCGCGGGTGAGGGTGCTCCCGCTTGGGACCCTCGACTCCGAAGTGCGAGAATCGGGGTGATGGCAACCGCCGAGCACCCGACCACGAGCACGCACGAGGTCTTCAACCAACCGCCGCCGCTGGAGGACTACAACCCCTTCGATGCTGATCGTCCGCTGGTGGAGGCATTGCGGCGCGAGGGCGGTGGCTGGGCCGAGGACCGCACCAGGGAGCTGGCGGCGATCTGCGGTTCTCACCAGACAATCCGCTGGGGCTTTGAGGCGAACGAGAAGAAGCCGATCCTGCGCACCCACGACCGCTATGGGCACAGAATTGATGAGGTCGAGTTCGACAGCTCCTGGCATGAACTGATGCGGATCGGTGTAAGCAGCGGGCTGCACGCGATGCCATGGCGCGAGCCCGGTCCCGGCGCCAACGTCGCCCGGGCTGCGATGTTCAGCCAGCTGATGCAGGCCGAGAGCGGGGTCGGCTGCCCGATCTCGATGACCTACTCGGCGATCCCGGCTCTGCGAAAGCAAGCCGAGCTGGCCGAGGTCTGGGAGCCCCGCTTCCTTTCGCTGGATTACGACGAGGCCTCCGCCCCGGCCGCGCACAAGCGTGGCTCGCTCTGTGGAATGGCGATGACCGAGAAGCAGGGCGGCTCGGACGTGCGCGCCAATACCACGGTCGCCCGGCCGCTCAATGGCGGCGGCCCGGGCGCCGAGTATGAGGTCGTCGGCCACAAGTGGTTCTGCTCGGCGCCGATGTGTGACGCCTTCCTCGTCCTCGCCCAGACCGATTCCGGGATCTCCTGCTTCCTGATGCCCCGCTGGACCCCTGACGGCGAGCGCAACAACTTCCACATCCAGCGGCTCAAGGACAAGTTGGGCAACCGCTCCAACGCCTCGAGCGAGGTCGAGTTCCGCGGCGCCTGGGCGCAGATGGTCGGCGAGGAGGGTCGCGGCGTCCCGACGATCATCGAGATGGTCAACCACACCCGGCTCGACTGCGTGATCGGTGCCGCCTCCGGCTACCGCGCCGGGGTCGTGCAGGCCCTGCATCACGCCGCCCACCGCTCCACCTTCGGCGCCAGGCTGATCGACCAGCCCCTGATGCAGAACGTGCTGGCGGACCTCTGTGTGGACTCGGAGGCCGCAACCGTCGCCGCGATGCGACTGGCGCGCAGCTACGACGAGGTTGCCGCGGGCGAGGAGGGGGCCGTCGAGTTCCGTCGCCTGGCCAATCCCGTCTTGAAGTACTGGCTCTGCAAGCGCGCTCCCGCGCACGCGGTCGAGTGCCTGGAGTGTCTCGGCGGCAACGGCTACGTCGAGGACTCAGGCATGCCGCGCCTCTTCCGCGAGAGCCCGCTCGCCTCGATCTGGGAGGGGTCGGGCAACGTCCAGTGCCTAGATGTGCTGCGAGCCATGGTCAAGAACCCGGCGTCAGTGGAGGCCTTTTTCAACGAAGTGATGCAGGCGACCGGTGCCGAACCGAAACTCGATGCCTACGTAAGTTCCCTGCGCGATGAGATCCCCGGCGACATCGACACGATTCAGCACCGCGCCCGCCGCATCGTCGAGGCGATGGCAATCGCCCTCCAAGCCTCGCTGTTGATCCGCTACGGCGATGAGGCGGTCGCCGACGCGTTCTGTGCATCCCGCCTCTGCGGCGAGTGGGGGCACGCCTACGGCACCCTCCCGGCCGGCGCGGATTTCACCAGCATCATCGCCCGCCACCGCCCGTAGCGGCCTCCCTCAGTGCCCGCCCGACCTGCTCGGCGGTGATCACCCCGGCGAGCCGGCCCTCGGCGTCAACCGCCATCAGGGCGCCGAAGCGGCGCAGGTTCTGATTGGCCAGAAGCGAGTCAAGCGGAGCGTCCTCGCTGACGTGGAGCGATCCCCGGTCGCGCTCGAGCAGTTCTGAGACCAGGGAGGTGGCGCGTGAAACCTCGGGGACCTCGTCGGCCTGGTCGCGCTCCAGCAGGCCGAGAAAGCGGTGGGCGGCATCGACGACCGGAAACCAGGGCCAGCGGTAGCGCAGGAAATACTCGTCGAGCGCCTGCTCGACGCTGAGCTCTCCCGGGATCGCCACCGGCTCTCGGTCCATCACGTCGGCGACACGCATATCCCCAATCCGACTGGAGATCGCCGTCTGCATCGCCGCCCCCCGCGCCGAGCCATTGATCACCATCCCGATCAAGATCAGCCAGATCCCCCAGAACAAGCCGAGTTCCCCCTGGGTGGCCACCATCAGCAGGCCGCCGCCGATGAACAGGTAACCGAAGGCCCGCCCGAGCGAGGCCGCGAAGCGGGTGGCGGAGCTACGCTCGCCGGTCCGCCACCAGACCAGAGCCCGCACCACCCGACCGCCATCCATCGGGAAGGCGGGAAGCAGGTTGAAGGCCAGAACGATGAAGTTGATCGAGGCGAGCCAGGCGATCATCGCCAGCACCCCCGAGGTCCCCGAGTTTGACTCGACCAGCATCGCCTTCTCGAACTGATGTGGGCCGGCCGCGGCGAGTCCGATCGCCGCGAGGATCACGACGATTGCCAGGGTCACCAGCGGCCCCGCGATCGCCACCTTGAACTCCGTCGCCGGGCTGTCGGTTTCCCGGTCCATCCTCGCCATCCCGCCGAAGATCCACAGCTGAATGCTGGAGATGCCGATCCCGTTGCGTTCCGCGACCACCGCATGGCCCAGCTCGTGCAGGACGATCGAGCCAAAGAAGCCGATCGCGCTGGCCACGGCGAGCGCGAACGGCGCCGTGGAGGAACCGGACTGCCCGAGCACGTTTGCATAGAACTGCGACAGCCAAAAGATCACCAGGAAGAGGACGAGGAACCAGGACCAGTCGACCGCGATCCTGATCCCGCGGACGTGGAAGAGGGTGATCGAGCCGCCACCGAACATCTCTCAATGGTAAGCGTCTTCGAAAATCCGACCGCGGCGTCGGATTTCCTCGCTATAGCATCCGCGCCCGTGCCCACTCATGACGTACTGGTGATCGGCGCCGGCCTGGCCGGCCAGCGAGCTGCCCTCGCCGCCGCCGAGCAGGGGGTCTCGGTCGGAATCCTCAGCAAGGTCCATCCGGTGCGCTCGCACTCCAACGCGGCCCAGGGCGGGATCAACGCGGCGCTCAATCCCGGCGATTCGTGGGAGTCGCACGCCTTCGACACGATCAAGGGCTCCGATTACCTCGGCGATCAGGACGCAATCGAGATCATGTGCCGCGAGGCGCCGGAGGAGATCCTCCACCTCGAGCACCTCGGTGTCACCTTCCACCGCAATGAGGAGGGAAAGCTCGGCACCCGCGCCTTCGGCGGCGCCTCCGCGGCCCGCACCTACTACGTCGCTGATATCACCGGCCAGGCGATCATGCACGTGCTCTATGAGCAGCTGATGAAGCACTCCGAGCAGGTGGCCCGCTATGAGGAGTGGTTCTGCACGGCGCTGGCGATGGACGAGCAGGGCGAGTGCTGCGGGGTGGTAACTCGCAACATCGCCGACGGCTCGATGGAGCTGTTCCAGGCCAAGGCGGTGGTCCTCGCCTGCGGCGGCAACGGCCAGGTCTGGAAACCGACAACCAATGCACTGATCTGTACCGGCGACGGGATCGCGATGGCCTACCGAGTCGGGGCGAAGCTGATGGACATGGAGATGATCCAGTACCACCCGACGACGCTGGCAGGCAAGGGGTTCCTGATCACCGAGGGGGCCCGCGGCGAGGGCGCCCATCTGCTCAACGCAAAGGGCGAGCGGTTCATGGAGCGCTACGCGCCGAACAAGATGGAGCTGGCATCGCGCGATGTCGTCTCCCGCGCCGAGCAGACCGAGATCAATGAGGGCCGCGGCTTTCCCGACGGCACGGTTGCCCTTGACATCACGGTGGTGCCAAAGAAGCGGGTGCATGAGGCGCTGCGGGAGATCGTTCTGGTTGGCCGCGATTTCGCCGGCGTCGACATCACCCGCGAACCGATCCACATCAAGCCGGGCAACCACTACACGATGGGCGGGGTAAAGACCGACGTCGACGGCCGCACCGACATTCCCGGTCTATATGCCGCCGGCGAGACGGCCTGCGTCTCGGTCCACGGCGGCAATCGCCTCGGAGCCAACTCGCTGCTCGACACGCTGATCTTCGGTCGCCGATCCGGCGTCGACGCCGCCGCCCGGGCCAAACGAGTCGACGGTTCGCGCCCCTCCAAGCAGGTGCTCGAGACCGAGGAGGCGGCCATCGCGGCGATCTCCTCTCGGGAGAAGGGCTCGGGCCGGCGGGTCTCGGAGATCAAGCTCGAGCTGGGGGAAACGATGGACGCCAAGGTCGCCGTCTTCCGCGAGGAGGCGAGCATCCAGGAGGCACTGGAGATCGTGCGCAGGCTCAAAGAGGAGGCGGGTTCCGCGTACATCGACGACCGCAGCCGCGTCTTCAACCAGGACATCCTGGCGGCGATCGAGCTGGGCTACATGCTTGACAACGCCGAGTGCACCTGCGTCGGTGCCTTGGAGCGCCGGGAGAGCCGTGGTGCCCAATACCGCACCGACTTCCCCGAGCGAAACGACGAGGAGTGGCTCAAGCACATCGACCTCCAGCTCGGCGACCAGGGGCCGGAGATCTCATACTCAGAGGTGACCATTACAAAGTGGGAGCCTCAGGAGAGGACTTACTGATGGCGCAGTACACGCTTAAGGTTCGCCGGTACCAGCCAGAGAGCGGTGAGGGGGCCTACTGGGAGGAGTTCAAGGTCGAGCTCGATCCCTCGCTCTCGGTCCTCGACGGGCTGCTCCAGGTAAAAGACCGAGAGGACGGCTCGCTCTCGGTGCGCTGCTCCTGCCGCGCCGCGATCTGCGGTTCCTGCGGGATGAAGATCAACGGCCAGTCCGGCCTCGGCTGCAAGACCCAGATCGGCGAGGCACAGGAGCTCGCCAAAAAGAAGGCAAGCGTCGGCAGCGGTGAGGGCACGATCGTGGTTGAGCCGATGGGGAATATGCCGGTCATAAAGGACCTGATCACCGACATGGAGTCGACGCACTGGACCAAGATTCGCCGCGTCACTCCCTGGCTGCTACCGCACGGAGCACCGCCCCAACGCGAGTACATCGTCGAGCCCGAATCGATGATCGACATCACCCAGTCGATGGCCTGCATCCAGTGCGGCGCCTGCGTCTCCTCCTGCCTCTCGATGGAAGCAGACCCCGACTTCATCGGCCCCGCCGCTCTGGCCAAGGCCTATCGCTTCGTTGGCGACCCCCGCGACGCCGAGACCGTCGAGCGCCTCCACGACCTGGCCGAGGACCCACACGGGATCTATGACTGCACCCACTGCTTCAGCTGCATCGATGCCTGCCCCAAGGGCGTCGCCCCGATGGACCAGATCATGCGCCTGCGCCGACGGGCAGGCGAGGAGGGGATCGAGGATCCAAATAGCGGCCACGATCACGAGATGGCCTTCGTCAAGATCATCGAAAAGAAGGGGACCCTCGACGAGTCCATGCTGCTGCAGGAGTCATTCGCGCCGGGGGCGAAGGGCAAGCTGAAACCGACAAAACGGGCGATCCGAGAAATGATCGCCTCCTTGCCGACCGCGATTCGCGGTATCCGCACCGGCAAGATGCGCTCGCTGCCGAAGCTGATCCCCGGGATGCACCCGAAGCTACCCGGCGGCGCCCAGGATGAGGTCAGGACGATCTACAAGCACTCCGAGCAGCACAACGTCGAACTGAACCTGTATATCCGGGGCGAGGAGAGCGATGATGCCCAGCCCGATGGCAGCGCTGCCGAGGAGGTCGCAAATGGCTGAGAACATCAGGGTCGCCTACTGGCCCGGCTGCGTCTCGCGCGGCTTCACCGCCGAGCTGCACGGTTCGATGGCGCTGGTCGCGGAGCGCCTCGGGATCGAGCTGGTGACGCTGGACCGAGCCAACTGCTGCGGCGCCGGCGTGATCGCCGAGCACAACCAGGAGCTGGCCGATGCACTCAATGCCCGCACCTTCGCCCTGGCCCAGGCGACCGGACTTTCGATGATGAACATCTGTTCCACCTGCCAGGGCGCGCAGTCGGAGTGTCAGCAGCGCCTTGACGCCGACTCCGCCTACCGCGCCCACATCAACGAGGTGATCTCCGGACAGGGGCTCAGCTATGAGAAGGGCAAGGACGGTTTCACCAATAAGAACTTCCTCTGGTTGCTGGTCGAGGATTACGGCCTCGACCGCCTCGCCGCAGAGGTCAGGCGGCCGCTCTCAGGGCTGCGGGTCGGGCCCTTTTACGGCTGCTACGTGGTGCGGCCCAAGGAGCGGCTCGGCTACGCCGAGCACCCCGATCGCGACATCTACCTGGAGCAGGTGATCGAGGTGCTCGGTGGTGAGGTCGTCGAGTACGACGGCGCCCGCAAATGCTGTGGTTTCCCGGTGATCACGATGAACCGCGAGACCTCGCTGCGCCAGGCCGGCACCCACGTCGGCGACGCGCTCGATGCCGGTGCCGACTGTCTGGTCACACCCTGCCCCCTCTGCCATCTGAATCTCGACATGCAGCAGCCCGAGGCGGCCAAGGTTGTCAATCGCGACCTTGGCCTCGCCGTCCTGCACCTGCCCCAGCTCGTCGGCCTTGCGCTGGGGGCTGAGCCCAAGCAGCTCGGGATGGGCAAGCACATCGCCTCAACCGCCTGGGTTGAAGGGCGTCTCGCCGGCGCCGCGGTTACCGCCTAGCGCAGCGCGACCGGGCGATCCTCAGTCAAGACCGGCGGGCCCGAGGTGACCGCCGGTCACAGAGCGAGTGCGGGCTTCGGCGGTGCGGCGGCCGATCCAGCGGGCGCCGAGGGTGTCGGTCAGCCCATGGGCCACGATCGAGGCGATCACCGTGATCGCGGCAATGTCGAAGATCAGCTCCCCGTTGGCAACCTGCGACTTCAGGACGAGCAGGGCGAACAGCATCGAGGCCACCCCTTTTGGCCCGAACCAGGCCATGAAGAGCTGCTGGTTGAGGGGCAGTTTGGTGCGGATCAGCGAGAGCAGCACCGCCGCCGGCCGGGCGATGATCAGCGCGAAGAGGACGAAGATGACCAGCGGCGGGATGTTGTGGTCAAAGCCGGTGGCGACGATCAATCCGCCGAAGACGAAGAAGGTGATCACCTGGAGGATCGCGCTGGCGTTCTCGGCGAACTCAACGAAACCCTGGGGAACGTCGTGCTCGGTCGCCCCCATCGCGATCCCGCAGACGAAGGCAGCGATCAGCCCGTTGCCGATCGTCACTTCGGAGAGGCCGAAGGCGACCAGTGCAAAGCCAACCGCATAGATCCCCTCATAACGGGGAGTGAGACCGCCGCCGGGGAGGTGCTGGTGAAAGCGCCCGCCGAGATACCCGAGCGCGAGGCCGACCCCGGCACCGACCACCGCCTCACCCGCCAGCTTCGCCGCTTCCGCGCCGGCATTGCCGGTCGGCGAGGCAAAGACGAGGAAAAACAGGACGAAGGGCAGGGCCAGGCCATCGTTGAGGCCGGACTCGAGGTTGAGCGTGTGGCGAACCGCGCTCGGGACCAGGCGCGAGGCGACCACCGCCGAGGTGACAACCGGGTCGGTCGAGGCGAGCACGGCGCCGAGCAGAAAAGCCTCCGGCCAGCTCAGTTCGGAAAACAAGACTTTTGCAGCGAGACCGATCAGCCCCATCGTGATCGGCATCGCGATCACGAGTGAGCGGGCGACTGGGCTCCAGTGGCGGCGCAACAGCTCGCGCTCGACGAACATCCCGTCGGAGAAGAGGGTCAGGACCAGCGCCATCTCGATCAGCTCGACAATCGACTGGTGGGTCGGATCGACATGCACGACGCCGGCCGCGGCAAGCCCGATGCCGAGGCTGACCGAAAGGACTGAGGCCGAGAGCACCGTGCCGCGCATGAGGCCGGAAAGCGCCGCGACGACCGCGAGCAGACCGCCGAAGAGCAGCAGCGCTTCGGCGAATCCGATATCCACGCCGCCTACCCCTGATCGCCGAGCAGGCCGCGCTCGACCAGCAGCTCGGCGACCTGCACCGCGTTGGTCGCCGCACCCTTGCGCAAATTGTCGCCGACCACCCAGAGGTTGAGGGAGCGCTCGTGGCCGGGGTCACGGCGGATGCGGCCGACCAGGACCTCGTCGCGGCCGGCGGCCTCGGTGGCCATCGGGTAGCTGCCGGCCGCCGGGTCATCGACCACGATCAGGCCCGGAGCATCGGCCAGCAGCCCCCGACACTCCTCGGGGGAAAGTCTCTCGTGAGTCTGGACGTTCAGCGACTCCGAGTGGCCGGTGAAGACGGGCACCCGGGCACAGGTGGCAGAGATCCCAACCTCCTCGCCGAGGCCGAGGATCTTGCGGCTCTCGGCCATCACCTTTCGCTCCTCGGTGGTGTAGTCATCACCGTCCTTGAAAACCTCGACCTGTGGCAGAACGTTGAAGGCGATCCTATGGGGATAGACCTCCGCGGGCGGACTCTCCTTACCTGCCAGCACCGCCCGCGACTGCGCGGCGAGCTCCTCGATCGCCCGCTGGCCGGTGCCGGAGACGGCCTGATAGCTGGAGAGGATCACCCGCTCCAGGCCAGCGGCACGGTGGATCGGCGCCAGCGCCATCATCATCACCATCGTCGTGCAGTTGGGGTTGGCGAGGATGCCACGGTGATCCTCGGCGGCCTCGGGGTTGACCTCGGCGACAACCAGCGGCACCTCCTCGTGCATGCGCCAGTAGCTGGTGTTGTCGATCACGGCGGCCCCCGCCTCGACCAGGCGCGGCGCCCACTCGGCGCTGATGACACCCCCCGCCGAGCAGAGGGCAAGGTCAAGACCCTGGATCGACTCCTCGCTCAGCGCCCGGCACTTGAGCACCGAACCATTCCACTCCAGCTCTCTGCCGGCGGAGCGCTCTGAGGCGAAGGGGACGACCTCGGAGGCGGGAAATCCGCGCTCGGCGAGCACCCCGAGGATCGTCGTGCCGACCGCCCCGGTTGCGCCAAGAACCCCAACCCTGTACCGATTGCCGCTCATCTCAGCCTATGAGCGAGCTCAGCCGGCGACGGTGGGACGGTGCTCGCGGCCGGAGGGTTCCTCGGGGCGGACCGCATCGGCACCCAGCTCGAAGGCCTCATGCAGCGCTCTGACTGCATCGGGGACACGGTCGGAGGATATGACGCAGGAGATCTTGATCGGCGAGGTGGAGATCATCTCGATGTTGATCCCCTCGCCGCCGAGGACCTCGAACACCCGGGCAGCGACGCCCGGGTGTGAGCGCATCCCGGCACCGACGATCGACACCTTGCCGATCCGCTCGTCGGTGCGGACGCCGTTGCTGACCCCGAGGCCGGAAACCGTATCGGTGGCAAGGGTCAGATCGGAGCGATCGACGGTGAAGGAGAGGTCGGCCAACTCATCGTCGCCGACCGGCTCATTTTGGATGATCACGTCGACGTTCACATTGGCGTCGGCCAAGGCGGTGAATATCCGCCCGGCGACGCCCGGCTCATCGCGGACGCCTGTCAACGTCACGCGGGCCTCCGCGTCGGAGTGGGTCACGGCTGTAACGAAGGGCTGCTCCACGGTCTCCTCCTCGGCAACGACGAGGGTACCGGGGCCGTCCTCGAAACTGCTGCGGCAGTGGATGCGGACGCCGTGGTTGCGCGCGTACTCGACCGACCGAAGCTGCAGCACCTTGGCCCCCGAGGCCGACATCTCGAGCATCTCCTCATAGGAGACCCGCGCCAGCTTGCGCGCAACGGGGACGATGCGCGGGTCGGCGCTGAAGACGCCGGAGACGTCGGTGTATATCTCGCAAACGCTTGCCCCCAACGCCGCGGCGAGCGCCACCGCGGTCGTATCCGACCCCCCGCGCCCCAGGGTTGTGACATCGTGGCTGTCGGTCGAGACCCCCTGGAAACCGGCGACCAAAACGATCCGATCAGCCTGCAGAGTCTCGCTGATTCGCTCGGCCCGTACGTCGATGATCCGCGCCTTGGTGTGGGAGGAGTCGGTGACGATCCCGGCCTGGGACCCGGTCAAAGAGATTGCCTCATGCCCCATGTCATGGATCGCCATCGCGCAGAGGGCGCAGGAGATTCGCTCCCCCGTGGAGAGCAGCATGTCCATCTCCCGAGCGACGGGCCGCTCGGATATCTCCAGCGCCTGAGCGACCAACTCATCGGTCGTCTTTCCCCGCGCGGAGAGCACCGCGACCACCCGGCTGCCAGCCTCCCGCGCGGCGACGATCCTCCCCGCAGCCCGCTTGATCTGCTCGGCCCCGGCGACGGAGGTGCCGCCGAACTTCATCACCACGATCTCCGAATCAGCGCCAGGCATGAGAGAGGCTGAGGATAGTGGCCCGCGCTCACCCGCCACTGAGGGGGCTGGCTCGCGATTCCCCCAGCGGTTGAGATGAAGTTGGGCATGCGGTGCACGGCAGGCCGGCAGGCTTCCTCCCGCAATGACGGCGGCCGATCCCCGCCAGCGTTCTTGACGGGCCCCGCCCGGCGCGGAGGATCGAGGGCGGTGCCCCTTTTTGATCGCGCCGTCCGCCGGCTCCACGCGGCGATCGCGATTGCTCCCCGGTTGGTTGGAGAGCAGGTCGGCTTGGCGCGGACTTCATCGCCCCCTCCGACCCCCCTCGATAGAGCGCTCCCAGAGCCTGGAGCCGGCTGGGCTGGGTCTCATGTGATTCAGATCACACTTTCAGATATATCGCAGCGATATATATAGGTGTGCATGGAGTTAAACCCGACCGGCTACGTGATCCTCGGGATGCTCAGCGCCCAACCGCAGTCGGGCTATGAGATAAAAGCGTTGGTCGACACCACGACGCGCTTTTTCTGGGCAGCCAGCTACGGGCAGATCTACCCGGAACTGAAACGGCTCTCCGAACTGGGGCTGATCGAAGGGATGAGTGCGCCGACGGGCGGGCGCAGGCGAACCGTCTACAGGATCAGCAGCGATGGCCGCGCCGCTTTGAGGGACTGGCTGCGACAGCCGCCCGCCACCTATGAGATGCGCGAGGAAGGGCTGCTCAAGCTGTTCTTTGCAGGTGCGCTGCCGCCCGGGGAGGGGGGCGGGATCCTCGCCTCGATGCGAGAGCACCGGCTCAACCTGGCCCAGCGTCTGCGCAGCATGGAGCCTGAAGCACTCGCCAAGGAGGACCCCTTCCCGCTGATGGTGCTGCGGGCCGGGATCGAGTTCAACGAGTGGTTTGCCGGGTGGTGTGAGCGCACGGAACGCCAGCTCCTTAATCCGGTTCCCGAGAGAGGAGCAGCTGATGTTTGATGCCCTGGCCCGCTTCGCCGATCGCCGCGCCCGCAGAATCGGGATTGTCGGGCTGCTTTTTTTCATCATCGCCGGGGCGCTTGGCGGCGGGGTTGCCAGCCGCCTCGATCCCTACGGCGCCGATGACCCGGCGACCCAGACGGTCAAGGCTCGAGAACGACTGCAGGGCGCCGGGCTGCGCTTCCCGTCGGTGCTGGTGATGCTCAGGCACGCTCCGGTCGCTAGGCCCTCCACCCGGACGCGGGTCGCCTCGATCGAAGGCGAACTGCGGCAACGCAGTGACGTCGCCTCGGTGAGCGGCTACTACACAACCTACTCCCCCGCCTTCGTCTCCCGCAACGGGCATCTGACCTACCTGGCGGTGGCGCTGAAGCCAACCGCAAGCAAGGCCGAACAGGAAATCGGTGGGCAGATCGCCGCCCAGCTGCAGGGCCGGCCCGGGATCCTCGTCGGCGGTTACGCGGTGGCCCAAAAGCAGGTCAACAGTCAGGTCGAGAGCGATCTGCAGACCGCCGAGATGCTCGCCTTCCCACTGCTCTTTCTCCTCTCCCTGCTCTTCTTCCGCAGCCTCGTCGCGGCGCTACTGCCGTTGATGATCGGCGGCCTGGCGATTGTCGGCACCTTCCTGATCCTCCGCATCGCCAGCGAATTCGGCGCGATCTCGGTCTTTGCCCTCAACCTGACCACGGCGCTTGGTCTGGGCCTTGCGATCGACTACAGCCTCTTCATCGTCTCCCGCTATCGCGAGGAGATAACCAAGGACGGCCCGGGACTCGCGGCGATGCGCCGGGTGCTGGCAACCTCCGGTCGCACCGTCTTCTTTTCCTCGCTGACAGTCTCGGCGGCACTCGCCTCGCTGCTCGTCTTCCCCCAGCTGTTCCTCTACTCGATGGGCCTCGGTGGCGCCCTGGTGGCGCTGTTTGCGGCGACCATCTCGCTGACCGTCTTGCCGGCGGTCCTTTCCCTGCTCGGCTCTCGGGTTAACGCCGGCGCCCCGCGCTTTCTTCAGCGCCGCGCCGAAGCCGACGCCCGGCCCGATGAGAATGGGTTCTGGTATCGCCTCTCGCGATTTCTGATGCGCCGGCCGATTCCTGTGGCGACGCTCTCAGCCCTGCTCTTGATCCTCCTCGGCCTCCCCTTTTTCGGGATCAAGTTCAACACGGTCGACCCCAGCGTGCTGCCGAGTTCGGCGAGCTCGCGGCAGGTCTATGAAACCGTCAACCACCGCTTTCCCCCCTACCGCGAATCGCCGATCTGGATTGCCGTTCAGGGCGGCGGACCGAGGGCAGCGAGGAGGTTTGCAGCCGAGACACGGCGGGTGGCTGGGGTCGCCGAAGTGCTGGCGCCCCAGCCGCTGCGCGGCGGTGTCTCCGCGATCCAGGCGATCTCCACGGGCCCCTTCAACGCCAGCGTCAGCGAGGAAGCGGTGAGGCGGATCCGCGCGATAAAACCCCCGCCGGGAGCGACAGCGTTGGTCACCGGTGGCACCGCCGATTTCCTCGACCTTCAGAGCAGCCTCGCCCGTCACCTGCCGATCGCGCTGGCGATCGTGGTCCTCGCCACCCTGATCATCCTCTTCTTGATGACCGGCTCGGTGATATTGCCGATCAAGTCGCTGATCATGAACTTCCTCAATCTCAGCGCCGTGTTCGGCCTCTTGGTTTTGATCTTTCAGGACGGCAGGCTCGAAGGGCTGCTCAACTACAACAGCCCGGGGGCGATTGAGCAGACGATGCCGATCCTGCTCTTCGCGGTTGCCTTCGGCCTCTCCACCGATTACGCGGTCTTCCTGCTCTCGCGGATCAAGGAGGCGCGCGACAACGGCGCCTCAGAGAAGGATTGCGTCGCGATCGGGCTGGAGCGCACCGGGCGGATCGTCACAGCCGCCGCACTGCTCTTCGCGGTCGCGATGTTTGCCTTCGCCACCTCGCAGATCATCTTCATCAAGGAGAACGGGGTGGGAACCGCGCTGGCGGTGCTGATCGACGCCAGCGTGATCCGGGCACTTCTAGTGCCGTCGCTGATGGCGCTGCTCGGCAAATGGAACTGGTGGGCGCCGGCGCCGCTGCGGCGGCTGCATGCGCGCTTCGGCATCGCCGAGGGCAGCCGAGCCAGGCCGCAGGCCTTGACCTAATCGGCGTCCCTAGGAGCCGTTGCTGTTGTTGTAGACGCCGCTTTCGAACCCGGTGAGTGCGGGATTCGCCGCGTAGCCGAGCGGCTGCAGGCCGAAGAGTTCCTCGAGGCTGTGCAGCAGCGAGAAGTGGTTGTAGTAGCCCGTTTCGTCGACGGTGCCAGGTTTTACGTAGGGGGAGATCAACAGCAGCCCGACCCGACCCCCCCCGCCGGTTGACTTCACCGGTCCGCTCGCGGCCGACGCCGGAGGGGCGGGCAGGTTCGGGTACTGCGGCACGCCGCAGCAGGAGCTCGAGTCGGCATTGGGCCCGGTCTGGGGCGCCTGGTCAGAGGTGATCGCGATCAGGCCACCTTCCTGTTTGTAGGCGGCGGATGCTTCGATCTCGGGGACGACGGTTTTCAGGAACGGTTCGGCCGTGGCAATGCCAGCGGGCGCGCCCGCTGCACAGGGCTTTTCGCTGCCGTCATGGCAGGCGCTGGGCACGATGTAGGAGAGTGAGGGAGTGCTGCTCGCCGATTGCAGGTCGGTCTGGAGCTGTTCAAGACCGACATCATCCTGAACGCATTCAGAGCCACTCAGCGAGTCGAAGTAGACGAACGGGTTGCGCCAGGTCTCATACGCGTCACCGGGCAGCGGTGACTGATTGCCATCGGCGCTACCGAGCGCTGGGTGCCTGCAGGTGCTGGGCTGGCCGGCGCCGCCGTTGCCGACCCCTTCGACGTAGGCCTTCCAGGACTTGCCCGCGGTCGCGAGCTGACCAGGCAGCGTCAGAGTTGCCGACGGATACACGCAGCCGCTACCGGTGACCTGGCTTTCGGCGCCGATCGTGCCGGGGGAGATTTCGGTGTAGTTGGGGCAGTTGGCCGCCGTCTGCGGGGTCGGCCCCTGCCCGCTGATCAGGGCGACCTCGTTTGCCAGCTCCCCCTGCGCCACCGCGTAGTAGTTGGTCAGTAGCTCGCCCTGGCCGCGCAGGGTCTTGGCGAGATATGGAGCCGCCGAACTTTCGCCGTAGGCTTCATTGAAGCCCTGGTCGGCGAGCACGATTAAGAAAACGTGTTTGATCGGCGGCAGCGGCGCTTCGCTCGGTACTTCCGGGGGTGTCGAAGGCTTCTTCTGCCCCGCTTCTTCGCCCGCTGACCCTTCTTCGTAGGTAATCGGGGCTTCCTGGGAGAGCACGGTCGGCGCCGCGGCCCGCGCCGGAGCGGCGGCGGCGCTCGGTTCGGGGGTCGAGGCCGGCGCCGATGCTTCTGTCGTTGGGCTGCTCGGCGAGGATGAGGACCCGCCTTCAAGCAGGATCGACGCGATGCCGGCGCTCTGGGCGAGCGGACTGGTGGCCGAGCCGAGGAAGACGCCGAAGGCGAGCAGGCCCATCACCGCGACCGCAGCGACTCGCGGGCTGGGCATAAAGCGTTCCTCGAGGGTTGGGCGGCCCTCCGCCTCTGCAACGGCGACCGGGGTTCCGTCATCCGAGGGGCGCGGGTTCCCCGCCTTGACACCGCCTCCGCGGTTCTGCAGGGCCCCGATCTGGGCGGCTACCAGGGGCGGCAAGGGAGCACGGCGTACCCCGCACTCCAGGCAGTAGCGCTGATCGGCGCCGAGCGTCGCACCGCAGCCTGCGCACACCCCGGCGCGGGCTGCGTCCTGGCGTCCCTCGTCATCCATGCGGGAAGTCACCTCAGGGCAAAGTCTGACGCCATCTCGTTACCAAGGTGTGAAGATTTGGAGTCCCCAGTGCCGCGCTGAAGGACAGGCCTCCCGGGAGCCGGGATGCTTATCTTCACAACTCTTAAACATTTGTAGTGGACACGGGGCGTGACCATGCAGTGAGTGGTTGCCTTCGGAGACGCCCTGCCAGATCACACTTCGAGTCCGGCGAGGCCGGTCCCCCTCGATTTGCCGACGGAAGCAACTGACATCCTCACGCCGCAGGTCCTCGCGCCCGCCAGCGCAACCACGCCCCATTCGAAACTGGTCACGGCAGCCGAGCAGTGCCCGGCCTGCGGAGCCCTGATGGCCGCCGATCAGCGCTACTGCCTGGATTGCGGACAGCGGCGCGGCGATCCCCGCCTGCCGTTCATGGACGCGGTCGTACTGATGGATACGGTTGTCAAGGGGACGCGCAGCGCAGCACCACCCCCTCCCCCAAAGAAGACCCGGCGTATGTCTGCCAATGCGACGCTGATCGCCGGCATCGGCACTCTTCTGCTGGCGTTGGGCGTCGGTGTCCTGATCGGCCGCTCCGGCGAACACTCGGGATCGACCGCCGACACCACCCCCGTGGTCGTGAAAGTGCCAAACGGAGCAGGCGAAACGACAGGAACATCGGCCGAAGCCAGCACCGGCAAAGGGTCAACTGCGGGGAGCTCCAGCGCCAAAGCAAACAAAGCGGCCACCGCGGCGGCCAGCAAAACCGGCGCCAGCGGCCAGTCCCACGCAACCGAAAGCATTCTCCACCCGGCAAACGGCGTCAAGCTGGCTCCGCCAGAACAGAAACTCGGCGGCAAGTGCTCCAGCGGAACTGCCGGCTGCAAAGGTGGCAAGTACACCGGAGAATTCTTTGGAGGGGGGTGAGAGAAGGTGGCGGGCCAGAACCCGATATCCCTACTCCTGGACGGATTGAAGCCGCGTCGTAATCGTGGTCGCGCCTCGAGCGCCCAACCCGGGACGAATTCCACCTCAAACTCCGCACCGGCGCGTCAGGTGAATCCGGGGCAGGGGGCTGCCCCCCAGGTGACGGCCCCCGCTGCCCCTAATCCGGCTTACGGGGAAGATCTAGTAGTCGACCTTGAACGGCGCCGGGATCAGCTGACCGGGCGCGTGGCCGAACTTCAGTGGGACCTCGGCGGGCTCGTCTATGAGATGGCGATCCGCAACCGGATTCGGATCGACGTTTTGGTGCAGAGGGCGGCAGCGTTGCAGGATGCCGACGCCGAGCTCAGCGAGGTCGAGCGAATCGTGCGAATGGAGCAGACCGGCACCGCCGGGACCTGCGGATCCTGCGGGGCGCCCCACAGCAGCGGCGCTACCTTCTGCTGGCAGTGCGGCAACTCGCTTCTGCAGCAGATCTCCGGCGAGGCGATTCTGAAGGGCTGACCGCCCTAACCGAAGCGGCCTGCGACGTAATCGCGGGTGCGGGGGTCGGCGGGGTGGTTGAAGATTTTCTCGGTGTCGTCGCACTCGATCAGTGTTCCCACCCGTTCAGCACCGCCGAGGTCGAGGCTGAAGAACGCCGTCTGGTCTGCGACCCGCGCCGCCTGTTGCATGTTGTGAGTGACGATCACGATCGTGTAGCGGGTTTTGAGTGAGTGCATCAGCTCCTCGATTTTCGCGGTGGCAACCGGATCGAGGGCCGAGGCCGGCTCATCGAGGAGGACCACGTCGGGCTCGATCGCGATCGCCCGCGCAATGCAAAGGCGCTGCTGCTGGCCGCCCGAGAGCCCCAGAGCACTGTCCTTGAGCCGATCCTTCACCTCCTCCCAGAGGGCCGCTCCGCGCAGGGCGCGCTCAACCCGCCCGTCGAGATCGTCCTTCATGCCGAGATTGCGCAGCGCCCAAGCGATGTTGTTGTAGATCGACTTCGGGAAAGGGTTCGGTTTTTGGAAGACCATCCCGATCCTCCGTCGTACCTCGATCCGGTCGACCCGCTCGCCGTATATCTCATGCCCGTGATAGGAGATCTGACCTTCGATCCTGAAACCCGAAACGGTGTCATTCATCCGGTTGAGGCTGCGCAGAAAGGTCGTCTTGCCGCAGCCTGAGGGACCGATCAGTGCGGTGATCCGATTGCGGGGGATCTGCAGGTTCACGCCATCGAGCGCCTTCTTGCTCCCGTAGTAGATGGACACTCCCCGCACATCGAAGACCACCTCCCGCGCCATCTCGCGGCGGGACCCGTTGGCCTCCCCGATGCTCCCCACCTGGGCCCGCTCTGCTCCGGTCTGGATTCTCACCCGGCGCGGGACGAGGGGATCGCCGTAGGGGAATTGCGAAGTCTGATCGGGGCCGCTCACGAGGTCATCTTCCTCTGGCTTCGAGCGTGCAACGCTCTGGCGCCGAGGCTAGCAAGCACTATGAACGACAAGAGGACGAACCCAGCCCCCCAGGCTCGCGGGAAAGCTTCCGGATTCGCTTCTTCAGATGCCGTGAAGATGGTCATCGGAATGTTCGGTAGCGCTTCGGCAATGTTGAAGCTGAACTTTTCGTTGTTGCCAAGCGAGGAGAGGAGTAGCAGCGGCGCGGTCTCACCGGCGGCGCGGGCGACGGCGAGGACGGTCGCGGTAACGATTCCGCCAAGTGCGCTGGGAAAGATCACGCCGAGCACCGTCCGCCAGCGGCTCACCCCCAGCGCGTCCGCGGCTTCGCGCAGCGCGGCCGGAACGAGGAGGAGGATCTCCTGGCTGCCTCGTGCAATCAGTGGGACCATGATGATCGCCAGCGCGATCGAGGCGGCGTAGGCTGACTGGTGGTTGTGATCCACGAGCAGGCCGAAGATGAAGAGGCCGATGATGATCGAGGGGAGGCCGTTCAATAGGTCCAGGGCAAGGCGGATCGAGCGGGCCGCCCGGTCCCCGGCGAACTCGGTGAGAAATAGTGCAACGAGAACTCCAAGCGGCATCGCGATCACGGTCGCGATCGCCACGATCAGGGCGGTGCCGACGATCGCCGGCCCGATGCCGGTCGGGGCGGCCTTGTAGAGGAATTCGAGGCTGAGGGCGCTGGCGCCCCGCACCAGCACCGTGTAGGTGACGATAACCAGGATCGCAACCGCCCCCACAGCCGCGAAGGTGGCGCCCGACACGGCGATGCGGCTGACAAATTGCCGCCTGCGCAGGTTGCCTGAGGGCGTCAGCGGGGCGGTCGGATCAGGTACCCCTTCGCCTTTCATGTGGCCTTTCGCTGGTAGTCAAAGCGCCTCCCGATCCAGCGCGCAAAGAAGTTCGAGGCAAGCCCGATCACGAGCAGGATTACCCCCAGGTAAAAGAGGGACGACTGATAGAGGCCGGGGCTCGCGTTCAAAAACTGGAGCGCGATCCGGGAGGCCAAGGTTTCGCCTGTATCAAACAGCGACCTGTGGATCTCAGATCCGGCCCCGACCACCTGGGCGACCGCGATCGCCTCGCCCAGCGCTCGTCCGAGGCCAAGCAAGGCAGCGGCAACCACTCCCGAGGCGGTCGAAGGCAGGACCACTCCACGCACAACCTCCCAGCGAGTCGCCCCCAGCGCGCTCGCACCGTCCTGCACCTCGCGCGGGACGGTGCGGAACAGATCGCGCGAGATCGAGGCAATGATCGGGATCACCATGATCGTCAGAACCAGACCCGCGGTGAACAAGCTGAGGCCCGTCGTCTGCGCGGCGCCGAAGATCGGCAGGAAACCCAGGTTGCTGTGCAGGAAGGGCTCCATGTGTTCGTGGACAAAGGGCGCCAGAACCAGGACCCCCCAGAATCCGAGGATGACGCTGGGAATCGCCGCCAGCATCTCAACCAGCGGCGAGATCACCCTGCTCACGCCGACCGGCGCGAGCAGGGTGAGGAAGAGCCCGATCGAGATCGCAATCGGTGCCCCCAGCAGCAGCGCCATGGCCGAGCTCACCGCAGTCCCGTAGAGGACCGTGCCGGCACCGAAAACGTGAAAGTTCGGCTGCCAGGTCGCGTGGAAGACAAACCCCAGCCCGAACTTGGATATCGCCGGCCCGGCGTTGTGCACCACCTCATAGCCGACAACAAGGAGCACCGCGGCGCTAAGCATCGCCGCGAACGCGCAGATGCCGAAAAGCAGGCCGTCACCGAAACGATCGACCTGCTTGCGGCGCCTGCGCACGCGCCCACGGGCGCCGTCACCGCGCGAAGGTGCTGGCCCGGCGGAGAGTGCCGGGCTGACCAAGCTGCTCATTGCGCGCAGCGTAAAGGAGAACGATCGGTTTAATCCTCAATTCATCGAGTTTCACGAAATTGAAACAACTGGTGAAATGTTCACAGGTTGGTAACAAGTCTCCCCTTTCACAAGATTGAAACAAGTGACCGCCCCTCCGCCGCGATTCTGAATACGCACCCAGTCGAATGACCCACGATGCCCGTGCTCCACGGGACAAAACAAGCCGAAAGGATTTGACTTGATTCGCAACAGGTTGGTTGGCCTCATCATGGCGACGGTAGGGACGGTTGCCTGCATGGCGGCCATCTCCACCGCGAGTGCATTCGCCGAACTCAAGGGCGCGGGTTCCACGCTGGTTGCGCCGCTAATGGGCAACTGGATCAACGGATTCGAGGCCCACACCAATGGGGCCATCACGGCCTCCTACTCCTCGGTAGGCTCCGGAGCGGGTATCGCGGATATCACGGCCCGGACCGTCGACTTCGGCGCCTCCGACGCGCCAATGACACCCGAACAGGCCGGCAAGTGCGGCAACTGTGTCCAGATTCCTTGGGCGCTGACGGCAACGGGGCTCGGTTACAACATCCCCGGCGTCAAGCACGACGCGCTGCACCTGTCCGGACCGGTGATAGCCGAAATCTACCTGGGCAAGATCACCAAATGGAATAACCCCAAAATTAAGAAACTCAACCCGAAACTTCACCTGCCCGGGCTGACGATCACCCCGGTGTACCGCAGCGATGGCTCCGGTGACTCCTACGCGTTCACCAACTACCTCTCCGACGTCAACAAAACGTGGAAGACATCCGTTGGGTACGCGACATCGGTCAGCTTCCCAGCCGGAGTCGGTGGCAAAGGCAATTCCGGCGTTACCGCGGTTGTGGACACGACTAAAGGGGCGATCGGCTACATCTCGGCCTCCTACATCATCGCCGCCGGCCTGCAGGCCGCGGCCATCGAAAACTCGGCCGGGAATTTTGAGTACCCGAGCATCCCGAACATTGAGAATGCCGCCGAAACGGTGAAGCACGTGCCGGCGAACAACGAACTCCACATCGTTGATCCACCGAAGAAGGCCAAAATCGCCTACCCGATCTCGACCTTCACCTACTGCATCGTTCCCCACGGTGCGCCGAAAAAGCCAGAACTCGAACAGTTCATCAAGTACAACCTGACGACCGGCCAGAAATACGGGGCGGCGCTCGACTTCGCCACCCTGCCAAAGGTGGTCTTCAAAGCGGGCGAGCGCGCGGTCTCCTCGCTCTAGCAAGATTGGCCAACGGCGGGAGGCGCCGCGGCTGAGCAGACCGGCACAGGGCATTGACCCTGTGCCGGTCTTTTTTTTGACTGAGACGTGATTCACTCACGGTATGGGTAGACCGAATGTGAGGACAGCTCTTCGGTGACTTATGTACTGCTGGCCTTACTCGGACTCCTCGTCGGCGTCTTTGGCACCCTGGTCGGGGCGGGTGGGGGGTTCATCCTCACCCCGGTCCTGCTGATCCTCTATCCGTCACTCTCGGCGGCGACGGTCACTTCGATCAGCCTCCTGGTGGTCTTCTTCAACGCGCTCTCGGGCTCGATCGCCTACGCCCGCTTGCGCCGCATCGATTACCGCTCGGGGATTTGCTTCGCCACCGCCGCAATGCCGGGTTCGGTGCTCGGCGCCCTCGCCGTGCAATTCGTCCCGATTCGCGTCTTCGACGTGATCATGGCGCTGGTCCTCGGTGGCGCGGCTGTGGTGGTGATCCGCCTCCGCCCCCACGCGGTAAGGCCGAATCCACACGGAAGGACCGAGGCACGGGAGATCGTCGACCGCAACGGCACCGCCTTCCGCTACCGGGTGCCGGTGCGTCGCGGCGTCGCCTACAGCGTCCTCGTCGGCTTCCTCTCCAGCTTCCTCGGCATCGGCGGAGGCGTGATGCACGTTCCTCTGTTGGTCGGCACCCTCGGCTTCCCGACCCATATCGCCACCGCAACCTCGCACTTCGTTCTGGTGTTCATCGCCGGAACTGCCAGCCTCACCCACCTGATTGGCGGGGTCCTCCACGTCGGCAACGGCCTTCGGCGCGCGATTGCGCTCTCCGTCGGTGTTCTCCCCGGCGCACAACTTGGAGCAAGGCTCTCCGAGCGACTTGCCGGTCCCACGATCAGGAGGTTGCTCGGGGCGGCCTTGATCGTCCTTGCAATCCGCCTGCTCTTCTCGGTCGCCGGCTAGGCGCTCTAGGCAAAAGCCTGGACGGCTCGGCGGCGCAGGTCCGCGTTCAGCATCCCGGTGACCGCGCTGGGCGTCTCTCCCGCCGAGGGGACGGCGTCACCGATCAATCCGCTGGCGCGGAAGCCATAAAGAGGGGCGTCGAAGCCGATCTCACGGATCTTGCGCACCAACTTCACCGCTCCGGCGGTGTCGGCGCCGGGGCCGCAGAGGACGATCGCAGTCGGGTCCAGGGCACGCATGGCGCGCTCCAACCGCTCATCGCCAAGCTCATTGGAGAGGACCAGCACCCGGAATCCCGCGCGGCGCAGTGCCAGGTCGAGCGCCTGGGCATGAACGGCCTCGGCGTCCTGTCCGCGGCTGGAATCGAGCAGGAGGACCCCGGCCGGTCGCGAAGCGGTGGAGGCCAGGCGCCGGGCGCCGTGCAGCCATCCCATCGCCCAGCGGGAGGCAAACTCCAGCTCGGGCTCGCGGTCGGGATCGGCCGCCAACTCGTCGATCGCCGGCAGCAGCAGCTCCTCGACCGTGCGCTCCAACGGTCGCAAAGCCAAGCTCTCCTCGATCGCCCGATCGGCGGCTCCCTCATCAAAGCTCTCAAGCGCAGCGATCAGCGCCCCACCGGACGCAGGTGCCGACTGGCGCTGGCGGGCAAGCTCGATTGCCGAGGAGATATTGCCGGTCTGTGCGAGCGCGTCGCGCAGTGTCTGCAGCTCGACAAGCTCATAGTTGCGGTGATTGCCAACGGTGCGCTTTGGTGTCGGATACCCGTAGCGTCGCTCCCAACTGCGGAGCGTGTTGGGGCTGACGCCGAGCACCTCGGCTGCTGCGTTTGTTCGGATTCCTGGCATTTGCAGAGGGTTGGCGCGAATCTGATTCGCCGCGCAACCGACATTCTCCCACCCGCGAACCAGGTTTACGCCAGTTATGGACGGATTTCAGGAAAACTGTCAGCGATCTTGCAAGGTACCCACGCCGACCGGCTGCCCAACCGCCCGCGCCCGCCACATCGCCTCATCGGCGCTGTGCAGGAGCCGCTCGGCCTCGGCACCGTGCTCGGGACAGGCGACAACACCGGCGCAGACGGCGATGCTGAGGCCCCCCGCACCCTCAAGTTCATCAAGCATGCCGAGCAGCCGCTCCGCCATCTGCACGCCCTCGACGGTGGTCTGGTTGGGAGCCAACACGCAGAGGGCGTCCTCCTCGAGGGAGAAAACCTCATCGACGAGGCGAATACTGTCGCGCAGCGCGGCGCCGACGACGGCCAGCATTGTCTCCGGGCCGGCGCCGTTCCGGGCCCCGGGTCCATCGATCGCTAACACGACCAGACCAAAGGGATGCCCGTAGCGTCTGTTCATCTCCAGCATCTGGTCGAGCCGCCGGCGCATCTGCCCAGGACGGAAGAGGCTGGACAGCGGATCGGAGTCGGGTTTGGCAACCGCCCGCTCGCTGATCGCCTCCACTGCGGTCGCGGTGACCGATCCGAACTCCTCCGCCAGGCGGCGCGCGGTCTCGGCGAAGAGCGAGTCCTCGGTGCCGCTCAACTCCTCGTCGAGCCTTGCCAGCAGGGTGGCCTGCAACGAAGAGACCTCGCGGGCAAGCTGGCCCGCCGGGGAGCCGGTGCGAGACTCAGTTTTGGCTTTCGATTGCAGGCCGCTAGCCACGAGAAAGACCCTGTCGGATCGGGCGGACGTCGACAAGAGGAGAACTCGCTATTTCCGGTCAGATGCTTGTCCAGCCGGGATTGACTTTTAGTCCAGGCTGCGGCGGCCGGCCAGCGCCTTGCCGATGGTCACCTCGTCGGCATGCTCCAGGTCGGCCCCGACCGGGAGGCCGCTGGCGAGGCGGGTAACGGCGACCCTGCCCCGCAACTGCTCGGCGATGTGCAATGCGGTTGCTTCACCGGTGGTGGTCGGGTTGGTGGCGAGGACCACCTCGCTCACCCCGCCCGCCTCCACCCGCCGCAACAGCTCCGCGATCTTCAAGTCCTCGGGGTCGACGCCGTCGATCGGCGAGAGGGCGCCGCCGAGCACGTGGTAGAGGCCGCGGTACTCGTGGGTGCGCTCGATTGGGATTACATCGGCCGGCTCCTCGACCACGCAGATCGTCGTGGTATCGCGGGTGGAGTCGGCGCAAATTCGACACAGCGGCCCCTCGGCGAGATTGAAGCACCTCTCACAGAGGCCGACCCTCTCCTTGACCTCACGGATTGCGTCTGAGAGCGCCTCCGCCTCACCGTCGGGCGCACGCAGGATGTGAAAGGCAAGCCGCTGCGCGGTGCGCTGCCCGATCCCCGGCAGCCGCGCCAGCTCAGCGACGAGCCGCGCCAGCGGCGCAGGGCCTTCGGCGCTCACCCTGGCCGATCCTCGCCGATGCTCCAGCCCCAGAACCGCAGATATGAATGCGCCCTCCGCACCGACTCAGAGCCCTGGCAGGCCGCCGGTAATGCCGCCCATCCTCGCCGATGCCAGCTCCTGGGCTGCGCGCAACGCCTCGTTTACCGCTGCCTGCACCATCTCCGCCAGCAGCTCGGCCTCCTCCGGGTCGATCGCCTCCGGGTCGATTGAGATCTCGCGCAGATTGAGGTCGCCGCCCATCTTCACCTTGACCATGCCGCCCCCAGCGCTCGCCTCGACCACCTCATCTTTAAGCGCCTCCTGCGCCTGCAGCATCTCGTTCTGCATCTGTTGCGCCTGCTTCATCAGGGCGTTCACGTCAAAGCCCCCCGGCCCACCACCGCGTGCCACCTAACCGACCTCCTCCGCGTCGAACTCGCTCTTCAACCTCTCCACCAGCTCCTCCTCATCGAGCTCCGCCTCACCGGCCGTCCCCTCCGCGCCAACCTCACCGTCCACCACCACATAGACGGGTCGCAACCGCTCACCGGCAACAGCCTCCAGCGCCGCGGCCACGAGGTCGCGCTTGTCCGGCGCCTCCGCCTTGCGCTTATTGAAGGTCGCGCTTGGCGAAAATCCCACCGTAAGCGTCGAGTCCTCCCGGTCCACATCCACCGGCCGCGCTCCCTCAAACAGCGCCGCAAGCGCCGGCGCACTCGACTGTCGTAGCTGATCCAGCACCGCGGGCCAAAGGCGAATGATCCGCTCCAGATCGACGGGTTCAATGCCTTCACTCAGCGGTTCGGCCCCAGGCTCTGCGGCTAGCTCAGCTTCATCTGCGGCTGGCTCAGCTTCAACCTTGATCACCCTCGCTCCGGCGGAGCTCCTCCTCTCCTGCTCCAGTTTCTCGATCCTCCTCAGCAGCCCCTCGGTCGACGGGTCCAGGTCGGGGCGAGCCGCCTTTAGCAACGCGATCTCGACCGCCATCCGAGCGTCGTCGCCCTCGCGAACCGCGGTGAGGGCGCTCGCCAACTCATCGATCGTGCGCAAAAGGTTGGCCGCACCGATCGCACCTGCCTGCGCTGTGAGGCGATCGGTGTCGGTGGCGGTGACGACGAAAGTCTCGGGCACCTCACCGACCGTCTGGGTGACGAGGAGGTGGCGGAGATGGGTGAGCAGATCACGAGCGAATTGCGCCGGGTCACGACCGGAGCCGGCCATCCGCTCGACGCTGAGCAGGACCCCCTTCGGGTCCTCGGCCGCCACCGCATCGACCGCCTCAAAGAGCAGATCGGCGTCGGTCGCCCCGAGGAGCTCCAGCACCTGCTCGAGCCCGACGCGATTGCCGCCGAAGGCAACCAGCTGGTCAAGGGTGCTGAGCGCGTCGCGAAAGCTGCCGGACGCCGATCGGGCGATCATCGTGATCGCCCCGCCCTCCAGCTCGAACCCCTCGGCCTCGGCAACCCGGCCCAGTACCTCGGAGATCTGCTCCAGCGAGGGCCGCTGGAAGTCAAAGCGCTGGCAGCGATCGGCAATTGTCGGCATCACCTTATGGGCCTCTGTGGTGGCGAGCACGAAAACGGTATTAGGCGGCGGCTCCTCCAGGGTCTTGAGGAATGCATTCCAGGCCTCTTTGGTCAACATATGGGCCTCGTCGAGGATGTAGACCTTCCAACGGCCGGCGGCCGGGGCATAGGCGACCCTCTCGCGCAGGTCACGGATGTCATCGACCGAGCGGTTGGAAGCGGCGTCCATCTCGATCACATCGACCGAGGTGCCGGCGGCGATCGTCACGCATGACTCGCATTCCCCGCACGGTGCTGTGGTGGGTCCACCCCGCTCGCAGTTGAGCGAGCGGGCGAGAATCTTCGCCATCGAGGTCTTACCCGTCCCCCGCGAGCCGACAAACAGGTAGGCATGGTGGACCCTCCCCTGATCGACCGCATTGCGCAGGGTGAGGACGACGTGTCGCTGGCCGACGACCTCGTCAAAGGAACCTGGGCGATGGCGTCGGTAGAGGGAGGTGGACTCGGTCATCTGGGACTCGGGCCAGTGTATCTGCGTGCCAAGCTCTTCCCGACCGGGTCCAGATCGGGCCAGCATCTGTACCTTGCGCCGGTGCCATCGAGGGTCCGAAGCTGGTTGACGCCGGCCGCCTGGGTCGCCGTGGTGACGGCGGCGCTGCTCGCCGTCTTCCCTGTCGGCTTCCCCAACTACGACACGATCTACGCCCTGCTGTGGGGGAAGGAACTGGCGCACGGGATGAGCCCCGACTACGGCTCGGCCCTGCCGCCAACCCCACACCCGCTCGCCGATCTGCTCGGCCTGGTGACGACTCCAGTCGGCAACGCCGGCTCAATAGCGGTGACGATGGTGGTTGCCTACGCATCGCTGGGGCTGATCGCCTATCTGGTCTACCGACTGGGAACGCTCTGGTTTGATCGCTGGATCGGCCTCGTCGCGGCGGCGATCGTCCTCACCAGGGCGCCCTTCCTCTCCAACGGCCTGCGTGCCTACGTTGACCTCCCCTACATCGCCCTCTGCCTGGGCGCGTTGACGATTGAGACCAAGCGCCGCCGAGCGGGTTGGCCAGTCCTTGCCCTCCTGGCGCCGGCAGGCCTGCTCCGCCCCGAGGCCTGGCTTTTCTCATTTGCCTACTGGGCCTACCTCGCCTTCGACGTCAAGCGCACCTCACGACGTCCTGCGGCGTCCACAGACCTAGGGGTGGGCCAAACAGAAGGGAGACCGATCGGCGCGATAGCGGGTTGGACTCTGCTGTGGCGGGGGGAGCGCACGACTGGGGAGCTTGTTCGGTTGGCGGCGCTGGCGCTCGCCGGCCCACTTGCCTGGGTCCTCTTTGACTGGGGCACGACGGGCAACCCGCTCTACTCGCTGACCGGCACACAGAAGACCGTGGAAACGCTCAAGCGCCAGACCGGGCCGGTCGATCTCATCCTCTACGGCCCCCGGCGGCTCGGCGAAATCCTCCAGTGGCCCGGGATGGTCGGCGCCCTCGGTGGTGTGATTCTCGGTTTTGCCTTCCTGCGGCGCAGATCGGCCCTCGGAATTGCGGCGGCGCTGCTCTCCCTCGGTGCCTTCGCGGTCTTGGCCTGCGCCGGCCTGGCGATCATCTCCCGCTACACGATGCTCGCCTCGGCGGTGCTCGCAATCTTCGTCGCCCTGGCGCTACTCGGCTGGCGCCTGCTTGAGCCCGGTCATCCGTGGCGGGGGCGCTGGCAGCTCTTCGCCGGGGTCGTGCTGCTGATGTTCGCTCTCTGGCTCCCCAACCAGTGGAGCCTTGACTCGACCGTCAACCGAGATCTCACCAACCAGGGTCAGATCGAGGGCGACCTCACCCATCTGGTCGAAGCTGGGGCATTCCGCCACCTGTGTGGGCCGATCGTTGTGCCGAACCACCGCGCCGTGCCCCGCCTCGCCTTCGGCCTCGACATCAGGCCAACCCGGATCATCAGCGCCACCGAGCAGGGCATCCCCCGCCACGGTTACTTCGTCGATCCAGTCAGCTCCTTCGTCATCCACAACTTCATTCTCGATCCCAACGATCCAACCCGCTTCAAACTGAGCGTCCCACCAGGCTTTCACTTCGTCACGCGGAACCGCTCGTGGAAGGTTTACCGGCGCTGCTGATCCATCGATCGCGCCGGGCCTTGGTCTACTCCAGGCCGCCCGGCGAGCGGTCTATGGCTGCTTCCCACTGCTGATTACGATGGCCTTTGGTCTCTCACCGGCACCAGGCATGGTGCCGGTGCCCCTGTTCTGCTTCATCACCGCGCTCGGTTTCGCCGGATTCGGGATAACGATGGCTAGAACCGTCGCCAAGATCGACCAGTTCAGCTACGTGACGGCTCTCCGCGTCACCCCCTCTTCCTAATCGCCGGCACCTTCTTCCCGATCTCGGGATTACCGCGGGGCGTGCAGTTGGTGGCGGAGGTGAACCCGCTCCACCAGCTGGTTGAACTGGTCCGCGGCGGAGCCTTCGGTTTCCAAACCACCGACCTGGGACGGTTCGCCTACCTGGTCGGGCTCTGGCCCTCCTCCTCTGGCG
The DNA here is from genome assembly GCA_049585815.1 of Solirubrobacterales bacterium. Taxonomy (GTDB): domain Bacteria; phylum Actinomycetota; class Thermoleophilia; order Solirubrobacterales; family 70-9; genus DATLSM01. Next base: position 118,928 of record JBAVAR010000054.1, read on the forward strand.
CATAGCCGTCAGCCGCATGTCCGCGCGGCTGATCGACTAGGAAAGAAGTGGACCGTGCACCCGCCTTCGAAGCGAGGTCCCCGGGCGTGCCCGTCGCGTTTGGCTCAGGCCGGGCTCACCTGCGGCACCCGCGGCATCCGCTTAAGGCTGCTTCCTTCCGGACCTGACCTGGTTCGCGTGCCCACGTCGCGCAGGACCCGGCCGTCAACGCCGCCCGCGGCGTACTGACCCCGAAGGCCAGCCCCTCAGAACGGGATTTCGGCCCCGCTAGAGCGGATTGCGGGTTACAGGGCACCGCTGATTCCCCGCCTAGCACGGTCCGCGACGGATCCTACCTTGCTCCGACAGGATCGAGCGGCAAACCATGATCGACGCCGATACATTCTCCTTTTTGCGATCGCCACGGTTGCAGCGCTGGCGGCCATCACGGTCGCCGTCCTGCCCGGCCGATTCGCCCCGCCCGTGGTGGTGTTGGAGCTTCTCCTCAGGATCGATGAGGCCACATGCGACACTCGACCGCTGCCGGCCTGGTCGGCGCCCCGATTCTTTCGACCCTAGTCTTCCCGTTCGTCCCCTTGCGCTGAAAAAGCGCGCTGGCGCCGAGAGCATGGAGGGCACCCCAGAGAGGCAGGCGCCCCTGCTCTCGCCTGAAACGCGAGCCTATGATTGGGCACACCGGGCCCGTAGCTCAGTGGGAGAGCGCTCGCTTCACACGCGAGAGGTCGCTGGTTCGAAACCAGCCGGGCCCATCAGCCGGAAACCCGCATTACTCCTAGCGTTTCTGGCTCCCGTGGGAAGTGCTCGAAGGTTGCGGAACTCCCTCTTTCGGCTCCGTGGTGTCATTCCTGGTGTCAAACCGACCGCCGCGGGGAAGCGCTTCGGACTCATCAGCGAACCTCATCAGCTGCCAGACGAGGTCGCGATCGACCTGCTGGCGTTGCATCGTCTGCGCGTAGACCGCAAGGGTGAGACGGGCGTCCTTGTGACCCATCTGACCCATCACCCAGGCAGGATCGCGGCCGGCGAAGAAGCAGAGACTGGCGAAGGTACGGCGCAGGGCGTGCGGCGTGACCACCGGAAGCAGCATCTTCCCTTTCTCGGCGCGCCGGTCGTTGGTTCGCGAGATGACCTCGCGAAGGAGGCGTTGGCGAACGTTGCTCGGGTTGAGCCGACCGCCGGTGAGACTCGGCCACATCGGCTTCCGGGCACCAATCGGGCGCCCGAGTGAACTGGTCGCCGCAACGTGGTCACGCAGCTCCTCGGCGCAGAAGACCGTGAGCTCGACGGTGCGCTGACCGGCCTCGGTCTTCGCTGCGGGGATCCGCCAATGATCGCCCGCCAGGTCAAACTCGCCGCGATCGGCAAGGATTGCCTCGCTGATCCGCGGCCCGCCGAGACAGAGGAGAGCGAGGAGCGCGCGGCGGCCGTAGCGCTGGTGCTCAGGCAAGCTCTGCTCCCACTCCCCAGCGATTTCGAGGAGATCAACGACCATGTCGGGCTCAAGGAAGGATCGGGGCCCCGGGGTCACCCGCATACGTCGACGCTTGCCGCGAGCCGGGTTGTGGTCGAGCAGCTTCCAGTCGACCGCGATGTCGAGTGCCTGAGCAAGACAGTCGAGGACCATGTTCACCGAGCGCGGGGAGAGCGACTGACTCTTGCCACGGCGGTTCTTCGCCTCCTGGGTCGCGAGCCAATCGCGAAGTTCATCGACCCAGCGCACATCGACGTCGGCGGTGAGGGTCTTGGGTCGAAACCTGAGCAACAGGTCGAGGCGCCAGCGATAGTCGGCCTGGGTGTTGGGGCGAATTTCATCCCGCTTGCGCTGCCACCAGCGCGAGAGCGTGACGTGGAGGGTCTCGGTCTCATCGCTCTCGGCTTCGACGGGAGTTGCCGGCGGGGCCTGTCGGGATGGCGGGATCCAGGTGCCGCGCCGTACCTGTTCCATGATCTGGTCGAGCTCGACCTTGGCGCGGTCCTCGTTCCAGCCTTCGTGATTAGTGCCGAGGGTGATCGTCCGCCGCTCTCCACGGGTTCTGATACAGAGGCGCCAAGTGGTCGTCCTACCGTCCCTCCAGGGATGCGAATCGACGTAGCCGGTGGCCTGGCGGGGCATCACAGCAAAGCTAGCGCCTGGGGAGGGCGGTCGCATCGCTATGGCAAGGGCAGTAATTCAACGCCTGCTGGGACGCGGCGTTCCCGGCGAGGCCGCGGTTGATCATCCGACTGCGGTGGTGCGAGTCGATGAGCCCGCTTCCAAGCCTCAAGGGACTCGGGCTCAAAGCGGAGCGGCGCGCGGCCGCCCGGTCCTGCCCTGATCGCGCCGAGTTCGCCGGCGTGGTCGCGGACCCAGTCCTCGCTCATCGCGACCTCAGCCGCCACCTCGGCAGTCGTCATCAGCGGCATCGACAAGGTCGCTCCACCGATTTTGTCCGGGACCTGGGTTGGGGGGGTACTGACATGCCCATAAGACGTGCAGAACCGCGCAAACGGTCCTCTCGCAAAATGGGGAGTTTTCGAGCCGGGATCGTCGCCAACCCGTGCATCAGATTTCCCCTCGCCGCTGCCGCCCTCGCGGCTGGCCCTTCATCGCCTCCACCGCGATCTCGTAGTCAAAGCGCCAGGGAGCCTTCGGCCCGCTGCCGATCCGCATCCCGCCGAGCAGCTCGCGGTGGCGGTAGACCCAGGGGCGCTCGACTCGCAGCCGACGGGCGAGCTCGCCGGCGCTGAGGAGCTCTGGCTGCGCTCGCTCTCCTCGCAGCAGGAGTTGGGCGAGGCGAGCGGCGACCTGCTCAACCGCCTGCGGGGTGAGGTCGACCGCGACGTGGCGGGATGCTCGGTGTGAAGCAGCCCTCCGGACCGAGGTCCCAGACACGGAACTCACAGGCGCACTCATCCTCATCACCCGACTCCGGTTCCTCTGGAAAAAGCCAAGGTGCCCGCACCTACTCGTCGAATTCCTCGGCCTCCAGGTCCTCGATCCGGTGCTCGGTCCAGGGGTGGGTGCTGTCGCCGAAAGCCTTGAAGGGGGTCGGCAGGTCGCCTTCGAGCGCGTGGGTGTCGAGGAAGGCGGCGAGCGGCTCGGCCTGTCCGAGCGCCGCCGCGTAGGCGTCGGCGACCTTCTCGCGAGCGCGCCAGTAGATCGCCCACGGAGTCCTCATCAGCGCCATCGCCGCCCGCCCGCTGGCGAGGAAGGAGATCAGGCGCAATGGAAAGCCGACCGGCTCCCGCGGCGGCGTGGTCATCCTGTAGACGGCGGCGCTGACCCGCGCGTCGGAGGAGTTCAGGTGCCCGAGCTCGTGGGCGAGCACCGCCGGGAAGGAGCGGCCCTCGAGCATCCCGCGGGTTACCATCAGCGCGTCGGCGTAGGTGCAGGCGTCGGCTTCTGGATCCTCGACCACGAACCAATGCCGCGGCGCTCGCAGCTCCTGGTCGGAACGCTGCAGTTCGGCGAAGGCCGACTCGAACAGCGCCCGCTCGCGTTCTGAGGGCCGCCGTCCTCCCTGCTGCTGCTGAAACCACCAGCCGCCGAAGGGATAGATGAGCGTGGCGAGCGAGAACGCCAGCGGGAAAAAGCCGATCAGTAGCGCCAGCGCATTGAGGTTGCCTTCGCTCGCTTCGGTGCCGAAGATCAGCCCGGCGAGCCAGTTGAGAATGAGTAAGGCAAGGGCGGCGATCAGCACACGGACCCAGGCGCAGAGCGCCGCCAGGGCAAAGGTGGCGGCGTAGAGCAAGAGCCAGCCGGGATTCAGGTCCCCGCGGCCGATCAGGTGGCTCTGTGTCCTTGGCTTCTTCAACAGCTGCCCGGATTGTCTTCCCCGACGCCATCGCCCTCAACCCTTGAGGCTCCATCGCCCGCCCTCGCTCTGAAAGCGCCCCGCCACCCGGCCGCGGTTTAAGTGGGCAGCGATGTTTCGCGGCAGCGAGGAGAGCCCGTCGGCGATCTCGATGTAGGTGGAGGCGGGGTGCTCGGCGAGGTAGTCGGCGACCTCCTCCTGGGAGATCCGCGGCGCCCTGTCACGAGCAAGCGCGGCGCGCGCGGCGATCAGCCGGCCGCGCTCGCGGTCGAGCTCCTCGATTTCGGTGTCAATCTGGGCGATCAGCCCGCGGCTTGGACGTTTTCGTGCCATTTCTCTCCATCCATCGCTATTTACTTTCTGCCATTCTGGCGTAAAGTCAATGCAATGTCAAGGACGACTTCAAACCGGGCCTGGGGTCCCTCCCACCAGCAGATGGATCCGCCAGGCAAGCGCTCGGTGGAGTGGCTGGGGAGGATCTTCAGCTACTACCTCCTCGCCCTGATCGCCCACGACATTCTCGATCCCGGTGGAGGGATAGCCTTCGCCTGGGGTCTTGAGGCGCTGTTCCTCGGCTGGCTCGCACTCTGGCTCCTGAGCGCGATCGCCGAGGGGCGCATCCCATTCGGCTGGCTTGGCTCGCTCCTGCGGGAATCGAAAACCGGCGAGGAGACGATCCAGTGCGAAGTAGAGACGCCGGGTGAAATGGTGCGCGCCGAGGTCGCCCGCCTCGGCGGCGGTGCCTATCTCGGCACGGGCAAGGGCGGCGGCTGGGTGACGGCCGACCCCGAGAGCGCGGTTATGGTCCTCGGCCCGCCGCGCTCGGGGAAGACGAGCGCGGTGATGATCCCGGCGGTGATGGGGGCTTCGGGTGCGGTGATCTCGACCTCGACCAAGCCCGAGGTGATGCGAGCCACGCTCGGTGCTCGCACAGAGGTCGGTCAGGCGTGGCTGTTCGACCCCTGCGCCAGCGAGACGGGGTTGCCTGAGGGGGTGCGGCGGCTGTGCTGGTCGCCGGTTGCGGCGGCGAGCAGTTGGGATGAGGCGCTGGTGATGGCACGGGCGATGGCGGCGGTCACCCGGCCCGGGGCGGGGACGACGAACGAGAGCCACTGGTCCGAGCGCGCCGCGGCGCTGCTGGCCCCCCTGCTTCATGCCGCCAACCTCACCGATCGCCCGATCGCCGAGGTGCTGCGTTGGACGCTGCGCCAGGAGCTTGGTTCCGCGGGGCAGGCGCTGCTCGACTCAGAAAGCGAGATCGCCGCCGACGTCCTGGCCGGGATCGAGGCGACCGACTCGCGCGAGCGCTCCTCGATCTTCTCGGCCACCGCCGGCGTCCTCGCCGCCTACAACTCCGACGCGGTCCGCGAAAGCGCGGCGCAGCCGAACTTCGATCCGGCCCGCTTCGCCGCCTCGGCCGACACGATCTACCTCACTGCGCCCGAGCACAGGCAAGCGCTCTGCGCGCCGCTGATCGTCGGCCTGCTGGAGCAGCTTCGACACGCCGTCTATCAGCGAGCAGCGACCGAGGATGTTGAGGGTCCGGCGATGCTGTGGGCGCTGGATGAGGTCGCCAACATCGCGCCGATCCCCGACCTGCCGGCGCTGGTCTCCCAGGCGGGCGGGCAGGGACTGCAGGTGATGGTCGGACTGCAGGATCTGAGCCAGGCGCGCAGCCGTTGGGGGATCGAGGTCGCCGAGGGATTCATGAGTCTGTTCCAGACGAAGTTGGTGCTGTCGGGGATCGGCGAAAGTCGCACGCTGGAGGGCATCTCGCTGGCGCTGGGGGAATACGACCGTCAGGTGGTCTCCTCAACGATGGGACGGAGCAAGACGGATGAGTGGCTCCGCCGAACTCCCGATCAGTACAACGAGTCGGCCAGCTACCAGACGCAGAGGCAGCGGGTGCTGAGCCCGGGCGAGGTAGCGAAGCTGCCGGCGGGGCGGGGGCTGTTGCTCCAGGGGCCTGAGTGGGGGCTGATCGGTTTGACGAGGTGGTTTGAGCGGGAGCCGTGGAGGAGGGTCGCCTTACCGTTCCCCCGAGCGGCTCATCCACCGCGAGAGCAATGGCACGCCGGTGCGATCTAAGGCAGAGCTGGTGGTGTTGGAGACACTGCTGAGAATGGGGCTACGCCCTGGCTATGAGCAGGGCCTGGACTCGCCGTCCGATCCCCAGGACTACCGCCTGCCGGACTTCACCGTCAATTTCGAAGGAGTCAGCTTCAACTGGGGGCACCTGGGGATGCTTGACGTCGACTACGAAATCGGTGAGCTTCTAGTATCGATCCCGCCCCCGCTGATATCGGGAGACGGCGTCATCGATCATGGGCGCAGTCAAATGCATGAGACGGCCCTTAACGTATCCAGACGGAGAGTCTCCTGCAGTTGACCGATGAGAAGTCGCACAAGACTCCGCCTCGCCCTCCGCCATGCTTTGGCTGCTCTTCGTGACACAGGTTCGCCCTGGAAATTTTAGGATGGCGTATCGCTACGACTTGGTTCAGACGCTTGGGAGACATTCCTGGTATCGACTACGAGTCACCAGAGCCCGTTGACCGCAGCTCCCTTCCCCGCCATGATGCAACCCCACGGCGGACTCGGGCTGCCCTCTTCGACGGTCGTGAGTTCGACCGCCTCTCCTGGGAGGCCGAGAGGGACGATGAGTATGGACTCGGGACCACCGGCCGCTCGCCCGCCCAAGATCATGCCTACGCTCCCGATCGGGAGGAGATCGACAGCGAGACGCTCCTGACGCGGCTCTGGGAGAGTCTTGAGCTGCCCGGCCAACCCTCTGATTACCACTTCGCGATTCAGACTGCCGCCGGCCTGCTGTGGCGGCGCCGCTCGCGAGAGCCCGCGGCGCTTCGGTGGGCCGAGTACCTTTACCTACTTGACGTGCGTTTGATCGAGGCATGTCCGGAGGCGATCGAGAACGAGTTTGCCCAGGGCGATAACTCCCAGGTCCCGTACTACGTAGCCAGCGCCTTCAATTCGCTGACTTCGCTTTATGAGAAAGAGGGCTTCCTCGCGCAGGCGCTCGAGATCGCCGCCGTCGCCGCTCGCTTCGGCCAAGGTCAGGAGCGGGTCGCCGAACTCAGCGAGCGCCTTGACGCTCTGGGCGCAGAAGACGGTGTCTGACCCCCCAGCTCATCTTGTCCTCTCCGCCGACTCATTCCTCGAGTACGCCTTCCTTCGCTGGGTCTTCGCCCCGGCGACGAAGGCGGCGATTGTCGAGTGCGTCAAGCCCCAACGTGAGCTGCTGCTCGACGGGCACTCTTATCGTCTCGACTACGAGATTGTCGGCGCCGAGCACCGGATCGCAATCGAGCTTGACGGCTTCGAGTTCCACTCCGACCGCTCCGCCTTCAGCTATGACCGACTGCGCCAGAACGACATCCAGGCCACGGGCCGACTCATCCTGCGCTTCTCCTATGACTCGATCCGGCGCGACACCGTGCGCTGTGTCGCCCAGCTACAGGCGATCCTCGCCACAGATCCGATGCTGGCGGACATGCTGGTCGCCGAGCCGATTATCGAGACGCCACAGATGGACCCCGACCCACTCCATGCGCTGCGACCCTCGCCGACCGTGACTGCACCGACGAGCACCTCCTACTTCGACGGCGTGCGCGAGCGGATCAACCAGGCCACCCTGCGCGATTGTCAGACACAGGCCTTTGCCGCGCTCGCCAACTACTACATTGGGGGCGGCCTGCGCGCCGCCTGCGTGATGTCAGTTGGGGCAGGAAAGACGGCACTCGGGGTTGCCGCCTCGCTCGCCTTCACCCGACAGCGGGCGATGGTGATCACCCCTGGCAGTGTAATCCGCGGAACCTTTGACCGCGCCTTCGACCATCAGGATCAGCGGAATGTCCTCTACACCTTGCCCGGCGGGCCGCTCATCCCCGGCTGCCCGCCGCCCGAGATGCGCACCCTCGACCGTAACGAGGGGCCGATCCGCGACATTGCCCGAGAGGAGCTGCTCTCCGCCGATGTCCTAATCACGAATTTCCACTCGCTCGGCGACGGCAAGGATCCCGATGACCTGCTCGCCAAGCTCGAACCGGACGACATCGACTTCATCGTCATCGACGAGGCCCACATCGCTGCCGCAGACTCCTATCAGCGTGCGTTCGCCCACTTCTCCGGGGCGCGGAAGCTCCTCATGTCGGCCGCATTCCAGCGCCTCGACGGGCGCCCGATCGATGCCGATGTCGTCTACCGCTATCGCTTGATCGATTCGATCGTCGACGGCAACGCCAAGAACCTGCGGGTGCAGCGCTTTGCCCCTGACGTCGCCCAGACCACCTACGAGATGGTCTGGCCCGACGGGCGCCGCGAGGAGATCGTCGGGCGCGGGGCGCTGATGGAGCTGATCGGCGACGAGCGGAAGCTGGCGCGCATCACGGCGAAGTCAAACCAACCGATCCGCCAGGTGATGCGGGCAGTGCGGGCGGCGCTCGACCGCCAGACAGAGCTGTTGCACCCGGTCAAGCCGCGCGTGCTCTTCGCCGCGCTCGGCGAGCGCCATGCCGAGCAGATCGCAATGATTGCCAGTGAGCACGGGATCCCCTCCGCTCACCTACACCACTCGATGGGGGAATCCCAGATCAAGGAGGCCCGCCGACGCTTTGAGACCGACTCCGGTGACCTGCAGGGTCTGGTCCAGCTGAAAATGCTTGGCCAGGGCTATGACTTCCCGCCGATCTGCGTCGTGGTGCCGATGCGCCCCTACGGCTCCTTCAGCGAGTTCTATCAATTCATCGGCCGAGGGATTCGAGTCCTGACCCATCCGGCGCTGACGGGTCGGGTCGGACCTGGGGAGCAATGGCTGGATGTGATCTACCACTCCGAGCTCGGCCTCGACGAGCACATCGAAACGATCTACGCCGAGAACGACATGGATCCCCACACCGAGGATCTTGATCCGGAGAAGCTCGATGAGAAAGGCGAAGCACCGGAGTTGGCGGGGACCACCGGTATCGACAGCGCTGAGCGTCCGGAGACCTTTGTGCTCTTCGAGCGCGGCGAGATTGAGCAGCGAGTCGTCCATGACGAGGCCCGCATGGAGCAGCGGAGAGCTGAGCGGGCACGCGAGGCACTGGCCCAGCGCTACGCGGCCTATGCACAGAGCGCTGAGGATCCCGTTTCCTTCGAGAAGTACGCGGAGATCATTGGTGATCTCGGGGAGTGATGAGACCGGAAGCTTCGGGCGACGCCTGCTCCAGCTCGACTCCCACGCGCAGCGTCTCGAGCTGGAGCGAAGCGAGCGGCGGCGGACCCCTTTTGCCGTCGCCGACTCGGCCCTTGACAGCCTCATCAGCAGCGCACTCGCGGGGCAGCGGGTGGCGACGCTTGACTCCGGGAAGGTCGAGCTGGCGGTCTCGCTCGATTCCGAACAGCGGGTGGCGCTCGCCGAGCACTTCGAGGTCGAAAATCAGGAGCGGCGGGGCAGCTGGCATGTGCCGGAATCCGAGCAGCTCAGCCTCGGGCTGATCCACACCGCCTACTGGTGTGGACAGGACCCACGCCTGCTGATCAATCTGGCTGAGGCCGAGCATGCCAGCCCCGACTTCCGCGGCGAGCCCCAAGCGGTCGCAGTCTGGGTGTTGGAGCCGCTTTTCGAAGAGCTTTTTCTGCCGTTCAAAGTGCGTGCAACGAAGATGCTTGGAGCAAAGACCGTCGAGCAGCAGGAGGCCTACTGGAGCAAGGTCGACCCGTTGTTCGCTGCGCTTGGCATCGATCCCGGTGCGCTTGAGCCATTTCGGCCCGGCCGCGGCTGGTCGCAACACGGGGTCGAAGAGGTGGTGGCGATACGCCGGGCTCTGATTGAGGCATGGTCGGAGGTTGCAACTGAGGCCGCCCCGCGCTACCGGGTTTTCCGGATCGGCCAGCTGGTCGAGCGCTACTACGCGAAAGCAAAACGCCAGCCGCCGCTGCGGCGGCAAGTGCTGACCAAGGACTTCGGCCGCACCTTGACCGCTTACTTCGGAGGCGACTGGCTCGCCTTCCTCGCCTACATCGGAGAGCACCCCAACCCTGGCGAGGAGATCGTGCAGACGCTGCCCGAGACCAAGCTGATCGTCGGCGGCAGCGAGAAAGCCGCCGCACTCGCCGAGGAGCACGGCGTCTCCGCGAAGCAGGTAGTGGGGCTGCTTGCCTCCTTCTGGCAGAGCGAAGACGGCAGCTCCCCGCTTGAGCAGCGGGTTTCAGTGCTGAAGCGCCACTGGCGGTGCTTCGACCAGCTCCATGCGGAGCTCACAACCGACGATCGAGGCCTCTGGGGGTTGATCCAAGAACACGACTTCGTCAGCCCGACATTCGCCAACGACGAGGAGGGTGGCTCGGGAGACTACCACCCGCGCGCCTGGGAGGAGCTCTTACCAGCGGATCTGAATACCGAGATCGAGCGACTCTGGGGCGTTGGCGTCATGCCCCGCTGGCCCGAGAGGCTCGTCACCGAGCCTGCGCCCCACGCACGTCTCGCCGACGCCCTCGGGGCTGCCCTGCGCTTCTGGCAGGGCGCAGCGCTGACCGCCTGGTTCCTTTGTGTCGGCCCCTATTCGAGGACCAGCCTCGAGGCCCTGGCTGACTACCACGCCAGAGATCTGTCTGTGCTCGACAAGCTCAACTCGCCGGTTGATGAGGCGCTCTTCGCCGAGCTGAAGGCCGCCGCGGGACGCGATGGAGAGCCGGAGTATGGAGGTGGACCCAGCGTCACGATCTCAATCGGCTTCATCGAGCCCACAACCGAAAGACACGTCTCCTTCGAGACCCTGCGCGACATCATCACCACCCACCGCCGGGCCTGGACAGAGCGCCACCTCGACCAGTACCTGCGAGCCGCTTGGGAGAGCGAGCTGCGCGACCTGGGCGAGGCCTATTACCGGCTCGCCGCCGAGCGCGGTAAGGACCCGACTCTGAAGCAGTTCGCGAAGCTCGCCGCCGGCGTGGCAAACCGCTGGTTCGGCGGGGAACTCGTCGCCGTCTATGGCGTCCTCGGCCTCAAGGCACCGCCGGCTCCGACCCGCGCCGAGCGCCTTGTACCCGTCGACCCCGACGAGTTCGCTACCGAGCTCTATCAAGAGCTGCGCGGCATACCGAACGCTTTGCCTCCGAGCTGGAAGGAGGATCCAGAGGAGCGCCAGGTTTGGAACGACTTCCAGAACCTCGCTGGTCAGTGCGTCAAATATCTACAGCTACAGGAGGCGATCGGCGCCCCGCCGACGATCAGCCAGTTCGGCCGCCAAGCATTCAAATACCGCTCTACCGTTCTCTCCGACGACATCGACCAGGCATGGTCATTGTTTGGCGTCGCGATAGAAACGGTTCGCCAGAGTAGAGTCGCTGCATGAAGACGTCACAAGGCGCCCCAGTCTGCGGTGCAAAGTCGGCGCCGGGGCAGGGGGCGTTGTTCGGGTGGTGATCAGTAGCCTCTGCAATATACGTCAATATTGGGATAGTTTGCAGTAGCTTCCGAGTGTGCATGCTTCGAACTAGCTCAATAATGAGCTAGAATGCAGCATGTGCCCCAAGCATCAACCGTATCCAAGCTGGCCCAGGTCGCAGAAGACCAATGGGGACTGGTGACCCGACGCCAGGCAGGGACAGCCGATGTCTCGCCGGCCACGCTCCAGCGCCTGAGCAATGAGGGCGTGCTGGAGCGGGTCGGCCACGGCGTGTACCACCTGGCCGGGGCGCCGCTCCCGGACCAAGTTCCGCTGCGCGCGGCCTGGCTGCAGCTTTGTCCCGACACTCCAGCCTGGGAGCGGCTGGGCAAGCCCGGCCAGGGGGTCGTGTCCCACCGGTCGGCGGCGGCACTGTACGACCTGGGGCATCTCCCGGCCGACACGCACGAGTTCACCCTGCCGGCAAGGCGGCAGACACGCCGTCCGGACGTTCGCATCCATCGCGGCAAGGTCGGCGACGATGAATGGGGAATCCTGCGCGGCCTGCCGGTAACGCGGCCGTCGCGGATCGCGTCGGACCTGCTGGCCGTCCGGGAGGACCCCGAAGCCGTGGCCCACGTGGTCGCCGATGCGATTCGGAAGAAGAACGAGTACGCGGCCACATTCGTGGGAGCGCTCGCCCCACGTGCGGCCCAGCTCGGCCTGCGCCGAGGAGACGGCCTGGCGGTTCTCCGCTGGCTGCTCGAGCTGGTAGGCGACCCGGCTACCCCGCGATGGTTGGAAGAGGCACAGCCCGTGATTACCGACATCACGTCTGCGGGAGGTTTCCCACCGCCCCCGCAACCCGACGCGTCGGGTCCAGAAGATGGCTGACCAGCGCTCGTATGGCAGTCCCGCGGCATTCCGGAGAGCCCTGACAGACAAGCTAAAGGCAGCGGCACAGACGAGCAGATGGGAGCTGCCGCAACTTCAGCGACAGATGGCATATGACCGATTGCTTGAGCGCCTCTATCTGGTTGACGAGGGATGGATCGTCAAGGGTGCCACCGCTCTTCTGGCGCGGGATTTGGGCGTGCGCGCGACGATCGACATCGACGTGTATCGCGACATCGCCGCCCAGGTGGCTGAGCGGGATTTACGCGGCGCCGCGGCCCGGGACATCGGTGATTGGTTTCGGTTCGAGGTCGGCCCGGCCCATGCAGTGCGCGACACCGCCGATGGCACTCGCCTTCCAGTCAAGGCATACGTCGGAACAACGGTATGGGCGCAGTTCCACGTCGATCTGGTCGGGTCGGGTTTGACGATGACCGGTGAGCCCGAGGACGTGCCCCCGCTGGCGCGTGTCGCCATGCCCGATGTGGAGCAACATGGGTACATGGCATATCCCCTGGTCGATCACATCGCCGACAAGGTGGGTGCAACCTTCGACCGATACGGAGACGGTGGAGCTCCGTCGACTCGCTACAAGGATCTGGTCGATCTGGTCGCAATCGTTACCGAGGCGTCGGTAACGGCGGAGGCGCAGATAGCTGCGATGGCGTCGGAGGCCAAGCGACGCCGGATCACGCTGCCTCAACGCTTCGCGGTGCCGGAACCGGAGCTCTGGGAGCGCGGCTACGCGGCCGAGGCGAACCGGTCCCTTCTTCCGGTTGCCCGGAAGCTGGAGGACGCGCTCGTGGTTGTCGGGCCGTTCCTGGACCCCCTTCTGGGTGGGACGGCAGTTGGGACATGGGTCCCGAAGCAGGGACGCTGGGTGTCCTGACTCCGGCGAGCATGGCGCCAATCCCGGTGGCGTGCTCCCCTGAAATCGGTTAGATCAAGTGGACGGCGCGAGAAATTAAATCAGGTGGACGAAGGGTCCCATCAGCACCTTTGCACAATTGTGTTAGGACCTCGCTTCCCAACGCCACGACCGCCGGCCCGAGATTTGTTCCCTCCCGATGATCGCCTATGAGGTGATGTTTTCGAGTTACGCAAAAACCCTCTGTAGACCATCACATTAGGAAGCAACAGAGAACAGTCAGCCCCGATTCCTTTGAGCGACGGCCTCGGATGTAGACCGCTACGGTCAGCTTCGGTATCCGCGATCTGGTACTTGTCGCAGATAGACCAGTTTCAAGGGCGTTGCGCCGCTCCGCAGGACGACCGCCAGTTCCCGCGCTTGCTGCTTGGTATGGAAGCCGCCGGAGATTTCAGCGCCGGTCCGGCCTTCGATCCCTTGTGGGTTCTCGGCGAAGTTGATAATCGGTCGCGTCTTGACTTCGTTGTCGAGGATGACCGCGAAGTGGCCGGAGAGAGCCGCTGCCTGTTCGGCACTGATCTTGCCGATCGCCTCTGACCGTCCGAATTGGGCGATTTCTTTGGTCACTGCCTGAAAGGCTTGGCGGCCCTTCTTGGTAAAGGCGAAGGTGACGCTAGGTTCACCGGCTGGGCCAGCGCCGACCAGTGGATCGGTGATCTCACTACCCGAGAGTGCTGGACGATCTCGCAGTGCGTACCAGCCCGGCTGTGCCGAGGCGTCAAGACTCCCGGATCGATTGGTTGGTAGCTCGGAGACCAGAACCGTCCCAGCGGGGACTTCGACGATCAGCCCGTTCTGGGGCGATCTGTGGCTGCCTGAGCCGAGGAAAAGACCAGCCTTGCTGTATTCGGGGCCAGCGACCAGTTTGTGCGAAGCCTGAGACGCGAACAGGTAGTAGCGGGGCCTGGGACTGGAGCAGCTGGAGCAGTCGCTGACCGCTGGTTGTTGGGAGGCCAGTAGGGCGGCGTCGTAAGCTGTTGGGAAGGCACCATCGTCGGCCAGTTGCCGATCCTCATCGCTGTGGTAAAGGTTGCGCCCGGCCGCTTTCCATTCTGCGGTTGCCGTTCGAAACGCGGGAATGGGCGGCTGCATACCGGGGTGTCCGCCGATTGCTTGCTCTTGGCCGATCAGGTTGGCCTCCCAGTCGTAGAAGTGGAGACTCCCTGTGGATAAAAATGAGCCCGGCAGCCGCTTCGCTTGGGTAGACTCGGGCATCACGATGCGAAGTTGATCTGTGCCGACGGGCTCGATCCGAGCTTCATCGGTGCCGAGTTCACGTATTCGCTGGCAGAGAACGGTAATTGTTCTCGCGCGTGATCCAGCAGTGACGCCCTGGGCTTCCGGCTGCAGCTGATAAAGCAGTGCCACCGAGGGGCGTCCCCTTGGTGAGTAATGGCAAGCTGCTGTATCCCCTGAGCTGGCGGCAGCTCCTCCACTGGCACCGCAACCAAACAGAGCCAGCATCCCGGCCGAGACCACGATCACTGCCACAGGCTTTGCCAGCTGCCTCACGTTGGTTACTCCCAGTCTTGGTTAGACCCTATCTACGGGCGATCCTAAGTTTCAAGGGGTCTATTCCAATACGGATGCCGACAGGCTAATCGCCCCATAGGGGTTGGCGGCTGTTTCTTCGTTGCTCTTGTTGATCGCTACCCAGATGAAGATCCAGACGACGAAGGCAACCACTGCAGCAATAATGATCGAGGTGCCACGCTTGTCGTTGCGACCGCTGACGACGATGCCGACAATCAGTCCGATGAGCGGAAACAGGATCGCCGTGATCCAGCCGGCAGTGACAAGACCGTCGTTCTTGGAGTCGGTTCCCTTAGGAGGGGTGTTATCCAACCAGCGTTGTCCATCCCAATAACGCTGCCCGGCGCCCCCCAACGGATCCGGATACCAGCCGGGATAGGCGGCCGCTTGGACCGCAACTTGCGGCTGCGGAGTCGGCGTCGGCGTCTGGGGCGGCGTCAACGGCGTCACTTGGGGCTGAGGCGGAGGCGGTTCGGGAGCCGGAGGCGGTGGAGGACTCTGGCTCTCTGCTGATGGCGGAGCCGGGACCAACCGGCCCAAGTGCATATAGCGGCAGCTCTCGCACTGATTGGTCTGGGGATCTGCTGGCTCTCCACAACTGGGACAAACAAGAGTCTCGGCTGACATTGACTTTTCTTGCTCCTAAGGCCGCGCAGGTGGTTGTGCGGCTTCGAGTTGAATGGCCTCTTTTAGAACGTTCAGGTAGTTCTCAAGTTTCCGAGTTGCTATCGGCCCGAACTGCGCAATTTTGCCCTCCAGTCGCACGACCGTAGTCCCATTCTCGTCCTTGAGCAGGATCTCTATCTTGGCCGGGTTACTGAGTACGCCGAACCCAATCTTTGCCAGCAGTCGCTGGGGTTCAGACTCCGCAATCTTCCAATCGAGCCGTTCAACAGCGCGATGACAAGAGCCATACGACTCCGCCACGGGCGTTTTAAGTTGGAATTCACTTGCTCGCCGACTCATCGGTGGCCTCCCGGCGGGAAGCTATCAGCTCTGCCGCATAAACGCTGGCGACATAAGTCGCCTTGACCGGAACCCACTCATTGGTCGACCTGATCAAACCCCGAGTGAGAGTCCGGGGTTAACTGGAACGTTCGTGCTGTCGAGT
>JBAVAR010000055.1:0-1641 GCA_049585815.1 Solirubrobacterales bacterium
TGCTGGACGAGGTTTGGGGATATGACCCGATGGCGGCAACCAACACGATCGACGTCTTCATCTCCAACCTGCGGCGAAAGCTGGAGGCGGGCGGTGAGCCGCGTCTGCTCCACACCAAACGCGGCGCCGGCTACGTGCTCAAGGAGTAGGCGTGCCGGCGAGCGCCAAGCAAGGCGCGGGGCAACGCGTCCGCTGGCGCCCCGGAAGCTGGCCCCTGCGCTGGCGCCTCGCGGTCGCCTCAGCCGGGCTGACCCTGGCGATCCTGATCGTCTTTGCCGTGGTGATCGGCAACCTCGCAGCCGAACGCGTCCGCAGCGACTTCAATCACGAGCTGCGCAACGCCGCCTCGACACTCGCGTCCAACACCAAGATCATCGAATACGTCGGCGGCACCCCGCTGGTCGATAGCCCCGAACTGCACGACTACTCGCTGCCAGATGGCGCGATCGCCAGGGTGCTCAACCGCAACGGCGAAGTCCTCGCGCCGACCCCGACCCCTCACTCGATCGACCTCGGGCCGGTCAACTCGGAAATCGTCGAAAGGGGATCACTGCGAATCGCGGCGGCGGCCGTGCTCGATTCCGGTGGAACCGTGGTCGGCTACGTGCAGTATGCGCGTAGCGAGGAGCAGGTCGATGCCACCGTCAGCCGCCTCTGGCTGCTGATCGCCGCCGGGGTCCTCGGGGGCACGCTGCTGGCGAGCCTCTCGGGGCTGGCGATCGCCAGCCGGGCGATGCGCCCGATCGCCTCCCTGACCGCCACCGCGCGGGAGATCGCGAACACCCGCGATCCATCGCGCAACATGCCCCAACCGCGGGCCGATGATGAGATCGGAGAGCTGGCGCGCACCCTGGATACGATGCTGGGCTCACTCGACGCGGCGAGAACCGAGCGTGAGGACACAATGCAAAAGCAGCGCGAATTTGTCGCCGATGCCTCACATGAGCTGCGCACCCCGCTGACCAGCGTCCTCGCCAACCTTGAGCTGTTGCAGGCCTCGCTGCGATCACCCGGCCAAGCGGAAGACCGGGAGATGATCGACTCAGCGCTGCGGTCCTCGCGCCGGATGAGTCGTCTGGTCGGCGATCTGCTGCTGCTTGCCCGGGCCGATGCCGGGCGCACCGGCGAACGCCGGCGCTGTGACTTCGCCGAGATCGCCGGCAACGCCGCCCTTGAGGTGGCCCCGGTGATGGGTGAGCGCAAGCTGAGTGTCGAAAACGACCACCCGATCTTCGTCAACGGCAATCCCGACGAGCTCCACCGGATGGTCGTCAATCTCCTCGACAACGCCGCCCATCACACCCCAACCGGCTCAAAGATCGAGCTGCGCCTGCACTGCACCGATGAGGCCGCCGTGCTCGATGTCGCCGACGACGGGCCGGGAATCGCGCCCGAGTTGCGCGACCAGGTCTTCGATCGATTTGTGCGGGGCGCCGGGCCCGCCGACGTCGCCACCGGGCCGGGAACGGGACTCGGCCTGGCGATCGTCCGTTCCGTCGCCGAGTCGCACGGCGGATCGGTGAAGGCGACGGAATCGCAGTCGGGGGGCGCTTCATTTTGCGTCAGCCTGCCGCTGGCCAAGTCTGAGCCGGCGATTAGCAGGACTTTAGAGGCGCTTTAACGCCCCGGCCTAATTTCCCC
>JBAVAR010000056.1:0-58195 GCA_049585815.1 Solirubrobacterales bacterium
TCCCTGAGGAGTTCGACTGGGTCGTCGGATGCACCCACTCCGGCATGCCGCGAGAGGCCTCGCCGGTGCGCAACCTTGTCGGTGCCAATATGTCCTTCCGGCGCGAGGTACTGGTCGCGGTGGGCGGCTTTCGCCACGAGCTGGGGCGGATCGGCACGATCCCCACCGGGTGCGAGGAGACGGATCTGTGCATCCGGATCGGCCAGCACCGCCCGGATGCAACGATCCTCTATGACCCCGCGGCGGTCGTCGATCACCTCGTGCCCCCCGAGCGGGCGAGCCTTCACTACTTCATCTCCCGCTGTCGCGGGGAGGGGCGCTCCAAGGCGGTCCTCTCCGGCCTCGTCGGCCCCCAGGCCGGGCTCTCCGAGGAGCGCTCATACGTCCGGCGCACCCTGCCGCTGGGCTTTTTGCGCGACATCGCGGCGCCCCTCAGGGGCGAGATCGACAGCCTCCCCCGTGCCGCGATGCTCGGGGTCGGCCTCCTGGCCACCACCGCCGGCTTTGCCGCCGCACGCCCCGAGGCGCGGCGCCTGGCCCGCCGCCGCGAGGCCCTCGAACTAAGGCCGGGCGGCGAGGCGCTGCGGGTGCTGATGGTCACGCCCCGCAGCCCGCTCAATCAGGGAGGGGTCGAGAGGCACGTGATGGAGGTGAGCCGCCGGATCGCGGCGTCGGGAGCCACGGTCGAAGTTCTCTGCACCGAGCCGGGCGGGCCGGCGATCCGCGAGGAGCAGCGCGACGGGGTGGCGATCAAGACGCTGCGAGCCTGGCCCGCCAACAGCGACTGGTGCCTGGCTCCCCGCCTCTGGTGGGAGATCTCGCGCCAGCCCTGGGACGTCCTCCACGTCCAGTCCTACCACACCTTCGTCGCCCCGCTGGCGATGGCACGGGCGCTCAGCCTGCGGATTCCCTACGTCCTCACCTTCCATGGAGGTGGTCACTCATCGGGTCTGCGCAACCGGGTGCGCCGCGCCCAGCGCCGGGCGCTGCGCCCGCTGCTGGTGAGGGCGGCGCGGTTGATCGCGGTGGCGCGCTTTGAGGTCGAGCTGTATGGCGGGGAGCTCGGTCTCGGGCCCGAGCGCTTCACGGTGATCCCCAACGGCACCGATCTCGCCTTCTCTGAAAGCCAACCGGCGCCCCAACCAAATGGGACGCCGACGATCGCCTCGATCGGCCGCCTGGAGCAATACAAGGGACACCACCGCGTGCTTGCGGCCCTGCCGGAGATCCTCGAGCGAGAGCCCGAGGCGAGGCTTCTGATCGTCGGCAACGGCCCCTATGAGGCTGACCTGCGGCGCCAGGCGGCCGAACTTGGGGTCAGCGAGAGCGTCGAGTTCACCAGCGTGCCCTCAGATCAGCCGGCGCGGATGGCAGAGTTGCTCGGGCGCGTCTCCCTGGTGGTGTTGATGAGCGAGTTCGAGACCCATCCGCTGGTGGCGCTTGAGGCTGCCGCTGCCGGATGCCGCCTGCTCGTCGCCGAGGCCGGCGGCCTCGCGGAGCTGGCCGAGGACGGTATTGCCCGGGCGATAGCACTGGATGCAAGCCCGCCCAGCCTCGGCGAGGCGGTGATCGAGGCTCTCGCCGCGCCCCCACCGAGCCGATTGCGGGAGCTGAGCTCTTGGGAGGAGTGCGCGGCGGCGCTGCTTGAGCTCTACCGCTCCCTCGCCTGAGCTAAACGAACGTCGGAGGTCAAACGTCCACAGCCAACCGGCTTGCTGAAGGCCCTCACCCGGCCGTCGATGGGGGGGCATGTGGACACGCCCGTACACCCCGCTCGGACTCATCTGCCTCCTCGCCGCTCTTCTGGTCCTGGCAGCCGGGCCGGTGGGCGCCGGCGCGCGGGCCATCCCCCGCCGCCATGCCCAGGTCGAGCGCGCGATGATCTCCCGCACCCACACTTGGCCCCACTCCCGCACCCACACGCGGTTCCCGACGCCGGCCGAAGAACCGAGCCAGACCAACCCGCCGGAATCTCCGCTTCCCCCCACTTCCGAACCGCCCTCTCCTCCCAGCACCGAATCACCCAAGCCGGTTGTCGAAGCGCCCTCCTCGCCAGCCCCCGAACCGGCACCGGCGCCGGAACCGGCACCGAGCGCGGCACCGGCATCGATCTACTGGGGTGCCTGGATCGGCGAACAGCTGACCGGCACCCAGGCACCCTGGGATATGAACGCGGTCACCAAGTTCGAGGAACTGGCCGGCAAGCGCCTCTCGCTGGTCAACTTCTCCTCACCGTTTGCCAGCTGCTCCGGCTCCTCCTGCTCCTTCTACAAGTTCCCCACAGGACCGATGGAAAGCATCCGCAAGCACGGCGCGATCCCGTTCTTCAGCTGGGCCTCTGACTCCACCCCCACCAGCCTCAACGAGCCCAACTTCCGCCTCTCCGATGTGATCAACGGGACCTATGACTCCTACATCAAGCAGTTCGCCGAAGCCGCGCGCGAATGGGGCCACCCCTTCTTCCTGCGCTTCAACTGGGAGATGAACGGCAACTGGTTCCCCTGGTCAGAGGGCGTCAACGGCAACAAGGCCGGCGAATACGTCACCGCCTGGCGCCATGTGCACGACATCTTCGCCTCGGTCGGGGCGAGCAACGTGAGCTGGGTCTGGTGCCCCAACGTCGACCCCGAAGGCCACCTGCAGAACCTCAGCTCGCTCTACCCCGGAAACGAATACGTCAACTGGACCGGACTCGATGGCTATAACTCGGGCACGAATCCGGCAAGGCCCGACCGCTGGCGCACCTTCAACCAGCTCTATCGCTCCACCTACAAGCAGATCACCGAAACGATCGCACCCTCCAAGCCACTGGTCATCGGCGAGGTCGCCTCGACTGAGGTCGGCGGCTCCAAGGCAACCTGGATCAAGGAAATGCTGAGTGAGGTGCCGACCGAATACCCCCAGATCCACGGGCTTCTGTGGTTCGACAAGTACGAAGGCATGGATTGGCCGATCGAGAGCTCAACCGCCGCCACAAGCGCCTTCGCCGAAGGAATCCAGAACCCCGCCTACACCGAAAACAGCTTCGGCTCCCTCGCCAGCGGGCCGATCCAACCGCCGAGTTGATCCGCAAGGCCGCTGTCAAGGCCTACCGGACAAACGTCCAGTCAACATCGGTCCGCTGAAAAGCGAGGGAGGGGCGTCGATGGGGGGGGTATGGCCAAGGCCCTCCTCCCGCCCCGCCCCGCCCTCTGCCTGCTTACCCTGGCGGCGCTCGCCGCCCTCGCCGCGCCAGCTCCCATTGCAAGCGCCGGGCCGCACTCCAGCGCCCCGCGGGTCGAGCGGATGGCAGTCTCGATGAAGCGCAAACTGGGCGCCGGAGGGCAGTGCTCGGCGCTTTGGCGCTCTCCCCAACGGCGCCGTTCGGCTCACCTGCGTCGCCGCTTTGAGCTTCGGATGGCGCGCTGTCGCCACGCTCGCCTCGCCCACCGGGCGACGAGCTCGGCGACCAAGCCCCAGCTCCCCCTCTACTGGGGCGCCTGGATCGGCGACCAGCTGACCGGCGAACAGGCGCCCTGGGACATGGGCGCGGTGACGAAGTTCGAAGAAATGGTCGGCAAATCGGTCTCCCTCATAAATTTCTCCCAGCCCTTTGCCAATTGCTCCTCCTCGCCCTGCTCCTATTACCGCTTCCCGGCGCCGGAGATGGAAAACATCCGCAGGCACGGCTCGATCCCCTTCTTCAGCTGGGCCTCTGACTCCACCCCCACCTCCGTCAACGAGCCCAACTTCCAGCTCTCCGATGTGATCGAAGGCACCTATGACTCCTACATCAAGCAGTTCGCCGAAGCCGCGCGCGAATGGGGCCACCCCTTCTTCCTCCGCTTCAACTGGGAGATGAACGGCAACTGGTTCCCCTGGTCAGAGGGGGCAAACGGAAACCAGGCCGGCGAATACGTCAGCGCCTGGCGCCACGTGCATGACATCTTCGCCTCGGTCGGGGCGAGCAACGTGAGCTGGGTCTGGTGCCCCAACGTCGACCCCGAAGGCCACCTGCAGAACCTCAGCTCGCTCTACCCCGGTAACGAATACGTCAACTGGACCGGCCTCGATGGCTACAACTGGGGCACGAACCCGATCTCGCCAAAGGGGTGGAGCAGCTTCAACCAGCTCTACAGCGCCGCCTACCAGGACATCACCGAAACGATCGCGCCCGCAAAGCCGATGGTGATCGGCGAGATGGGCTCAACCGAGGACGGCGGTTCGAAGTCCGCCTGGATCCAGGAAGCGCTGAGCGAAATTCCGGCCAACTACCCGAAGATTCGCGCGCTGATGTGGTTTGAGAAGTTCGAAGGGGGAATGGATTGGCCAATCGAGAGCTCCGCCAGCGCGACCAGCGCCTTTGCCTCCGGGATCCAGAACCCGGCATATCTCGGCAACAGCTACAGCTCCCTTGGCAGCGGGCCGATACAACCGCCAAGCTGAGGCGAGCGGATCGGCATCCGCCCTTCCTTAGACTCCCCCGGCGCCGAGGAGCCAAGGCAGAAATGGATATGGATAAGCAGAGGGCAAGGAGTTGGCGGGTCGCCGCGGTGGCGCTCGCACTTGCGCTCGCCTGCATGCTGGCGCCGAGCGCGATGGCGGCCACGGGCCACGCCCACCCGCGCGGCAAGCGCGCCAACCACGCCCAGCGCGGGCTCTACTGGGGCGCCTGGATCGGCAACCAGCTGACCGGCGGCCAGCCGCCCTGGGACATGTCCGCCGTCTCCCGCTTTGAACAGTTGACGGGCAAGGGCCTCTCCTTGGTCGAGTTCGCCGGCCCTTTTGCCGAATGCTCGAGCGGCCCCTGCAGCTTCTATCGCTTTCCGGCCAAGGAAATGGAAACCCTGCGCAACTACGGGGCGATTCCCTTCTTCAGCTGGGGCTCCCAATCAAACCCCGTGCCGGGCGACCTAAGCGAGCCCGACTTCCGCCTCGCCGACATCATCAACGGCACCTATGACGCCTACATCAAGGAATTCGCCGAAGCGGCGCGGGATTGGGGGCACCCGTTCTTTTTGCGCTTTGACTGGGAGATGAACGGAACCTGGTTCCCCTGGTCAGAAGGGGTGAACGGAAACCAGGCCGGCGAATATGTCGCCGCCTGGCGCCACGTGCACGACATCTTCACCTCGGTTGGGGCAACCAACGCCACCTGGGTCTGGTGCCCTTACGCGAGCGCTCAGCACCGCTTCGCGCAGACGGCCCGCTACTACCCTGGCAACGAATACGTCGACTGGACCTGCCTGGACGATTTCAACTGGGGCCGGAATTCGGTCAATTCCCAGCCCTGGCGGAGCTTCGCCCAGATCCTTAACTCCAACTACCGCGAAATCGTCAGCAAGGTGGCGCCCGCAAAGCCGATGCTTCTCGCCGAGACCGCCTCAAACGGCGTGGGCCACGAAAAGGCAACCTGGATCCGCAACATGTTCAGGACACTCGCCACCAAATTTCGCCGGATCCGGGGACTGATCTGGTTTGACCAGGTCGATCGCGGAGTCCAGTGGCCGATCGAGACCTCGGCGGCGGCGACCCGGGCCTTTGCCAAAGGGATCGCCAGCCCCAGCTTCCAGGCAAACGACTACGCCGCCCTCCCCGATCCCGCGGTCGCTCCCCCGCCCTGAATCGAGGCCCTCCCCGCCCGCCCGAGTCCCCACCGCAGGGCGGAGGCGCTTCGCAGCAAAGTTCAAGCGCGCGGGTTGAGTAGTCGAGAACACCTCTAGGACCCGAATGAGACCTCGATGACCACCTCCCCTCGCAGAGCCCTCGCTCTCACCGCACTTGTTGTGGCGCTCGCGGCCTGCGTCTCGGTCTCACCGA
Organism: Solirubrobacterales bacterium; assembly: GCA_049585815.1. Taxonomy (GTDB): domain Bacteria; phylum Actinomycetota; class Thermoleophilia; order Solirubrobacterales; family 70-9; genus DATLSM01. Next base: position 5,800 of record JBAVAR010000056.1, read on the forward strand.
CCACAGCGTCCTCCGGACAGCCCCCGCAGCCCCTCTACTGGGGAGCGGTGATCGGCACCCAGCTGACCGGCGAAGCCGCACCCTGGGATATCCGCGCGGTCTACAAGTTCGAGCAGGCAGCCCACAAGGGAATCTCGCTGCTCTCCTTCTCCTCGCCGTTTGCCGATTGCAGCAGCTCACCGTGCTCCTACTTCCCCTTCCCGACGGCGGAGATGGAGGTCCTGCGCCAGCAGGGGATCATCCCCTTCCTCAGCTGGGCCGCTCAGTCGGTGCCCTCCAGCGTCAACGAGCCGCGCTTTCGGCTCGCCAGCGTAATCCGCGGGGAATATGACTCCTACATCCGCAGGTTCGCCGAAGCGGCGCGGGAATGGGGGCACCCGTTCTTTTTGCGCTTTGACCCGGAGATGAACGGCTTCTGGTTTCCCTGGAGCGAAGGGGTCAACCGCAATCGGCCGGGGCAGTTCGTCGCCGCCTGGCGCCACGTGCACGACATCTTCACCTCGGTCGGGGCAACCAACGCCACCTGGGTCTGGTGCCCAAACGTCGACTTCGCCGGAAAGCTGACGCCGCTCAGCCGCCTCTACCCGGGCAACGAATATGTCGACTGGACCTGCCTGGACGGTTTCAACTGGGGCAAGACGGCGAACTCCTCGGGCTGGATGAGCTTCAACCGGATATTCAGGTCGACCTACAACCAGGTCCTGCGGCTCGCCCCGAGCAAGCCGATGGTGATCGGCGAGACCGCCTCCGAAGAGCGGGGCGGCTCTAAGCGAGCCTGGATCCGCGACGCGCTGGGCGCAATCCCCTCCACTTACCCGGCGATCCGGGGGTTCATCTATTACGACGAAAAGAACCAGCAGATGAATTGGCCGATTGGCAGCTCGCGGTCGGCAACCCGCGCTTTCGCCCGTGGCATCCAGCGCACCGCCTACCAGCCGAACCTCTACTCCGAACTATCTACCAGCCCGATCGGGCCCCCCACCTGGCCCTGAGCCGTGGCGGTAGGCCCGGGCCTACCCCAGGCGCTCTTCGAGGGCCTGCAACTGGGCGGTGATCTGGGCCGGCAGCTTGTCGCCGAATTTCGCCAGGTGCTCTTTGACCTGGGGCAGCTGCTCTTTGACCAGCGATTGGTCGACCGAGAGCAGTTCCTCCATCGCCACCTCCGAGAGGCTGAGGCCGTCAGTGTTGATCGCGCCCACGCTGGGAAGCAGACCGATCGGGGACTCGACAGCATCGGTGGCGTTCTCGCAGCGGCGGAAAATCCACTCAAGGACCCGACTGTTCTCACCGAAGCCGGGCCAAAGGAACTTGCCGTCGGCGTCTTTGCGAAACCAGTTGACGTAGAAGACCCGCGGTAGCTGGGCTCCCTCACGCTCGCCCGCCTTCAACCAGTGGGCGAAGTAGTCGGCCATGTTGTAACCGCAGAAGGGCAGCATCGCCATCGGGTCAAAGCGAAGCTGGCCGACCGCGCCGGCTGCCGCGGCGGTCGTCTCCGAGGACATCGTCGCCCCCATGAAGACCGCGTGCTCCCAATCAAATGCCTCGTGAACCAGGGGAACCACGGTCGCCCGCCGCCCGCCGAAGAGGAAGGCGTCGATCGGCACACCGGCGGGGTCCTCCCACTCCGGGGCGATCGAGGGACACTGGGACGCCGGCGTGGTGAAGCGGGCATTGGGGTGCGCCGCCGGGTTCTCGGAGTCGGGGGTCCACTCCTTGCCGTGCCAGTCGATTGCGTGCGCGGGCGGCTCTCCCGTCATCCCCTCCCACCAGATGTCGCCATCGTCGGTTTTGGCGCAGTTGGTGAAGATCGAGTTGCGCTCGATCGTCGCCATCGCGTTGGGATTGGTCTTGTGGCTTGTGTTGGGGGCGACGCCGAAGAAGCCGGCCTCGGGGTTGACCGCGTAGAGGCGGCCGTCGGAGCCGAACTTCATCCAGGCGATGTCATCGCCGATCGTCTCCACCTTCCAGTCGGGCAGGGTCGGAATCAGCATCGCCAGGTTGGTCTTGCCGCAGGCCGAGGGGAAGGCGCCGGTCACGTATTTGACCGTGCCCTCCGGCGAGGTCAATTTGAGGATCAGCATGTGCTCGGCCATCCAACCCTCCTCGCGCGCCATCGCCGAGGCGATCCGCAGCGCAAAGCACTTCTTGCCGAGCAGCGCGTTGCCGCCATAGCCGGAGCCAAAGGACCAGATCTCCCTTGTCTCGGGGTAGTGGACGATGTACTTGTTGTCCTTGTTGCAGGGCCAGGAGACGTCCTCGACACCCTCCGGCAGCGGCATCCCAACCGAGTGCACGCAGGGGACGAACTCGCCGGACCCTCCCAGCGCCTCCAGGGCGGGGGCGCCCATCCGGGTCATGATCCGCATCGAGGCCGCGACGTAGGGCGAATCGGTGAGCTGGACGCCGATGTAGGAGATCGGCGAGCCGATCGGCCCCATCGAGAAGGGCACCACGTACATCGTGCGACCCACCATGGCGCCCTTAAAGAGGGCGCCCAGGGTCTCGCGCATCTCTGCCGGGTCACACCAGTTGTTGGTCGGACCGGCATCCTCCTCGCGCGCAGAGCAGATGAAGGTGCGGTCCTCGACCCGAGCCACGTCGGCGGGGTCTGAGAGGGCGAGATAGGAGTTCGGGCGCTTGGCGTCGGAGAGTCGCTCGAAGGTTCCCGCCTCGATCAGCGTCTGGGCGAGGGAGTCGTACTCCTCCGCTGAACCGTCGCACCAGTGGACGGCGTCGGGCTGGGTCAGCTCGGCGATCTTTGCGACCCAGTCGAGGAGCTTGGCGTGAGTGGTCGGCGCGGCGGCCGTGGAGATTTGGCTCATCGCACCACTCTACTTATTGGCCCTGAGATCAATCAGGCTGACGTTGCCTTCCTTGTTCAGGATTTTCAGCGTCGCGGTCGCCTGCTTGCCGCTCGAAAAGCTGACCGTGCAGGTGAAGGTCGACCCCGGTTCGACCTTCTGTTCGGAGGGGCAGGAAACCGAGGAAACCTTCTCGTGGAGCGCCTTTTGCAGGTTTGTCTGGATCGCCGCCTCGACCTTGGAGCTGTCGATCACCGTTCCCCCGCAGCCCGCCAGCAATACCCCGACGGCGATCAGCGCCGCAGCCGCACCGGCCCTGGACGAAAAGCTCATATTCCTCCCTTTTTGGACGAGACCCACCGGGAAAGTATTCCAGGGGCCGGGCCTCCCTCCCCCAGAGCGGTTCGGATAGGGTTCCGCGCCGCTGATGCGCTTCTTTGAGTACGAGGCACGCAAGATCGTCGAGCTGGCCGGGATTCCGGTCACCCGCTACGGCTTCTGCAGGAGCGCCGAGGAGGCTCGTCGGGTCGCCGAGGAGATCGGCGGGCCAGTGGTGATCAAGTCGCAGGTACTGAGCGGCGGGCGAATGAAGGCCGGCGGCGTCAAGTTCGCCGAGGACCCCGAGCAGGCCGCCGAGGAGGCCGAGGCGATCCTCAAGCTGGAAATCAACGGCCACCTGCCCCGCGGGGTCCTGGTCGACCCCAAGGCCGACGTCAAGCAGGAGTACTACGCCGGGGTCGTCTGGGATGGCACCGCGAAGCGACCGCTGATCTTGTTCAGCGATATGGGCGGGATCGACATCGAGGAGGTCGCCGCCAGCCACCCCGACCACGTCGGGCGCGAACACCTCTCCAACCTGCTGCCGATCTCAGATTTCGAGGCAAAGCAGGCGATCGCGGCAACCGGCGTGAGCGGCTCCCAGTTAAACCGCGCGACCCCGATCCTCGCCCGGCTCGCCCGCCTTTTCCGCGACTACGACATGACCCTCGCCGAGATCAACCCGCTCGCCGAGCTCAGTGACGGAAGCTTCGTCGCCCTCGATGCGCACATGGAGATGGAGAACGAGGCGGTGGGCCGCCAGAAGACACTGCTCCGCTCCCAGCTTGAGATCGCCGAGGACGACAGGCGGGAGACCTATGAACCGTCGGCATTTGAGCGCAACGTCGCGGCGATCGACGCCGCCGATCACCGCGGCGTGATCCAGGGTAAGGATCACGGCTTCGAGGGCGACCTGGGGCTGGTGATCGGCGCCGGCGGCGGCTCGCTGACGCTGACCGACGCCGTCCGCAGCCAGGGTGGCAAGCCGGCCAACTATTCCGAGATCGGCGGTAACCCCTCCGTTGCCAAGGCCTGCGGCCTGGCCAGGGAGGTGCTTGAAAAGGACGGCGTCGAGAAGATTGCGGTGATGATGTCGATCGTCTCCAACACCCGCGTGGACATCGTCGCCCGCGGCGTGATCAAGGCCTGCCTGGAGCTGGGCAGGGATCCGGCCGAGACGATCGCGATCTTCCGCATCCCCGGCGCCTGGGAGGAGGAGGGCTTCAAGATCCTCGAGCGCTACGGGGTCGAGTACTGCGACCGCTCGGTCTCGATGTGGGAGGCGGCGGGCCGCGCCGTGGCCAAGATCCAGGGGACACCATGAACCGCCTGCGCCGCTCGCCCGAAATGATCAAGCACGATCTGTCCAAAGGGCCTCAGCCTGGCCGGGAGCGGGCATAGCTGATGTCGATCCTGCTCAGCAAGGACACGACCTTCATCGTCCAGGGGATCACCGGGCGAGAGGCGGTCAACCTGACCCGCGAGTGCCTCGATTACGGCTCCCGGGTGGTCGGTGGCGTCACCCCCGGGCGCAAGGGCCGCGAGGTGCACGGCGTGCCGGTCTTTGACACCGTCGCCCAGGCGGTCGAGCACTACGGCGCCGCGATCGACGGATCGGTCGTCACCGTCCCCCCCGCCTTCACCAAGGATGCGGTGTTTGAGGCGATCGAGAACGAGATTAAGCTGATCGTCGTCGTCACCGAGCGCATCCCGCGCCGTGACGTCGCCCAGATGGTCGAGCTGGCAAACATGCGCGGGGCGCGGATCATCGGCCCCAACTGCCTCGGCCTGATCGTTCCCGGCGTCTGCAAGATGGGCGGCATCGGCGGGCCGGCAAAAGACGCCGCCAAGGCCTATGCCCCGGGCCCGGTCGGGGTGATGAGCCGCTCGGGGGGAATGACTACCGAGATCTCCTCCTCCCTGACCCAGGCCGGTCTCGGCGTCTCGACCGCGGTCTCAATCGGCGGCGATGCGATCATCGGCTCCACCTACGCCGAGCTGATCCCCTACTTCGAGGCCGATGAGGAGACGCAGGCGATCGTCATCTACACCGAGCCCGGGGGGCGGATGGAGGCCCAGCTATCGGAATGGGTCAAGGACAACGACAGCCGACTCCCGATCATCGCCTTCATGGCCGGCAAGTTCATGGACGACGAGGAGATGAAGGGGATGAGCTTCGGCCACGCCGGGACGATCGTCGAGGGCAAGGAGGACACGGCGACGGAGAAGATCGCCCGCCTCGAAGCTGCCGGCATCCGCGTGGTCGAGCGGATCGATCAGATCCCCGCTGTGGTCAAGGAGAAACTGGGGGCCGGCACATGAGCAGCGCCATCTTCATCGACGTCGAGGTCGACGCTTCGCTCAGCGCCGACATGGCGCTTGCCACCCAGCTCGCCGAAGTCTGCCCGGTGGATATCTTCAGGGCGACCGAGAGCGGCGTGGAGATCGTTGAGGACAACCTCGATGAGTGCGTCCTTTGCAACCTCTGCATCGACGCCGCCCCCCCAGGCGCGGTTCGGGTCCTCAAGCTCTATGAGGGCTAGTGGACGGTAGCAAGCGCACGGGCGTCCTGCCTGAGGCGCTCGGGTAAGACGACCGTCGCTCTCAGCGCCGCCAGCGTCTCTCGGGGCCTCCCCCGATCTCGACCCCCGCCTCCGGCGGCTCATCCCTTCAGGCGGGCCTCAGGAAGGCTGGCCCATGCCAACTTCGGCCTCTCCGCACCGGCGCTTCAGGCCCCCTCCCAGGAATCGGTGGAAGCGATCCCGCCGTCAAACCACCCTGGGCATCGAGCGCACTGGTCTCCGGCAACACGGCTGGCTTGACGGCCCGTCGGCTACCGCGGTCCGTCCGCAATCGACGTGACCAGCCTGGTCCTCCTCTTTGCCGTGATCTTCGGCCTCGCCACCGATTATGTCGTGCTGGTCATTTTTGCCCGGATCAAGGAGCGCCACGACCTCGGCGACAGCAACGAGGAGGCGGCTGCGGTGGCGTCTTGCCGACTTACGCGGGAAGTACGGTCAGCAGTGAGTCTGCGTAGGCGGATCAACAAACTCAGATCGGAGATAAAAGGTGGCAATCGTCAACAAGGAGGAACTGGCTCGGGATGTCGCGACTCGGACTGGCATCGATGTTGGCCAATCAAAGCTCGCCGTCGAGGCGACGTTGGAGGCAATCGCGAAGCAGATCGGCGATGGCAACGAGGTTCGGCTGACCGGCTTCGGTAAATTCTCGGCGGTTCAGCGAGAGGCCCGCCAGGGTCGCAATCCCCAGACCGGCGAAACGATGCAGATCGCGGCCAAACGGGTGCCGAAGTTCAGCGCCGGAGCGGAGTTGAAGAAGGCGGTTCAGTAAGCGAGCAGCAGGGCCCTGGCGCGCCGGCACTTGTATGCCATATCGGGCGGCTGGCCGCCGGCAAGGGGAAGACGGTTCGACGCTCTCTGGGTTTATGAGGTCAAGCACTACACACCTTCAGATCAGAGACCGATCACGACTGGCAGTGAGGCTTGGGGTGTGGGAGCAGATTCTCGAGGGAGCCGATCTGCGGTACGGTCGATCTCATGAGCGCCGATCCAGCCAGGCCCTCGAAAACGGAGCGTCGGGCCGATCTGCCACTCCTCGTCGGCTATCACGAGGCACGGCTTGCGGACCTTCTTGAGCGTGTGCGGGAGGGCTTTGATCGCTATGACTCCGGAGGGCTCGATGCCTTCGAACTCGACGATCTGATCCATCACTACAAGCGGGCAGCGCGCGAGCTTTGGAAGTTCTGCGGAAATGTGACCGGCTCCAGAGCGCATTCCCTCGGAAGATGCACGAAGACGGGGAGAGGATCGAGTGGTGGGAGCGCGGCAACCCCGAGCGCCGACGCTGAAGCCCGAGCGAACGAAAACCCGATCGAGGCCGACGGGTACAGACCGAGCCGGCGAGCCCGTTAGGTGGCGGTTTGGCGACGAAATGACGCGCTGATATTAATTCCCGGGAGCCGTGGGACAGCTTGAGCTTGGTAACGAATTACCCTCGGGCATCGGCCCTTCCGGCGAGGGCAACAACACCATCCTGATGTTCGATCCCGACGCGCCGGCCCAGCCGCGTCGCTTGGTCACGGATCCCGAATTGAGCCCTCTGGACCTGACCGTGGTTCCGAATGGCCACATCGTCGTCGCCAGCGAGTCTCCGTTCCGTGCCCCCAATGCTGTTGTCACCGTTCGCGAGTACGATCCGGCCAGCGAGCCTTCGTCCGCGTCTTTGCTCCCGACCGTTCGGTGAACTTCCGCCAGCCGCGCGGGTTGAGACTAGGGCCTGACGGCCACCTCTATTGTGTCGGCGAGGCTCACGCGATCGCGTTCGAATTCTCGACTGGAGACTTCCTGGGGCCGATCATACGACTGCCGAGACTCCACGGCCAAGCGCTGGTGGTGCTCGACTAAAAAGCACTTCGTGACATCCCTTTCGCGCAGCGGCGCGAACCTCACCCGACTCAATCAACGACCTGCTTTGCGCGAACTGCGAACGCGTCAGAGTGCCAGCCATAGTGCCCGCTCTGGACGAGGAGCAGCGAGCACCTCCGGCATTTGTCCCCGGTCGCACCATCGCTCGAGCTGGAATGGTCTTGTCACCTCGGGGCTGGCCTCACATTTCGTCGGGGGGCAATGGGGCCGGGGGTAGCCTGTTGGGCGATGAAGTCGGCCGGGGAGAGGATCGGGGCGCGATCGTCAAGGTCGAGGAGGTGGGTCTCGCCGGAGACGAGGACGGCGCTCTGGTCGTGCGCGAGGGCAATCAGGTAGTCGTCGTCGGGGTCGGCAGAGCGTAGGGGCGGCGGACCCTCGGGGTCAGCGGCGAGGTGGGCGTCGCGGCGCAGTAGAGCGAGGAAGTCGCGAACGGCATCGAGGTCGACGTAGCGGCGGAACTTCTCGCGCTTTAGAACCACCTCAAGCTCCTTTAGGAGCAGCGGCGAGACGATCAGATCCAGACCGCCAGCCTGCGCCTCCTGCAGCAGCTTCGCGGGGATGCCCGTGGGGGTAATCAGGGCGGAGACGAGGACGCTGGGGTCAGGGACGACCCGCCGCACGCCTCTCCTTGCGGATGGCGTCGAGCTCGGCTTCGGCGAGCGCCATCCCCTCTCCCTGCGGCGCGGGCCGCACCCTCGCCCAGATCTCCTCCAGGTCGTCGAGGCCGAGGTCCCGTCGCAGCGACTCCTCGATCACCTGCGAGTCCCGCTTGCCGGTGCGAGCCGCCTTGACCTTGACGGCCCGGAAGACATCCTCATCGAGGGTGACGGTCGTGCGTGTCTTCGACATAAAAGCATCATAGCATCGTGATGCACACAGGGCCCGCACACAGGGCCCGCTTAGAGTCCTGCCCAAAGCGGAGGCCGATGAGCAACGGCAGGTAATCCTCGATGAGCGGAAGAGCAGTGTGCTGACCCGACGACGCTCTTGCATTGCGCGCGAGCGGCAGCCCGAATGCTTACTGGGCGTCTCGAAAGCTCGGAGTCACGGTGAGTCCGTACGCTCCTTCACTCGCCAGGGTGGCCACTCCGGAGCGCCGCCCGCCCCCTCAGCGAGACAGCGGTTCACCTAGGTATGGCGCCAATTGTTCGGCCAATGCCGGCCATGGCCGGGGCGTCCGAATGAAGGCGTCTCTATGGAGCCCGGAGGTGTCCGGGGTACTTGGGGTCAGTCCGCACTAGAAGAGCAGGCCGCCGCGCACGCCTCCTCGATGCACGGCAGCCATCGCGGCTTCTCCAGACGAGCAATTGCCGGTTTACCTCGATGAGTACGTCTTTCGCCACAACCGCCGCGGCACCCCGGCGCGGCCTTCCAGACCCTGCTCGGGCTCGGGGCCGTCCACCGGCCCACGACCTACCGCCAAATCACTCGCCGGGCTGGCTGAATCAGACGGAACCAACCGGATACGCAGCACTCATCTAGGCCATATCTGGGCCGGAGCTGCGCGCCAAGAGCGCCGCTGCGAGAGACTGCCGGCCGTGAATTTCATCGAGGACGTGATGGAGAGCGCCCCGGCCTCGCGGCTGGGAATTGTCGCGATCGACGGCGAGGGCAGGCGCCGCGACTGGCATTTCGGCGAGCTGATCGCCCGCTCCGCCGGGCTCTCCGGCGCCTTCGCGGCCCGGGGGGTGGGGCGCGGCGACGTGGTGATGACCCTGATCGGCAACCGGATCGAGTGGGCACTGACCCTGCTCGCCTGCTGGCGGATGGGCGCCGTCGCCCTGCCCTGCAATACCCAGCTTCGCCGCCAGGACCTCGAGCTGCGCGTCGGCGCCGCGACGCCGCGGCTGTGCGTCGGCGAGGAGGGCCTGCTCGCTGAGCTGCCCGCTGAGGTGGCGGTGATGACGATCGCCGAGGTCGGCGCGGTTCTCGACGAGGACCGCGACCAGGAGACCCCGGCCAACCTCGAGCGGATGGGTGCCGAGGATCCGGCGCTGATCGTCTTCACCTCCGGCACCACCGGTGAGCCGCGCGGGGTCGTTCATGCCTACCGCTATCTGCTCGGCCAGCGCCTCCAGGCAGAGCACTGGCTCGGCTCACGCCAAGGCGAGCTGGTCTGGTGCACGACCGCAACCGGCTGGTCGAAGTCGGCCCGTAACGTCTTTCTCGCCCCCTGGCTGACCGGCGCCGCCGCGGTGATCCACGACGGGCGCTTTGATCCCGCCGAGCGGCTCGAGATCGCTGCGGCGCTCGGGGTGAACGTGCTCTGCCAGGCCCCGACCGAGTACCGGATGCTGGCCAGGAGGACCGCTCTCCGACCCCTTCCCGCCCTGCGGCGCATGGTCTCCGCCGGAGAGCCGCTTGACCCCGAGACGATTGCCGCCTTCCGCGAGGCCAGCGGCCTTGAGCCCGCCGACGGCTACGGGCAGACCGAGACCGGCCACCTCACCGGCAACCTCGCAGGAGAGCCGGTGCGCCCCGGCTCGATGGGCAGGCCGCTGCCGGGGATCGCGATCCGCATCCGCGATGGCGAGCTGCAGTTGCGAGCCCAGACCTCCCCCACCTTCTTTTCCCACTACCTGGACGGCGAGCGCTTTGAGGGTGAGTGGTGGGGAAGCGGCGATCTCGTCCACTCCGACGAGGACGGCTACCTATATTTCGAGGGGCGAAGCGATGACATCATCCTCTCCTCCGGCTACCGGATCGGTCCGACCGAGGTCGAGTCGGCCCTGCTCTCCCACCCCGATGTCGCCGAGGCCGCCGCTGTCGCCGCCCCAGACCCAGAGCGCGGTGCCGTCGTGCGCGCGATTGTCGTCCCCCGCAACCGCCGCCCGAGCGAGGAGCTCGCGCGAGAGCTGCAGGAGCACTGCAAACGCGCGACCGCCCCCTACAAGTTCCCCCGCATCGTGGAGTTTGCGGCCGAGCTACCGAAGACCACGAGCGGCAAGGTAAAGCGCGCGGAGCTGCGCCGCGGCTAACCTAGCCCGGTGGAGGAGATCGACCGCAAGCAGATCGCGGCGCTGACCGAGGCCCAGCAGGAGTTGTTTCGCAACCGCACCTCTCACTCCGCCGAGACCTTCGAGCGCGCGGTCCGCTCGATGCCAAACGGCGTTCCCTCCTCCTTTCAATCCAACGAACCCTGGCCCGTTTACCTCGAGCGTGGCGAGGGCAGCCGGGTCTGGGATGTGGACGCCAACGAGTACGTCGATTTTCATAACGGCTTCGGCGTCATGTGCATCGGCCACGCCAACCCCGTCGTGGGCGCCGCGGTCAAGGCGCGGATCGACAAGGGCACCCACTTCGCCGCCCCCACCGACGGCTCGATCACGGTGGCCGAGGAGCTGGCCCGCCGCTTCGGCCTGCCGCAGTGGCGCTTCAACAACTCCGGCACCGAGGCGACGATGGACGCGGTGCACCTCGCCCGCGGCGCGACCGGCCGCGACACGATCCTCAAGATTGAGGGCTCCTACCACGGCCACCACGACACGGTGATGGTCTCCGTCTACCCGCCGCTGGAGGCGCTCGGTGCCCGCGATGACCCGGTCAGCGTCCCCTACGGCGGCGGTGTGCCCGAGGCGATGACGGCGCTCACCCGTGCCGTTCCCTTCAACGACGCCGACGCCCTCGAGAGCGTCCTCGGCAAGATCGGCGAGCAGGTCGCCGGCCTGATCATGGAGCCGGCGATGATGAACATCAACATCATCCCGCCCCGCCCCGGCTACCTCGAGCGGGTCCGCGAGCTGACCGCCAGGCACGGCGTCAAGCTGATCTTCGATGAGGTGAAGACCGGCTGCACGATTGCCGCCGGCGGCGCCACCGCGCGCTTTGGCGTCCTGCCGGACATGATCACCGTGGCCAAGGCAAGCTGCGGCGGTTACCCGGGCGGGGCAATCGGGATGAGCGAGGAGCTGGCGGCGATCGTCGCCGACGGGACCGTGAAGCAGTACGGCACCTTCAACGGCAACCCGCTGGTGATGGCGGCGGCGCAGGCAACCCTGACCGAGGTCCTCACCGACGAGGTCTATCGGCACTTTGAGGCGACCAACCGCCGCCTGCTCGACGGCTGTCAGGAAATCATCGACTCCCACGGCCTGCCCGCCTACACCGAGGGGCTGGGCGCGAAGGGGGCGGTGATCTTCTCGCCCCGGCGACTGTATGAGTACCGCGACTACCTGAGCGAGGTCGACGATGAGCTCTCCACCCTCGCCTGGCTTTACCACATGAACCACGGGATCTTCATGACCCCGGGGACCGAGGAGGAGTGGACGCTCTCGATCGCCCACACCGATCAGGACCTGAAGCGCTACCTCGACGCCTTCGAGGCCTTTGCCGGCGCGCTCACCTCCGCCTCCGCCTAGCGACGCTAGGCGGAGAGCGCCTCTGCGGCATCGACCGGGCGCCCCAGGTGGTAACCCTGGGCCATATCGACCCCGTATTCGCGCAGCAGCTCGGTGGTGGCGTCGTCCTGCACGTACTCGGCGATCGTCGTCTTGCCCAGGCCTCTAGCGATCTGGACAATCGCCTTCACGGTCAGCTGGTCGGCGTCGTTGTTGGGCATGTCGCGGATGAACGCCCCGTCGATCTTGATCAGGTCGAAGGGAATTCTCCTCAGGTAGTGGAAGGGACCGTAGCCGGCGCCGTAATCGTCGATCGCCACCTGGCAACCGAACTCGGTGAGCCTGTCGGCGAACCCGGCCGCAGCCTGGTAGTCCTGGACCCTGGCGGTCTCGGTGATCTCAAAGGTGCAGTGGGAGGGGTCGGCATCGCCCTCATCCAGCCGCCGTTCGATGAACTCCAGCACGGAGACATCGGCGAGCGAGGCGCCGGAGAGGTTGACGTGAAGGGTCACCGGCCGGCCCGCCCTCTCGCGCTCGGCGACCAGCTCAAGCGCCCGGGCGACCACCCAGCGGTCGAGCTCCTGGACCATTCCCGAACGCTCCGCCGCCTCGATGAAGGAGGCCGCCGGCAGCAGCTCGCCTCCCTCACTGGTCATCCGCAATAACAGCTCGTAGCGCTCGATCGCGCTCGCACCGGAGGCGAGACTTCGAATCGGCTGCGTGTGGAGGCTGAGACGATCGTCGGTGAGTGCGTCGCGGATCCGCGCCGAGGTGGTCTGGGAGCGGCGAGCGCGGCTCGGCTCGCGGGGATCCTGAAAGAGGGTGATCCGGTCCCGCCCTTCCTCCTTTGCCCGGTACATCGCCTGGTCGGCGGCGACAAGGACCGCCTCGGGTCCAACCTCACGCTCGCCGCCGAACATGGTGATCCCAACGCTGATCGTGGCCGATGGTAGATCCGGCGAAGCGGCGTCGTTCTCGGCAACCTGAGCGCGCAGATCCTCGCCCAACTGCAGCGCTCCGGCGGTGTCGGTCTGCGGCATCAGCACCGCGAACTCATCGCCAGAGAGGCGGGCGACGATATCGGTGGCGCGCATCCGTTCGGCCATGATCGAGGCGACGCGACGTAGGAGGTTGTCGCCTGCGTGGTGGCCGTAGCTGTCGTTGACCGACTTGAGGCCATCGATATCGATGATCATCACCGCCCCCTGACCGCCGTAGCGGGCGCTGAAGGAGACGTACTGGTCAAGCTCAGCGCGGAAGCGGCGACGGTCGAGCAGACCGGTGAGGGAGTCGTGATCGGCGAGGTAGCGCAGCTGGGCCTCGGTCCTCTCGGCCTCCGCGAGCGCGCCGCGGATCACCTCGCGATCCTCGGGGTCAAGCTTCTCGAGCACGGCCTCCACCGCTGGCGCACTTTGAGAAAGCAGTCGTTCGCTCGTCACTCAGAGAAGGTAGAGCTTCCGCTCGACGGGGACGGCGCGGAAAACACCGGTTCGGGAACTGCGCCCAAGTTTCGGCGAGAGCGCGCGACGAATAGTGAGCTCCAGACGCGCCGCGGGGTAGCCTTCCGGCGATGGCCAATCGCCTGGCGCAGGAGACCAGCCCCTACCTGCTCCAGCACAGCGATAACCCCGTGGACTGGTATCCGTGGGGCCCGGAGGCGCTTCAGCGCGCGCGTGAGATCGACCGCCCGGTCCTGCTCTCCGTCGGCTACTCCGCCTGTCACTGGTGCCACGTGATGGAGCGCGAGTCCTTCGAGGATCCGCTCACCGCCGCCTATATGAACGAGCACTTCGTCAACGTCAAGGTCGACCGCGAGGAGCGACCCGACGTCGATGCCCTCTACATGGAGGCGGTGCAGGCGATCAGCGGACACGGCGGCTGGCCGATGACGGTCTTCCTTGACCCCGACGGGGTGCCGTTTTACGGGGGGACCTACTTCCCGCCCGATTCGGGCCGTGGATTGCCGAGCTTTCAGACGGTGATGGAGGCGGTGATCGAGACCTTTGCCCAAAGGCGCGGGGAACTGCGCGAGCGCGCCGACCAGACGCGCGCCCGCCTGGGAGCGATCGCCCGCCTGGAGCCCGCCAACCGCACCCCGGGAGAGGACCTCCTGAAGCGGGCGATCGAGACGCTGGGGGCCGAGGCCGATCCCCGCCACGGGGGATTTGGCGGCGCACCCAAGTTCCCCCCGGCCTCCGCGCTTGAGCTGCTGCTTGCCCGCGGTGAGCGGCAGATCGTCGCGAGCACCCTCGACGCGATGCTCGCCGGCGGCATCTATGACCAGCTCGGCGGCGGCTTTTGCCGCTACTCGGTCGATGACTCCTGGCAGATCCCCCACTTCGAGAAGATGCTCTATGACAACGCCCTGCTCGCGGGCGCCTACCTGCACGCCTGGCAGGCCCTGGGCGAGGAGCGCTACCGGCGCGTCTGCGAGGAGACACTCGACTGGATGCTGGCAGAGATGCGCGGCCCCGAGGGGGGCTTCTTCTCGGCACTTGACGCCGACTCAGAGGGCGAGGAGGGACGCTTTTACGTCTGGAGGCCGGCCCAGATCCGCGCGGTCCTCGGCGCGCGGGCCCAGGCGGTGATCGAGTTCTACGGCGTCACCGATCAGGGCAACTTCGAGAATGCCAACGTCCTTCACCTGGCGCGCGGTGCGGGGGGCACCGAACCCGCGGGCCTGCAGGCGGCGCGCCAGGCGCTCTACCGCGCCCGCGGCGAGCGGGTTCGCCCGGGCCTTGATGACAAGCGTCTGGCCGCCTGGAACGCGCTGGCGATCACCGCCCTGGCAGAGGCGGGCGCGGCCCTCGAGCGCGAGGATTACCTCAAGGCCGCCTGCCGTTGCGCGGAGTTTGTGCTCGGTTCCCTGCGCGACGCCGAGGGGCGGCTGCTTCGCACCTACAAGGACGGCGAGGGTCGCCTCAACGCCTACCTGGAGGATCACGCCTTCCTGCTCGAGGCGCTCCTCAGCCTCTATGAATCAACCTTCGAGCAGCGCTGGTTTGACCAGGCCAAAGAGCTCGCCGAGGTGATGATCGCCCGCTTCGCCGATCCCGAGCGCGGCGGTTTCTTTTCTACCTCCGAGGACCACGAAGACCTGATCGCCCGCCGCAAGGAGATCGCTGATCACCCGATCCCCTCGGGCAACTCCTCGGCCGCGATCGGCCTTCTGCGCCTGGCCGCCCTCAGCGGCGAGCGCGCCTATGAGGTGAGGGCCGAATCGGTCCTGCGCCTCCTCGCCCGGCCCGCCGCCGAGCACCCCACCTCCTTTGCCCACCTGCTGAGGGCCCTTGACTTCCACCTCTCCCCGACCAAGGAGGTTGCCCTGATCGGGGATGAGCTGGACCAGCTGGTCGGGGTGGTGCGCCGCGGCTTTCGCCCCCACCAGGTCCTCGCCGGCGGCCCTGAGGGCACAACCGCGCCGGCGCTCTTGCGGGGTCGGGGCACCCTGAGCGGCCTGCCCACAGCCTACGTCTGTGAGCACTTCACCTGCCGGGCGCCGGTAACCGACCCCGAGTCCCTGGGCAAACTGCTCTGATCTCTGGGCGCCGCCGGCGCGCCTGGCGCGCCTGGCGAAGCCCTAGATCCAGCTAGAGAACGGGGAGGAAGTTCTCGATCTCATACGGGGTCACCCGGACCCGGTAGTCATCCCACTCCTGGCGCTTGATCTCCACGAAGCGGCGGAAGGTGTGCTCGCCGAGCGTGCGCAGCACCAGCTCTGACTCAGCCGCAACCTCGATCGCCTCGCCCAGCGTCGCCGGCAGCTGCTCGATTCCCTGGTGGGCCAGCTCCTCCTGGGAGAGGTGGTAGAGGTTCTGCTCCATCGGCTCGGGCAGCTCATAGCCCTTCTCCACCCCTTCGAGTCCTGCCTGCAGCATCCCGGCGAAGCAGAGGTAGGGGTTGCAGGCCGGGTCGGGGCAGCGCAGCTCGGCGCGGGTGGCACTCTCCTTGCCGGGGTGGTAGAGCGGTACCCGGATCAGCGCCGAGCGATTGCGTCGCGACCAGGCCAGGTAGACCGGCGCCTCAAAGCCGGGTACCAGGCGCTTGTATGAGTTGACCCATTGCGCGAAAAGCGGGGAGATCTCGCGAGCGTGCTTGAGCTGGCCGGCGATGAACGACTTCGCGGTAGGCGAGAGGAAGTACTGATCATCGGCGTCATAGAAGGCGTTCTTGCCGTCCTTGGTCAGCGATTGGTGGACGTGCATGCCGGAGCCGTTCTCACCGAACAGCGGCTTCGGCATGAAGGTGGCATGCCAGCCGTATTTCATCGCGTACTCCTTGACCACGATCCGGTAGGTCATGCAGTCATCGGCCATCTCGAGGGCGTTCTTGTAGCGCATGTCGACCTCGTGCTGGGAGGGCCCGACCTCGTGGTGGGTGTACTCGACGTGGATGCCCATTTTCTCCAGCGCCAGCACCGTCTCGCGGCGCACGTCCGAACCGGCGTCCAGCGTGGTCAGATCGAAATAGCCGCCCTCGTCGAGGACCTCGGGCACGCCGCCGGCGGGTTTGGCCGAGCGAAAGTAGAAGTACTCGAGCTCGGGACCGACGTTGTAACCGTCAAAGCCGAGCTCCTCGGCCCGCTTCATCGCCCGCCGCAGGATCCAGCGCGGGTCTCCCTCATAGGCGCCGCCGCCCGGCACCCGGATGTCGCAGAACATGCGGGCGACCGTGTTCTCCTGCTCGGGGCGCCAGGGGATCAGGGCAAAGGTCGAGGGATCGGGCATCGCGATCATGTCCGACTCCTCGATCGGGTTAAAACCCGTGATCGAGGAGCCGTCAAAGCCCATCCCGCCGTCGAAAGCGTCCTCGAGCTCGGCGGCGTTGATCGAGAAGCTCTTCAGCTGGCCGAGGACGTCGGTGAACCAGAGGCGGACGAAGCGCACGTCGTTTTGCTTGACGATCTCGGCGACGTCAGCGGCATTGGTGGGTTGCTCTGGCATTCCGGCCTCCTTGGGGCTTGTCCGCGAGAGGCGCAACGATAGGCGAAGTGAACCGATCGGGTTCGCGCCGCCGTAATCGGGGTAGGAGGCCACTTGCAGAGAGGGCCAAAAGCAGGTATAACTTACTCCTCGTAAGTAATCGGCTTAAAGTAAAGTAAAGGCCACGTAAAGGCTCTGTGAAGCGGAATCCGCCCAATTGGAGCCGGAAGCAGGAAGCAACGTGACGGTAAAAACAGCAGTCAGCAGATTCCAGATACACGACGAGCTAACGGCCCCTGACGAAAGTGCTCCGCTGATCAAGAGCATCCAGGCGGCCGGAGGCGCGGTGACCAAGTTCGTCGGCGTCCTCGCCGGCGCCCCAGCCGTGCTCCGCGCCTACACCAGGATGCGCTCGGAGCTGCGCGGCGGGGTCCTCCCCCAGGCGACCCGCGAGCGGATCGCCCTGGCGGTCGCCGAGCACCGCGAGGACAACTACAGCATCGCCCAGCACGCGAAATCGGCGCGGCGGGCCGGACTCGGCCTCGACGAGGTCTCACGTGCCCGCAGCTTCACCTCCTCAGATCCAAAGGAGGCGGCACTGCTTGAATATCTGAAGGCGGCGCTCGATGCCGATGGGCCTCCCCCGCTCCACCTCCATGAGGAGGCGCGGGAGATCGGCTGGACCGATGAGGAGATCCTCGAGGCGGTCGGCCATCTCGCCCTCAATGAGTTCCAGAGCCTGATCGCAAGCGCGGCCGCGCTGCCTCAGGACCAGGCTACGCCGAGGGTCCTGCCCTCGGCGGCCTAGAGCTCTCTGGGCTTCAAGAGGGTGTCGGTCAGCCGTCCTCGGTGAGGGTCGCCGTGTAGAGCAGCCTTGCGGTGTTGTAGAGGCAGCCGTAGGTCGCCCGCCGGCCGATCCTTGTCTGCGGCTGGCCCTGGCGGACGTCGGTGGCATTGGTGCACTTGCCGGGGGCACGGCTGGCCCGCCACGCGTTGTTGGAGGCCAGGCCCTGGGCAAAGGCGGGGGCCCAGGTCGGCACCGTGAGGCCGACGATCTCGCCCCGTTCAACCGGCAGCGAGGAACCGAACTTCACGGTCTGGCCCAGGTAGGGACTGAGAACCTTGACCGCGCCCTGGCGCTGCAGGCTGTAGCGCGGAGGGCTGGTGCGGGGCACGCGGCGCAAGATCGCCAGCCGCGCCTCAGGCGGGGTGCCAAAGAAGGTGTTGAAGAAGGAGCGCTGCTTTGCGGTCGGCTGGGAGAGGGTCAGGGTCCAGTCGGTGATCTTGCCGCTGCGAGGCGCGTTGAAGGGCAGCTTGAGCTGGCCGTTATTGACCTGGAACCCGGTGACGCTGCCGACCGCCTGGCAGGGCAGGCCCGGGCAGGAGGGGTTCGGCGGGCTGCCCGTCTGGCCGAGCACGATCGTCGTGTGGGAGCTCGTCGCCGCCCCCGCGCTGGTGACCAGGGCGGCGAGGACAGCGAGGGCGCCGGTCGCCAGAGCCGCCGCCGCCAGTCGACCCCGTCTGCGGGTCGAATTCGCGCTTGACGCCTCATCGGAAGACCTCGGCATGCCCATGCTCCTCTCGTCGGAAATCCAGCTCAAGCAGGGGAGATTAGCCGCCCGAACGGCAGAGCGGACCGAATCAGTGCCGGGCGTAGTTGAGCGCGACCGCGTAATGAACCTGGCCCGCACCGTTGAATCCAAGCGCGAGTCGGGCGCCGTTGGTCAGGTCCCAGGAGTTGCCCCTGGTGTAGGGGCCTCGATCGATCACCTGGGTGACCAGTGAGTGGCCCTGGTAGAGGAACTTGACCGTAGTCCCACAGGGAAGGTTGCGGTTGGCGACACCGAGCGTGTCGGGCCGCAGCACCTGGCCGCAGGCGGTGTGGCGGCCGTAGAGACCGGGGCCATACCAGGTAGCTCCAGCGGTCCGCATCGGGGTGAAGGCGATGTTTTGCCCGGACGCGGCCGCACCACCCGGGCCGGCGCTCGATGCGCCGCCGGTGGAGGCCTCGGCCGAGACCGCCGTGGTCGCGACCAATGCAAGCACGGCCAGGATGGCCGCCGAGAGCGTGCGTCGCGTGGAGCGCTTGGAAGTGCTGCGCCCACGTAGATCGTTGTCTTGCCGCCCGCGGCGGTCTGCGCCTGCCTTCATTGCTCTTTCCTGACGCTTGCGGGGTTAGCTGACGGGCTCGCGCTGAAAGAGCTGCGCTACGCGGCAGATGCCGGCGATTCGCCCCAACCTTTGGGTCCCCCGCTCTCTGCGATATGTAGGCAGAGATTCAGCGGAAGTTGGCGGCAGGTTAGCAAAGACTAAGACAGAATTATGTGAACAGGTTGTGCATGGACTCAACATGCTCTGCGCATCGACGGCGGAGCTCCCGGCTGACAGTGCTGCATCAAAGCGCCCGCGCTGCGTAGAAGGGGCCCCCTTGCGGGGGCCCCTTCCTTAGCGGGCCTGTAAGCCGGATCCTGTCGTGAGCGGCCATCTGTCTCGCCGGGGCCGAAGCCCCGACGGATCGCCAGAGGCAACCTGCGGCCTACCTGGACCTCGCCGAGCCGGGTCCTCGGTCCTGCTTGGCCTTGCACCGGGCGGGGTTTGCCTGGCCGCCGCGTCACCGCGACGCCGGTGCGCTCTTACCGCACCATTTCACCTTTGCCTGTACGCGGCTCACGTGTGGCCGCGTCATCGGCCGTGTATTTCTGTGGCACTGTCCCGCGGGTTTCCCCGGGTGGGCGTTACCCACCGCCCTCGCTCTATGGTGTCCGGACTTTCCTCGAGGGGTTTTCTCTCCCCCCGCGGCCACTCAGCCCGCACCCTGGATAGTAGCCCTCCGACGGCCTTGCCAAGAGCGGCCCTCCCGCTATTTCCTCTGGGCATTCCGACCGGGTCACACGTCGGGGTGCTCCTCTCATCTCCTCGGTCCAGGATCCTGCCCAGCTGCGGCAACCAGACCTACCGCCGAAGGTGGTCTGCGCAGGAATCTGCTGCGGAGATTCAGACTTTGCGGAATACGCCCACGACACGACCCAGGACGCGGGCCTCGGTGGTGCGAATTGGTTTCATCGACTCATTCTCAGGCTGTAGACGAACGTGATCGGGTTCGCGGAAGATCCGCTTTACCGTCGCCTCCTCACCGATCAAGGCGACGACGATCTCGCCGTCGGGAGCATCGTCCGCGGGCCGGACCACCACGTAATCGCCCTCAAGGATTCCCGCGTCCTTCATGCTCTCCCCGCGCACCTGGAGAATGTAATCGCCATCCTCCCCACCGATCACGTCAGGGATCTCGAGGTACTCCTCAATGTTCTCTTCGGCCAGGATCGGTTCTCCCGCTGCGACCTGGCCGACCAGAGGCAATCCAGCTCCGGGTCTGATCGTCTTCTTCGCCTTGTCGAAGAGCAGCTCGATCGCCCTCGGTTTCGAGGGGTCGCGTCGAAGCAGTCCAATCTTCTCCAGGTTCGCCAGGTGAGCATGCACGGTGGAGGAGGAATGCAACCCGACGGCCTTGCCGATCTCGCGCACGGTCGGTGGGTACCCGGTCTTTGCCGCATAACGACGGATGAAATCGAAGATCTCCTTCTGCCTCTTGGTCAGATCAAGGTCCACGCTCTCTCCTTATTGCATCTCCGCACGCCGGGTATTGAATTGCTCGAACAGACGTTCGTAGGCTAGCGCGTGGTCCGGATGCTTTCAAGGCCAATACAATCAGCCGACTCAAGCGGCTGTGGCGGAACTGGTAGACGCGCAAGGTTGAGGGCCTTGTGTCCCTAACGGGACGTGATGGTTCGACTCCATTCAGCCGCACTAAGAAAGCCCCGCTAATGTGGGGTTTTCTTTTTGCCTGACGCGTGATAGGCGACGCCGCCCCGCAGTTCTGTGTCTCAATTTTGTCTTATTTTCATGCAGAGGCGCGCAGATTCGGCCCTCCCGGGCTCAGCCCCACGACGCAACTTCGCCAGCAGGGCCGCGAGCAGCTTCTCGTCGACTATCGCGAGTAGGCGCGCGCCCCGTTCTTGCCTACCAGGGAGCGCGACGGCCAATCATCGGCCCGCCCGTACCATCGAGCACATGACTATTCAACGGGTGGACAACGTCGCCATCGTCGTCGACGATCTGGACGCGGCTGTCGCGTTCTTCACCGAGCTCGGCATGGAGCTGGAAGGCAAAGGGCAGGTCGAAGGCCTTTGGGCGGACCGCACCGTCGGACTCGACGGCGTCCGGAGCGACATCGCGATGATGCGGACCCCGGACGGCCACAGCAAGCTGGAGTTGACCAAGTACCACACACCCGCGGCGTCGGGCGCCGAGCCTGAGAACCCGCCTCCCAACACGCTGGGCCTGCATCGCGTCATGTTCGCCGTCGACGACATCGACGACACTATCGATCGCCTGCGCGCCCACGGCGCCGATCTCCTCGGCGAGGTGGCGCAGTACGAGAGCATCTTCCGGCTCTGCTATCTCCGCGGCCCCGCAGGCATCATCGTCGCTCTGGCAGAGCAGAACATGCGCGAGGTGACCTCGGTCGTGATCGAGGAGGTGCGAAGCGGTGATTGGGGGATCGGCGGCAAGGCGCTCTCCACCGAGGACGTCAGGGCGCTCGCGGCGGGGAGCGCGGCGTAATGGGCACCGCCTCCCGGGAGCAGGAAGTGGGGCCTGTGAGCACGCGCATGCGCCGCTCAGTTGTCAGCGAACGCCAGGCGCCGCTGCGGGCTCTCTATGCGGAGAGTCCCCAGCGGGCCCGAACGCGCAAGACGGCGCGAACGACCTCTGTCGAGATCCCGGCGACGGATCCCTTTCACGGCGAGGTCGAGGTCGGGAGCGGATACGGGACTTCCCTTCGCTATGGGCTCGATCGCTACATAGGAGGCCTGCACGACGCTCCAAACCCAGGTGATCTCCTCTGCGCGGCGCTCGCCGCCTGCCAGGACGGGGCGATCAGGATGATCGCCAACCTGCTCGAGATCGAGCTCACCGCGCTCGAGGTCACGGTCACCGGCGAACTCGATGTCCGCGGTTGCCTCGGGATCGACCCCGGCGTTAGGGTCGGTTTCGAGGCACTGGAGTGCCGGGTGGACCTTGCGGGGGCCGAGGGGTCCGATCCCAAGCGGCTTGCAGCCTTGGTCGCAGCGGCCGAGCGGTTCTGCGTCAACCTCGACACGCTGCGGGGAGGAATCGAGGTGAGCGCGAGCGCCAACGTGGAGGTCGGCTGACGCGACGCTGCCGACGGATGGCCGTCTTGACCACCGTGGCCCCGATACGCGCGCCACCCCATCTACTGGGAGGCCTATGACGCGAGAGCAGCAAAGGTGCTCCCAAAAGGCCTGAGATCTGGGAAAGCTCAGCCGCCTGCCTTGGGTTGCTCGTCGAGCAGCGCGACAATTCGATCGCGAGCCGCCGGCAGCTCGGAGGCGACCACGTCCCAGACCAGGCTGAGGTCGACGCCGAAGTAGTCGTGGATCAGCTTGTCGCGCATCCCGGCCATCTCCCGCCATGGGATATCCGGAGAACGGTCGCGCAGCGGCTCGGAGACGCGCTTTGAGGCCTCGCCGAGGATCTCCATGTTGCGAAGCACCGCGTCTTGGACCATCGAGTCGCTGAGGAAGGCGTCGCGGCCCTCCTCGGTGTAGGCGAGGATGCGGTCGATCGCGTCGCGGATGTGGAGCAGGTAGACCTGCTCATCCTTCACAGCGGGGCCGCCTCGGCGAGGATTCGCTCGCGCAGATAGGGAGAGAGGCCCCCCTCGCTGAGAACGTCCACCTCGACCCCGAGCGTCTGCTCCAGCTCCTGGGAGAGGGCAATCAGGTCGAAGAGGTTGCGGTCCTCCGACATCTCGACCAGGAGGTCGAGATCGCTACCGGACCCTGCCTCACCGCGCCCAGCCGATCCGAAGACGCGAACGTTGCGGGCACCATGGGCAGAGGCAATTCGCGCGATGTCCTCGCGGGACTCGTGACGAGCAAGAATGGCGCTGGCCGATCGCTCGGTCATCTGAGGAATGCTAGGAGGTCGGCCGGGGGATTGGGTGCCGATATCCCGGGGGCCCAATCGGGGGCCCAAACTGAGAAAACCTGAGAGCACCTCAGGTAACCTGAGAGCACTTCAGAACACCACACAAGCCTGAGGTGACGTCGATCGCTTGGGTTGAGGGCCTTGTGTCCCTAACGGGACGTGATGGTTCGACTCCATTCAGCCGCCCTAGGAAAGCCCCGCTCAGGCGGGGTTTTCTTTTGTCCACTAACCGAGTAAGGAATGCGCCGAAAGTGCCCCGCGGCGCCAGTCCGTGCGCCAGTCACTTTGACGAGCGCAGGCGCGAGCGGCGAGGATGGCGACGTGGCTTACTTTCCTGTCAGCCTCACCGAGGACGCGTCCGAGAACGCGTGGGAACGGCTGATGGATGCGGTGAAAGACAAGCCCGGCCGACGCAACCAATCCTTTGAAATCGACGGCCATCGGGTTGATTGCTTTGTGATCTGGGAGGGACCGAATCGGACCGACGTGCGGACCGCGGTTGCCTATGCGGTCGGCGTCAAGGGCGGAATGGTCGTCATCGGCGAGGACAGCGATATTGCGGGTCCGGTCGCCAAGATGCCGACCCCTCATCTGCCGCTTGACTTCTGACGTACGTTGTATGTACAATGCTTGCTATGGCCGGCTCAAAACAACGAGTCAACCTACGCATTGAGCCCCAAGATCGCGCTCTGTTCGACCGTGCCGCAGTAGCGCAGCGCGAGACCCTAACCCAGTTTCTTGTAGAGAGTGGACGGGAGCGGGCGGAGCGACTTCTGGCTGATCGGACAAACTTCCGCATCGATTCCGAGGACTGGCAGCGACTTATCGCGGCGATGGATCGTCCTGCCCAAGTACGGCCCGAGTTGGCCAAGCTCTTTGCACGCCCGCGCCCTGAGTAGCGGGCGCGCGTGCCTCGATTTCTAGACCCCGAGCGACTCAGTTCGGAGCATCGGCTTAACGGCTTTGACTGCGGGGTGGGGTCCCTTAACGTATGGATTTGCCGGCACGCTCGCGCAGCGAGTGGAGTCGGATCTGCCCAGACATATGTCGTTACCGATTCGGAGCAGGATCGAGTCGTCGGCTATCACGCACTCACGGTTGCTTCGGTTGAGCATGCCGACGCCAGTTCCCGAGCTAGGAAAGGAATGCCCAGACATCCGATTCCCGCCGTATTACTTGCGCGTCTCGCTGTAGCCGAGTCGGTCCAGGGAAGGGACATCGGTGCATTCCTGTTAAGGGATGTCATGGTTCGAACAGTCGCAGTATCGGAAGAGACAGGAATCCGCCTGATGCTTGCTCATGCACTTAGCGAGTCTGCCCGAGAGTTCTATCTGCATTTCGGCTTCGAACCGTCGCCCACAAACCACATGAATGTCCAAATGATTGTCAAGGACATTCGGGCATCGCTTGAGGGGGGCAACCCCGCTGGCCAATAGTCGGATCGCTAGCCGGGGGGCCTCTGGGCGGCGCCGAGATGCGACTCTGCCGCGAACGGGCTTATCTCTCGCAGCGGGAGCTTGCGAGTCTTGCCGACTGTAAGCTGCACCGCAGGCAGCACCTGCTACTTTGATGTACATGAATGAGTCGATCGGCATCGCGGAGCTGCGGCAGAACCTCAGCGTCTATCTGCGGCGAGTGAGTCGTGGGGAGCGGCTGGTGGTCACCGATCGCAATCGACCGGTGGCCGAGCTCGGCCCGGCACCGACTACGGGGCCCGACCTCGATCGCCTGATCGTCGAGGGGCGGGTCTCGCGTCCGCTCCATCGGGGTTTGCCGAAGCCATTGGAGCTGACCGGCGATCCGCGGGCGCTGAGCCGTGCGCTCGAGGAGATCCGCGGCGATCGCTAAGTCGTGGCGCTCTTCTACGCGGATGCCTCCGCGTTGGTCAAACTCATCCGCGAGGAAGCCGAGTCTGGCGCTCTGCGGACCTATCTTAAGGATGCGGACCTGGTCAGCAGCGAGCTGGTCTTGGCCGAGATCCCCCGCGCGCTGCGCCGGGCAGTTGCACAGGACCCCGCCTTGCCGCTCGACCTATTGCTGGAACGCGCGGGCGAGCTGATTGACGCACTCGCGCTGCGGCCACTCGATCGTGCTCTGCTCACCGGCGCGGGGGCGCTAGCCGAGCCGGCGCTGCGAGCCCTCGACGCGATCCATGTTGCAGCAGCCGTCGACCTGGATCCGATTGAAGCCTTTGTGACCTACGACGAGCGCCAGGCTGCCGCCGCGCGCCTCGCCGGCCTGCGAACAATGGCACCGGGAATCCAGCGAGGCTCCTGATTGGATCTGCTTGGCTCCCGCCGCTGGGGGACCCCTGCGATGGCGCATCTTTACTAGTGACCTGAGTCGTTAGTCCGCAGGCATCGTGTTCTGCACGTCGAAGTCGTCGCCATCACAAGCGACGATGGGAGGCCTCATGCCCAGACGTGTGGATGTCGTTCTCAAAGACGATGAGCGCGAGGTGCTCGAGCGCTGGGCCCGGCGCCCGAAGAGCGCTCAGGCCCTGGCGCTGCGCTGCCGGATCGTGCTGGCGGCTGCTGAGGGCGAGCCCAGCAAGGACATCGCGGCCCGCTTGGGCTGCAGCACGCAGACGGTCGGTCGCTGGCGGGGGCGCTTCGCCAGGCGAGGCTTCGACGGCCTGCATGACGAGCCGCGACCTGGCAAGCCGCGGCAGATCGGCGACGAGGAGATTGAGAGGGTGATCGTCAAGACCCTGGAGGAGATCCCGTCAAATGCCACCCACTGGTCGACGCGATCGATGGCGGCTCAGACCGGGATGAACCAGAGCGCGATCAGCTAAGCGCGAGCGCCTCCTGGATGCGGAGCCCGCCACGCCAGAGGACGACGATCACGGCGCGCAGACGAGCGCCGTGGCGACCACCTCCAACCTGGCGCATCACGGCGACGATCTCCTCGACGCTCGGCGGGTCGGCCGGATAGCGCATCCCCTTGTTGCGGGGCGGTCGTCCGGCGTGGTAGCCGGGCATCGTCGCCGGCGAGCGGCGGCGTCCGGCGGAGTCGAGAACAGTGGATTCGGTCATGGGATCCTCCTCCCAAAGAAGACAGCGGATCCCACTGCACTACCAGGACGGACCAGCAACCAGGTGAGCGAGCTGAGCTACGCGATAGGCCGCATTGCGTTGCGTACTGACGGCGCGAGCGGCTGGGGCGTAGTCCCGGAGCTGAAACTGAGGATCCAGTCGGCGAGATCGGGATCGGACGCTTCGACCCGGTAGGCGTTCAACTCAAGGAACGTCAGCATTGCGACGAGCGCCAGGCGCTTGTTGGCGTCGATTGAACGCCTGACTCTCGGCGATGCCGTGCGCCAAGACAGCGGCCTGCAACGCGATATCGGCGTCTTGGTAGTCGGCATAGCTGCGCGGCCGAGCGAGAGCGCCTTCGAGAGCGCCCTGGTCGCGAAGCTGATCGGCGGCCTGCGCGGGCGTGCCGCCGATGATCGCCGCATACAGCCCGAGCGCGTCGGCGAGCTCGAGGTAGATCGGCTCGCCCGTGCCTTCCTCCTCGTGCACCTGCGGTCTACTTTGGAGCGCGCTTGGAGTCTGGATCGTGCTCGGCGAGGATCTTCAATGCCTCCGGGTGATCGGCGACTACGCGCTCGCCGATCGTGCGGATCCTCTCCCGCAGCTGCTCGGTCGGCAGGATCCGAAGCTCGCCCCCGTCGAGCTCCTCGACCAGCACGGAGGTGCCTGGCGCATATCCATGCGCCTCGAACTCGCGGGGAATCGAAACAACGTTGCTGTTGCCGACCCGGCGGACCTTGACGATCTTCATGACGCCAGTATACACGGGGATATCCTAAGACTTCGGCCCCACGCGCGGTTTCTGGATCCGCCAGGCGAAGCATGAGCCCAGTCCAGGTCCCGTCCGAGGCCCAGATGAGTGGCCTTCGTCCATTGCGGTCAACAGATCAGCTGTCCGGCTGGCTCTCGCTCGTGGAGGCAAGCAGGCGCCGCCAGCCTACTTTCCGCGCGAAGCAAAGCCGCGGGTCGCCGTGTGGGAGGGCACCTCTCGAAGCAAAAGCAGATCCCGACAGACGACTGGACGCCTGGCAACGCGATCGTGATCTCTGACCTCGGGCGCGTTAGGGATGTAGTCAGCGTGCGCTAGCACAGCGCAGGTCGGCGTCGAGCGGGCCGATCCGGTACTGCGCGAGGTTCGGCGCCACACCGGTGAAGCCACCGCTCGTGCAGTTCTGCTGCGCCTGCGTGAGTGTTGCATCAGTTCCGGCCACCCAGTCGGGCAGCGGGCCGTTGAAGGCCGTCGGTGTTGTCTGCGCCGTCAGCCCCGTGATCTCCTTCCATTGGGCGCTGTCGGAGTAGATCCCGATCGGTCCGTTCGCGCCGGCGTTGTGCAGGCCGGCGATGAAACCCTGGAGCGCGGCGACGTTGAGCTGGTCAGTCCCAGCCCAGCTCAACGTCAGCTCGACGTCCAGCCACCATGGCGCGGTCTTGGCCGCGACCGGGTCGAGGGCGGCGACGAGCCGGTAGGCGTGGGCGGCGCGCTGCTCGCCGTAAATGTAGGAGCAGGAGTTGGTCAGTAGGCCGTTACAAGCACCGTAGGCCGGCGCGGTGCCGACGCTAGGCCAGTCCGCAATGTGATGACCGCCAGGGTTACCCGTGTCGATGTACAACGACAGGGGCGGCTGCTTCGGCCGCTTCTGTCCCGGCGCGCCGCGGGCCCAGTGCAGCTCGCCGCTGATACACGGGTTTGCGTTTTTCGCCAGCCCGCCATTGACACCGACGATCCCGAACAGGGGATTCGACGGGTAGGTACCCGAGCATTGCGGATAGGAGACGTCATAGGCGGTGGTCGGCGAAGAGCTGCCGCTCACCGCGACGATCAGCACCACAGCGACGATGAAGGCGAGCGCCCCCGCCGGCACCCATCGCGTTCGGTACCGGGAACGACTGGCAGGCGCCACGGCCGCCAAGCTACCACGAGGCCGGGCACGCGCCCGGTCCTCAGCGGGCGCCAGCAGGGTCACGCCGAACCGCAAAAACAGGACACATCCACGAAGAGGGTTGCGGTCCCGAGATTTGGCCAAAAGCAGGCGACTTCGGCGCCACGCGGACTAAAACCCGTGGCCTCATGTGAGCGGCGGGCGCGAAACCAGTATCACGCGGATGCGCAACTCTCGAGATCGCACTCAGCGAGTCCTGCTTTTCGTCAGAGCAGGCACCCCTCACCGGCGGTGTCGGCTAGCGCTCGCGCAGGCAAACAGGCGCCCTGCTGTTGGCGATTTGCGCGACTAGGTCGAGATTGAGTTCGGGCCTGATTTTTCCGGGGGGCGAGTACTCGCTGGGGAATTGGCAGCTTGTGCAGATTGCTTTCCCTTTACGCCCGGGTCGTCGGTCGGTGTGGTGATCGTGTAGAGCTGCGTGAGTAGGCGGCGTAGCTGACCGAAGTTTCGCGGTCCCAGCTCTTGTTCCCATTCGTCCTCGACCTCTTGGACGATTTCGTAGATTGCTTTGGTTGCAGCATGGCCTCTGCTGGTCAGGCGGACGCGCTTGGAGCGTTGGTCGTTGCTGTCGATTTCGCGGATCAGGTATCCGAGCTCCTCTAGTTGCCCGAGGAGGTAGTTGAGCGCCTGCTTGCTCATGCGCGTCTGCGTCGCAAGCTCCGAGGGGCGCTGGTTCTCGGGGCCGGGGTACCGCCAGACGTCCACGTGCGCTGCGACGAGGTCGGTGAAGCCGCGGTCGTGTAGGCCGGCGAGCATTTGCTGGCGCACCCTCTCCCATGGGACTCGCAGCAACGCCCCGATCAGCGGCGGCGGCGAAGGCCCACCATCGGGCTGAGTAAAACCACTTGACAGACTCATGCGGCCAGTATACACTGGTCAAGTCGCTTTACTCAAGGGGCTTGCTTGAAGGGAGCCACATGTACAGGACCACCGAAAGGAGCCAGCGTGCACAAGACAATGGACAACGACACGATCACGATCGGTGAGCTCAGCGTGCGCTTCCTGGTCGAGGCAGGGGATTCGAACGGGAGCGCGTCGGTGTTCGAGTGCTACGTCCCAGCCGACTCGCGGATGCCGGCACCCCATAGCCACGACGGGTTCGAGGAGACGATCTACGGGCTCAAGGGAACCACGACCTGGACGATCGACGGCGAAACGGTCGACATCGGGCCCGGCGAGGCGGTGTGCGTGCGGCGCGGACAGATCCACGGGTTTGAGAATCAGGGCGACATTGACGCGACGTTCCTGGCGATCGCGACCCCGGCCGTGTTCGGCGCGGCCTATTTCCGCGAGATCGCCGAGGTCCTCGCCGCCAGCGCCGGCGGCCCTCCGAATCTGACCGCGATCGGTGAGGTCATGCGCCGCCACGGCCTCACACCCGCCCCACCCAGGGATTCGATCTCGACCCGACAGGAGCAATCCAGATGAAGATCGTCGTCTTCGGAGCCACGGCATGATCGGAGCTCGTATCGCGGTGGCTTTTATTTGACTGCGCGGAAAGCAGGGTGCCCGCTTCGTCTGTGCGAGCGCTATACAGCGCGCGTGCTAATCACGTGAACGCCCTGGACGATGAGCGGGTAGAAGCCATTCGGCCAGCGCAGCCAGTCCAGGCTCGCTTCCTGGCAGATCGCCTAGAATTGCGCCTGCGCCCGTCGGGTGTTTCACATTCGCGCCTCGTCTGCAGGCGCCGCGCGGATCCCTACGCCCCGGAGAGCACATGACGCTGAGATCACACCGAGAAGGAGATCGGAGGCGACCGAACCATGGGGCGCCACCGCGTCGTCGACGGACGAGCGCGGCTCGATCGCGGGGCGGCGTGCGGATCGCGCTTCTTGTGGTCTCTGTGGGACTCACGGTGACAGCCCTTCCCAGCCCGGCGGCGGCGGCGACGACCACCACCGAACTGCCCGCAACGGTGGTCTGGCGGGTGGGCGGCGAAGGCCACCGCACCGGAGGCCTGGACTCTGAAGGGTTCTTCAACGGCGAAGGCACCTGCAGGCTGAGCTGGGTGATCCGCTTTCCCTCCGATCCCGGTGCCGAAAACTACGTGCTCACGTGGACCGAAGGACCAGCAGGTGAAGAGGAAAGCCGGCGGTCCGAAGGCCCGGAATCGAGCTATCCGGGGCAGTTCCCCTCGCCTCCCAATCCGCCCTACTACGACCCCACCTTTGGCGTGCCGCAGGGCACGCTCGAGCTGCTGGGCTACGGCGTCGAAGGGATCTGGGGGTTCGAACCGAAAGGCGGGGAATGGACCGAACTCTGCACCAAGAAACGAGCCTACTACGAAGGCAATTTCACACCGGAACACGTGAAGATCGACGCCACCACGACGACCTCGGTCGCCGCCGAAGTGACGCTCTCCGCCGGCCCTCCGGTACCGGAGCCCGCCGCCGGAGAAACGGCGGCGGAGAGCTTCACCGTCAGCCTCGCCCAGGCACCCGAAGCACCGGTCAGCATCACCTACGTCACTGAAGACGGCACGGCGAGTGCCGCTAGGCACGAGTACGAGCCGGTAACAGGCACGCTGACTTTCGAACCTGGCAAACCGCTGAGCCAGCAGATCAGCGTCGGAGTCGATGACGGCAGCGGCCAGGCGGCCACACCGACACTCAGCTTCAAGCTCGAGCTGCTATCGGCCAGCGGCGTCAAGATCGACCCCAACTCGAATACCGCGACCGCGACGATCCTCGTGCCCTCGATCAGCGGTCAGATCCTCAGCTCCCCCGAAAGCGGATCAAAGCCGATCGCAAATGCAGCCGTGGCGCTCACCGGGACGGCGAGCTCGGGCGATCAGGTCACCCGCGAGACGACGACGAGCGAATCGGGCAACTACAGCTTCAACGTCGACCCCGGCACCTACGCGATCACCCCCGAGCCGATCAGCGCCGGCTACCACGCGACCCAATGCCCTGGCGGCGCCACCGCAGGGTCGGAGTGCAGCTTCACCCTGGGCTCGGGGGTGGCCGCGATCGCCAGCTTCTACGCGAGCCAAGCGCCGCCGCCGGGCAACCGGGCCTGCATGCAATCCTCGATCTCGGGCCTGCGCTGCGTCGGCTCCAACGCCAAGACGAAGGCCAAGCTGGCCTCGCTTGAATACGAACGGGCCGCGGCCGATGCGCGCGAGTCGATCGAAGGACTCGAATGCTCGCACTCGGGAGCCTCAAGCGAAGTCACCTTTGCCTGCGTGGGCGCGCAGCTGCTGCTCTCCTATGACAACGGCCAAGCCGCCAAGCAGCGCGAAATCTCTGCCGACCCTCCCGATCCGAACTTCGGGATCCTCGCGCGCCCAAAGAAGGCGCCCGCCAGGCGGCTCCCCGGGCGCCGATTCAAAGCGTTCAACGGCTTCGCGGCCGAGCTGGTCAAAATCGGTGCCCTTCAGCGGGCCCTGGTCAGCTCGGTCGATCGCCAGAGCGCCGCGATCGAAGCCGGGAACGTCGCTGACGCCCGTAATCAGGCTTCGGCGATCGGGCGCTATGCGCATCGGATCGCCAAACTAGCTCACGAAGCCGCGAAGCTCGCACCACCCGCCAGCGCGGAGCTCACGCATCTGCGCCTGAGCCGGCGTTCGCGCAGCGCTCTGCACGGGACGTTCGCGCCACTTCTGGCCGCCAACCACCGACTGGCGGCCGAGATGGGTGAGATCGCGAGCAGATAGCCCGCGCTGCAAGGCGAGCCAGCAGCGGTCGACAAAAGCTCCCGTTGTGGCACGATTTGCGAGCGTCTACTGAGCACTCCCCGAAATGCTCGCATCGGACGAATAGCAAAAGCGAACAGTTAGCGGCTTTTCATCACTGCATTCCGGCGGATTCATTGAAGGAACGGTGGCATTCCCGAACGCTCGCCTACGCTACAGACCTTATCCTTTGCCATATGAGGCCGGATGGGGGCCGTGGGCACCTTTGGCGTGGCGCTATAGGTGCCATCTTCCTGGCTTTTGTCTTCGGTGGCTGTGGATCCTCAAGCACCCGCCCCCCGGGGCTGACCACCAGCGAAACTAGGTGAAGTTCGAGCCCTCCACTAGCAGACGGCGATCAAATCGACCGACTCGGCCTTTGCGCTGCCATTTCCAGCAGGATCGGTAACGATCGAATCCGGAGTGTTGGGATTGCGCAAGGTCTGTACGGTGCGTTCTTCGACAAGAATCAACAGACTGGTGCGAATGCTTGGGGTTGCTGTCACTGCGCAATTGTAAATGTTGAACGGAAACGTAACCCTGCATCCGGTCCCCGTAATTGAAGCGGAAACTCCGGAGGGAAACGGCACTGCGGCCGTGCAGTTACCGTTCAGTGCCACACCGCTGACGTTGGAGGCACGAACCGAGGTCAGCGTCGATTGATTGATCTGTCCGCCGGTAAGTGATCCGGCCTGAATGTTGCTCGCCGATACTGAATTTGCCTGCAATTGCGCACCACCCACCGAACCGGGCGCAAGCTTTTCGCCCGTGACGGCGGCGTTCTTGATCTTCGCCGTGGACACGGCATTGTTCTTGATCTGCTTGGAGCCTACGCTGTTCTTGCCAAGGTGAGAGGCGGCATAGGCCGCTCCGCCACTGAGCACGAGGAACAGCGCAAGGGTCGAGATCACATTCGCATAGGTCAGTTTGCCTCGTGGATCGGTCATGCTCGCCTCCTAAGCGCCTCGCGGTGTGCAGCGACTCTATGTCAAAAACCTATCCCAGCACCGAAGTTGATCATCGGGGCCAACGAGAGCCGCGAACCGATCGCACCGGCAAGCGACGCTTTGCGGCACTCCTCGCTGCAGAGCCGGACCTCACAACAGGGCTCGCAGCGGGCCGAGACCAGAGCAGCCCTCTTCCACATCACACTTCACCAGTGCCGCCACGCCTCCGATTGGTTGCTCATCGACGCCCGAGTCAACCCGCAGGCTAATCAGAGGTCTGTGGCGCGCGAGCGCGCCTGCCGTGGAATAGGCGCCTGTGCGAGGGCTCCCCACCCCGAGTGCCTCGCGAGCCCTACTGGCCGGCTAGGTGAAGCCCGCTGGTGGACGGAGTGGGCAACGGTGGATAGCCCTCATAGTCCCTCAGGACCAATTCGCTGAAGAGAGCGTTCGGCCACCCGAATTGCCTGCGCGTGTATGTCCTCGGGTGGTTCGGGTTAAAGGACTCGTGCAACAGGTATTCGCCGGGGGCGCTGGCGAGGATCTCCTCGACCAGGCTTTCGCGTTCTGGTTGGCTGGTCGAGGTCAGTGCCTGCATCACCAGGGCCATCGGCCAGATGTAACCGCGCGGTGTGTGTGAGCTGCCGATTCCTGCGCCGATGCGGCCCCTGTAGTAGTAGGGGTCGGCCCCGGAGAGAGCAAATCGGCGCGTGTTTTCGTAGATGCGGTTGCTGCGGGAGCCATACCCCAGGTAGGGCGCCGAGATCAGGCTGGGGACGTTTGCGTCATCCATCAACTTGTAGTGACCGCGGCCGTCCACCTCGTAGGCATAGACGGCGCCAAAGTGCCGCGTGTGGACGATGCCGTAGGACTGGATGCCCGCGTTGACCCGCTGGCGAATCCCGTATGCCCGCGCCGTCTCCCCGGGGTTGCCGTATACGTTCTGCTCCACTTCCGCGATCGCGCTCAGCGCCTGAACCGCCATCATCTCGCTGGCGATCGGGTAGTGGTAGGTAGGGGCGTCATCGGAGGGTAGGAACCCGCTCCAGATCATCCCCGTGTGGTCGACCGGTCCCCCGCGGCCGCCATCCGGCAGGTCGCGGTTTCGATACCTTGATCGAGCGTCGTGGTGCTGCTCGGTGCGCATCGTCTTGAGGATCGTCTTGAAGGCCGCCTGCATCCCCGGTGTGAACACGGAACTGTCGCCGGTGACCTTCCAATACGTCCAGACAAGCAGGACCGGGTAGCACAGCGAATCCAGCTCGAATTTGCTCTCCCACACGCGGTAGCGCGAGGTGAATGCATTGGCGTAGGGATCAGCGGTGATGTAGGTGGCCTGCCTGCCGATCACGGCCTTGAGGAATTCTCTCACCGCGGGTTCCGCGGCAAAGTACAGGTAGGGGCGTACCTGGGCGCTTGAGTCACGCAGCCACTCAGCTCTGATGTCGCCGGTCCTGATGTACACCGTGCCGTCAGAGGCATCGGTTGCGTCCTGGAGTGAGTCGAGCAGGGCGTCGTGAAACATCTCGGCGAGGGGCGGGTTGGCCGCTGATTCATAGCTTTCGGCCGCCTGGCTCACCGCCGCCAGCCTCACCCGGGCGTTGGCGCCGCTTGGCTGCAGGAAGCCGGCGATCGTCACGACCATCGCGATCCCCAGCGCCGTCCTCACCCCGAGCTGCGACATTGCCTAAGTGGGCGCCTCGACCGCTTCGTCCGTGGGGCCGATCACTTGGTCCTCCGACGATGCCAAGTGATTACCCGACGGTTAGTGGGGATTTCGGCCCGCGGTGGCGATGCAGTCGCCGCCCAGCTCGGGACCACGCCTGCCGCGACCAGGAAAACGGTTGCTGCGATCGGCCATCTCATATCCCCTCGACGAGTCTATGTCGTGGGTCAGGTGCCGGCGTTCCCGTGAGACTTCAAGCACCCCCGGAAGACGGAAGGGAAATCCAAAATCGCATTCCCGGAGACTGAGACCGACCCGACGGGAATAACCAGGGGAGCAGCGAGTCGCCTGAGAGCCCGCGGAAGCTATCGATCAACCTTGCGCGCACCTGTGCCGATTGCGAGCCACCGGCTTCTCTATCCGACGCCGATAGGGCCTGCGACCTGGGAGCCAAAAAATCTGAACCAACCGCACTAGGCATCTAACCGATGAGCACCGCACGGAGGTGGGCCGCCAAGTTGCGGCCAGGTCTTCCCACCGACCCAACTCCCTTCATCCGGCGGCGCTCTGCAGCAATGAGTCAAGCTCCTCGAGCTCGCGGCGCAAGCCTCCGCAAACCTCCTCACAGAGCGAGAAGACCGCCGGGTCGGCGATCGAGTACACCGCGAAATTGCCCTTCCGGCGCCGGTCGACGATCCCCGCCCGCAAGAGCACGCCGAGGTGCTTTGAGACGTTCTGCTGGGAGGCGCCCGTCATCTGCTGCAGGGTGGTGACCGTCGCCTCCCCGTCGCGAAGGGCCTCAAGCAGGGCGATCCGCATCGGCTCTCCCAGCACCCGGAAACGCTCGGCGATCCGCTCGATCAGCGCCGCTGGAAGTGGGTGAGGGAGGGCGGGTGCTCGCGACATGGGAGAAAAGATAACACAACTAGATAGATGTATGGTAGTTTAGTTGTATGGCGATGACGGCAACCGCACGGCGCCTCGGTGAGGGCCTCACCAACGAGGTCGATATCAACGGGCGTCACACGATCACCACCGACGAGCCGCTCTCCCTCGGAGGCGCAGATCGGGGCCCCGCTCCCCACGAGCTCTTGCCCGCCGCCCTCGCCTCCTGCATCACGACGACCATCGCCTCCTACGCCCAGAGGCGGGACTGGAAGCTGGACGGGCTGGAGGTCGAGGTTGCCTATGACCCAGAGACCAGCCCCCGGCGCTTCGAGGTCGCCGTGCGGCTGGGGGACGGCCTCTCCCCGGAGCAGATCGAGCGGCTCGAGCGGGTTTCCGCGCGCTGCCCAGTGCGGCGCGCTCTCGAAGCTGGCTTCAGCTTCAAGGAGCGGCTGCACTCGATGCCTCGCGCCGCCTAGCGACCGCAATCAACCTGTTTCGCGGCCTTCTACCGAAGCGCCCGCGCGGCGAAGTGCCTACCCTCCCGTCAGAGGCGATGGGCGCCTAAACCTGATCGACGAGGAGATTGCGATGGCCGATCAAACGATCACTTTGACGCTGTCGAAAGCCGACGCAGAGGTGCTGCTGGGGGTATTGGCGTCAGAGCGCTACAACGCAGAGGTGGAGTCCGTCTGCGATGGCGTTCGAAAACAGCTCGATGAAAGGCTGGCGGAGACCGGCTGAAGGATCCCCCTCCCCCGCCCGCTAACCTCCACCACCACACAACGCTCACCACCGGTGCCTCCTGAGATGGGCGAGCACGACGTCAGCTTCGATGCGTTGGGCTCCCACGTGAGGCTTCTGATCGGGGAGCCGGGGCCGGGGATGGCCGCGGCCCCGGCGGCGGCCGAGGAGGCGCGGCAGTTCGTGATCGCCTTCGATGCGGCGCTCTCGCGCTTTCGGCCCGAGAGCGAGCTGTGTGCGCTAAACAGGGACCCGCGCGAGCGGGTCCCTGCCTCCGAACTGCTGCGTGCCGCGGTCAAGGCCGGGCTTGAGGCGGCGCGGGCAAGCGGCGGCCTGGTCGACCCGACCCTGGTCGGGGAGATCGAGTCCGCCGGCTACCTCACCTCGCGCGCGGGAGTGCCGGGTGCTCCCCTTGGCGCCGCCCTGAAAGAGGCGCCACCGCGGCGGGCGGCCAAGCCCAATCCCGACTCGAATTGGCAGAGCTTTGCGGTGGATGATGCGGCCGGGACGATCTCCCGCCCGCCCGGTGTGCGCTTTGACAGCGGCGGGGCGGGCAAGGGCCTGGCCGCGGACATGATCGCCGCCCGCCTGCGCGGTTACTCGCGCTTCATCGTCGACTGCGGCGGGGACATCCGGATCGGCGGTCCCGATGCCCTCCTCAATCCCTATCAGGTCTTTGTCGAACACCCGCTGAGCGGAGAGCGCGCCTACGTCCTGCGGCTCGGTTCGGGTGCGGTCGCCACCTCGGGGCTCAACGTCCGCATCTGGCGCGCTGCCGAGGGACGCTACGCCCACCACCTGCTCGATCCCTCCACCGGAGAGCCGGCCTGGACCGGGCTGATCGGCGCCACCGCCCTCGGTCAGAGCGCGGTGGAGGCCGAGACCCTGGCCAAGGCGGCGCTGCTCTCCGGAGCAGAGCGGGCCCGCTCGGTCCTCGCCGAGCGCGGTGGCCTCCTGGTCCACGACAGCGGACGGGTCGAGACCGTCGGTCCGCTCAGCTCAAGGCCGCGGATCGTCATCCCCGAGCGGCTCCAGCCACAATGAGTACTCCTCGCCGATGAACCTCGAGCCGGATGCCACCCGATCTCCCTCCCCCGCCCCACGTGAGGGCATGCAGTGGATCGAGGGGGGAGATTTCCTGATGGGCTCCGAGGACTTCTATCCCGAGGAGGCACCGGTTCACCGCGTTCGTCTCGACGGCTTTTGGATCGATCACAACCCGGTTACCAATGACCAGTTCGCGGATTTCGTCTCCGCGACCGGCTACCGGACGATCGCCGAACGTCCGCTCGATCCGGCCGATTACCCGGGGGTGCCAAAGGAGGCCCTCGTCCCCGGCTCCCTCGTATTCAAGGGTACGCCGGGTCCGGTCCCGCTCAACGACCCGAGCCGCTGGTGGGCATACGTGCCAGGAGCTCGCTGGCAGCGGCCGCTGGGCCCCGACTCAGACACCAAGGATCTCGGCGAGCACCCGGTTGTCCAGATCGCCCACGAGGATGCCGCGGCATACGCGCAATGGGCGGGGGGCCGCCTCCCGACCGAGGCCGAGTGGGAGTACGCGGCGCGCGGCGGGCTGGAGGGGGCAGTTTTCGCCTGGGGAGATGAGGACGTGCAGGACACAGGGCCACTTGCCAACACCTGGCAGGGTGGCTTTCCCTGGCAGAACTCCCTCCTCGACGGCTGGCTCAGAACCTCACCCGTCGGTTCCTTCCCTTCCAACGGCTATGGCCTCAACGACATGATCGGGAACGTCTGGGAATGGACCTCCGACTGGTACCTCGCCCGGCACCCCGCCGAAGCAGAGAAGGCCTGCTGCGCTCCCGAAAACCCCCGCGGGGGAGAGCCGGAGCAGAGCTTCGATCCCGCCCAGCCGCGGATCCGCATCCCGCGCAGGGTGATCAAGGGAGGCTCACACCTCTGCGCGCCCAGCTACTGCCTTCGCTACCGCCCCGCCGCCCGCTCGCCACAGATGATCGACTCGGCGACCAGCCACCTCGGCTTTCGCTGCGTCAACGGCGCCTGAGAGCAGGCCTCAGGCGAGGGTCCGGCCCCCGTTCAGACCCCGAGCGCGCCGTCGATAAAGGGTCCGAGCAGCCTGCCCGCGGCGGCAGCGGTCTCTTCCGGCGGGGCGCCCGGGGCGGTGATGTAGCTGATCGCCAGGCGGACGAGGGATTCGGCGAGAAGACGGGCATCGGGCTCTGAAGCTCGGGGCCAGCCATCCTGGATCGTCGAGGAGAGCCGTGCGGTGGCCCAGGCGACCACGGGCATTCCCTGGGTGGTGACGAAGGGGAGCATGCCGCCGGTGCCATCGTCACTGAGGAGGATGCGGATCAGGCGGTCCTCGCCGGCGGTGCGTAGAAACAGCCCGAGCGCCGCGTCGACGGCGGCTCGCGGATCGTCGAGGTGTTCGTGGACGGCTTCCTCGACCGCGTCGAGGAAGCGCTCTCCTTCGTGGATGACGAAGGCCTGACCGAACTCATCACGGCTTCCGAGCTCGTTGTAGAGGGTCTGTCGGCTGACGCCGGCGGCGCCCGCGATGTCTGACATCGTGATCTCCGCCCAGGGCCGCTGCTCGAGTTGGTCGCGCGCGGCACCGAACAACGTCTCACGCAGGAGCGCTTTCGCCGCCTGCGGGTATGGGGTGCGCGCGCTCGTCGCCATTGCCGCCATCGTCGCAGCGGCGGCGGTCACTTGGCCGGCTCGAAGTCGACCTTGTCATAGACGCCGCAATCGGGACAGGTCCAGTCGTCGGGTACCTCGCTCCAGGGCGTCCCCGCCGGGAAGCCCTCGCGTGGGTGCCCGGCCTCCTCGTCGTAGAGGTAACCGCAGCCAGGACAGACCCAGGCGCTCACGATGGCGCCGTCCCATAGTGGGCGAGAATCCGCTTTCGCGCCCGCGGCTGGACGTTGGCCCGGGTCAGGTCGCCTTCGTAATGGTCGACAAGTCGGGGATCCATCACCCGACGCCACAGGGGAGGAATACAGGCGAGCACGATCATCCCGGCATAGCCGGTTGGCAGCTGTGGCGCCTCATCGACGTGGCGCAAGGCCTGGTAGCGGCGGGTCGGGTTGGCGTGGTGGTCGCTGTGTCGCTGGAGGTGGTAGAGCAGGACGTTGGAAGCGACGTTGTTGCTGTTCCAGCTGTGCTCGGGCCGGCAGCGCTCATAGCGCCCATCCTCACGCCTCTGGCGCAGCAGACCGTAGTGCTCAAGGTAATTCACCACCTCCAACAAGGAGAAGCCGATCACCGCCTGGATCAGAAGGTAGGGAAGAACGACGGGTCCGAAGACGATCGCGAGGGCGCCAAAGAGAACGACCGTCATCGCCCAGGCGCCGAGGATGTCGTTGCGAAGGGTCCAGTGCGATTTGCCCATGCGGTCAAGACGGGCGCACTCGAGCCCCCAGCTGGAGCGCAGGCTGCCGATCACCGTCCGGGGCAGGAACGCCCAGAAGCTCTCCCCCAACCGTGAGCTGGCCGGATCCACCGGAGTGGCAACGCGCACGTGGTGGCCTCGGTTGTGCTCAATGAAGAAATGACCGTAACCGCTCTGAGCAAGGGCGACGCGGCTCAACCAGCGCTCGAGGCTCGCCCGCTTGTGGCCGAGCTCGTGGGCGGTGTTGATCGCGATTCCGCCGACCACTCCCATGGTCATCGCCAGACCGATGCTGTCGAAGGTGGAAAGGCCACCACCGGACCAAAGCGAGCAGGCGAAGATTAGGCCGGCGTACTGGATCGGGATGAAGGCATAGGTGCACCAGCGGTAGTAGCGGTCCTGCTCGAGCCATTTGAGGATGCTGTCGGGAGGGTTGCGCGAGTCCATTCCGATCGCGATGTCGAGCAACGGAAAGAGCCCGAAGACAAGCAGGGGGCCAAAGAACCAGAAGAAGCCCCAACCGGTCCCCTTCACCGCCCCCCAGGCAAGAAACGGGGCCAGTGGAACGATCAACCCCAGCAACCAGGCGTAGCGCTTCGGATCGCTCCAGGTTGCAGGGTTGACCTCGACATCCTCGTGAGGGTGAACGTGTGCGTGAGCGGCCTCCACGGCTTCCTCCTTGTCAAATCACGCCAATGCGTCTTTCCGCTTTACAGCATAGCGACTTTTGTCAAGTAACTCAACGGCATGTCCCGATCTGTCTGCGGTTGGCACGCGTCCCAGCTGTTTCTTGGGCCCGCCTATGATTGCGCCATCGCAAAGCTCGCTTTCCTAGCAGTGGCGCTTTTGCACCTGGTGGGACTGATCGGCGCTCCCAGCCATCCCGCGGGCGTCTCCCCCGCCGCAAAAAGCCGCCACGCCGCCCCGCTGATCCCCTTTTCGCGCTCCAGCTCACCGCCTTCCCGAAGGGGTCCGCTGATCACCCTCCTCCCCGGTCATTTCTCAGCCCGGGCGAGGACGGAAACCAAAAAGTCGGGGAAACTGCTGGACCTTCTCAAAAACGCGGGTCGCTAGGTTCAAGTTCCAGCCAGCCCTGGCCGATGCCCTAGGGATTCTCCCTGCTTGGCTGGATTGCGGCCCCGCTCCACGGGGCCGCAATCGTTTTCGGGGTCGCGATCGAAAAAGAGGCGGCCAGGCCGACTGCGTGAAATATCTGCAGCCGAGGCCTGATCCGGCGACGAGGGCCGCGCTGCCGGCGTGGAGGCGGAGCAAAGGGGTGCCACCGATGAAGGGATCGCGGTCCGTTCCTACCGGCCCCGCGCCATAAGCTTCGGGTCCCGCAGGCCACCGCGGCCGCTTCGGGCCGCTACCATCCCCCCCGTGTACACGCTCTTCGGCGTTTTGCAGGTGATCATCTCCGTCGTCCTGATCTTCTTGGTGCTCTTGCATTCGGGCAAAGACGCGGGGCTTTCGGGCGCCTTTGGCATTGGCGGTGGCGGCAGCTCCTTCGGCGGTGGCTCGATGGTCGAGCGCAACCTTGACCGCGCGACGATCGTTTTCGCGATCCTCTTTGTTCTCAACACGTTCCTGCTGCTGAAGATCAGCTGAGGCGCTACTAGGCGACCGGCTCGCGCTCGCGTCGGTGGCCGTTGCCGTTGCCGTTGGCCTCGATGCGATCCAGGATCTCGACCGCCTCCCTGCGCAGCTCGGCGTCCAGCAGGGCGTAATCCTCGTCGGAGAGCTTGCCGGCAGCGTGGTCAAGTTCGGCATCGCGGATCTCCCGGTACTTGGCCTCCTTGAGCGCGTTGACCTCGCTGCCTGGGGCGGCGCCGCGGCGCCGCCGTGAGGGCCAGAGGGCGACGGCAGCTCCGGCGAGGGCGATCAGTCCGCCGATCCACATCCAGGTGACCAGCGGGTTGACGATCACCTTGAAGATCGCCGGGGAGCTGTCGGTGAGATAGCTCTTTG
Organism: Solirubrobacterales bacterium; assembly: GCA_049585815.1. GTDB lineage: Bacteria > Actinomycetota > Thermoleophilia > Solirubrobacterales > 70-9 > DATLSM01. The sequence continues at coordinate 46,863 of JBAVAR010000056.1, forward strand.
CGATCCGATCGGCGGTTGCCAGCTGCAGGGCGCCGATCTCCGCCAGTGCGGTTGGTCGCAACCGCGGATTGGCGGCAGCGGCGCGCATCATCGCCGCCACAGCTTTGCACTGCGGTGGGGTCCCCGGCGCCCCCCCGACGCAGGCTTTGAATCCCTGGTCGGCTGCCTGCACCTGGCGTTTCACGGCGCTGATATCGGGTTCGACCGCGGTCCAGAAGTCAGTGAGGAGGCCGGCGTTGAGGCCGACGTGGCTGTCCTCTTCGCCGGCGAAGAAGCTGCTGATCGTCGAGGGTCCAGCTCCGGTGGGGCGGAAGTAGCGGCGGGTCGGGTTGAGGGTGAAGCGATCCCCTCCCTGGGCCACCGCGAGGATCGACCCGAAGGTGAAGGCCTGGCTGTTGACGTTGACGGTCGGCCTCACATAGGTGACCTTGCGACCGTCGATGACGGTGCTCTGACCGGGCCGCAGCTTCACTTCGCGGTTGGTCTGAAAACTCGAGGAGGCGGCAATTCCGATCAGCACAACGGCGATGCCGATGTGGACTATGTAGCCGCCGTAGCGGCGCCGGTTGCGGGAGACCACGCCCCCCAGCGCGGCGGGCAGGGAGCCACCGGAGATCGAGCGGCGAGCCGCCGCTCCCTGCCAGAACTCCTGCACCAGCCCGGCCAGCGCGAAGGAGGCAAAGACGAAGAGCGCAAACGCCCAGGGCCTATGGGTGGTGTCGGTCGCGAGAATCAGCGCGAGGGCGACGGCCGCCGCAAAGATCGCCGGTTTGAGGAAAACCCGCTTGGCCGATGCCCAGCTGACTCGCCGCCAGGCGAGCAGTGGGCCGATTCCGGTGAAGAGGACCAGCAGGATCGCCAGCGGCGTCGTGTAACGATCAAACCAGGGTGCGGCCAGCGAGGATTTGGTCACGGTGAAGAGCTCTGAGATCAGCGGGAAGAATGTGCCCCAGAAGATCACCGCGACCAGCGCCACCAGCAGCAGGTTGTTGATCAGGAAAACCGACTCGCGCGAGATCAGGGAGTCGATCCGTTTCTCAGATCGCAGGTCATCGAGCCGCGACACGATCAGGAATGCCGAGCCGATCGCCACCACGGCGATCAGCGCCAAAAGGTAGGGACCGACGGTGTTGTTGCCGAAGGCGTGGATCGACTGCAGGACGCCGGAGCGGACCAGGAAAGTCCCCAAGAGCGCCATCGAGAAGGTGCCGACGATCAGGCAGGCATTCCAGACTTTCAGCATCCCGCGTTTCTCTTGGACCATGATCGAGTGCAGGAATGCGGTGCCCAGGAGCCAGGGCATCAGCGCCGCATTCTCAACCGGGTCCCAGGCCCAGTAGCCACCCCAACCCAGCTCGGTGTAGGACCAGCGGGCGCCGAGCAAGAGGCCGAAGCCAAGAAAGGCCCAGGCGATCAGCGCGAAACGGCGGGTGGCGCGGATCCACTCGGCGTCAACCTTGCGAGTGATCAGGGCGCCGATTGCAAATGCGAAAGGAATCGTGAATGCGACGTAGCCCGAGTAGAGCATCGGCGGGTGGATCATCATGCTCGGGTGCTGCAGCAGGGGGTTGAGCCCAATCCCATCGGCGGGCGCCGGGTTCAGCGTCGCAAAGGGGTTGACGCCCGGAGCAAAAAGCATCAGGCCGGTGAAGAAGGCGGCGATCGCGGCCATCACCGCCGTCGCGTAGGGGACCAGCTCGCGCAGCTTGTTGCGGGTCGCAAAGAGCGCGGCGCTTGATGCGATCGAGAGCACCCAGGCCCAGAGCAGAAGCGAGCCTTCCTGGCTCGACCACATCGCCGCCAGCTTGTAGAAGGTCGGCGTCTCGATCGAGGAGTGCTGCTGAACGATGTTGAAGCTGAAGTCGTTGTTGGCGAAGGCGATCTCGATGATCGCCACGCAAACGGTGATCAATGCGCAAAAGGCGTAGACGGAGCGGCGCGATGCATCGATCCAGCGGCGATCGCCGTGGCGTCCGATCAACGCCGCGATCACCGCGAACACCACGGCGAGGAAGGCCAACGCCAGGGCGGCGTTGCCGAGGCTAGCTGTCATTCTTGGTCGGCTGGGTGGTGTACTTCGAGGGGCACTTGGTGACCAGGGTGTTGCGCTGCCCGACGAAGGTCCCATGCTGAACTTCCCCGGTGAGGACGATCTCCCGGCCACCGCGGAAGGGATCGGGGATGGTGCCGCTGTAGGTGACCGGAATACTCTCGCGCGCCCCTTCACCTTCGCGGTCGGCAACGCGGAAGCGCAGGCTGTTGCCGCTCTGGCGGACCGAGCCGGGGACGACTGTGCCGGTCATGTCGTAGCTGATGCCTGGCGCCGCGCTCAGCAACTGCGAGGGCTCCTTCGCTTCGGTCGCCGCGGTGAATGAGGTGTAGATCAAGGCCGCGGAGAGCAGCACGGCGGCGCTGAGCGCGACCACCAGCCGAATCTTCCTCTTGCGCTGAGGATCCACGAGGCGGGGATTATCGCAAGGCGAGACCTTTCAGGTCGGAACGGCTATCTGCCAGAATCGCCCGCGATGGCGGGAGGCGACCGAGACGACCCGGTACTGCTGATCACCGGGGCCAGCAGCGGGATCGGCGCGGCAACGGCGCGGGCGGCCGCCCCGACCTACCGGCTGGCGCTCGCGGCGCGGCGAGCGCAGCCTCTGGAGGATCTCGCCGCCGAGCTCGGCGGCGAGGAGCGGGCGTTGGCATTGCGCTGCGACGTGACCGAGTGGGAGCAGGTGGAGGCGATGGCCGGGGCTGTGATCGCTGGCTTTGGTCGCATCGATGCGGTCTTTGCAAATGCGGGATTTGGTGCCAAGCGCGGCTTCCTCGAGGAGACGCCCGAGCACTGGCGCTCGATGGTCCTCACCAATGTCTACGGTGCGGCGCTGACGATCCGCGCCACCCTCCCCCACCTGCTCCAGCGCGGTGATGGGCACTACTTGATCACCAGCTCGGTAGCGGGCCGTCGCGCCCTGCCCGGGTCCCTTTACTCGGCAACCAAGTGGGCGGCGACCGCGATCGGCGAGGGACTGCGTGGGGAGTTGCGCCAGATCCACGAAAACCACGCGATCCGCGTCACCCTGATCGAGCCGGGCATGGTCGACACGCCCTTCTTTGACAACAGCCCCGGGGAGTGGGCGCTCCGCGACGAGGACATCGCCGCTGCCGCGATGTTCGCACTGCAGCAGCGCGAGGGAGTCGATGTCAACGAGATCCTGATTCGCCCGACCTCCCAGCCCGGCTAGCGTCTATTCCCCCAGGCGGGACAGCAGCAGGCGGGCCAGCCACCAGTAACCGCCGAGGAGCGCGCGAGCCGGCCGGGAGCGGACGAGCGAGGGAATGAAGGGGGAATCGAGGTCGGCGCTGAGCCAGGAGGCAAAGCGGGCAGGACTGACCGCTCGGCTGGCCTGAATCTCGCGCCGCTCGCGCAGCAGGCGGGGCATCCAGCGGATCACATCGAGTGTTGCCGCGAGCTTCTGCCTTCCCCACCCCCCGGCAATCGAGACGCCGGCCAGCGCCAGCTCGGTGGCGAGCAGCGCCGGGGAGAGCACGATGAGGAGGCTGGTTGGGTAGACGCGAATCAGGAAGGCCCAGCGGTTTCGCTCCAGCCAGCGCCACTTCTGCTCCCCGGCCCCGAACTCGTAGTTGTGGTCGACAACCGCGGCGGGCTCGATCCCGAGGCTCCCACCGCGCAGCCGCAGTCGCAGCGATAGGTCGACGTCCTCGTGGTAGAGGAAGAAGGGCTCGGGGAACCCGCCGAGCTCCTCCCAGACTCGGCGTGGGATCGCCAGGCAGGCGCCCGAGAGGGCGCTCACCTCACCGGCGGGGGGCGCCGCGGAGAGCGGGAGCCCGTGGCCGCCGGCCCAGACGATCCCGGTGAAGTGGACCGGGTTGCCGGCGGAGTTGATCCGGGTGCCGCTACCGTCCGCTACAAGCGCCTGCCAGGCGACCCAGTCCCGCCCCTCGCGCAGGGGCAGGCGGATTGCATCACCGAATCCGGCGCAGGGTGCCGCGTCAGGGTTGAGGAAGACGAGCAGATCGGCGCGAGCGAGCGCGGCGCCGGCGTTGCAGCCACCGGCGAACCCCGCATTGCGGCCCATCTGGACCAGGCGCCCCTGCGGTGCCAGCGCTCGAACCGCCTCGGCGCTACCGTCGCTGGACCCGTTGTCGATCACGATCAGCTCATCGCCCTCGGCCAACTCCGCCACCACGGCGGGCAGGGTCCGGGCCAGCTCCTCGCGGCTGTTCCAGGCGACGATCAGGACGGAGAGGGTCGGTGGCACCGGCGCGGGAGGCTATTCCCCCACTGCGCCGGCGCCCGCCCTCACTTCTTGCAGTTCTCCACCCGCAGCGGAAGACGGTTGTTGACGACCTTCTTTTCGTTCTGGCCTTTGAGGTTCATGTAGGAGACCAGCGACTTCGAACAGAGGTTGGTCGAGTTGATCAGGAGACTCTTCTTGCCGCCGTTCATGTTGAGGATGAACTTGCTCACCGGAACATCCGGCGTCGGGTAGAAGACGGTCTTGATGCCTCCCCCCTGGGAGCCGAGGATTCCGTGCACCTGAATGTTCACCTGACCGTTGAGATCGGCGACCAGGTCGGGGAGCTGGCGCCCGACACCGACCAGATAGACGGGACCCTGCAGCTTGCCGCTGAGCAGGGGTGTCTTTGCTTCCGCCTGGCCATAGATCGATGACTGAGGGCATTGCTGCGCGGCGAGCTGTGGCCTCGTGCACACCGTCTTGATGTGAGCCTGGTCGAGGAATATCGCGTGCGGCAGGGTCAGCGCGCTGCGGCTGAGGTTTGCGTTGCCCGACGGTGCTTCCAAAATTGCCCGGATGCGCGGGTTCTTTGCCCGCTTGGTCGGGCCGTAGAGCCGGGTGAAAAGCTTCGGCTTGAAGGCGAGCTTGTTGCATTCGGTCGCCTGAAATGGCGCGCTCACCGAGTAGGAGCTGAAATCAGCAGCATTGGTCGGGTTGGAGCCGCCCCCGTTGAGCACACCGCTTGTCGCCTGTGCGGCGCAGTTGGTCGGGTTGAGCATGAACTTGCTGCGATCGACGTTGACATCGATTGAGCGAAGGTCGAGCTTCACTCCGCCGAAGACGTCGGGTATCGGATCGGAGACCGCGTTGATCTGGGCCGTTTCCGGATTGACGAAGAGGGCAATCCTGACGACGACGGTGCCGAGGTCAAACGGCCCCGAGACTGCCGGCGTGATTACCGCCAGCGAAAGCGGAGCCCCCTTATAGGGACCGGCGAGGAAAACCTTGCCGGCGAGCTTCACCGGTTCAGACCCGGTGCCCGCTTCGGTCGAGGCGGTCCCGATCATGCTTTCCGCCGGGCAGCTGGAACTTGCCTGCTGCGCCTTGCCGGTGCTACCCGCGGCGGCGCTGAGGGCTGTCTCTGAGCAATAGGGGATACCGGTCAGGTTGCCGATCAGGCCCTTGGGCAACGTCACGTTGACGCCTTTGAGCTCCTGCTGGCCGTCCGGGCGCCCGATGTCCACCCGGAAGGGGCTGTATGCCCCGGCCTTGGTGCTATCGGTCTTCGCCGTGTAGGAGGGGGCGAACGCACGCTGGGCCAGCGTCTGGGGGCAGGTGCCACCGCCCGGCACGCTGGAGAGGGTGAATTTGCCGACCGGCGCCTTGGTCGAGGTCGGAGTAGACCACGGTTCCAGCGAGCTGGTCGTTTCGGCCGTTGCGCAGGTTGGGGGACTGGTGAGTACGCTCTTTGCGCCGTTGAAGCGCAGGCTCACGGATTCGAAGGGCACCTGGGGCAGGCCTTCAGGCAGGTTTCCGACAAGTGGGCCCACCTCCTGTTCGTTGAACGTCGTGGTGAGCTGGCCCGTCTGCGGATTGGCGCTGACGTTACCGATCAATCGCACGACGATCCCGTACTGTTCGGACTTGGCTTCGACCAGGGTTCGGAACTCTTCCCCGGAGCTTGGATTGGAGCTCTTCTGTTCGCCGATGTAGATGTTGCCTTTCAGTGACCCCTTTGGCAGCGGCGGTGTTTCGATTTCCGCCGTCCCGATTACGGAGTTGGCGGGACAGCTGTTGCTTTCGATCCGCTTTCCCTTGCCGAACTGTTCATCAGAGCAGGCGACCAGACCGTTGGAGCCCGAAGGGTTGAGTCCCATTCCCGATGGCAGCGTCACCTTGGCGCTGCGGAGCTGGGACTGGGCGATTTCGTGTTCTCCGCCCGAGGGCACTTCGAAGGGGACTTCGGTAGTGACCGAGGCCGGGGACGGCGAGTCGACGTTGGTTGTGCCGGCGTCGACTCTGAGACCGGGTTCAAAGGGCACCGATTCACAGCTTTGCTGTTCCACCCCTTCAGGCAGCGTTGCCTCAAACGCTTCCGAACCCGAGGGGAAACTTGGATTGGGTTCTTCGAATGACTCCGCCCGGTACCAGGTCGAGTAGAGATGCTTGTATGCCGCATCTTCGGGGTTAAAGCAGGTCGTTGGAAGGGTGAGATAGGTGCCGTTCCCGGTGCTGGCACCGAAGCTGATCAATCGGCTGATCAGAGTCTGCAGCCCGGTGCCTTTTGCTTCGGCGGGAATGTGGATCGTGAAGCTCTCGTGGTAGTCACTCTCCCAGGAGACTTCTGTGTTCAGGAAGATCGGCTCTTTGCCGGCGATTACGAAGCCAAAGAGGGCGGGTTCGCCATGATTGGGAGCGAGGTTGTAGACCGGCACCTGGAATACCCCGGGGATCAGCGGCAGCCGCGTCCCGGTGTTTTCAATGATGTTGCTCGACCCCGGCGGGAATTCGACGTTGGGTTCGTTGGTGACAAGGCTGGCCTGCTCTTCACCGGTTTTCGTCGCCGCTTTGCATTCGGGCACGAAGACGCCGGGAGACGGCTGATGGAGGAATTCAGCCAGCGTGCATTTTTCGGTTGTCGACTGGGTATTGACCGTCAGGCCGGGCGGAAGATCGACGCGCAGAGTTTTGACGTCTCTCCCCTCAAGCGGTTCTTCGATCGGTTCGATCACATTTTCAACCACTTTGCTGTGTTTGATGATGTACTGCGTGAACCCGATCGGAGGATGACCGCCTGCCGTGGTGAAGACCTGCCCGGGTGTTTCCGGAGAGCACTGGGGCGTTTCTTTGGTGCAGTTGGCCGCCTGCCAGCCGTCCTTCGCGCTCGGCGGTTCGTTCTGTTTTTCGATGATTTCGCCGGTGTTTGCCTGCGCGAGCTGGGCAGTGAGGAGTGCGACTCCGAAAATCATCGATACCAATACGATCAGGCGCCTTGCCATTTACTCCTCCTTGTGTACCCGTGGACGGCTCGCCGCCCCTGCATGGCGCGTGAGTTCTGGTGGACTCCCTTGATAAACCATACCGGGCCCAAAAGTTTCGATCAAGTCCCTGCTCCCAACTCAGGTAGTTCGCCGCGAGGGCATCAGTAGTTAGCCGCGAGGCCTCTCTTGCCGATGCGGTCGCCGGTGCTGTTTTCTGCGGCAGGGGGTTCGCAGCAACTCACGCCGGTTGGCCTTCTTTCCGTTCTGGGCCTTAATCTTGACGATCGCCTTCACCGCTGGTCGACAGAGATTTCGGGAGTTGACCAGCAGCCCCTTACCGCCCCCTCGCATGGTGAGGATGAATTTCGAAACCGGTACGTCGGGCACTGTCTCAAACGTCGTGCGGATACCGCCGTGGGCGCTGTCGATGCGCCCGACAAGGTCGATATCGACCTGGCCGCCCAGAGCAGCGACCAGATCGGGCAGCGGGTTGGTGGAGGAGCGCAGGTAGACCGGCCCTTCCAGCGGCTTTGCCAGCAGTGGAGTGAAGGCACGCGCGAAGCCGTAGATCGATTCCTGCGGGCAGGCATTGGCTGCAAACTGCACCCGCGTGCAGATCTTGCTGAGGCTGCTCTGCTTGAGAAACAGAGCGTGGGGCAGGCCGACCGCGGCGCGGGCGATGTTGGCATCTCCTTCGCGGGTGATCAGTATCGCCCGAAGCTTTGGGCTCTGGGCCCTGCGTGTGCCGCCGAAAAGGCGGAGGTGGAGCTTCGGCTGGAAGCCCAACTTTTCACAGCCGCCCACCTGGAACGGCGTCGATACGGGGTCGGAACTAAAGGCCGCGGGGTTTGTCGGGTCTGACCCACCCCCACGCAGTGTCCCGGTCACCGCCATCGATGCGCAGTTGGTCGGGTTGAGCGCGAACTGCTTGCGGTCAAGATGAACCGAGATCGAGTCGAGGTCCAGGAGGGCGCCGCCGAAGACGTGGGGAATCGGGTCGGAGTCCGCTTCGACCTGTGCGGTTTCAGGATTGACCCGCAGTGCCACCCGCACCACGACCGTGCCGAGATCGAAGGGCCCGGCCGTGGCGGGGGTGACTACCACCAGGGAGAGTGGTGCCTCGTTGTAGGGGCCTGCGAGAAAGACCTTGCCGGCAATCTGCAGTGGTGAGGGACCGCTGCCGGCGTCGATCGTGGCGCTGCCGATGAGGCTGTTGTCGGGACAGCTCGACTTTGCCGCCTCGGTTACGCCGCTGGCGGCTGCCGCTGCGGCGATTGCCGATTCTGGGCAATAGCTGACGCCAGCCAATTTCGCGGTCATGCCCGGCGGCAGGAGGACGTTGACGCCTTTCAGCTCCTGGCTGCCGCCCGAGCGGGTGACGTTTACGTTGAATTGGCTGTAGGCGCCGCCGTTCGGATTCGTTGTCTTGGCCGCAAAGCCGGGCGTGAAGGGGCGCTCGGCAAGGGTCTTGGCGCAGGCGCCGCCGCCGGGGGCGCTGGCGAGGGTGAAACCCTTATCGGATGGTCCGGCGTCGGGGGTACCCGACCAGGCGCTCATCGCGTGGGAGGTGGCGTTTGGCCCGCAGGTTGGCGGGCTGGTCAGGGTCGCTGTCGAACCACCGTCGAGTTTGATCTGAACGGAGTCAAACGGCAACTGCGGAGCTTCGTTGACGGTTGCCGTCAGCTGACCGGTCTGTGGATTGGCGCTGATGTTGCCGGTGAGGCGGATGGAGAGGCCACGGCTCGCCGACTCGGCATCGATGAAGATCCGGTACTCATCCCCCGAAGCAGGGTTTCGACTCAACTGCTGCCCGAGGTAGACGTCGCCGGTCAGGGTGCCGTTGGGGAGCGGCGGGGTGTTGATCGCGACCGTGCCGATCTTCGACGCTGGCGGGCAGGAGATCGGATTTCTGGTTCCCTCACCGAACTGCGCGTCGGTGCATGCCCCCAGTCCCTTTGCTGCCGAGGGATTGATGCCCATGCCCTCAGGCAGGGTTACCCGAGCCTCCCTCACGTTGGAGTCATAGATCGGCGCCGAGGGTTCGAACGGGACGTTGACGTTGACCGTCGGACCGGTCGGCGAGTCGGTTTGGGTGGTACCCGGATCCATCGAGGTCGACGGTGCAAACGGGACCTTGTCGCAGTGTTCGGGCTTCGCGCCCTTTGGCAGCGGGGACTTCAATTCCTGGGAGCCGGTGAGGAACGCCGCACTGGGCGGGGCGGGCACGGTTAGGTCATAACCGTCTTCGGGTGCGGGTTCCTCCACGGAATCGGCGTGCAGATAGGTGGTGTACTGGCCCTTGAACGGTTCGACTTCTGGGTTGAAGCAGGTGCTCGGGTTGGTCAGAAATGCCCCACCCGTTTCACCCGGCAGGCCGTTGTTGCCAATCGTGCCATTGAAAACCAATCGGTTTTTGAGGATCCGGATTCCGGCCACGCTCGGAACGTGGATCGTGAAGTACTCGTGATAGTTGCCGTTCCAGTCGACCCCGGCGTTCAGGAAAACTTCGCCCAGGCCAAGCGGAAGGGTGAAGCCGAAGCGCGCCGGTTCGCCGGATCTCGGCACGAGGTTGTATACGGCGAGGCCGGGAATAGTGATCGGAGGCAGGGTCACGGGAGGAACTCCCGTCGATGCCGTGACCGCACTGGTCCCCACCTGGGTGTTGGCTGGGCAGCCACCTGATGGGAATTTCCCTTCTTCAAGTTCGCACTGGGGCGTTGCCTGGGGATTGACGCTGAGCCCCGGCGGCAGGTCAACCAGAACTGTCTTCAGGTTGCCGGCAGGTTCTTCGAACGGACCGGAGTGCTTGACGATGATCTGGGTGAATCCGTCCGGGGGATGGCCGGCGGCCTGGGTGAAGAAGAGTTCCGGAGTTTCGGCGGAGCAGGGATCCGTCGTACATGTCCCCGCCTGCCAACCGGCTTTCGCCGTTTCTGGTTCTCCTCCAGGTTCCTGGCTTTCGATGATGTCGACGGCGTGGGCCGGCGTCGCAAACGCGAGCCCCAGTGCGGTCGCGGCCAAGGCGATCGCTGCGCGTGCTCCTGGTCTCACCCCCATGCCATTCTCCTTCCCGAAATCAATCTCCCGAAACCAGAATACCCGTTTTTTGGGGGCGGCACCAGTATTTTTGGGTAGAAGATCGGGCTTAAAAAGCGGACGACGGGTCTCGAACCCGCGTCTGAGTCGCAGGTTCGAACCGCTTAGAGCAGTCCCTCGAGAAATCGAGGAAGCAGCGGGGGCCTGGTGAGCAGGTTCAACTACAGATTGTCCTGCAAGGGCATTGTCTCTCTTGTCGGGTCCAGCCCGATGCAAATGCGGCTGGGGATTGACAGGTATTTCAGATGCTCTCTGCAAGGTCAAGCGACTCGGCGCCCGCGCGCTTCCTCGATCAACTCGAGGAGAAGCGCATGGACCTCTCAAACGAAACCCTCATTGCCGAGGCGATCGAAATTAACCACGCCGGAGTCGGCAAGGACAAGACGCTGGATCGCTATGACGACCACCTCATGCACTTCAGCCAGTATCTGGCTAGCGCTCACGGCAAGACCTTTTACTCCTGCCGCAGCAAGCACGTCCGACTCTTCATGGGCCACCTGGCAAGGCCCGGAGGCCCGAGCCCGCACGCTTCCCGTCTGGGTTGTGAGTGGTGCAAGGCAAGGGGCTATCCAGATGGTCGCTGTGGATCAGGCTGGTCTCCTTCCTATCGCAAGAGCTACCTAGCGGCGATCAAATTCCTCTATCACCACTTCTTCGCAGAGGAGGATCTTCCCGACCACAACCCCGCTGCCCTTGAGACGTCACCAAAGGTCATCCTCAAACGCGGCTATACGCCTTCCAGGGCGGAGGTCAAGAAGCTCCTCGATGCTCCGGGGTCACCCAAGGCCCGCCTTCTTGTCCATTGGATCTTCTACGCACCGTCTCGGCGAGCCACCTTCGCTGATGCTCGTTGGTGCGACATTGATCTAGACCGAAGTTACCCCGAATACCGGCCCTCTGATCGCCCCCGATCCCGCTCGTCATGCGGGGCTGGGGGTTTTTCAGGCGCTCATTTGTAGCCAAGAGTTTAGCTTGTTTTCCGTCCGACCAATGGTAG
>JBAVAR010000057.1:0-36317 GCA_049585815.1 Solirubrobacterales bacterium
GACCAGCTCCCAGCCGCGTTCGTCGGGCAGGACGAAGGCGCCGGAGAGTTCCTGAGTGGCGAAGGTGTGGGGGGAGCCAACGCTCGCCCCACCGCCGACGCCGCTGCTGGTGGCGGCGATCCGGTAGCGGTAGGTAGTGGCGGGGCGCAGGGCGCTGACGTGCTGCAGCGCGGACTGGGGGCTGGAGGCCGAGCCGAGGCTCGCTTCGGTGCCCGCCGGGACCCTGGCGGCGCCGGAGAAGCTTTCGCGGGACGCTTTCAGGTTTTCCTGGTAGGCGGCTTCGGTGATGTATTCGAAGCGGTAAGTGGTACTGAGGCCCTCGGGGTTGACTTCGGCGTGAAGGGTGGCCGAGGCGGCAGTGACGTCGGTGACCCAGGCCGCGCCGAGCTGGGGCGCGGCGGCCTGGGCGGCGGCAGGGGCGAAGCAAAGCGCGGCAGTGAAGGCAAAGAGGGCGACAGCGCAGCGCCTGGAGGCACCTTGGGGCGGCAACGACCACCTCGAAGGCGGGAAGCCGAGAAGCGCCGCCATCGGGCGGCGGCGCAGCCGGTTCATGGACGCCTCCCCTCTACCCCGCGACCCGCAGGGCGGGCGAGGCGGCGAGAGGGTGGGCGGTGTCGGCGGCTGGGAACTGGAAGCCGCGCGGCGACTGGGGGGTGGTCGGGGGGGTCGGGGAGACCATCAACGGTGACTCCTCTGGGCCCGGCGGCGCTTCCTATGCTTCTTGCCCTCGTGCTTGCAGGAGGTCTTGATCAGCGCTTCGGTGTCGTCGAGCTTGCCGTTTTGGCCGGTGAGGTCGACGAGCGCCTTCGTCTTGGTCTTGGACGAGCAGAGGTTTGCGGAATTTTCCAGGAGGCTCTTCTTGCCGCCCTGCATTTCGAGGGTGAACCTGCTGACCGGGGCGTCGGGGACGAGTTCGAAGGTGTTGCGGATGCCGCCGCCCTTGCCCGTATCGACTTTGCCGACCAGAGCTACGTCGATCTCGCCGTTCAGCGCAGCGACGAGGTCGGGTAGCCTGTGGCCGGGGAGAGGGGAGCGCAGGTAAACGGGGCCTTCGAGGGGCTTTTCGAGGAGCGAAGTTTCGGCTTTGGCGAAGCCGTAGATCGAAGCGGGGGGGCACTTTTCGCCGAGTGCCGCGCCTTCGGCGAAGACCGGCTTGGTGCAGACGGTGCCGATGTGGGCGTTGTCGAGGAGCTCGGCGTGGGGCAGGGTGACCTGGGCGGCCGCGACGTTGGCTTCGCCGGGGCTGGCGGTGAGGACCGCTTTGAGGGCGGGGTTCTGAGCGCGCTTGGTGCCGCCCTTGAGAGAGATGGCGAGCTTAGGGGCGAAGGGCAGCGCCGGGCAACCGCCGACCTGGAAGCGTTGGGAAAGTGGCGCGGAGACGCCAAGGACAGAGAGGGCTGAGCCGGTGAAGCCGAGTTCGTCGCAGTTGGTCGGGTTGAGGGTGAAGTCGGGGCGATTCATCTTCAGGGCGATCGAGCGGACGTCGAGCGGAATGCCTTGCAGCACGGTCGGGATCGGGTCAGATTTGGCGGTGATCTGGGCCGTTTCGGGGTTGACATAGAGTGCCGTGCGGACCACCACGGTGCCGAGATCGAAGGGCCCGGCCACGGCGGGGGTGACGATCGCCAGGCTGAGCGGGGCGCCGTCGTAGGGGCCGGCGAGGTAGGCGTGCCCGGAGACGTAGATCGGGGTGGGCCCTGCGCCGGCACCGACGGCGACTGTGCCCAGTTCAGAGCCGGCGGGGCAGGAGGGGCTGGCCTTCTCTTCGGCGCCGGACTTGCGCTGCGCGGCTTCGAGGTCGGCCTGGGGGCACTCGGCGATGCCGGCGAGCTTGCCGACCAGGCCCGGGGGCAGGGTGGTTTCGACGCTCTTCATTTCCTGAGAGCCGTCTTCGCGGACGAGCTTCAGCGCGAAGGGCGAGAAGATCCCCGCCCGGGGGGTTTCGGTGCCGGCGTGGAAACGCGGTTCGTTGGGCTCCTGGGAGGCGTGGCGGGGACAGGCGCCTCCCTGCGGGCCAGCGACGGTTTCGAAGGTGGCGCTCGGTTCGGCGGGGGGACCAGATTCGGGCGCCGAGAAGGGGGTCAGTTCGGAGGTCGTTTCATAGCTGCCACAGGTGGCCGGGGTGCGCAGAGCGCCGCGGGCACCGCCGTAGATTTCGAGCTTCAGTTCTTCGAAGGGGAGCTGGGGGTTTTCGAGGAAGCGAGTGGTGATCTGGCCGGTTTTGGGGTCGGTTTCAAAGCTGCCGGGCAGCTTGATGCGGATGCCCTGGCCTTCGAGGACGATGTAGCCGGCAAGGAGGGCGCCGGTGGGGTTCTGGTGGGGGGTGGCGAGGTAGAGGGAGCCCTGGAGAGGTTCGGTCAGCAACCGGGTGTGGGCTTCGACCGAGCCGAGCTTTGAGGCTTCGGGGCAGTGGGCGGCTTCTTCTACGTGGAGGGCGACCTGTGCTTCTGAGCAGCCGCCAAGCCCTTCGGCCGAAGCGGGGTTGACAGAGAGCCCGGCAGGGAGCTTGACGACGGCTTCCTTTAGCTCGGGGGTGGCGAGGCCGTCGACTTCTTCGTTCTGGGGGACGTGGAGGTTGAACTGGAGGCCGGAGGGGCTATCGGCAAGGTCGGTGGTGGGGCGGACTTCGATTTCGGGTTCGAACTTGAGCTGGTTACAGCCATCGACGGCGGCGATGGCGACGGGGTCTTCGGCGTATTCGCCGGGAACGTCCCAGGAGTCGTAGCGGCCGGTGACGGTGAGCGGCGTGCCCGAGCATTCGGTGGGCATGGTGATGAAGGGCGTTTCCTTAACTCCGGCGGGACCGCCGTTACCCAGTTGACGGCTTTCGCTTTCGCACCACTTTTCGAGCTGTTCGGCGGATCGGAATTCCTCCTCCGTTACCACTGCACAGTCTTTGCCGCGCATGCGGTTATGTTCTTCGGCCGCGGGAACACCCCAGAGGGTCAGGCGGACGCGGCTGAGACCGGCCTCGACGGCGACATTGGTCGCGGTGACGCCGTAATCGGAGCCGCCGCGGATGCCGGTGGTGATCAAAATGATGGGGAGCCCACCAATGGTGATGCCGAGCTCGCCAGGATAAGGGCCCTGAGGCTGGAGGTTGTAGATGGGAGTGATCTCGTGAAATGCGCCCTCGGTATTACCGTAGTCGCGGATGCCTGCGAAGCCGACGGAGACCTTGTTGCGTTCGCATTCCTCGGCGAAGTAGTCGGCCAGCGAGCAGTGGGGAACGCCCTCGGGGTTGGCGATCAGACCCGGTGGGAGCTCGGCGGTGATGTCCTTGGGATCGTGCATGGGGCAGGTCCCGCCGGTGGTCCATGCTCCACTGCTCGCTTCAGGGTTAGCGCAGGAGTAGGTCTCGAAATTGAATTCGGTGGTGAACTGGTACGGATGGCCGCCGGCCTGGGTGTAGGGCTGACCGGCGGAGTCGGTGAGCGATGAGGCGAAGCGCAGAAGTCCGAAGGGGGGTTCGGGGTTGGCCGTGTTGGTGGCGCTGGCGTGGGCAGCGGGGGCATCGCCGCCGGAGATCTGGGCGAGGTCTTCGATCGGGCCCTCAAAGGCGGAGGGAACCGGAACGTGGACGATCATGACGAACCTCTGGTGGGGCTGGAGGGGGTGTGCTTCGAGGAAGGCCACAACGAAGCCTTCACCTTCTGGATAGTCGCATTCGACAGTGCGCCCAACGGCGGTAGGGCAAGCGCCGACGGCGTTGAGTTCGCCGTAGCCGAGCTCGGAGTCAAAGAAGCGTACGGCGTCGGCGCTGAGGCCGGGGGGCAGGGTGTTCTTGAGGATGATCTTTTCTGCGGTGGACATCGGTTCGCCGCCAACATTTTCGGCTTCGACTTTGTAGACGCCGGGATATTCGGAGCCGGAGAGGACGTAGTCGGCGTTGGGGGTTACGGTGAGCTTCCAGGCGGGTCCGGCCGCCTGGGCTGAGGAAGCGTTGGCGAGCGGCACGAGGAGCGCGAACAGGGTCGCGCCCAGGACGGCACATCTCGGCGTCCTCAGCTTCAGGTGGAACGGAAGTGGGTTCTCTTGATTCACGTGGGTGTTCTCCTGGGGTGCCGTGGTAGATGCGGGCCGGTGGATGTGCGGGCGAAGGTTCACTTTGCACCTCCGCGGTGGGCGCCAGCGGCTCGGCGGCGGGCTCGCTTGTGCTTCTTGGAGGCCTTCTTGAGACAGCGGTCGTGCTTGAGGACGAAGCCCTTGCGGCAGTGCTTGCGAGGCTTGAATACATACTTGGGGTTGGGGGGGCCAGCGAATTCGGAGGTGCCGAGCGGCGAAGATTTGGGTTCGGATTCGGCGGCGGGGCGGCAGGCTTCGGGGCTGGTGCAGGCCGGAGGCGGGTGCTGGGCGTGGAAGCCACCGTCAACGCGGGCGTCGTAGAAGTCGCCGATCCCATCGGTGTCTTCGGGGATGAGGCCCGCCGTGGTTTGAAAGACGATGTCGCGGCCGGTGGAGCCGATCACCGCGGAGGAGGCGCCATGGGGAGCCTTGCCGTCGGAGATGAGGCTGATACAACCGCCGGCTTCGGTGCAGGTCCCGTGCCCTTCCTCCTCCCACTCATAGACGTCGCAGCCGGTTCCAACTGAACCGGAAGTGCAATTACCGGTTGGGTGAGCGCCGGCGTTGGTGTCGCGGGAGACGAGCGGGGCGGCGGTGCTGAAGATTACGGTCGAGCCGTCTTGGGAGATCGAGCGGCCGCCATCTTCAGTGAGTTCGTTATAACCCAGGAAGGCTCCCCCGGTCTCGATTGTCGCGGCGAAGCGGCTGTCGTTGCCGTTGGCGTCGTTGCCATCGTGGCCGAAGGAGACGCGGATCAGGCGTCCGGTCTGGAAGTCATAGCGAAAGACCGCCTCGACGTTGGAGGTCTTGTCGGGCGTGAGGCGACCGAAACTGGTGAAGAGAAGGTAGTTGCCGTCGGGGGTGAGGACGGCTGACGGTTTGAGTTCCCCAGGCCGCCACAGCGGGCTGTCATCGCCTGCTACTTCCCGGCAAGCAGGATCGGCGACCGAACCGGATTGTTCAGGGCCGGAGCAGAGGCGGGCGACGAACTTCGTCTGGCCGGATTCGGCGTCGTAGACGTAGAGGTTGTCGGCGCCCTGGGAGGCGAATTCACCGGTTTCAAACTGGCCGTGTCCGGGGCCGGATTCGCTGGGTTCGGTGGTGAGGACGCCGGTGGCGACGAAGGCGGCGTGGGTTCCGTCGGCAGAGACACGGACGACGCCCTGGACGCCGGCGCCTTCGCCGGCGGTGGGATCGGTGGCGGCGCCGGCGGAAGCCTGGACGAGTTCCTTCACCGTACCGCCGGGTTCGAGCTTGGCGAGGTAGAGGTCGTTGGTCGAGTCGCGGTCGGAGTCGATGAGCGGTTGGCTAGTGGTGAACCAGGTGCGGGAGCCGTCTTCGGAGGCGCCGTAGTAGCGGGGCGTCGCGGGGGGGGCGCCGGCGCAGGGGGCGGGCGCGGAGCACTGCGAGGGAGGCGGGACGTTCAACTGGACCGGCGCGGCTTCGCCGACCTTGGCGAAGATGCCGAGCGGGTTGGGAGTACCTTCACCACAATGCGATCCGGCGACGTTTTCAACGGGGGCGGTGTAGAAGAGATGGGACCCGTCGGTGGATACAAACCTCGCTTCTACGTTCCCGAGCGTGTCACTTCCAGTTTCGTAACCATCGATGAGGCAACCCGACCCATGTCCACCAAGGCCGAGGGGGACCTCGGCGGCCAGCTTCATGGTCGGGCTGGGGGTGTCGGCGCCGGAGACCTCGTAGATGCGATCGGTTGGAGGGAATGGGCCGTACTGGTCCGGGCGCGGGTCCGATGAAAGGGGGAGGTCGCGAGATGCGGTGAGGATGAATAGGTGGGACATATCGTTCGAGGCACCAAGCACTTCCAGGAAGAAGTAATACGAGCGTGGTCCCCCTTCTTCGAGGGTGACCGTGGGGGAGGCATGAAGGTTGTAGGAACCGTCGGCGAAGCCCATGGAGATGAAGCCGCTCTGTGAATTAAAGCCCTGTTCGCCCTCGAGTCCCGGGATCTGGGCGAAGAGCCAACGATCGAGTTCGGGGGAATAATTGTGCATCACCTCGGGTTGGTAGCCGGCGATGCGCGAGGAAGATGCATAAGCAGCTTGGGTGACCCAGCCGGTTTCGGTGCGGTGGGCGAGGTAGGGGATGGTGAATTCATCCTGGGCCGTGCCGGAGAAGACGCCCTGGGAGAAATAGAGCGAGCGTTCGCCGCCGGGGGCAAGCGTCACATCGGAATCTACCTCCCCGCCTTCCTTGGCGTTGGGGGTTATCTTCTCGTAGGCGCGGCAGTCGGGGACGGCGAGTGAGTTGTCTTCTTCGCGGAGGTTGGTGTTGGGGCAGTGTTCGGCTTCGCGTTCTTCGGTGGAGGAGCGTTCGGTGGTGAAGGTGCGGTCGGTGGTCTTGGCTTCGCCGTTGGCGTCTTCGGCAGTGAGCTGGTAGTGATATTCGGTGTTCGGCTCTAGACCGGTGAAGGTCGCGGTGACTTCTTCGAATTCGTTGCCGACTCCGAGAGTGCCGTGTGAGGTACCGGCGGAGTAGTTGCCGGCTTCGGTGCCGTAGTGGATGGTGTAGGAGGCGGAGAACCCGTTGGGGTTGACTTCGGCTTTTAGTTCGACCAGTTCGGGACCGACGGTCTGGGTCGTTAAGCTGCGGATCGAGGGGAAGGGGATGGTCTGGAGGTGTTCGTCTTCGCCAGAGGTGGTGCCGATGGTGTTGCGGCAGACCAGACGGAAGTGGTAGGTGTGATGGGGGGAGAGGCCGGTGAGTTCAGCTTTGACGGCCTGGGGTCCGGTGGCCGAGCCGTAATCGACTTCGGGGGTGGATTCGCCGTAGGTTTCGTCAGTGCCGTAGCGGAAGTAGCAGTGGGTATCGCCGCCTTCGGCGTCGCCGGTGTAGGAGCCGTGGAGGGTCGCGCTTTCGGCCCCCACAGGGGACGGGGGGTCGGTTTTGACTCCGAGCACGAAGGAGACTGTTTCGAAGGGTTCGTCAGGGCCGTAGGTGGCGCCGTATTTGTTTTCGGCAACGAGGCGGTAGTGATAGGCGGTTTGGGTGGTGAGACCTTCGACACTCTGTTCAACGCTCTGTGTGGACCCGCCCGAGATCGGACCGGAGTCGGGGGTAGAGGACCCTTCGCTGTAGGGGTTGGATGTGCCGCCGTGGTAGTGGGCGGCGTCGACGTATTCGAAGTGATAGTGGGTTTCGATGCCGTCGGGATCGAGGGAACCGTGGAAGGTCGCGGCTTTGCGCTGGACGCCGGTCGGGGGTTCAGTCTCGACGCCGAAGACGGCGCGGAGGGAGAAGGTCCGTTCGGAGGCGGGGACCGTACCTTTGGCGTTTTCGGCGACGAGCCGGTAGTGGTAGGTAGTCTCGGCGGTGAGGCCGGGGATCGCCGCATGAACGGCTTCGGCGCCGGAGAAGTGCGTGGCGGGTTCGCAGGGGGCGGTCGCGGCAGATTCAAATTCATGGGCCTTGAATTCGGCTTCATCGACGTATTCGAACTCACATCCGGTGACTTCGCCGCGGGAAAGTGGGTCGACGTGGCCGGTGAGCGTGGCGGCGGCGTGGCCAGGGCTTTCGATCGGGCCGGTGCTGATCACGGGGCCGGTGAAGTCAAATACGGCTACATCGCCGGGGCCAGACTGGGCGACGTAGACGTCATCGGTGGCAGCGTCGATAGCGACGCCGGAGGGGCCGGTGAGGGTGCCGGAGCCGAAGGGAGAACCGAAGGGCCTAGTCGATGGTTCGAACTCGGAGACTTCTGAGCCGGTAATGGTGTAGAAGAAGCCGCTGGAGGCGGCGGCGAGGGCGCTGCCGGGAATTTCTCTATGCAAGCCTTCGCCTGTCGCGCTGAAGGCTTCGTAATCGCCGTTACTCTTCGTATAGAAGGCTTCGCCGCTGGGGGCGACAGTGAAGCCGACGTCAACAGAGTTCTGATCGCCAGCGGTATGGAGGAGTTCGGCGGTGGGGCTGAACTCGTAAACGCGATGGCCATTCTGGCCGCCAACGTTAAAGTAGGTCGCGGTCCAGACGTCGCCGTTCTCGTCGACGCCGAGGCCGATCACCTCGGGTTCGGAGTTGGGGACGGCAAGCTGGCCTCCGGTTCCCCAGGAGGTGATGAGGTCGCCGGAGGGTCCGAACTTGGAGATCGTACGATCTCCGCTGTCGACGACGTAGACGTCACCGGCGGAGGATCCCGCGGAGGGGTCGACGGCGATGAAGGACGGGCTTTCGAAGGTGCCGGGGGTGGTGCCCGCGGTCCCGGGCTGGCATTCATCGTGGGATGCGGCGGTGCAGACGTTGGCGCCGGTGGTCTTGTCGACACCCTTGCCAAACGTAAGGATGAATTCGCCAGCGGGGCTGAACTTCTCGACGCGGTGGTTGCCGGAGTCGGTGACGTAGACATCGCCCGCGGAGGGGCCGGAGGAGTTGTCGACGGCGACGTCGGAGGGTTCGGAGAGAGGGTAGGGGTCGGCGGGGGTGGAGGTTTCGGCGCCAAAGGAGGCGGTGAATTCGTGGATGGCGGGGGCGGCGAGGGCCGGTGCGGCGGAAAGGGCGAGGAGGGCAGCGTAGGCGAGGAGGGCGGAGAGGGCGAGGGCCGAGCGGCGCGGCGAAGGGACACTGCTCTCGTGGACCTGGAGCAGGGCGCAAAGCGTCGCGAAGCGAGCGGTCTTGACGGAATGCCACTTGGTGGTGTGCTCGCGGTTCACCTGTTGCCTTTCTCTTGGAGGTAACTCTTCTGCTCAGCCGTGGTGGTGTGGACGTGTGGTCGTGTTTAGCGGAGGCGCTGGGGGCTCCCCGGGTGATCGGGCCGCCCCGGGGAGCCTGGGCGTGTCGAGGGGGGTTGGGCTATTCAGCGGTCACCGCCCAGGTGCCGCTTGCAAACAGGCCTTTTCCTTCATTGTGTTCAGGAGCGAGGGCGAGAAGCACGGCGCCGGTGGGACCCGCTTCAAAGAAAGCTTCCAGACCCGGCAGTACGGGAACAAGGATTTTTAGGTTTTCGGCCCTGCCGATGAATATGCAGAGGTTGCCGGCTTCGGCTTTCGGACTGACAGCTGTGCCGGGACAGGCTTTTTCTTCTTTAACGAGTTTTTCTTCGCATTCGGTTCTTTCAGTTCCAGTCTCTGCTTCGCAGGCTGAGCGATTCGGAGCGGGGAAGCCTTGGTCGAGGACGTGGACGTGTTCTGCGTCGAGGCCGGCAGCAAGCGGGATCGTGAAGGAGATCGGCGTCATCAGCAATTCAGTTTCACTGCTGACTTGTTGGTCAATAGCCGGTTTGCCGCCGACGGCCCAGGCGCCCTTCTCGGTCGAGCCTTTGGGCAGGGTGCCACCGGCGGTCCAGGGAGAGCCTTCTTTGCCCTGTTTGCCTTCTTTGCCTTGTGGGCCTTCGAGGCCTTCTTTACCGGCCGGGCCGGTGAGGCCCTGTGGGCCGGTCGGACCCGCAGGGCCGGGCTTGCCGCGGGGGCCGGGCTTGCCCGCCTTGGACTTCGAGGCGGTGGCACCGAGGTAGTGGGTGGTGGCGTAGGCGCCGCCACCGAGGGCGGCAACGAGGGCGACGATCGCGACGATGAGGCCGGCGGTGCCGAAGGGCTCGCGGAGCTTGGTGAGCATCGTTATCTCTCCTCCTGGGAGTCGAGCGTGAAGGGGCGATGCCCCGCACACGCGGGTATGGACGGACGGTTGGGTTCGATCCCAGTTGGTGGGATGCGGCTGGGAAGCACAAGCTGGGGGTGGCCAGTGCCCGGCTGGGCACCAACCGCAACTGAGGTGGAGCAGCTGCGAGCGACCCAAACCTGGGGATGGGAAGTCTCCGGGCTTCTCGGGGCCGCTCGCAGCGCTGCTCGCGCGCCGCTTGCCAGGGAGAACAGGCGGGCGCCGGTTGGCACCGTTGAGCAGAGTGAACGACGGATGCCACTTTGCTTGAGCCCGAATAACGCGAGGGGCTCAAAAGATTCTCCTGAAGGACGGGGGAGCTGAACCACGGGCGAAGTGCCTTCGGGGCTGGGCAAGCGAGAGCCGGCGGCGCTAGCCAGGCGGCGGCGTTCGCCGAACCCGGTCTGTGAAGTCGATGCCCTCACCTGCAACCTTCTCCTTGTCCTGCGAGGCCCCCTGCCAGCCGATCCCTGCGGCCCCTGTGAGTCCCGCCATGTCCTGTCGTTTCCGTGCCGCCGATCGCGGACCGTTTGGAAAGATAACCGCTTTCTTCAAGAAAGGTTGCGCTTTCCCGGCAGGAGCATGCAAACACGGCGTTATGTCTTTGTCAAGTGCCAGAGCATGGTTTCCTTCTGCGCTGCGGGAAGCAGGGCGATACTGGCCGCACAGCCAGGGCGAGGTAAAGTCCATCGGCACCCGCCCGGAGAAGCGTGCGCGGGGACCACAGGAGGCGGTGACTGCGTCGTGGAGACCTTCAGCGCCGCGCTCGTAGGCCACAGCGAGGGGAAGCATCGTTGGCGCGGTTGCCAAGCGCTGCTTTCACGAGAAGCGTGCCGCGGCTAGCGTGGGTAGCGGCCGGCTCGCTGGTAGGGAGTCGGGCACCGAAGGAGGCTCGCCAGCCTCGTGATAGGGCTGGACGACGATCTGCACGAGGTCGGGCAGCAGCGTCTCGATCTCATCGGTCTCTTCGTCGACCAGGCGCACGCATAGGACCCAGGCCACCCCCGCCGCAGCCGCATACTCAAAGCTTTCTGGCAGCCGGGGCCCGTCGGCGCCGGTTTTGCGCCAGCTGCGCAGAGCCCCTGCGGCGGATTGCAGGACCTCCTCATAGAGGGCCTCTCACCGCGCCCGGCGGTCTGGGCCTCTACCAAGAGAAGGCGAGCGCGCTGAGTCTCGGCGGCGATCCAGTTGAGAAGAACGCCTAGGGCGGCCCGCGGCCGGTCGGCCCGGGGAGGGGCTGTGTCGATCGCCGCCTCGATCCGCTCGCGCACTTCGTTGAGGGCAAGGTCGCAGACCTGAAGGAAGCAGTCCTCCCTGCCCTGGAAGAGGGTG
This sequence comes from Solirubrobacterales bacterium, assembly GCA_049585815.1. Lineage (GTDB taxonomy): Bacteria > Actinomycetota > Thermoleophilia > Solirubrobacterales > 70-9 > DATLSM01. Next base: position 11,008 of record JBAVAR010000057.1, read on the forward strand.
TAGAAGCTGCCGACGCCGATATGGGCCCCAGCGGCAAGGTCATTGACGGTGGTGGCGCGGTAGCCGCGTGCGGCGAAACCTCGGTTGCTGCAGCCAGCACGTGATCGCGTCGATGAGCCTCCCGCGCCTCGCGGGGCAGCGGGTGGCGACCGGCGGGCTCGCCGCACAGGCAGTCGGGCAGGGTCATCGCGGTACGGTGCCACCGGCTGGGAAGCGGAAATGCAGAGGCCCCGGGCGCCGAGGTTGGGAAAACCCCGTTGGCGCCCGGGGACCCGCTGCGCCTTCGCGGTCAGGCTCGGAAAGGAGGGTGCCTCCCCTGCGCCCGGGGACCGCGTAGGTCACTGATTCGGCGCCTCCCGACCAGGGAAAGTCGGGATGCTCCTTTTGCCGTCGTCCGCCAGGGAGAGGGAGCGACGACAATTCTCTCAAGCGATGTCCATCATGCTTGAGGAAGCTTTGCCTTTGGAGTTGAACTGCGGATCTCATGTCTGTTCGTTTTCCTCACTGAGCGCAAACGGTTCGGGGGCAGGAAACCCCCCAAACCCTTCCGTCTGCGTTGAATCTGAGCCGCCGCGCACAGGGAAACGCGGGGCGGCTCCGTTCCCGGTGCCTTTCCTGATGATATAGCAGATTTTTTTGAAAGGAAAGGGAGACCAAGCCAACCCTCAACGAGGGCGCTTAGGCAAGCGTGATCTCAATCGATTCGAGGAAGCGGTCGATGTGGCCCGCCAGAGTCAGCGGTTGGTCTTCGGGAATGTAGGTGTAGGAGTCGGCGATCGGGACAAGCTCCGCCCTGGGCAGGATCTCGACCAGCCGCTCGGCATGGCGGAGGGGGAAGACGCGGTCTTCGCTTGCCCAAGCGATCAGGGTGGGGAGCTCGAAGTTGGCAAGCGCCGCGTCGGCCTGGATCGTGTAGCGGCGACGGATGGCGCGCAGGACCTTGGCGGTGTCGCGACGCACGCCGGGGTCGGTCTGCCCGGGCCTCAGGTAGGCGTCGTAGGCCTGCTCTTCAAGTGAGCTGTTGGTCAGCCGGCCGAAGGCGATCGGCAGCCGGCGGATCGGGGTGAGGCGCATCGTGTTGGCGAGAAGCCAGATCGATCCCGGCATGTAGGGGAGGAGCTGGAGGTAGCGGTAGATCGGGGGAAGGAAGTTCTCAAAGCACTCACAGGGGGTGAGGACGAGGGCGCGGAGGCGATCGGGGTGGCGGGTGGCCACCAACTTGGCGATCGCGCCACCGGTGTCGTTGCCAACGATCACGGCCTGCTCAAGATCCAGCGAGTCGAGCAGCTCGACCACCAGATCGGCGATCGCCGGTGGGGAGAGATCCGCGTCGCGGCGCATGGGCAGCGTGTGGGCGCCGAGCGGCAGGTCGGGGACGATCGCGCGGACCGGGTGGACAAGCGCGGGGACCAGACGACGCCAGAAGCCGCTGGAGAGAACCAGGCCGGCGAGGAAGATCACAGGTCTGCCGGAGCCCCGGTCGCGATAGAGCAGCGGTCCGGCCGAGAGCTGGGCGGTGTGCAGCGGCCCGAGCGCCGCCTCGAATGGGTCGGGGGTGGCGGCGCTCAATCCTGCCTTCCCGTCATCAGCCGGGCCCTGGGCCGAGTCGGTAGGTGCCTTCCCTAAACAGCGCGTTGCTCGCCGCGTTCCAGCGCTCGAGCTGCTCGGGATCAAAGAAAGGCTCGGGGAGATGGCGCTCGACGGCGTCCTTGAGCAAGACGGTTCCCAGGACAAAGATGACTGAGTGAAGCGCAGTCCAGATGAGGTCCACGTCGCCGCGAAGCAGGTCGCGCTCGGCCAGTTCGCGCCAAAGGCGCTCGGCGATGGCGACGAAGGCGTCGAAGATCCCCAGCGCGGCGTCGTCGCGATCGGCAGCCGAGCGCGCGACGTAGAGCAGCGCGGCCGGGTGCTCGCGCACTATGGCGGTGACCCGATCGCCGAGCTCCCGCTGGACGTCGAACGGCGAGCCGCTGCCGGGGAGATCGCTGAAGGCGTCGGCCGCGATCGAGACGACGTAGTCGTTGACGGCTTCGACCAGGGCGGCCTTGGTCGCGTAGTGGTGCTGGACCAGACCCGACGAGACTCCCGCTTTCCTGGCGATGTCGCGAATCGAAGTTGCGCCAACGCCATCCCTGGCGAAGAGGTCGAGGGCGGCGTTGCGGATGCGGGCGAGCCCGGTCAGATCGGAGATGGCTGTGCTCATACGCTCGTAATGCATACCATACAGGCGTATGATCGCCGGCTCGCTCCTCGACCGCCTGGCAGGGCTTGCGACGCGTCACGCTCGACCGGTCCTGGCGGTTGCCTTTGTCATCGCCGTCATAGCGGCAATCCTGGGCGCAGGCGTAGGCAGTCGCCTGGACCCCTATGACGCCAGCGACCCCGGGTCACAGAGCGCCGAGGCGACCGCGGAAATCGAACGGGTGAGCGGAATGGAACCGAGCGCCGGGTTGCTGGCGCTGGTGCGGGCGCCGAGAGGTGTGTACAGACCGACGATCCGGGCGAAAGTGAGGCGGATCGAGCGGGTGATGCAGGCCGACCCCTCTGTGGGGCGGGCGAGCAGCTACCTGGACCGCGACGGTCGGGCAGTCGTCTCGCGCCAGGGCACGATGACCGTCGTCGCAGCTCAGCTTCGCCGCGCCTCCGCGAAGGGCCACCAGGACGGCGCGAAGGCGCTCGCCACCCGCCTGCAGGGCATCCCCGGGGTGACGCTGGGGGGCACCGACGTCAGCTTCGTCGAGGGCAACCAGACGGTCCAGAGGGACCTGCGCCGCGCCGAGCTCCTCGCCCTGCCGATCCTGATGGTCCTCCTACTGCTGTTCTTCCGCGGAGTCGTCGCGGCGCTATTGCCCCTGACTCTGGGCGGGATGGCGATCCTGTTGACCGACCTCGCCCTGCGGGTGGCGAGCGGGCTGACCTCGATCTCGGTTTTCACGCTCAGCCTAGTAACCGCCCTCGGCCTCGGCCTGGCGATCGACTACAGCCTGCTGATCGTCTCGCGCTTCCGCGAGGAGCTGGCCGGCGGCCCGGCCGACATAGCGGCGGCGCTGCACCGCACGATGCTGAGCGCGGGGCGGACGGTGTGCTTCAGCTCGATAACGGTGGCCGCCGCACTGGCCTCGCTGCTGGTCTTTCCCCAGCCCTACTTCCGCTCGATGGGACTCGGCGGCGCGATAGTCGTGCTGCTGAGCAGCGCATCGGCTCTGCTGGTGCTGCCTGCACTGCTGGCGCTGCTGGGTGACCGCGTCAATGCTCTGGCGCCGGCCTGGCTGCAGCGCTCGGCGAGAGCCAGCGCTCAGCCGGCAAAAGAGGGCTACTGGTACCGGCTGGCAAAGGCCGTGATGCGCCGACCGGTGCTCGTCGCGCTCGCGGTCAGCGCGGTGATGATCGCGCTGGCGCTGCCGTTCGCGACGATCACGTTTACCACGACGGGCAACAACGCGCTGCCGCGTGGTGCCAGCGCCAGGCAGGTAAACGAAACGATGGTCCGCAACTTCGCGACGGTCCCATCGCAAACCGTGCCGGTCCTAACGCGGGGTGCTCGCCCAAGCCAACTGAGCCGTTACCGGACCCAGCTCGGGCACCTGGCAGACGTCGCCGCAGTCAGCCCGCCCCAGCGCATCTCAGGGGCGCTATCGGTGCTCTCGGTGACGCCGCGGACAACAGCTCTCAGTCCGGCCTCCGAGAGCCTGGTTGGCCGAATCCGTGCTCTGCGCCCGCCGTTCTCAGCTCGCTCGGGCGGGCAGGCGGCGACCTTCCTTGACCTGAAGAGCAGCCTCGCAGAGCACCTGCCGATCGCGATCGCGGTGGTGATCGCGGTGACGATGATCGCGATCTTCCTATTGACCGGCTCTGTGATCTTGCCGCTGAAGACACTAGTGATGAACGCGCTGACAGTCGGGGCGGCCTACGGGATAGTGGTCTTGGTCTTTCAGAACGGCAACCTGCAGGGCGCGCTTGGCTACGAAAGCCCGGGGGCGATCGACATCGCCCAACCGGTGGTGATGCTGGCGGTAGTCCTCGGTCTCTCTACCGACTACGGGGTTTTCCTGCTGGACCGGATCTGCGAGGCACACCGTGGCGGTCTTGGCAACCAGGAGGCGGTGGCTCTCGGCCTGGAGCGAACCGGTCGGGTGATCACCGCCGCGGCGCTCCTGTTCTGCGTTGCCTTCGGCAGCGTGATCAGCTCGCAGATTCTCGAAGTCAAGGAGGTCGCCTTCGGCACGACGGCGGCGATCCTGCTCGACGCGACGCTGGTGCGCTGCCTGCTGGTGCCGGCGCTGATGCGGCTGCTGGGGGATTGGAATTGGTGGGCGCCTGCGTTCCTGCGTCGCCTGGCACCCGAGCGCGGTATCGCTGCGCAAGCGCCACCATGAGACCCGTGGGGTGAAGGGGGCAGCGGAGTCCGCCTCAAATGGCTGCACCCTCACGATTGGCGAGGTATTCATCGAGTGCCTCAAGCTTTGCGTATCCTCGTATACTTCGTACTCACGCAGCAAACCCCACGCCATTCGGCCCCAGATAACGTAGCGGTTGGAGTAGACGGTTTTCCCTTCCGGGGTGGCAAGGTGATCGGTACTCCGGAGGCAGATCGTCATGTTCCACGGGGGGCCCTGGACTACCACCTCTTCGGGTTGATGCTGAAGCCCCGTGGCGATCATTCGGTTCAGCCAGCGCTAGACCTCGTCCTTACCGCGAACGTCGGCAGTCCACGAGCTCTCGCCCGGGAAGCGGAAATGAACGTCCTTCGCATCGAGTCGCAGCAGGAGGCTTGGATCGCCGACGTTGAGGCGATCGTAGGCGTGAGAGAGCACGCGCTTTGCGAACCAGGAATACATGGAAAAGCTCCTTGATAGATCGCTCTAATATGCCGCAATCTAGCATTGGGCACTCGGGCCTGCAGCTGAGAGGAGGCGTGGATGGCGAACGACACAAAGGATCGGCTCTTGGAGACGAGCGGGGCGCTATTCCGCCGCCAGGGCTACATGGGAACCGGGGTGAAGCAGATCGTCGAGGAAGCGGGCGCGCCGTTCGGCTCGCTCTATCACTTCTTCCCCGGGGGCAAAGAGGAGTTGGGCGCCGAGACGATCCGTCGCTCTGGAGCGCTCTACGGACTTCTGTTCGTCGAGTTCGTCGGTTCCGACATCGACCTGCTCACCGGCGTTGGCAATTTCTTCGCCGGCGCAGCGCAGACGCTGCGCGAGACCAACTATGCCGATGCCTGCCCGATCGCAATAGTCGCCCTTGAGGTGTCGAGCACCAACGAGGAACTGCGCAAGGCGTGCGCCGATGTCTTCGACGCCTGGATCGAGGGCGGTACCGAGCGCTTCGCCCTGGAAGGCATCCCTCGCCGTCAAGCCCGCGCCGTTGTGATCCAAATGCTCTCCGCCCTAGAGGGGGCCTTCGTTCTCAGTCGCGCTCTGCGCAGCACCGAGCCGATTGAGCTGGCCGGCGAGGCGGTCGTGGAGTCAATTCGCGTGGTCCTTTCCGGCTGAGCGCATCGATGCCGAGGGTCGGTGGATCGGCAGCGTGGCCGGCTCGCGGATCGTCGAAGTCAAGGAGGTGTCCTTCGCCACGACGGTCGCGGCTGGCTGGGCCGCTCCATCCCTGTCTAGCGAAGCACCAGGGTCTTGGTCGTGAGACACGCGTAGGCCTCTGGAGCGTCATCCCAAGCGACGGTCTCCGCCACCGCCAACTCCGGACGGAAGCGGCCCGTGCTGAGGAGGTCGAGTACCTCGGGAAGCAGTGTGCGAGCGTGGCAGACGCCGGTCTGGAAGGTGATGCCTGTCTTGTACATCTCAAACAGCGGCAGCGGCGTGTCGCCCCAGTAAATCCCGGTGGAGGTGCAGGTCCCCCCCGGCTCGGTCGAGCGCAGCGCCAGCCCAAGCCCCTGCGCCCTGGAGCTGGCATCAACCGTAACCAAGTAGGGACCGAGTCGCTGCGCCGCCGGATCGCTCTCGATCGGGTTCGCGCCGTAGGCCGCGGCGATCTCAAGGCGACCCGGATCACGATCCACGTAGTCGACCCGACCGGCGCCGAGAACCTTGGCGATCCCAGCCGCATAGAGGCCGGTACTCCGCGTCCCACCGCCGAGGATGAGGACATCCGCGCCAGGCGATTGCTGAAGCTGGGGCGCCACGCAGCGCCAGGCGTCGGGGAGGTTGTCGCTGGCGCTGACCACCGCCGCAGCGCTTAGCGCGTCGGGAACAGCCAGGAGCATGTGGTCGGCGTAGGGAACCCGGACGAGGTCGGAGAGGCCGGCCCCCCAACTGCCCCCGAAGGGCAGCCCGTACATCGCCAACTCGGCCACTCCGGTGCAGTTGGCGACAAGCCCCCGCCTACATCGCTCACACTCCCCGCAGGAGACCTTCCAGGGAACGATGACCCTCCCTCCCGTTCGCACCGTACTCACCGCCGCTCCACCTCGGCAAGGAACTCGTGGCCGATCGCGAAAGGTCCGGGAACGGGCACGTCTCCGCGCACGATCGCCGTATCGACATCGCAGTTGGAGGCGGCGAGCGGGCGCACCAGCGCCTCGGCCTCTCCGCCAAGCTTGGGCTCGGGGACCTCGCGCCACTCAAGGCACCCGGGCTCGATGAAGGTCAGCTCACGCACCGCTCGCCGCCCAAAAGTCGCGGGCCAGCTGACGGCGGTGGCGCCACAACTCGCCCTTGGCGGCAAAGGCGCGTACGCCGGCACCCGCGTCTGAGTCCTCGACCTGCCAGGAGCCGTTGAGTGCGGCGCCGAGCCCGGCAGAGAGCAGCTCGAAGCCCTGCGCGGTGTGGAGGTCTGCCTCGGCGCCCTTGTCGATGATGAGCTTCATCTGGCGGATTGCCTGCTGATTCTTGGAAGCCAGGACCTCCAGCAGGCGGGCGACCTCGGCCTCGAGTCAATCGTAGGGCACAACACGGTTCCAGAGGCCAAGCTCAACCGCCCTGCTCGCCGGGTGAAGCGCGCCGAGCAGGTTGACCTCCTTGGTCATCCGCCTACCGATCAGCCGCGTCATCCGCGTGGTGCCGCCCCAGCCCGGCGTTATGCCGGAGTCGATCTCGGGCATCCCCCAGCGGGCGCGCCGAGTGGCGATAACGAAGTCGCAGGCCATCGTGATCTCAAGACCGCCGCCGACGGCGAAGCCGTCGACCGCGGCGACAGTGGTCTTGTCGATCCCCTCCAGCGCATCGGCCATCTGCTGGTAGAGGCAGACGCGGCGCATCACGTCGTTGGCATCGCCCCATGGGGGCATCTCGGTGATGTCATCGCCGGCGCAGAACGTGTCTCCTGCGCCGGCGATCACCAAGGCGGTGATATCGCGCGATTCCCGCACCCGGTGGATCGCTTGAATCAGCTCAGCGGAGAGCTGCATCGAGAGGGCGTTATGGACCTCGGGCCTGGCCAGCGTAATTCGCGCCAGACCGTGCTCCTCGTGATAGGTGAGTTGGGTTGGATCCTGGGCGTCGGTGGGGATTGACATACGGCCTCCGCTAACATTGGTCGCAAATAAATACCAGTATCGAATCAATATCAGATCGCAATGCGCACCGCTTCGAGGCCTGCTCGGTCGATCGGGCCCTGCAGATCTTCGGCGACCGCTGGACCTTCCTGATCCTGCGGGAGGCGTTCTTCGGGGTTCGCCGCTACGGCGAGCTCGCTCGAAACCTGGGGTGCTCCCGGACGATCCTCAGCGATCGCCTGCGGCGCCTAGTCGAAGCCGGGGTGATGACCCGCAGCCGCTACCGCAGCGACCCCGACCGCTACGAGTACCGGCTTACCGAGGCGGGTAAGGAGCTCTACCCGGCGATCCTTGCACTGCTTAGTTGGGGCGATCGACACCTTGCCAGCGAGGAGGGAGTGCCTCTGTTGATGCGGCATCGCTGTTGTGGTGCCGACGCGGGGTCGAAGCTCGTCTGCTCAGAGTGCGGTGAGGAGCTTCGCGTCGAGGACATGGAGGCGAGGCCGGGGCCGGGGGCGTTCGCGGGGGTGGCGCAGTGACGTACCTATCCCTTGCCCCGAGCAGTTGTCCCTCAATGTTGAAGACCCGGGCGGGTCTTGCGCGAATACATCCGGGAATATTTCGTTCGCGGAACCGACATAAGACACCTCTTCGCACACCCACCCGGCGGCAATGGTGACACTAGGCGAAGGTCAAGTAACCCACTCCTTGCGGTCGATGAGAGTTCCCACTCAGGCACTCGCCACATTGGGGGTCAGGCGCGGACGATGACTCGACATCTCCTTTCCTTGAAAACTGTAGGATAGGTGAAATCAAGCGGTGGATTTTGATTTGTGAAGCGTGTGCGGTTTCATAGTTTTGAGCTCTTCGAGTGCGCCGGACCAGCCAGGAGCCTCAGGTCCGTCGGCCAACCTGGAGCCGTTGCCTCCAACGATGAACCGCCGATCCCCGTATCCTGACTTCGGTCGCGAAGGTTGTCAGAGGCTCAGTGTGAGTCGGCCGCCTCGATCCAGTCCCAGGGCCGGCCGCAGAGGTACTTGGATTCGTCAACGCCGACTGAGCTGAGCTGGCCGCCTTCATCGCCGGCCGGGGCGAAGAGGAGTGGGCCGGTCGCAGGGCGGGGGAAACCGCCACTGCCGGGGTGAAGGTCAGCGCCGCCGAAGAGCAACTTGACGTGGTGGTTTCCCCTGGCAAGAAACGTTTCACCGAGGTAGATGAAGCCGCCTTCCTCGTTTAGCTCCTGGCGCGCTCCGCCGATCTTGCGACCATCCACCAGCAGTTCGACAGTGCCGCGCACCGATCCCTCAAGCCAGGCGGTGTAGGGGTCGGCGCGAGGCACCCGGAGGGTGCCGTCGGTGGCGTCATAGACGGGGGCGTGGCGGGCGGCGATCAGGCGCGACGCGCCGCCGCGTTGAGCGCGTTGTGCCAGCATGAAAACATCCGAACACTTGGGGATCGCCGACGCCGCAAGCGGGCCACCCAGGGGCAAAAACCCGGGAGGCGGTACCGTTTCGCCTTCGGGGCGCTGCCAGACTTCATAGTAGGGTCCAGACCAGGTTAGTCGGTAGGGCGAGGGCGGGCGGCTTCGCACGGGAGAGCGGCGCAGAACGAGGGTGCGGTAGAAAAAGAGGGCTGTCGGGCTCAGCTTGTCGGTGTCTACCGATTCCCCCTTTTCCGCGATGCCACCACCCGCCAGGGGGATCGGATGGATGCGCAGTTCCGAGACGCCTTCGGCTTCGAGATTGCGCAGAAAGTGGCGAGTACCGTACGGGTTGTATTCGGTCATCAACGCCGGGCCCTGGCCGGCGAAGCGCTCACCGATCTTCTGCAGTTCGGCGAGCTGGCCATAGGGGGCGAGGTTGACGCCGCCATAGGCGAGCACGTTGGACCAGAGCACGCCGCCAGCGAGAAGGACAAGGAGCGCGAGGCCGGTGAGGCGATCGGCGCGTATGGCGAGGGCGGCGCCGGCGATCACCAGCGAGAGCGCCACGGGGGAGGCTGTGGCGAGCGCCTTGCCGCCAACCCAGGGCGAGCCGACCGCGACGATTGCCGCGCAGGCGATCAGGCTGCTCGCGTAGAGCAGCAGAGTCATATGGCGGCTGGTCCAAGCAACCCAGAGCGCGGCGGCGGCGGCGGCAATCGCCAGCGCAATCAGTATCGCGGTCACCACGGTCGCAGCGGGGGCGAAGCGGAAATCGCCGGAGGGCCAAATGCCGAGCACCTGCAGGGCGTTCAGCGGGCCATAAAGATTGCCTTCGGCGTGAGGGTCGGTAAGAGGCGCGGAGGTGGGCGGCACCAAGCCGGCGCTCAGAACCGGGACAACAAGGACGGCGAGCGGCACGGCGAAGGCGAGTGCCTGCAGCGCGGCGGAGCGGCGACCGAGGCGGCGCACGCCGAGGATCCCCAATGCGAGCAGCATCGGCCCGAGCCAAACGAGACCACCGAGGCTGAGCACGCCGACAAGGGCCGCGGCGGCGAGGGCGAGGGGGGCGGCATCGCGGTGCTGGGCGCCAAGGCGCACGGCGGCCGGTGCCAGCGCCACGGCCAGTGCGATAAAGACGGCCGCCCCGAGCTCCTTCATCCCCCCCCACATCGCATAGCCGAAGAGCAGGGCCGGCTGGGCGGCGATGAAGACAGCCAGGGCGCGAAGGACCGAGCGGCGCAATACCGCGCCGACGATCTCCCAGAGGCTGAGCGAGAGCATCGCCGCAAGGAAGGCGAGGTAGGGCTGGAAGACCCAAGCAAGATCACCGCCAAGGAGCTTCTGCGCTGTGCCAAAGGGAAGGAAGATGCCGATCGGGTAGCCACCGGAGAGATTGAACTTAAGCGTCGCGTAGTAGGTGGATGGGGCGAGGCCCGCGAGGCTGCGGCCGTGTTCCATGATCCTGTCGGTGAGCGCAAACCAGGTGGCGGTGTCGTCGAGCTTGATGTAACCGGCGAAGGTAGGCTCACCGCTGGCGAGGACTGGCGCGCCGAATACAACGAAGACAGCGAGCGCGACTAGCGCTGGCAAATAGTCCGGGCGACCGAAGCGCCAGGGTATGGCCAGCCCCGCGCCGAGCACAGAAAGTAAGACAATCACCGGTACGGTGATCGGCGCCGTCGTGTCGCTCCAGGTCGTGAACTGGCCGACGACGACGATCGCCGCTAGCCCAGCCGGGAGCACCAATGCCCCCGGAAGCCGCCGGCCGCAGAGAGCGTCAACCAGTAGCCCCAGCCCAGCGCTCAGCGCGACCAAGAGGAGCGGATAGAGGACCCAAGCGGAAAGCATGCCTATACCAAGTCCCGCGGGCTCCGTCTCAGCCTTACGCTCGGCTGCACCCGCTTTAGGGGGCGGGCTGCACCCGTCCCGACAGAGCCAAACTCATCGCCCGCTGCGGCGAGGGGTCGTAGACTTCCACTTGGACGCTGTTGTCAGGGCTGGCAAAGTAGACGCTCGTCGGCCGCTCTTTACTGCTCACCACTTCACTGCCGTCGTTTGCGTGGCGGACTACCGCGCCTGGGCGCTTTGCGAATCCCTGGAGCGAGGTGGTTGGGTCCGACAACGGATAGCTGCTGACAGTGAGAACTTCAATCGAACCTTCGACCGCCCTGGTGCCTTTGGGCACGTAGCGGACCCGGGTACCGCCTTCTGGCAGTTCGGTCAACTCAAGTTCGGTCCCGGATGCAGTGCCCGCCCAGTAGACAGGGTTGGTAGAGCCGGACGCGACTTCGCCGAGTTGGGCCGGGGTGACGATCCTGGGGCCGACATCGGCCGGACCAGGAGCACCGCTACCATTGTCACGAGTAGCAAGCCAAGTTATTAAGCCGGCTAGCAACGCTAGAGCCACTACCCCGCCGCGGAGCAGCATCCGCGACCTTGCAGACCAGAGCGGCCTCCCGGGAGGCTTCCCTTTGGATTCTCCAACGGGTTTCGAACCGGACGTCTCTGAGTTTTCCGCCTTCATCCTGTGGTCACAGTATATATCGACCATATCTAGAATGCGTCAGCCCGATGGGTGATCCGCAATCACCCATCGGCCGCCAACCTTCGCTCGAATCCGCTGGTGCTAGGGGCTTGATGCGGGATAATACGCACACGTAAGTCTCCGCATGCCGTCGCTGGATCGCCACGCATGGCTGACCCAAATAAGCCTCTAGCGCATGATACAGCCTTGATACCTACAGGACTGATCGCCGGCGGGATCACCTTACTAAACACTGGCGGCGAGCCAGCCCGTGGTGAAACTGGTGATCTTTCGATTGTGCTTCGGAGTGCCGCCTTCGGTGAATCATCTTGGCCGTTCACTCTCTTCCAGGCCATCCCCTGTTAACGTCACGCCGGAAGTAGGCGCCTTGACCTGGGATGGGGCTCTGCCAAGAGCAAGCCTTGTCGCCTGTCTTGGTTTGCGCGGCGAGCATCTTTGGGCGATTAGAGATTCGATGCTTTAGGTGAGTATCGCCGCCAAAAAAACGGTGACGCCGCCGGGCAGACTCCCAGACTCGGTTGACTTTTGAGTCCATCACGGGTTGAGAGGAACCCCAGGAACCAGGCTGACGGGTCTCCAGATGCCACCTTCGCGTTTCATCACGTAGTAGCGCGGTTTGCCGCCCTTGGGCTGAAATAAGACAAAAGCGTCATCTCCCCCAACCCGCACAGCGCTGAGCGTTCCCGCTGCGGCCGCGCGACTTTCAGCGGTCCCACCAAAGTGCAGGTTGGCGAGCAACTTCGAGCAACTGCTTATCTTGGAGTGTCCGACCTTCACACTCCCTAGAAGCCTCTGGCGATCGGCAGCGGACAGATCGGCGCATACCGTCTTATAGTCAGATGAGGCAAGAGCGTGAAAGAATGAGAATGCGGCGCTGGAGATTGCGTGCCCCTCAGCGACAGAGGCCGCCGAGCCGTATGTCTGGATGCTGTTGTCACCTGAGGTGGAGGTTGGAGGAGCAGAGCGTTCACCGCCCGTTGAGCGAGTTAGGGTCGTGGCGGCGCCGGGCTGGGTGGGGGCCGCGGGGGTGCTTTGGGTGGCGGGAGTGCTCGACGAAGCCGTCGAGCTCGTCGAAGAGGAGCCCGAGCCGCAACCCGCCGCCAGCAGCGCGACCGCGGCCGTGACAAGAGCGGCTGAAATGCGTCTTGGCATAGTTTGGATCATGTCTATTGCTAAACAGCCTAAATTCTCTCTATACGCTCAGGCCCCGACCTCGAAGCTCTCATATAGCGAACGAGCGATCCTGCGGCCGTCTTCCTGGTAGTAGGTCCCTTGACCGCGGTAAAGGAAACGTTGCCAAGGCTTGGGATGCCCGGCGCAGCACCTGTCGTCGCGGAGCCCCTACTCACTCCGAACAAGATTAGAAGCATCTCCCCACTCGGGCGAGGCCAGCGGCCGACGGGGTCTCCACCGACCGCCAACAGCTTGGAGCTGCTCCTCCCCGCTGGCGAAATACTGCTGAAACGAGAGAATTGTCCTCATAGTTTCCAGATCTTCTTGCCAATGCAGTCGCCGTATCTGCTGCCTTCGCGCCATAGCTATCGCTCTCAGACAGGGAACCCTCGTGGGCAGTGAACGTCGATCTCCTGCGAGATCGTCGGGATGAGGGACTCTACAAGTGCTCTCCCCCTATCGCAGAAGGGGGTAGACGCAGGTATATTGCTCAGGAGAGTGTGCGATTTCCACCTGGGTTATATGCCCTTCGCCGTCGATCACCACAGTGTGGTACCCGCTGCCCCCACCTTCAGCATAGTATGTGTCCGTGTATTGATTATGGGAACCGACCCCACTACCAAGATCGAGAATATTTTTCACGGCGTAGAGCTCCAGTGGCGTGGGCAGCCAGCCGCCTTTGTTAGCACAGCTTTCTGCTGCAATTTCCACATCAGGGACTTCGGAATTCGGCGTCGAGTCAAAGCAAAGGCCGCGGATCAACGTAGTATTAGAAGGGCAGGAGGCCGAGTGCCCTTCTAGCGCATTGGCGTTAGAGGCGACCGCTGCGAGAGCTGCCGTCGGGACCGTACCCAGGGCGGTTAAGTTGATATTTGCGCCGGTCAGCGTGCCTTCCGCTACTTTCGCGCCGGTGATCGCTCCGTTTGCCAGCTTGCCATTGGTCACCGACTTGGCCTGCAGCTGGCGGGTGCCGACTGAGTTACGGGGGATGCTGATCGCAGCGTAGGCGCTGCCGGTTAGGGCGACGAACACAGCGACACACGACATCACGTTTGCAAAGGTCAGCCTGGCGCGCAGCTTCTGCTTCATCTCTCTAGCTCCTTGCTTGATGTTGCGAGGTTAAAAAACCTTCCGAAATCAACGTCAGCGCCTCCTGTAGCGTCGGTGCCTGACCTTGCGCTTGTGCTTGTGCTTCTTGGCCTTACAGGCAATCTGCGTCTTGACCTGCTGGGTGACGGACTTGCCGTTTTGGCCGTTCAGTTTCACATCGACCACTGGGTGGGCCGCGCACAGGCTCTCGGAGTTAGTGATATAGCCCTGCGAGCCGCCGAAGAGCGTAAAGCGGAAGTGACCGATAGGCACATCCGGAATGATCGGAACTACCGTTTCGAGGCCATTCTTGGCCTCAGTCGATTCACCCTGAGGCAGGACAGTAACCTGACCGCCCAAAATGAAGACGATGTGAGGCAGGACGCTGCTGCCGCTGCCGTAGCCGGAGACCGCGTAGGCGGGGCCTTCGAGGGGCTTTTCGAGCAGCGGGGTTTCATCGATGACCGTGCCGATCGGCTGTCGCCCTTTGCACTGATCGGCGGCCAGTTCAGAACGATCGCAGAGATTGCCGAGATGGCTCTGGTCGATCTCGAAGGCTTTTTTCGGCAAAGTGACCGCGACAGATCTGAGGTTGGCGTTGCCTTCTTGGGTGTTGAGGTCAAACTGGAGGGAGGGGTCCTTGCCTCGGCTAGTGGAATTGTGGCCGCCGAGTTGGGTGATTGACATGTTTGGGGAGAAACCGAGGGAGTAGCAGTTGGCGGCCTGAAAAGGTGAGGAAAAGTTCGCCACGGTGCCCTGATCGCCAATCCCTTCCGAAGCCACTGCGAAGGGGCTGCAGTTGGTCGGGTTAATCATGAAGTGTTCGCGGTTGATATTGACCTGAATCGAGCGCATTCGAAGAGGGATGCCACCAATGATCTCGGGCACCGTTTCTGAGTCGGCGACCACATGTGCGTCGCGAGGGTCGACGTGGAGGGCTACGCGGACGACAACGGTTCCGTAGTCGTAGGGGCCCGCGATCGCCGGCGTAACCGCCACTAGGCTCAACGGCGCACCCTGAAATGGTCCAGCCAGATAGAGCTTGCCGAGGGCGTGAAAGGGATGGGAGCCCGGGCCGGCGGCGACGTTGCTGGTCCCGATTTCACTCGATGCAGGACAGCTCGGTTGCGCCTGCTCAACTTTGCCCAAGGTGTTGGCCGCCGCCGCGATGTCTGCCTCGGGGCAGTAGGTGATCCCATGCAGGTTGGCGGTCAGTCCAGGGGGCATGGTGAAGTTGAGCTTACCCAGGTACTGGTCGCCGTCTTCGCGGTTGAGCTTGAGGGTAAAGGAGCTGAAGGCACCGGCGAGGGGCGTGGTGGTACCGGCTTCGATGCTGGGCTTGAAAGGTCGGACCTGGCCCGGACATTTATTACCGTGGGGGCCAGTCTGGAGGCCGAACTGCTTTTGCGAGACCACTTCGGGCAGCGATTCATCCCACGGGTAGTACACGGCGGTGATCGGGTAGACAGTGCAGTAATCAGGTGTTGCCATCAGAGCTCGTTCACCAGAGAAGAGGTGGAGGTCGTATTCGTCGAAAGGAACCTGGGGCAGGTTTTCAAAGTAGGCCGTGAGCTGCCCCGTCTGTGGGTTGGGCTTGATCGAGGCGACGAGCTTAGAGTTGATACCGAATCCGGAGGCGGTGAGGAAGAGTCGGTACTGATTGTCGGGTTGTGGTTCGCCGATATAGACCGAGCCTTCAAGAGTCCCGTTGAGGGCAGTCGAGTGGATCTCGAAGGTGCCGATCTTTGAGTGATCCGGGCATTCGGCGGGCCCTTCGGAGTTGAAGTTGGCCTGATCTTCGGTACACATGGTTTGCCCGTCGGCGGCGTCGGGGTTGACCGTAAAGCCGGGTGGCAAGGTGACGACGGCAGATTTGATCTCAGATGGCGCTGCTGCGTAGCCCTCGAACTGGGTGGTACTGAGCTCGACATCGAGACCCGAAGCGGAGTCCGTTTCGGTGATTGTCGGTGCGGCGAAGAGGACCGGGTTGAAGGTCTCAAAGTAGCAGCCGGTGGTAGGCGGATAGCTGGCAGTTTTCTCGGACGGGTGTTCGGGGTCTTGGTAGGTCTGCACTTCGAGGGTAGTGGTCAGCGGTTCGCTGGTGCAGGAGGTCGGATTGTCGGTGAGCGGATGAGGTGTGAGCCCGGATTCGACTGGTTCGATAATGCAGCTGGTGTTGGCGCTTTTCGGGCAACCTGCAGGTTTGCCTGGCGAGCCTTTGGTGAAACGTTCGGCATTGTGAGAGGCTTCGGCCGGGAATCCCCAGAAGGTCAGTTCTGCGGCCGCTAGGGGGGCGAGCTGGGTGATATTCTGAACGGTGAAGCGAAGGCCGTAATCAGTGGATGTGCGTACAGAGACCGGGATGTTGATCGGGATGTTGAGTACCGGGATGACGACGGCAAAAAGAGCTGTATTTGGACCCGGTGCAAGATTGAAGATCGGCGCGGTACCGAGGAGATAGTTCGATTTGTTGTTGTAGTTGGCGTAGACGGTGATGAGGCCTGCCTGGGAGGAAGAGGGGCACTGCTCAAGGGCGAATTCGAGCGAAGTACACTGGGTGATCGCGTTGGGATTGCCAAATACACCCTGCGGGGCATTGAAAATGACGTTCTGAGCGGACTCCGAGATGCCAGGTTCTTCGAGTTCGAAGTGTGTCGCGAGATCAGGGTGGCCGCCGGCCTGGGTGGTTGAAGTTGTTGTGCTAAAGCTAGCGATGCCCTCACTCGCCGAAGCGGATGGTACGGCGCAGGTAAGGGCGAGGAAGAATGCAGCAGCGAGGCCGATAGTGAGACGCGACAGGCAGACCCGGGCAGTACAAAGGGGATGATCGTTGGGGCGGCGGCGCAGAATCACCTTTTCTTACCTCCACGGTGAGCCTTGGACTCGTGCGGGTGCTTCGGTCTGCGAACACAGTGACCATGCTTTCTTACGAAGCCAGGCTTGCACCCGGGTTTTGTGGGTGTAACCACTTCTTCATTGCCCTTGCCGGGAGTCGCGGTACTGCCGACTTGAGGTGGTGGGGGCGCAGGGGTGCCGGCCCCATGGCACTCATCGGAGGCCTTGCAGAGGGGCTGAGGTTCCAAATAGGGGAAGCCGCCTTCGACGCGAGCGTCATAGATCTTGACCAGCTCGCCGTTTTTGTCCTGCGGAACGAGGGTGTCGCGGGTAAAGAAATAGACATCGGTGCCACTGGCGGAGGCAGAGAGCAAACCGGAGGGGAAAGGGCTGGTGCCGGTTGAGATCAGGCCGGTGCAGGAACCGGAGGCCTTGTTGAAATTCGGGATTTCGGGTTCGCAGTCACCGGTGCCCTGGGGCTCCCACTCGTAGACGTCTTTGACTTCGTCGAGATCGTGTGGTGCGAGAGCGTCTGTGGAGTTAAAGAAAATTTGGCCCTTTTCGGTAAGGCTGAGGCCGTTGGCGGCGAGCGAGGCGCCAGCAGTGGCTTCGGCATTGGTCGGGTCACAGGAAGCGCAGACGATCTGGTTTTCGGCCGCGTCGTAGCGGAAGATCTCAGTGTCCGTGCCGTTGGCGTAGCCGGTGAGGGGCATGACCGTGGATAGAGCGGCGAAGCGGCCTGAAGGGGTGACCTGGAAGTCGGCGGTGTGGCGAACTTCGGGTTCCTTGAGGGAATCGATGATCAGCTGGTCGTTGGGGTTGAGGGTGGCGACGAACCGGGGGGACCCGCCGGGAGCGACGACGTAGAGATTGGGCTGGTTCAGGACGCCTTTGCCCGTTTCAAGTTGCTCGGGAGAAACGAAATACACCGAGCCAGCTTCAGAGGCGACACCACCGTTGCCACCGACTGCGAGAACCGCGCAATTTGGCGTGGATTCAAGCGAGTTCCAATGTTTGCCGGTGGCGTTGGCCACCGGTTCGCAGGCGTTGGTGTTGCCGGTGCCTTCGGAACCGGTGGAGAGTCGGAGGACGGTGGCGGTGGATTCGGAAACTTCAGCCTCATAGAGGTCCACGCTGGTGTCGGTGTCCTGATTGACAGTCGTCGTTAGAGCATCGTTGGTGGTAAAGAAAACCTCGGAGCCATCTGAGGTCATGCCATGGTAAATGACACCGTGAGTGGCCCCGGGGGTAAGTTCGATCGTCTTTTCCGCGTCGTTTATATCCATGAACAGTCGCCAATAGATGGTGCCTTTTTCTTCGGAGACCCTCTGACCAATGAGGATGCGGGAGCCATCGGCGGAGATGTCAAGCTCGGCGATTCCGTTGGGATCTTTGTTGGCCGTGTCACACTTACCGGGCCCTTTGAGACATGGGAGCGGTTCACCGTTGGGGTTGTCCGAAACTACGTGAGTTTCGCCCGTTGCAAGGTTGCGATCATAGATCGAGACATCGCCGGTGTCGTTATTGCCTCCGGCGGCGAACTTGGAGGTCGACCCGAAGATGAAGTGATCGCCGTCGGCGGACAGCGGCACGACGACGCGGCCATCGGATGCGGCTCCCGGACCCGGTTCTTCGGGCCCGATCATTCCCGGGATGAGTTCTGGGTGGCCTGGAACGCGGAGCGGAATGGAGGCGTAGCCGCCCTCAAAGCAGGGCGAGCAGCCACCCAAAGCGCCGAAGGCAAAGGTATCGAGAGTCGCGTCGGCGCCGGAGGGCGTTGAGGAAAAGGGAGCGGCAGAGAAGGGATTGTCGGAAGGGACGCCGACGTATTCGGTGGTCCAGCCGTCCGTCCCACGGGTGGCGACATAGGGGTCGATGCCCTTATTGGTGGGATGGTTGGTACCGGGGATACCACCGTCGTTGACGCCGTAGAGCACGCGGGGGGGGGTTTCGGCCAGAGGGAAGCCGGCGAATGGGGTTTGGCCAGCGACGAGGTTGGACTCGACGTCATAGCCGCCGGCGTTGGCGGCCGAGACGAGCTCGTAGGCACGGCAGTCGAGGAGATAGACCGCACCGGTTTGTTGGCGGACGTGGGCGTTGGGGCAGGGATCTTCGATGATGGGGAGGTAGGGGAAAGTATTAAAGGTCTGTTCGGCCCCAGGAGTACCGCCAGAGGGGCTGGACGCATTGGTGGCGACGACGCGCCAGTAGTAGGTGGTGCCGCGTTCGAGGTGGCTCAAAGGAGTGGAGGCCGAGAGATTGGCGAAACCGGTGCCGATTTCCGATTCGAGGAGGCTGGTGCAGGTATCGGGTTCTGAAGAACAAGGGGTGGTGCCGTATTCGAAGCGGTAGGAGGTATGACCACCGCCGGGATTGACAAGGACGTGGAGAACTGCGCTATCTGAGTGGACGGCGGTGCTGACCTCACCGCTGATCACGGGAGGGAGGGGTAAGGTCTTGAAAGACAGGTTGTTTGCGTGACTGAGCCCGGAGTTTTTGGCGACGAGGCGGAAGTCATAGACAGTTACAGGGCCGAGGCCGCTGATTTCCGCTTGCACTTCGGTTGGTCCGGTCGGGGCGATAGTAATCGGTGAGGTTTTATTCCCGTAAGAAGGGCCAGGGCCGTATTCGAAATAGTATGTGGTCGATTCGCCATTGCCAGTAAATGCAGCGTGGAGGGTCGCGGTCGCATCAGTGATGCCGGTCGCATCTTTAGTTTCGATGCCGACGACGAAATGGGGTGTATAGGTCCCGCGCGGGCCTTCGAAGGTCTTCCCTTCGCTGTTGGTGAGGACGATGTGGTAGTGGTAGGGAAGCTCGGGGCTGAGGCCGGAAATGTGAGTGCTAACGCTGACGGCATTAGGTCCGTTGAAGTAGGAGGCGGGTGGATCTTCGGCCGGGTTGGGGGAACAGGGGAACGTTTGGAATTTACTGGTCGCACTGTATGCGAATTGGCAGGAGGTAATGACTTCGCCGGATTTGGGTTCGATGCGGGCGTTCAGCGTGCCGGAGGTCTGCCCGAGTTCGGACACGGCCTGGTTGGTGACCTTCGGGCCGCGCTGCGGGGCAGGGCCAAAGATGTAGACCCCGGCGTTGAGGTGTTCTTCGCCGTAGTGTTCTGGATAGGCACCTTCCTGGGAGACGTAAAGGTAACCTTCGGAGTTGATGGCGAGATCGCGGAACCCCTGGAAGGGGACTTCTTCACCGTGGGGCCCAATCGGGAGCCCCTGGATCTGACTTCCGGGTACGTATTCCCCCGAAGGGGTGAATTCATCGATAACCAGGTGTGATCCACCTTCTTCAACATCAACGCCGGTGAGAAGGTTGCCGTTGGTCGGGTCGACCGCAAGCCAGCTGGGGCCAGAGCATGAGTAGCCGCAAGCGAAACCGCCAGGGGCACCGACGCCGGTGAAGCGGCGGACGAAGGTGCCAGATGGTTCGAACTCGTAGACGACACCGCCGTTGGAGACATAGATGTTGCCGCTTGCGTCGGTGGTGATTGGCATAAGCTGCGCACCACAACCGCACGTCTGCAGATCTCGGAAGAAGAATTCGCCGAACGGAGTACCAGTGATCTTGTTGCCATGGACGTATTCTTCGGAACTTGAGAAGTTGAGCGGAGCACCATCGGGCGTAAAGGCCTGGATCGAGGCAGGATTGCCTTGGGAAACAATGACGTCGCTCTGGGTGGGACCGCCAGAGTTGTCGACGGAGACTGCGGTCGCCTTCCCTTCGCCGGCCTCCCAGGTCTGCTTGTATTCGCCACTTCCGCTGAAGACGACGACGTTATAGGGGTTAGATTCTCTGGATTCGCTGAAATAGATGTCACCGGTCGAGTAATCAATCGCAAAGTTACTAAATGAAATTCCCGAGAGGTGGTTTTTGGGATCCCATTGGTGGGGAATTTCAAATTCAGAAGGGTAGGGGCCGAACTCGGCAAGAATCCTGTTACGTTGAATGTTAGTCGTTAACCCCCAGACGTTGTCGGAACCATCGATAGCGATGCTACTGGGCCCTTCGAAGTACTTGCTGGTGAAACCGGTCAGCCTGTGGCCGGTATATGTGCGCGCGGCGAAGGCGGGCGAGGAGAACAGGAGCAGCCCCAGGACGACGGCCACCACGCCGGTGGCGCTGAGGCGACATGTGAGCATGAAAGCTGCGTCTCTCCCTCGCGACAAATGCTGCGGCTTCGTTCCCTGTGCAGAAGAACCAGACTGCGACTGCATAGTCGCTCGGACCAGGCCGGCCCTGCCCCTCATCGGAGAGCCCTCCCACTCTGGTGGCCTCGGGCCTTTCGCTTATGCTTTTTGCCGCACGGGGTCACGAGAGGCGGATTCTGGTTCGCGCTCTTTCCGTTTTGACCTGAGATGTCAGCGGTTGCGTGGAGGGTCCGGGCGCAAAGGTTGGTGGAGTTTTCGAGAAGGCTCTTGCTGCCGCCGTCGAGGTTCAAAGTGAACTTTGTGACGGGGGCGTCGGGGACCATTTCGAAGGTGTTGCGGATCCCGCCGCCCTTGCCGGTGTCGATTTTGCCGACAAGGGCGATGTCGATCTGACCGTTTAAGGCAGCGACAAGGTCGGGGAGTTTGTGACCGGGAAGAGGGGAACGGAGGTATACGGGGCCTTCGAGGGGCATCTCGAGCAGCGGTGTTTGGGCTTTGGCAAAGCCGTAGATCGAGGAGGGGGGGCATTTTTCGCCGAGGACCTTGCCTTCGGAGAAAACCGGCTTGGTGCAGACGGTGCCGATGTGGGCCTGGTCGAGGAGCTCGGCGTGGGGCAGGGTGACCTGGGCGGCCGATATGTTGGCTTCGCCGGGGTTGGCGGTGAGGACCGCGCGGACGGCCGGACTGCCAGCGCGCTTGGTGGCGCCGGAGAGGCTGAGGGCGAGCTTCGGGGCGAAGGGAAGCTTGGCACAGTCGGCCACCTGGAAGTAGGAAGAGCGTTCGGCTTGGGCTCCTTCGGTGCCACCGATGGACGCGTTGATCGAGAAGGGATCGCAGTTGGTGGGGTTGAGAGTGAAGTTGGGGCGGTTGAGTTCGAGGAGGATCGAGCGCAGGCGGAGGGGCACACCTTCGAGGATCTGGGGCAGGGAATCTGAGGCGGCGGTGATCTGGGCGGTTTCGGGATTGACATGAAGGGCGGCGCGAACGACGGCGTTGCCAAGGTCATAGGGGCCAGAGACAGCCGGGGTGATCACGGCAAGGGAGAGCGGGGCTCCGCGGTAGGGTCCGGCCAAGTAAACCTTGCCAGAGACATAAACGGGGTGGTCACCGGCGCCAGCGCCAACCGTCGCGGTGCCGATCTGGGAGACTTCAGGGCAGCTGGGGGTTGACTGCTCGTCGCGACCGGTGTAGCTCGGTTCGGCGGCTTGTTCGAGAGCGCTATCGGGGCAGTACGGGACACCGGCGAGAGTGGCGGTGAAACCGGGTGGTGTGGTAACGGTGAGGCCGGAGAGGTTCTGGTCTCCGTCGGGCCGAGTGAGATTAAGGAATATGGGCGTGTGGGCACCGGGGGCGCTGTTTAACGACGCCGCCTGGAAGGTGGGATGAAAGGGACGGCTTGAGGTTGCCGTGGGACAGGCTTCTGCTTCCCCGGGGGCCCCGGCTTCCGGTGGGCTCGACTCCAAGGCAAAGTATTGGACAGAGGTCTGCACTGGGAGGAAGGCATCCCAGGGTTCAAATTTGCTGGTGACAGCGAATGTCCCACAGCGGGTGGGCGTGGCGAGGAGACCCCGTTCGGAGCCGAAGAAGTGCATATTCAGGTCGGAGAAAGGAGTCTGGGGCAGATTGGCAAAAGCAGCTGTAAGCCGACCGGTGATTGGATTGGGCGTAACCGTTCCGGCAAGCTTGACGTGAACTTCGAAGCCGTTAGCGACAAGGAAGATGCGATAGCGTTCACCAGGCTGAGGCTGGCCGAGGTAGACGTAACCGGGTAGCGGGCCGGGGAGGGCTGAGCTTTCAATGGTGAGGCTCCCGACCTTGGAGGATTCTGGACACTGGGCTTCTTCCTCGGTGCCGATGCGAGCTTCTGCATTCGAACAGGCAGTCTTGCCATCGGCTGCGTTTGGGTTGATGGTAAAGCCTTCGGGTAAGGTTACGCTGGATTCCTTAATCTCAGAAGGCGACGGTGCGGTGGGACTCTCGAGCTGGGGAATCTGGAGATTGACAGCGAGGCCGGAAGGGGTGTCGGTGGTGGTGGTAGTGGGCTGAGCGAAGAGGCTGGGATTGAAGGTAAGCTGATCGCAGCCGGTTGTGCTCGGGTAGGGCGTGTGTGCTTCTGAGATGCCGTGATCGTAAGCGAGAACAGTAAGAGTGGCGGTGAGGGGAAAGCCGCAGGTGGTCGGATTGTCATTGAAAGGTATGGCTGGGCTGTCGGAGGGATGGGGACCCGGGGCACAGCTAGTTTCCGTGTTTTGCTCTTCTTTAGGGTCGCAGCCCGGCGGGGAATATCGCTGTTCATCGTGGCTGGAGGCGGCTGGCACGCCCCAGAAGATCGTTTCACTAAAAGCGAGTGGCGGACCTTGAGGGATACCAGAGATGCTCAGTTTGAGCCCATAGTCACTCTCGGTCCTGGAGCTTACTTCGATAAATACGGATAGTTCAGCTATCGGAATATTGAATCCGACCAAACCTGCCTGACCGAAATGCGGGACTAAGTTGTAGAGGGGGACGACGCCTTCCAGGCCACCGCCACCTCCTTCAGGGGTGTGCGCGCCGAAGCCGACGCGGGCGAGCCCGACCTGGGTGTCGATTGGACAGCCATTGACTGCGAATTCGGCGGCAGTACACTGGGGAGTGGCGTGGGGGTTGGCGATAAGGCCAGGGGGGGCATCCACAGTGAGGTCCTTGGCATTCTGACAGCGACAATTCGGACCCGAGACGTTCACCGTTTCGCGATTACCTACCGTAAAGAGGGTCGTGATGTCTGGATGACCACCGGCCGTGGTCGTAGAGGGGGCAATGGTGAAAGAGTTGATCGGAGCGGCGGCGTGGGCGGCAACGGGAGCGGACCCCATCGCGAACAGGATGCAAAAAGAAAGGGCCAGCGAAGCTATGGCCCTCCGACGGCTCGCGCGCTCAACGTTGCTGGGGATTGCCGCGGGGAGCGTTGCCCGCCGCTTCGCGCGGGTTGGCTGAGCTCTCGTTGGGAGCACACTTTCTCGCCCGCGGATCGACCTCCCTGGCGTAAATGAGCCGGCAGTCAGACTGGTAGCTTGACGAATCACCCTGAGGCTCATTTCGAGCCTCCGCGGCGACGATGGCGCCTGCCCGGGCGGCGCTTATGCGTCTTGGGCCTGTGATGCTTGGGCTGGGAAGCGGCGACGGCGTTGCCGCCGGAGCCAAGGTTGGCGACGGTCCCGCTATGGGGAAGGGTCGGCGAGGAGCTGCCGACGCCGTGACACTCATCGGCAGATTCGCAGGGGAGCGGTGGCTTTTCAATAGGAAAGCCACCGTTAATACGGGCGTCGTAGAACTTTATGTATTGACCATTGCGGTCTTCGGGGACAAGGGTATCGCGGGTCGAGAAGTAGGCGTTGACGCCGTTTGCGCTAACGCCGGCGAACCCGCCCTGGATCCCAGTTGCACCCTCCTGCCGGCCGGCACGGTCAGCTGCATCGGTGCCAGTAGTGATGAGCTGTGGACGACCTTCAACGTACTCGTAAACATCCTCGACTTCGTTGGTATCGGTCTGAACGAGCGATTCAACGGTGGAAAAGAACGTTCGTCCGTCATCCGACATGAAAAGGCCCTGGGTGCTGGCCGAGACATCGTGGGTAGGAGCCGCACCGGTAGGATTGCAGGAGACGCAGACGAACTTGCCCGTCGATGGTTCGTAGGTATACATCTCCTCGCAGTTCCGGTACACCGGAACTCCTCCAGTCGTTTCGTTCCCAAAATGAAAGATGGAGCAATAGCCGTTGGGGTCGGTGGGGCTGTATGAGGTGATCTGGTCAGGAGTGATGAATGCGGCGCGACTGTCATTAGGGGTGACCTGGATTCTAGAGATCGGGTCGTTTCTGCAGTTCACACTGAGACTGAAAAACTGCTGCGCGCATTCCTCAGCCGGGGTGAAAGACGTTACATACTTAAGTTCTTCGTCGGCAGCGATGTAGTCGTAGAGATTCATTGCGCCAGAAATTCCCCTTGAGCCAACGAGCTGCTCGGGGGAGTAAAAGTAGATGTCGCCGTTAGCCGAGATTGCCGAGTCAGAGAATCCGTTGCCGCCAGCCCCGCCGGTGAGGAAGGAGTAAAGATAGGTGGAGATCGGCACCGCGCTGCAGCTGGTGGTCCAGGGGACTCCATTACGCAGCGCCGGGTGGCAATCGCCGGTATTGCCCGACCCGCCGGGTTGGCTTTCTTCCTGTGACTTTGAGATCAAGGTGAGGGGATGGCCTTCTTTTTCTCCCTGTTCTGACCACATGTAAAGAGAGGCGCCAACGTGTTCGGGGTCTTCAGGGGTCAGGTGTTCTTCTGAGGTAAAGAAGACCTTCGATCCATCCGGTGTCATGCCAACGAAGGTGACCGGCTTGCCTTCGGCGATTTCGTGCGTGACCATATCTTCTACGCGCATGTAGAGGTGGACCGGAGTGGCGGTGAATCGAGGACAGAGCCCGACTCTGATTTCACCTCCGTTGCGGCACACGGTGGTACCGGCGGTGGCAGTTGAGATCAGGATGTGCGAGCCATCGGCAGAAACAGCTGGGAAGCGGAGGAACTCTTCTTCCCCGCCGGCCACTTCAATGTTGCCTGAGTAGGTCTGGGGAGGCGTTTTTGCAAACACAGGGTCCTGGGGAATGT
>JBAVAR010000058.1:0-8521 GCA_049585815.1 Solirubrobacterales bacterium
CGCCAGCACCCCAGCCCGCACTGCCCGCCTCGGCCTCACCGTGCCCAGGTTACTGGCCGGCTGGCCAGTCGGATGGGAGGCGACCCTCGGCCCCCAGCTTTTGCAGGTGGGCCTCCATCACCAGCGCCGCCACCGGGCGCACCTCGGCGGGGACGTCATCCCAGACCTCGGCGAGCAGCGCATCGCGCGAGCGCTCTCCGCGCTCAAGCGCAGCCAACAGTCGCCTCTCCCGCATCTCGCGGTGGCCTACGTACTCGGTGAGCTTTGCCGCCGGGTCACGGATCCACGGCCCGTGGCCGGGGCAGATCAGCTCGATTGGCTGACCCTGCAGCAGCGCCAGCGAATCCATATAGGCGGCGAGGGAACCGCCGTCGGGCGGCACGAAGGTCGAACCCTCGCCCAGCACCAAATCGCCGCTGAAGCAGACGCCGTCGGCGCTCAAAAAACAGACGTGCTCAGCGGCGTGACCGGGGGTGGCGAGGGCGCGCAGACCGGCATGGACCTCGCCATCGCCCGGCAGGAGGACCTCTGCCCCCAGCCCGCCCGCCCCCGCCGCGTGGTCGGCGTGGGAGTGGGTGAGAAGGACGATGCCGATCCCCCCCCGCGCCTTGGCCGCGGCGCGGATCGCCTCCAGGTGGCCGGGATCATCGGGCCCGGGATCGATCACGGCGCAGGGCCCCGAGCCATGCAGGTAGGTGTTGGTCCCGGCCAGGGTCATCGGCCCCGGGTTGGGCGCGGTGATTCGCAGGATCTCCGGGTGACCCGGAGCCGGCAGCGCTCGAGGGGGCGCTTTACTGCCCTCGCTCAGGCGGCGATCTCCCTGGCGATCGCCTCGCGGGCGTCCTCGGGCTCGAGCACGACGAGATCGCCCGCCCCCCGCAGAATCTCCCGCACAAGCCAGGAGGTTCCCGCGTAGGGAAGCTCAACCACGACGGCGCCGTCGGCGAGCTCCTCGACAACGGTGCGCTCCTCGCGCAGCCAACGGGCCCGATCCGGTGAGACCCAGACGCGGGCGACCTGCGCGGTCGGGACCTCGCCGTGGGTCATCCAGCCCTCGACCCCGGCCAGCTCCTCGACCTCCGGTCGCGGTTCAAAGGACCTCCCGGAGAGTTTTGCCTGCTTGATCCGGTCGAGCTTGAAGTGGCGCACGCCCTCTTTGGTCAGGTCATAGCACTCCACATACCAGCCCTCACGCCCGTTCTCGAGCCGGTAGGGCTCGACCGAGCGGTCGGTGAACTGGTCCTCGTTCTCCTTGTAGTACTTGAGATCGAGGACGCGGCACTCGGCGATCGCCTCGTTGACCAGGCGCGCCACCTCGGCATCACCACCGCCGCCGGAGGCGATCTCCAGCCCCTCCTCGGAGGGATCGTGACCGAGCGCCGCGACGATCTTCGCCCGGGCGCTCTGCAGGCCGCCCTGCGGCAGGTGGTCGCCGAAGAGGTCGATCGCCGCGACCAGAGCCTTCGCCTCGAGCGGCAGCAGGCGCGCCGGACGGGCGAAGTTATCGCCGTAGGGCTCGGAGTCGACCTCGATCTCATCACCGAGGAATTCCGCATAGAGCACGTAGGTGCCGCCGCCGAAGTTGACGACGTTGAGCAGCTCGACGTCCTCACGCAGCTCCTCGTCGGTCAGCTCCAGCCGGCTGCGCAGCTCGGCGACCTTGAGCCGCTCCCCCTTCTTTGCCGTCTCGATCAAGAGGCCGGCGAGGGTGACCAGTCGGGCGAAGCGCTCGGGGCGGATCGCCGCCTCACCGCGGCCGTTGGAGCGCCCCCGCGTGGGCGCCTCGCGCAGCGGCCGCTCGACTATCTCGGCCGCCTTGAAACCGTTGTGGTGGCGCTCGTGCAGAAGGGAGAGCCGCGCCTCGACCTCCGCGCGCAGCTCCTCGGGCGCCAGCACCCGGGCGTTCTGGCGCCAGCGCAGCACCCAGGCGATCAGCTCGCGCTCGGAGGCGTAGTCGGTCTCAAAAACCGAGCCCTTGCCGGGCGCCGCGTCGGCCTTCTTCGCCGAGCGCAGCTCGCCGTAGGCGCCGAAGTCGCGCTCGATCAGCCAGGCGATCCGATCGCGGACGAAGATCTTCGCCCGGCCCTTGATCTCCCCCAGCTGCCAGTCGGCGCGCTGGCCGTAGTCGCGGCGGTCGAAGTCCTGCGGGGAAGAGAAATCGTGCTCTGCCTTGGATGCATACCCGACCTTGCCCTGGATCCGGGAGAGGCGGAAGACCCGCACCGCGTCGCGCTCGTGGGAGTGACCAATCAGATAGAACTGCCCGCCGCGGAAGACCAGGTGGTAGGGGTCAACGCGCCGTCGTGCGGTCTCATCGCGCTCCATCGTGTAGTAGGTGAACTCGATCGTCTTGCGGCGGGAGATCGCGGTCTCGATCTTGGAGAGGCGCTGGGAGAGGTCGCGGCCTCCGGCCGAGGCGGTCATCGCCATCTCGACCGGCGCGCGCTCACCCTCATTCAGCGGGTTGGGGTGGCCCCAGGCGACCTGCTGGAGCGCCAACCGCAGCGGCTCGGCATAGGCAAAGCCACCGTCGGTGAGCAGCAGCAGGGCGGTGCTGAGCGCCGCCAGCTCCTCATCGGAGAACTCGATCGCGTCGAGGTAGAAGTTCTCCGGGGGCAGCGAGTAGAGCTCAGCCTCAAAGAACCCCTCGCCCGGCTTCTCGACCCCGAGCTCGATACCAAGGCTTTCCAGCTCGGCCCGATCGGCGTAGAAGCGGCGCGCGAAGGCATCGTCGTTCATGTCGCTGTAGCCCTCCACCTCGCGCTTGATCTCCAGCGCCGAAACCGGCCTGCCCTGCGCCATCAGGAACGAGATCAGAGAGAGCTGGCGGATCAGCTTCTCGGTGTCCTTCGCCACGCGTCGCAGGATAGTGAGAGCACCCTTCCCGCCCCGGCCCGCACGGGTCGATCACCGCAATTTGCGGTCTGGCTGGGACCCTGAAGATAACCTCAGCGGGCGTGGGACGACGATCTCAACCGGCGGCAATTGGCGCAACGCAAGCGCCTGAAGTCGAGCGCAGCGAGCTCGATCGGGTGAGTTCCATCGAGCTCGCCGCGGGCGCGGAGCTGGAAGGGGTCGAGCTGAGCTCACTTCTCCTCGATGGCGCCGATGCCGGCTCGATGCGGCTCGAGCGGGTGCATCTGGAGAACGTCAACCTGGGGGAATCCAAACTACGCGGCGTCAGGATCCTCGACACCGCCAGCACCGCCCTCAGCGCGGCCAACGGCGACTGGGGGGGCGCCCAGCTGAGCAGAGTCGCCTTCGAAGGCGGGCGGTTGACCGGGCTGAGCTTGGGCGAGGCCCGGATCGAGGAGGTCCAGTTCAAGGACTGCAAGCTCGACTACGCCAACTTCCGCCACAGCGTGATCGATCACGTGACCTTCGACGGCTGCGTGATGAGGGGCGCCGACTTTCAGGGCGCAGCGATCAGCGCGTCACGGTTTGCAAATTGCGAGCTGGGAGGGGCCGACTTCTCCAAGGCCGAGATGGCATCGGTCGATCTGGCCGGGTCCTCGCTCGAAATCGCTGGATCCGTTCTTGCTCTGCGCGGCGCGATCGTCGATTCGTTGCAGCTCATCGAGCTGGCTCCGCGAATGGCCCAGGCGCTTGGGATCACGGTCAAAGAGGCCTAGGCTGCTCTTTGACCGAAATATGCGGAGCCCGACAGGGCCCGGTCAAAGCCAGACCAAGACTCCCCCTCGGGCAGCTCGCGCTCGAGCCGATCGAAGCTGCCGAGGCGACCGCCGAGGTTGTCGATCATGTGGACCAGGACCGCCTCGCGGGTGGCGGGGAGGACGGGGGAGCCGTGCTCGAGGGAGCCATGGTGGCTGAGGATGATGTGGAGCACCGCCTGGGCCAGACCCGGGTCAAAGCCGGGGATCTCCTCGATCTCGCGCCGCACGAGGTAATAGCCGAGCGGAATCTCCCCCTGCAGGCGGCCGGCGTCGGTCAGGTCGATCGCCAGCGGGTCCTCGTTGTAGGCGGCGGTCTTGCCGATGTCGTGCAGGAGCGCGCCGCTGACCGCGATGTCGCGATCGATCCCAGGAAAGAAGGCGGCGGCGGCGCTGACCGCCTGGGCGACGGAGAGGGTGTGCTCGAGCAGCCCGTGGCGGTAGGCCTGGTGATAGACCTTGGCCGCCGGCGCCTCGCGAAAACGTGCCCAGATCGCCGAGCCCTCACCAAAGAAGCGCTCGAGCAGCTGCCTCAGCTGCTGGTCCTGGACGGTTCCAAGCAGCTCGCGCAGGTCGCTCTCCAGGCGCCCGAATGAGATATCTGAGCCGGGCTCGAGGTCCGCGGCCCGGTACTCCTCGGTGCCGGCGACCCTCAGCTCGGCGAGCTTCACCTTCGCCCCCCATCGCTCGCTGACCTCAAACACTCCGGTGACGTGGACGGCGCAGCCGGAGGCGGCGAGGGCATAGCGCGCCTCGGCGTCCTCCCAGGAAATCGCCTCGACCATCGAGCTGGCATCGCCCAGCACCAGGCGCAGCCAGGGCTCGCCATTTCGCTTGCGCCGCAGCTCCCGCTCGCGAACCGCGAAGACGCCCTCGACCCGCTGGCCGTCCTCCAGATCCCGCAGCGGCACCCTCGCCGGCGCCGAGGTGTCAATCAGGGCCTGCTGGGTCATCTCCCATCCCAAAGTAGAGAGGGAGGCGGACGCCTCGCCAGCCCCGAGCTCAGCCCTCCCGGCGGGTCGAGGCCATGAGGCTAGGGGTCGGGTAGGGGGCCCCTCGAGTCGGTATCAGCGAGGCGAAGGCCGCCCTCGAGATGGCCGCCGGGGCCACTGATCCGCAGCGCGGGCACGACCTCGCTGGTCAGCAGCCCCGTCTCCTCGGTCAGCTCAGCGGCGATCTCAAACCAGCGCTCACAGCGCGTCGGGGTGTCGACGATGACGGTGAGGATCGGGACGTGGCGGCGCAGCGCGAGCAGGCGGTCGCCGTGGGGGGCGTGATCGCCGTGGTAGCCCCAGACGCCGCGAAGCGCGGTGGCTCCCGCCGCACCCTCGGCCCGCAGACGGCGGATCAGCTCCAGGTAGAGGGCATGGCCCTGGTACTCAGAGCGCTCAGAGCAGTAGACCATCAACTTCCTCCAGACCCCGAGGCCCGAGCGCTCGCTGTCGGGTAGCGGCAGGGGAGGGGCGAGGGTGCTGCCCTCACGCCGGCAGACGCGGACGGCCTCTAGGGTGGCGAGCGGCCGGCCGAGTGAGAGTTCCAGCTCGGCGAGAGCGCTGGCGATCGGTCCCCGCTCACCGACGGCGACCGTCATTGCCGGCACCGCAGCGTTGGCGGCAAAAAAGCGGGCACGCAGACGGTGGCCCGCCGCGGTGCCGTCGACCCCGAGCAGGACGGTCGCCCCGGCGACTCCGTGGCGGTGAAGCGCCTCGACCACGCCGACGTGGGCGGGAGATCCGGCGAGCCGCTCGCGCCGGCCGGTGTAAACGGTCAGCTTCACCTCCTCGTGGGGCTCGTGCTCGGGACGCCGATCGCCGTCGGCGAAGCGGGCGCGCTCCAGGGTGAGGAGCCCCTCGCCGGCGATCTGCGCCAGCTCCGCCGCGACGGCCTCGATCCGCTCGCGGCGGTCGAGCGCGACGGCGACCAGCGGCAGGTCCTCAGAGAGGCTGAGCAGACGGTCAGTCTGCAGCCGCTGGCCAGCACCGAACCCCTCGGCACCGCGCAGCAGGATGCTGGCGGTCAGCTTCCTGCGCTCGAAAAGATCGAGGGTCGCCTCCGAGAGGAAGCGCCCGCGGTAGCGATCGTGCTCGCCGAAGTAGAAGGTGAGCTTCAGCGCCTCACCCCCCGCCGAGCCCGGATCGCCACTCACAGTGCGCCTCCCAGCCAGTGGCCGATGCTGAGCGCGGCCAACCCGGCGGTCAGCGAGAGGCCAAGGTTGAGCCAGAGCAGCTCGGCGCGGCCGGCCTCGCCGAGGCGCTGGGACTCAAACATCCAGGTCGAGAAGGTCGTGTAGGAGCCGAGACCGCCCCCCGCGAGGATCGTCAGGGAAACGCCCTGAAGCGCAGCACCGGCGAGGAGACCGAGGAGGAGCGCGCCGCTGAGGTTGACGGCGAGGGTGCCGGTGGGAAACGGCCCGACGCTGCGCTCGGCAAGCGCCGCATCGAGCAGGAAGCGAGCGATCGCGGCGGCGCCACCGAGAAGGGCGACGGCGACCCAGGCCGGAGCGCTCACCGGGCCATCCTCGTCCGGCGCACCGCCGCGGTCGCAAGGTGCACGCAGGCGAAGCCGCCGAGGATCGTCGCGGCGGCGTAGGCGGCGGCGAGAGCAAAGCGGCCGGTTTCGAGCATCCCGAAAAGCTCCAGCTGCAGGGTGGAGAAGGTGGTCAGCGCTCCGCAGAAGCCGGTGCCGAGAAGGGGGCGCCGGTAGCTGGACGGCGGCAGGCGCTCCTGCAGTCGGGTGACGAAGTAGCCGAGCGCCAGTGCCCCGGCCATATTGGCGGCAAAGGTCGCCCACGGCCAACCTCCGGCGCCGTGCGGAGCGGCCTGGGCCAGCCCGACCCTGGCGAGGGCTCCGAACACTCCCCCGATGTAGATGGCCGCCAGCTCGCGGCGGTCAACTCGTGGCAATTGCATTGCCGACCTCCTATCAGCGTCGGTGGACGTTGGTAGAGGCCATCAGCGGCGCCAACCGCGGTTTAGGAGCGAGCCTCATCGCTCGGAAGCACAGATTATCGGCTCCCCCGAGGCAGAGCTCTTCATTGAAGGCCATCAATGAATGATGCTAGGATTCGATCTGTGCCCGACCAACCCCTGATCGAGTGCTGCACCCCGCTTGCCGGAGCCTCGCTGTCTGAGCAGGGGGCGGTGGAGATGGAGGCGGTGCTGAAGGCGCTTGCCGACCGCCACCGCCTGCGGATCATCAATCTGCTGCTCCGAGCCGGCGGCGAGCCGGTCTGCGTCTGTGAGGTGCAGCCACTGCTCGGCCTCACCCAGGGCACGGTCAGCCACCATCTCAAGCAGCTGGTCGAGGCTGGGCTGATCAAGCGCGAGACACGCGGCACCTACAGCTACTTCAGCCTTGTTGCGGGTGCGCTTGACTCGGTGCGCCGGGTCTTCTCGGCGCCGACCGGGGTCACGGTCGCGGCGCACTCGAAGCGGAGCGCCACTCCCGTCTGCTGCTGAGAGATGGATGCTCCTCCCGAGCTGCCGCGCCGAGCCGCCGCCGAGGCGGTCGGCGCTATATCGGCCTCGATGCCCACTTCGGCGGGCCGATCACGGGAACCTCGATGAATCCGGCGCGCTTGATCGGCCCGGCCCTCGTCTCGGGCCAACTCCATGACCTCTGGATCTACGTCCTCGTCCCGATCGCCGGCGCGGCACTCGGCGCCCTCGCCTACCGGCTTGTCGGCGGCGGACCCGAAGCCGACCGACCGACCGAATCTGGCCCGGAGGCGGACCGAACCATTTCCCCGCCCGCTGCCGCGGGGAGGCACTGATGGCCCACGTCCTCTTCGTCTGCCTCCACAATGCGGGGCGCTCGCAGATGAGCGAGGCCCTCTTTGACCGCGAGGCCGCCGGCAGGCACCAAGCCCGCTCAGCCGGAACGGCACCCACGGATCGCGTCCACCCCGAGGTGGTCGAGGCGATGCGCGAGCTGGGATTCGACCTTTCGACGAAGCTGCCGAGGCGCCTCAGCGACGAGGACGGCGAGTGGGCCGACGTGGTGGTGACGATGGGCTGTGGGGACGAGTGCCCCTACATCCCCGGCAGGCGCTACCTCGACTGGGATCTCCCCGATCCCAGGGGGCGCCCGCTGGCGGAGGTGCGCGCCACCCGTGATGAGATCGCCCGCCGCGTGATCGAGCTGCTCGACGAGCTGGGCGACTGACGGCTCCCGGCTCCCGGCTCCCGGCTCCCGGGCGGATCGAACCTCTGCAAGCCGAGCGGGGCCCTGGGACCCCGCGAGTGGCGAGGGCCGGAATCGAACCGGCGACACCACGATTTTCAGTCGTGTGCTCTACCAACTGAGCTACCTCGCCTCGGCGAAAACGCGCAACCGGGCCGCGCAGCGGAAGGCTAGCGACCGAGGGCCCGCGGGGCTGATTGCATTGGGGCATGGGCCGAGCCGGTGCAGCACCAGCCGTCGCCGTCGCCGCGGTGTTGGGAGTGCTCGCGCTCTCGGGCGGTTCCCGCGCCGACCCGCGAACGCCTGCGGGTCCCGCGGGCCTGCCGGCACCGTTCCTGGGCACCGCGGTGGTGGGCGACGGAGGCCCGACCGAGGCGATCGACTCCTTCGGCGACGTGGTCGAGGTGAGCGCCAGTGGACCGGCGGGGCGGGCGCTGCTCGGAGTCCCGACTGCGCGGCAGGCCGCCGGTAGCGTCTCGCCCGCCAGCGCCATCGTGGCCCGGGTCAGCGTGGGGAGGCGCCGACTTCCCCTCTGGCGCGCCGACTCAGTCCGCCAGCGCTACCTCACC
This sequence comes from Solirubrobacterales bacterium, assembly GCA_049585815.1. Classification (GTDB taxonomy): domain Bacteria; phylum Actinomycetota; class Thermoleophilia; order Solirubrobacterales; family 70-9; genus DATLSM01. The sequence continues at coordinate 8,423 of JBAVAR010000058.1, forward strand.
GGGACCAACGTGCTCCTCACCGAAGCGCGCTTTGGCACCGAGCGCGTCACCGTCATGCGCTCGATCGGCGCCGCGGCAACGGCCCGCGCCGAGCGGCAC
>JBAVAR010000059.1:0-2063 GCA_049585815.1 Solirubrobacterales bacterium
CTACGGGCTCGGCTCCGCGGTGACGGCCTGAGGGCACATCAGGCACAATCAAGACCAACCGACAACTGGCATGAGGTGGGGCCAGTTCGGGTGTCTACTCCGGGGCCACTGCAAGTGGCGACACTCAGACGGTCAGCGCCCAGGCTCTGGTCAGCTTCGAGGGCAACCGCTACAGCGTCCCGCCGGAGCTCCTCGGCCAGAGCGTCACGGTCAAGGCCCGCCTCGGCGAGCTGGGGGTGGAGATCGTCTCGGCCACCGGACGGCGAGTTGCTCGCCATCGCAGAGCGCCGGCCGGCGCCGCCCAGACGATCCGTTGCGCCGAGCACCGCAGGGCGCTGGAGCGGGCGGTGCTCGATGCGTTCACCACCGCGCCGCCCTGCAGGCGAAAGGCCAACCGCCCGCCCGGTCAGGCGGCGCTGGCCGCGGCGGCAAAGCTGCGCGGCGAAGAGGGCACCGAGGTGATCGTCGACCTCGATCGCTACGCCCAGATCGCCGGAGCGGGTCGATGAGCGGCAAGGCAGACGCCTCCTACCAGCGCGTCCGCGGCCATCTCGCCCACCTGAAGCTCGAGGCGGCAGCGGAGTGCCTGGCGCCGCAACTGGAGTCCGCGCAGAAGGAGAAACCCTCCTACGCGGACTTCCTCGACGCCCTGTTGGGCGCTGAGGTGGAGGCGGTGAAGGCCAAGAGCCACGAGCGCCGCCTGCGGCTCGCCGGCTTCCCCTCCCACAAGACCCTGGAGGAATTCGACTTCTCCGCCCAGCCCGACCTCGACCGGCGCCTGGTGGAGGAGCTGGCGAGCCTGCGCTTTGTCGAGGAGCGCTCGAATCTGCTCCTGATCGGCCAGCCGGGCGTCGGCAAGACGATGCTGGCGATCGCTCTCGGGCTGAAGGCGGTCGACGCCGGGCATCGCGTTTACTACACGACCGCTGCCGAGCTGGTGGCGCGCAGTTCAAAGGCGGCCTCGGAGGGGCGATGGTCGGCGACGATGCGCTTCTGGGCGGGGCCGGCGCTCCTGATCGTCGACGAGCTGGGTTACCTGCCGCTGATGGGCGAGGCGGCCGCCCACCTCTTCCAGGTGATCAGCCGGCGCTATGAGAAGGGGTCGATCATCCTCACGACCAACCGGGGCATCGCCTCCTGGGGGGAGATCTTCGAGGACACGATCGTCGCCGCGGCGATCCTCGACCGCCTGTTGCACCGGGCGAGCGTCCTACACATCGACGGCGAGAGCTACCGGATGCGCGGTCACCGCGAGAAGCTCAAAGAGCTCAGGGAGGGTCTCGCAGGGGGTGGGGAAATTCCGTGATCGAAAGTGGGGAATTTTCGTGATCCTTGACAGCGGCGAAGTAGGAGCGTGCAGCCGCCTCCACGGCGCGCCGCTCGACGCCACTGCCGGTCACTCCATATTGGAGAATGCTCTTGACCGCGGCTCCTTGCAAGCCACCGCCCTGCGTGCTAGGCGCTTCATTCCCAGTCCCAGTTGCGCCATGCATGTTGGACCCCCCTCCGCAACCTCCCAATGCCGAAACGAGACATGCGGCCACAAGGCTCAACGCTGCGGGTCGCAGAAGCCGTCTCATCGAACCACCTAGCTTGCGTACTCAGCGCTAGCGCTAATCGATTGCAGCGTCCGCAGTCGCCGCAACTCGACAATCTGTCTCAGCCCTACCGCACCAGCGGATAGACGCAGGTGTATTTGGAGGGGGCGTTGATTTCAGACTCACTGATCGCCCCGGTCCCGTCGACGACCACGGTGCGGTAGTTGGTGCCGTTGGTGTTGCCGTAGAACTCATCGGTGTATTGGTGATCAGAGCCGACGCCTGTTCCCAGGTTGAGCACGCCGCGCACCGAGTAGAGCTCTAGCGGTGAGGGCAGGTAGCCGCCCTTGGCGGCGCACTGATCGGCTGCTTCCTTGACCGAGTTGACCGCGGGGTTGGGCTGGGCGTCAAAGCAAAGGCCCCTGATCAGGGTCGCTCCCTGGGGGCAGGAGGCCGAGTGTTCATCGACGGTGTTGGCGTTTTGGGCTGAGGCTGCGTTGGCGGCCTGGGGGACGGTGCCGAGGG
>JBAVAR010000060.1:0-41161 GCA_049585815.1 Solirubrobacterales bacterium
AGGCCGCTTCTCCATCTCCGCATTCGGTATTTCCTCCACCTTCACGGGAATCTATGCGCTGGGGAATAGGATCGCCGCAGCGAGCATGGAGCCGACCCAGCGGGACATCGACCAGCTCTGCATCGACACGATCCGCACGCTGTCGATCGACGCGATCCAGAAGGCCAACTCCGGTCACCCCGGGACGCCGATGGCGATGGCGCCGGTCGCCTACACGCTCTGGCAGCGCTTCCTGCGCTTTGACCCCGCCGACCCGATCTGGCCCAATCGCGACCGTTTCGTGCTCTCCGCCGGGCACGCCTCGATGCTGCTCTACGCGCTGCTCTTCCTCGCCGACGTGCGTGCGGTCGATCCCGACTATGAGGTGATCGGCGATCCCGCCGTCAGCCTCGAGGACATCAAGCGCTTCCGACAGCTCGACTCGCGTGCCCCCGGTCATCCCGAGTACCGCTGGACCTCCGGCGTGGAGGCGACGACCGGACCGCTCGGCCAGGGGGTCGCCACCTCGGTCGGGATGGCGATCGCCTCCAAGTGGCAGGCCGCCCGCTTCAACCGTTCCGGGGCTGAGCTGTTTGACTTCAACACCTACGCGCTAGCCGGCGATGGCTGTCTGATGGAGGGGGTCTCCGGTGAAGCGGCCTCGCTCGCCGGCCATCTGAGGCTCGACAACCTCTGCTGGATCTACGACAACAACCACATAACGATCGACGGCCGCACCCACCTCGCCTATGACGATGACGTCGCGGCCCGCTTCATGGGCTACGGCTGGCACGTCACCCGGGTCGGCGACGCAAACGACACCGAGCTGTTGGTGAGGGCCCTGGAGGAGTTCAGGGCCGAGGGCGATCGGCCCACGCTGGTCATCGTTGACAGCCACATCGGCTGGGGCTCCCCCCACAAGCAGGACACGCCGGCCGCCCACGGTGAGCCGCTCGGCGCGGAGGAGGTGAGGGAGACCAAGCGCGTCTACGGCTGGCCCGAGGACGCTCAGTTCCTCGTCCCCGCGGGCGTGCGCGAGCACTTCGCCGCGGGCCTCGCCCGGCGCGGTGCCGAGGCCCGCGCCGAGTGGGAGCGGATGCTCGCCTCCTACAGCGAGGTCAATCCCGGCCTCGGGGCCGAGATTGAGGCGATGCAGCGTCGCGAGCTGCCGGTCGGCTGGGATGCGGAGATCCCCTCCTTTGAGTCCGGCGGGAAGGGCCTCGCAACCCGCAAGGCCTCCCAGAGGGTCGAGGATGCGCTCGCCGCCCACCTGCCCTGGCTGCTCGTCGGCTCGGCCGATCTCACCGACTCAACCGCGGTGCGGCTCGATGGCGGCGCCGATTTCGAGCCCGGCGCCTACTGGGGTCGCCAGCTGCACTACGGCATCCGCGAGCACGAGGCGGCGGCGATCTCCAACGGCCTCGCCCTCTGCAAGCTGCGCCCGCTCTGGTCCACCTACCTCACCTTCTCCGACTACGCGCGGCCGGCGATCCGGCTCTCCGCACTGATGGAGCTGCCGGTGATCCACCTCTTCACCCACGACTCGATCGGGCTGGGGGAGGACGGACCCACCCACCAGCCGGTCGAGCAGCTCGCCTCGCTGCGGGCGGTGCCGGGCCTTGACGTGATTCGGCCCGCCGACGCCAACGAGGTAGCCGAGGCCTGGCGGGTGGCGCTTGAGCGCAGCCACCAACCGGTCGCGCTGATCCTCACCCGCCAGGACGTGCCGGTGCTCGACCGCTCCCGCTATGCCTCCGCCGCGGGACTGCGGCGCGGCGGTTACGTTCTCGCCGACCCCGCGGGAGGCGATCCTGAGGTGATCCTGATCGCGAGCGGAAGCGAGGTCGCGCTCGCCCTGGACGCCCACGAGGAGCTGAGCGGCGAAGGCATTCGCTCCCGGGTCGTCAGTCTTCCCTGCTGGGAGCTGTTTGAACGCCAGGAGGAGGCCTATCGCGAGGAGGTGCTGCCGCCCTCGATCGGCGCCCGCGTCTCGGTCGAGGAGGCCTCGACGATGGGCTGGGATCGCTACGTCGGCCCCGCTGGGGTCAGGATCGGCATGCACACCTTCGGCAGCTCGGCGCCGCTGAAGGATCTGCAGAGTAAGTTCGGCTTCACCCCCGACCGAGTCGCAGATGCGGCCCGCGAAGCGCTCGACCGGGCGGGCACCAATGCCTAAACGACCCCCAGGAGGGAGCCAAGGATGAAGCCCACCGCACGACTGCACGAGGCCGGACAGAGTCTCTGGCTCGACAACATCACCCGCACGATGCTCGATGACGGCACGCTGGCCGGCTATATCGATGAGCTCTCCGTCACCGGGCTCACCTCCAACCCGACGATCTTCGACAAGGCGATCTCCGGTGGGGACGCCTACGACGAACAGATCGCCAACGACGCTGCCGCCGCCGGCTCGGGAGAGGAGCTCTTCTTCGGCCTGGCGATCGCCGACCTGCGCCGCGCAACCGACCTCTTCGCCGCCGTCCACGAGCGCACCGACGGGGTCGACGGCTTCGTCTCGCTCGAGGTCTCACCGCTGCTTGCCGACGACACGGAGGCGACGATTGCCCAGGCGGCGCAGCTGCATGCCGAGGCGGCCCGCGAGAACCTCTTCATCAAGATTCCGGGGACCGAGGCCGGGCTGGCGGCGATCGAGGAGTCGATCTTCGCCGGGATCCCGGTCAACGTAACCCTGCTCTTCTCGCGCGAGCACTACCTCGCCGCCGCCGGCGCCTACATGCGCGGCGTCGAACGCCGGATCGAGGCCGGTCTTGACCCAAGCATCGCCTCGGTCGCCTCGCTCTTCGTCAGCCGCTGGGATGTGGCCGTCGCCGACCAGGTGCCCGCGGAGCTGCGCAACCGGCTCGGCATCGCGATCGGCGCCCGCACCTATCGTGCCTACCACGAGTTGCTTGACTCCGATCGCTGGCAGCGCCTGCTCAACGAGGGCGCCCGCGCCCAGCGCCTGCTCTGGGCCAGCACCGGAACCAAGGACCCCGATGCCCGGGACGTTCTCTACATCGAGGCACTGGCCTCTCCGTTCACGGTGAACACGATGCCCGAGGGCACCCTGGTCGCCTTCGCCGACCACGGCGAGGTGGGTGAGTTGCTCGCGGCCGACGGCGGCGACGCCGAGCAGGCCCTGGCGGGCTTTGGTCGGGCGGGGGTTGACGTCGACGCGCTGGCGCGTCGCCTCCAGGAGGAGGGAAAGCGGGCCTTCGTCGATTCCTGGAATGACCTGCTCGCCTCGATCGAGTCCAAGCGCGGAGCGCTGGCGGCGTGAGCGGGGGCCTCCCGCCGCTGCGCCAGGCCGCGGCCTGGGGTGAGCTTGAGCGCCACTTCGCCAAGGTTGGTGGGGTGCACATGGGCGAGCTCTTTGACGCCGACCCCGGGCGCGGGGAGCGGCTGATCGCCGACGGCGCCGGCCTTCACCTCGACTTCTCAAAGAATCGGATCACCGACGAGACGCTGATGCTGCTCGGCCGCCTCGCCCTCGAGCGCGGGCTGCCCGAGCGCCGCGACGCGATGTTCGCGGGTGAGCGGATCAATGTCTCAGAGGATCGCTCGGTCCTCCATGTGGCGCTGCGGATGCCGCGCAACCGTTCGCTGATCGTCGATGGAACCGACGTGGTGAAGGGGGTTCACGAGGTTCTCAAGCGGATGAACCTCTTTGCCGAGCGGGTTCGCAGCGGCGAGTGGACCGGCCACACCGGCAGGCCGATCCGCAGCGTCGTCAACGTCGGCATCGGTGGCTCTGACCTCGGCCCGGTGATGGCCTATGAGGCGTTGCGCCACTACAGCCGCCGCGAGATCAGCTTTCGCTTCCTCTCCAACGTCGACGGCACCGATTTCGCCGAGGTGACACGTGACCTCGACCCCGCCGAGACGCTCTTCGTGATCTCGTCCAAGACCTTTACTACTCTGGAGACGATGACCAATGCCCGCACCGCCCGGGAGTGGGTGCTCGCCGGCGTTGGAGGAGAGGAGGCGGCGGTCGCCCGCCACTTCGTTGCCGTCTCGACCAACGCCGATGAGGTGGCGAAGTTCGGTATCGATACCGAGAACATGTTCGGTTTCTGGGAGTGGGTCGGTGGCCGCTACTCGATGGACTCGGCGATCGGACTCTCGACCATGCTCGCAATCGGGCCGGCCAACTTCGCCGAGATGCTGACCGGGTTCCACGCGGTCGACGAGCACTTTCGCGAGGCGCCGCTGGCCGTGAACCTGCCCGTCCTGTTGGGATTGCTGGCGGTCTGGTACGGCGACTTCTTCGGTGCCCAGACCATCGCCATCCTCCCCTACGACCAGTACCTGCACCGCTTCCCCGCCTACCTCCAGCAGCTGACGATGGAGTCCAACGGCAAGCACGTCACCCTCGACGGCGTCGGGGTCGATTACCAAACCGGTGCGATCCACTGGGGCGAGCCGGGGACCAACGGACAGCACTCCTTCTACCAGTTGATCCACCAGGGGACGGAGCTGATCCCCTGTGACTTCATCGGCTTCATGCACACGCTCAACCCACTCGGCGAGCACCACGACCTGCTGATGGCCAACGTCTTTGCCCAGACCGAGGCACTCGCCTTCGGCAAGACGGCGGAGCAGGTGCGCGAGGAGGGAACGCCGGAGGAGCTGGTGGCCCACCGTGTCTTTGAGGGCAACCGGCCGACGAACACGATCCTCGCTGCGCGCCTTGACCCCGAGACGCTGGGCGCGCTGGTCGCCCTCTATGAGCACAGCGTCTTCACCCAGGGGACGATCTGGGGAGTCGACTCCTTCGACCAGTGGGGGGTCGAGCTGGGCAAGGCGCTGGCGCGGGCGATCGTTCCGGAGCTTCAGGCCGGGCGCGAGCCGAAGCTGCGACATGACAGCTCCACCAACGCGCTGATCCGCCGCTACCGCGAGGCGCGGCGCTCGCCGCCACCCGGCGGGAAACCCGAGGAGTAGGGTGCCCGCGCTGGACCCGCTTCCGCTGGCGGCGTCGGCATCAAACCTGCTCGCCGCGCGCGAGCAGATGGCCTTCACTCTGGCCTTCCACATCGTTCTCGCCTGCCTCGGTGTCGCCTTCCCGGCGATGATCCTGATCGCCAACTACCTCGGGCTCAGGCGCGGCGACGCCGAGGCGATGGAGCTGGCGCGGCGCTGGTCGAAAGCGATGGCGGTGACCTTCGCCGTCGGTGCGGTGAGCGGCACCGTGCTCACCTTCGAGTTCGGGCTGCTGTGGCCGCGCTTCATGGAACGCTTCGGCGCCGCCTTCGGCATCGCCTTCGCGATCGAGGGCATCTTCTTCTTCACCGAGGCGATCTTCCTCGCGATCTACATGTATGGGTGGAAGCGGCTCGGCGGCTGGGCCCATTTCTGGACGGGGGCGCCGATGGTGATCACCGGGATCGGCGGCGCCTTCTCGGTGGTCGCGGCCAACGCCTGGATGAACCAACCGCAGGGCTTCACCCTCAATGGCGCCGGCAAGGTGGTCAGCACCGAACCGGTCAAGGTCCTCTTCAATCCGGCCACCTGGTACGAGGTCCCACACATGATCCTCGCCGCCTACATCGTGGTCGGCTTCCTCGTGGCCGGGGTCTATGCGACCGGGATGCTGAAAGGTCGCCGCGACCGCCTCCACCGGCTCGGCCTTCTGATCCCGTTGACGATCGGCCTGATCGCCTCCCCGCTGCAGTTCCTCGTCGGCGACACCGCGGCCCGGGCGGTTGCCGAAAACCAGCCGGCCAAGTTCGCCGGTATGGAGTGCATCGAGAAGACCGGTACCCACCAGACCGAGTATCTCGGCGGTGTCTGTACAGCGAGCGGGGTGAAGGCGGCGATCCCGATTCCCGACCTCGACTCCTTTCTGGTCGGCTTCAGCGCCAACACCAAGGTCACCGGGCTGAACTCGATCCCGGCGGATGATCGACCCCCGGACAACACGCTTTTGCACCTCTCCTTCGACGCGATGGTCGGGATCTGCACCCTGTTCATCGCGCTCGGCATCTGGTTTGCCTTTGTCTGGTGGCGGCGGCGCGAGATGCCCCAGACGATCTGGTTCCTGCGCGCGGTCGCGATCTCCGGCGCCGCTGCGGTGCTCTCCCTCTGGTGCGGTTGGATCGTCACCGAGGTCGGGCGCCAGCCCTGGATTCTGCAGGGCTACATGCGCACCGCCGAAGCGGTGACTCCGGCCCGTGGGATCTGGTTCAGCTTCGCCGCCGTGCTCCTGCTCTACGGTGCGATCGGGACGGCGGCGATCCTCGTCCTTCGCGCGATGTCGAGGCGTTGGCGGGAGGGCCGCGCCGAACCCGAGGGCGGCGCCCCCTACGCGCCGCCCGCCACTCTGGGGAAGGCGGGTTCGTGAGCAGGGCGGATGTGGCAGCCGGGATCCTCTGGGTCGGGGCGACCTTCTATGCGCTCTTTGGCGGCGCCGACTTCGGTGGCGGAATCTGGGACCTGCTCGCTGGCGGCGCCGAGCGAGGAGAGCGGCCGCGGGCGCTGATCCAGCGTTCGCTGACCCCCGTTTGGGAGGCCAACCACGTCTGGCTGATCTTCATCCTCGTCGTCCTGTGGACCGCCTTTCCTCCCGCCTTCAGTGCGCTGATGACGACCCTCTATGTGCCGCTGGCGCTGGCCGCCGTCGGGATCGTCCTGCGCGGCTCGGGTTTTGCCTTCCGCAAGTCGATCGAGGATCTCTCGGCGCGGCGGGCGGCTGGCGCCACCTTCGCCCTCTCCTCGGTGCTGACCCCCTTCTTCATGGGCACGGTGGTCGGCGCGGTCGCCGCCGGCAATGTGCCGGCGGCGGGTGACGGCAATGCCTTCTCGAGTTGGCTGGAGCCGCTGCCGCTCCTGACCGGGGTGATGTTCGTCGCCACTGGCGCCTATCTCGCCGCCGTCTTCTTGGTCCGCGATGCCCGCCACGTGGGTGAGCGGGAGCTGGAGGGCTACTTCGTGCGGCGGGCCCTGGCGGCGGCCCTGGTGGCCGGCCTCGCCGCCGCCCTCGGGCTGATCGAGCTGCACGCCGAAGCCCGCTACATCTTCGACCGTCTCACCAGCGAGGGTCTGCCGCTGGTGATCCTCTCGGCTCTCTGCGGGATCGGACTCCTGGTCGTCCTCCTGCGCGGCTCTCGGCGGGCGCTGCGCCCGCTCGCCGCCGGGGCGGTGGTCGCCGTGATCTGGGGCTGGGGCGTCGCCCAGTTTCCCTACCTGCTGCCGACCAGCCTGAAGATCGGCGAAGCGGCGGCGCCCAACGCGACGCTCGACGTCATCTTCATCGTCTTCGCGATCGCCGCCGTGTTCGTCCTTCCCTCGCTCGGTCTCCTCTACACCCTCACCCAGCGCGACATGCTCGAGGGCGAGCATTGATCGAGGCCGTCCTTTTCGACATCGACGGCACCCTGATCACCACCGGGGGTGCCGGTGCGATCGCCTGGCGGGCGGCTTTTGAGGAGCTGCACGGGACGCCGCTCGACATCCGCGAGGTGACCGAGTCCGGGATGACCGACCCCGAGGTGGGACGGGTCGCCCTGCGCAACATCCTTGGCCGCGATCCCGACGGCCGCGAGCTGGCCATGGCGCTGGCCCACTATCTTCGCCATCTCTCCGACGCGATTGACCAGTCCGACGGTTACCGGGTGATGCCCGGAATCGAAGAGTTGGTCGAGCGCCTCGTCGAGGCCGGGCACCTGCTCGGTCTCACCACCGGAAACATCGAGGCGGCGGCCCACATCAAGCTCGCCCGCGCCGGCCTCAACCGCTTTTTCTCCTTCGGCGGCTACGGCTCTGATTCCAACGAGCGCACCGAGCTCACCCGCTGCGCCCTGGCACGGGGCAGACTCGTCTCCGGCGGCGTCCTGATCGAGTCAGCCTGCATCTCCGTCGGCGACACCCCCCGCGATGTGGCGGCCGGCCACGGCGCCGGGATCGAAGTCGTCGGGGTGGCGACGGGCAACTTCACCGTCGCCCAGCTGCGCGAGGCCGGCGCCGACCACGTCGTGCCGACGGTCGCCGATGGCTTTCCCGTCTAGGCGAGCGAGCAGCGGGCCTGGTAGATGGAGAGGAACCCCGATTCAAAGCCGTTGCGCGCCATCCGCAGGTAAAGGCGCCAGACCCTGACCCGCTGTGGGCCGGCGAGCTGCACGGCGCGATCGAGGTTCTCGTCGAGGCGGCGCGCCCAGTGTCGCAGCGTCTCGGCGTAGTCGGCGCCGAACTCCTCGACGTGACGGGTGGTGAACCCGGCACGCTCCAGTGCCAGCAGGACCCGGGAGAGGTGCAGCGGGTCGGCATCGGGGAAGACGTAGCGCTCGGAGAAGGGGCCGGCGGCGGGGTCGGTGTGGCGCAGTCTGGCGATGCCGTGGTTGAGCAGCCGGCCGCCCGGTTGCAGAAGTCCGGCCAGGGTGGCCGCGTAGACGTCGATCTGCTCGGCGCCGACATGCTCGACCATGCCGATGCTGGCAATCGCATCGAAGCGCTCGCCCGCGAGGTCGCGATAGTCCATGACGCGGATCTCCACCTGCTCGCCGACCCCGGCCTCCTCCGCCCGCCGGCGGGCCTTCTCGGCCTGGGGCGGGGAGAGGGTGATTCCGAGCACCCGCGCGCCGTGCCGGGTCGCCGCCCAGAGCGGGAAGCTGCCCCAGCCGCAACCGACGTCGAGCACCCGCTCCCCCTCCTTCAGCGCCAGCTTGCGGCAGACCATCTCGAGCTTCTCCTCCTGGGCTGCCTCCAGCGTCTGCGCTCCGAGCGAGAAGATCGCGCAGCTGTAGGTCATCGAGTCATCGAGAAAGAGGGAGAAGAACTCGTTGGATACGTCGTAGTGGTGGCGCACCGCGCGGGCGTCGCGCTCCTTGGTGTGGCGGCGACCGCTGGGGCGAAGCTCGGAATCCGGGCGTCGCGGGGGACGGGTCAGGCCGGCGGCGCGCACCGTGCCCAAGAGGAGCGCACGCTTGTCCTCGCGCGCCAGCGCTGGCGGCTGCCAGGAGTCGAGCAGCTCGATAACCGCGTCCATGTCGCTGACCTCGATCTCACCGCTCACGTAGGCGCGCCCCAGGCCGAGCTGCCCCGGCGCCCGCAGCAGGTGGGCGGCGGCTCGCGGGGAGCGCACGTAGAAGGTCGGCCCCGCGCCGCCGCTTGCCCGCAGGCGCGTCCCGTCCCAGAACTCGACCGTGAACGGCCGCTCCGGAATCCGCTTCTCGATCTCGCGCCGCAGCGGCGCCGTGCTGGCAAACGGCATCGCGGCGGACCCTATAACCCGCGCGCTCGGATGCGCTCGGGGGCACTTTTACGTCTTCCGGTGTGATTCAGCCGTATCATCGAAATTGATGTCCTCGACCGCCGGTCCGCTTCCCTCAGACGTCCAGCCCGTCGCCAACGAGACGCGCGACCGGATCATCACCGGCCTGGTGACCCTGATCCCCTTCGTCGCCCTCGGCCTCGCCGCCTGGCAGGTGTGGGGCCGGGCGCTTCACTGGAGCGATGTCTTCCTCTTCCTCGGGATGTACGCGCTGACCGGGCTCGGGATCACGGTCGGCTTCCATCGCCACCTGACCCATCGCAGTTTCAAAGCAAAGCCCTGGCTGCATGGGCTGCTGGCGATCCTCGGATCGGCGGCGATCGAGGGCCCGGTGATCTCCTGGGTCGCCGACCACCGCAAGCACCACGCCTTCTCCGATGAACTCGGGGACCCGCACAGCCCCCACGTCGACCACGGTCATGGCCTCTCCGGCGCCCTGCGCGGCCTCTTTCACGCCCATATGGGCTGGCTTTTCATCCACACCCAGCGCGGCAACAAGGAGCGCTTTGCACCGGATCTGCTCGCCGACCCGGTGATCTCCTGGGTGGATCGCACCTTCATCTACTGGGCGATTCTCGGCCTCTTGGTCCCCTTTGCCCTTGGCTGGGTGATCGGCGGCACCCTGTTTGCGGCGCTGACCGGCCTGCTCTGGGGGGGACTGGTGCGGGTCTTCGTCCTGCACCACTTCACCTACAGCATCAACTCGCTCTGCCACGTCTTCGGCAATCGCGACTACGAGACGAGCGACGAGTCGCGCAATCTCGCCCTGATCGCGATCCCCACCTTCGGCGAGGCCTGGCACAACAACCACCACGCCTTCCCGACCTCGGCCACCCACGGCCTCGGCCGCTTCCAGCTCGACATCTCGGCCCTGGTGATCGACTCCTTCGAGCGTCTCGGCTGGGCCTGGGACGTGGTCCGGGTCTCACCCGAGCGCCTCGCCTCCAAGGTCGCCGTTTGATCTAAACGGTTGGAGGGAGCGCTCAGCGGCCCCCGCTGCGCGGCACCCTCAGGGTGCTTCGGGCGATTCGTACCAATCGATCCACCCGCCACAGGCTTTGTCGAGGGCGACGATCCGGTGGGGCTTGGCGGGGACCGCGACCAGCGCGCCGATGTAGGCCGTACCTTCATAACCGGTCAGTTCCTGCAAGGCGCTGGGCTGTGCGCTGGCGATCGTGAACGCGACCTCACCGCCGCCGCTGCGATAGCGGCCGGCCGGCCAGAACTGGCCGTCGTTGGCGAGGCTGATCCCGCTGGGACGCTGACCGTCCAGCGCCGGCACCAGCGCCTGGCTGAATCCCGGCGCCGAGAGGGTGAGGCCAAATGGCGAGAAGTACTGGAGCGAGAGGTTCCAGGTTCCGGGCGCCAGGTTCAAGGTCTGCGTGGTCTTCGCGCCGGTGCCCAATTCGCTGCCGGAATCCCAGCGCCCTTTTGATCCGATCACCGGAGAGGCCGGAAAGAGCGAGGTGCGGCCGGGGTTTTCAAGCAGGATGCGGACCTCCGGCGAGGCGCAGTTGGCGAGAACGCCCGCTTCGGTTCCCTCGATCAGCACCTGGCGGCGAGGCGGCGTCGGCCCGACCCGCTTCCAGAGGATGTAGGAGGGGGTGGCCGCGATGCGGTGGAAGTTGGGCGGCGCCTGACTGTTCCAGGCCGCCCGGCCGGTGATCACGTAGCGGAAGCGTTCAAGGGTGTCGCGTGAGAATGAGTCGAAATCGATCGGGCTGTAGGCGTCGCCGGTGTCAAACGGCTTCTCCGGGTTCTGGGCCACCTCGGGGTCGGGGAACTCGACCAGCGGCACGTGGGTGTCGGCTCCCGCCAGCGCGTAGGCGGCATAGCGGTCCTGGCCCGCGTAGAGAACCTGTTTGCCGCGAAGAATTGGGATGAAGGCGCGCAGCTCGGCGTCATGCCCGGGCGGCCCGATCGGCGCGTCGCGCAGGGCGAGGAAGCTCGAGTAGGCGGCGCCGGCGATGAATACCACGGCCAGGATGCTCCAGCCGAGTCGACGCAGCGGTGCACCCGAACGCCTCCCTGGGTCCGTGGTGTCGCTGCGCTCGGCGGGAGCTCCCCTGCCCAATTCAGCGAGCAGCGGGCGCACCGCGACGAGCATCGCCAGCGGCGCCGCGATCATCAGCGCCTTGGCCCGCGAGTACTCGCCGCTGAACGGCAGCGAGACGAGGTAGAGAATCACGCTCGCCCCCAACGCGACCGGTACCGCCAGCTCCCGGCGTCGCACCCACCAGAGTGCTCCCAGCACCACGGCGAGGGCGCCGATCGCCCCCGCCAGCCCGGTCAGGTGGGCCCCGCCGGGAGCGCTGAGGCGGTAGTTGGGCGTCATCCAGATCCCCAGTGCCTCGACCGGCGAGACCGGTCCGTAGGTGTTGCTGCCCGCCACCTGGCTGAAGCCATGGGCGAACCCGAACGGACCAACCACGGCGAGCAGTGCAAGCACCGCAACCAGCCCCACAACTCCTGCCAGCAGCGCCGGCCGCTGTCGCCGCAGGTATCTCAGCAAGGCTCCGGGCGCCAGCGCGTGGCGCACCGCGGGGACCGTGAGGCCCCACAGGACTGTGATCGCTACAGGCCAGGCGAGCCCGGCGAAGCTATAGGAGAAGAAGATCCCGCCGGCGAGCGCCAGCGGGGGAAGGAGGAAGCGAAGCCCTGCCCTCGGGCCCTGTGGAAGACGCCCCCGGTGGTGCAGCAAAAGGGCGAAAGCGAGCACAAACAGCGCCTCCGCCATCTCCTTGAAGGCCGCCTGGGCAAAGTAGGAGGCGGCGAGGTAGGGAAGGGCCACCAAGGTCGCGGCGAGCGCCCGGCGCCCGGCCCCGAGGTTCCCCAGCGCCGCCAGCGCGGTCAGCCCGGTGAGGACCCCGATCGCGAAGATCTCACCGATGAAGGCCTGCGCCAGGCCGATGCCGGGCAGCGCGGCGACGGCGACGGCGAGGCCATGGGGGCCCAACGGGTAGCCGGCGTCTGGGGTGGGACCGAAGCCGTTGCGCAGCCACTCGGCCCAGGCCAGGTGCAGACCGAGGTCGTTGTTGAAGCCCTCCCCGAGCAGCCCCCAGCGCCCGCTCACCGCGAACGGGATCGAGAGCGCGAGGAAGAGGATCACCGCAACCGGCAGCCCTTCTCCGATCGCCCCCGGGGCACGGTAGGGACGCTTGCGCATTCTCAACGCCGCGAGCAGCACGATGACCACCACGGCAATGCTCGCCGTGGTTCCGTGTCCGGGCATGCGGGCAAAGAAGCCGGCCACCGTGATCGTCGCGCCGAAGCCCACGCCGGGCTCAAGCCACGACCACGAGTCCCGCCCCGCGGATGCGAGCAGCACCCTGCCCACCAGCAGCGAGGCGGCGCAGATCAGCGCCGCCGAGGCGTAGGTTCCGATCATCAGGGCCGCAACCTATGCGAGCGGCGCGGCCAATGCCGCTGCGAGCCAGGGCGGCCTTTAGGCGGCCTTTATCGCCGCCCTGCCGCAGCCGCAGACAGTCGGCGGCCGATGATCGATTCCTCTCACTTTCCTGCCGGCCTCTTCGTGCGCCCTCAGGCCCCCAGATCAGGCCCGCGTGATCGCGGCCCGTCCCCTCATCCCTTCCATCTCGATGTTGGACCTGATCGCGATCCACCAGCCGCCGGACGCCCGGATGACCGGCTGCAGAGCAGGGCTCCAGTCAGCGACGGAGTCGGGCTTTTGCGCGATGACTCTCGCTCTGGGTCTAGTCTTGCCGGTGTGCCCTGGACGTGGAAGATCGGGATGGCCGTGCTGATCGTCTGCCTGGTGGCCTCAATGGTGATTGCGATCGTGCGGCTGGCGACGACACCGACGGAAATTCTCGGCGCCGGCTTTCACGACTGGCACGGGCATCGATTGCCGCGTTAGTATCGGCCGCGTCCAGGACCGAGCAGAGGAGGCGGCGTGTTCACTCGCATTGTGGTTGGGACCGACGGTTCTGAGACCGCCACCGAGGCTGTCCGCCAGGCCGTCGACCTCGCCAAGCTCTCGGGGGCAGAGCTCCGCATTGTCAGTGCCTATGCGCCGGTGCCAAAGCGGCGCGTCGAGGACGAGCGCCAGGAGGCTCCCCTGGATGTCCAGTATGAGATCGGCCCGCGTGAGGACGTCAATCTCGTCCTCGAGGCTGCCGCGGCGGTGGCAAAGAAGGAGGGGATTACGGTCCAATCCCATCCAGTCGAGGGCGACCCCGGCGATGCCATCCTCAACGTCGCCGAGGAAAGCGAGGCCGACCTGATTGTGGTTGGCAACAAGGGGATGACAGGTGCCCGCCGCTTCTTCCTCGGCAGCGTCCCCAACAACGTCTCCCATCACGCTCCCTGCAGCGTGATCATCGTCCGCACCACCTAGGCGCTGATCTACTGGGCGGGCGGTGGCGCCGTGGCCCTCGCGGCGTCGATCAGACCGGCGCCCTGCTCGGTGGGCGGCAGTCCGAGGCTGCGCGCGGTGGCTTTCAAGCGCAGGCTCACTCGGCGGTCCAGTGACTGAGCTGGCACCTTGCCCAGCACGCCGCTGGCGATCACCATCGCCGCCACGCCAGAAACGTGGGCGGCCGCCATCGAGGTGCCGACATAGTCATCGGGAATGCCGAAGTTGGAGCCCCCGCCGCCATTAAGCGTCACCTGGTAGATCGGCGCGGAGAGGATCGATGGGCATCCGGTCGCCGGAATCCCGCCGCCGGGAGCGACCAGATCGACACCTTCGCCCGCGAGCGAGTAGTCCCCGAGACAGCCACCCTCGGTTGTCCCTCCGACGCCGATCACCCCAGGCTCGGTGGCCGGAGGAGAGACGCAGCTCTCCGCGCCGATATTGCCAACCGAAGCCACCAGGACGATCCCCCTCCTGGCCGCGTCCCGCAGCGCTTCGTCGACCACCGGAACCTTCTTGCCGCAGCCGAAATTGAAGCTCATGTTGATCACCTGCGCGCCATGTTCGGCGGCGAAATGGATCCCCTTCGCGATATTGCTGGCCTGGCCGCGACCCTGCGCGTTCAGCACCTGCACCGGCATCAGCTTTGCCTTGTAGGCGAGTCCGGTTAGCCCGATGCCGTTATCGGTCTCCTCGGCGATCGTGCTCGCGACGTGGGTGCCGTGGCCGTTGGCGTCGACCGGGTGGTGGTTGTTTTCGACAAAGTTGTAGCCGGGGACGAACTGCTTGGCCGAGAAGTCGGGGCTGCGCAGGTAGCGGGCTCCGCCGCCAGGGCGATGGCCCAGGTTGCGGTAGGCGATGCCTGTGTCGAGGACGGCGACGGTGACCCCCCTCGCGCCTGCTCGCCCGGCGGCGATCAGGTTGCGCCAGGCGCCGACCGCATTGATTCCGCCGGGGGAGGTGGGAACGCCGGGGGTGCCCGGTGCGTAGGGCAGGAAGTTCCACTGCCGCGTCACCCAGTGTCCTGTGAGGTCAGGCGTAGTGGGTGCGGCGGTGCCTGTGAGGGAAGGCAGCGTGCCGCTGTCGTTGGGGACGAAGAGGGATGCGGTTGCGGTGTAATTGGGCTCCGCGTAGGCGACCTGCGGGCTGTGATTAAGCGCAGCTGCAGCAGCGGGCACCCCGACTCCCCGCGGTAGCGCCACCGCCTGGCCGGATCGCTCGCCGCTGAATTTGACAACGATCTGGTGAGGAGCAAAGCCCTGTGCCGCTGAGACGCCGATTTTGGCGCCCGCCGGCGCGGCGGCGCCGGCCAGCACGGCGAGTGCAGAGAGCAGGGTCGCTGCGATGAGGGTGGGGAGGCGTCTTGTCATTGGGAGTTTGTGCCCGCCGGAATCCCTGCGTTTGAGCGAGCATTCCCCTAACACCGGCCCGCCGGCGAAGTTGTAGGTGGGACATACCATCCTATGGATGCAAGCAGGAGTTTTTGACGCCGAGCACGCTCGCCCGATGGATTTGGCGCTCGAGCGCGCGCGCGAGGCAGCCAGTCATGGAGACGTGCCGATCGGAGCGGTCATCGTCCGCGACGGCGAGACGCTCGCCGCCGCGGGCAACCAGCGCGAGCTGCGAGGTGACCCAACCGCCCACGCCGAGATCCTCGTGATCCGCGCCGCCGCAGAGGCGCTTGGCGGTTGGCGCTTGGCGGGCACGACCATCTACGTCACCCTCGAGCCTTGTGCGATGTGCGCGGGAGCGATCGTCCTCGCTCGCATTCCCGCGGTCATCTTTGGGGCCCCGGACCCGAAGGCGGGCGCCGCTGGCAGCGTCCTCAATGTTCTCGCCGAGCCCACCCTCAATCACCGCCCGCGGGTTACCGGAGGAGTAATGATCGAGGAGAGCGCCGCCCTTCTGCGCGATTTCTTCCAAGCCCGCCGCGGCTGAGAGCCAATACCCTTCCTCCACCCGGAGAGGTGTCCGAGTGGCTTAAGGAGCGCGACTGGAAATCGCGTGGGCGGGGTTAACCCGCCTCGTGGGTTCGAATCCCACCCTCTCCGCTCGCGGTGGCGGTGCTGTTTGGGGTCGTCGCGTTCAACCGCAGGTTCTGCCTGCCCGCTCGATCAGGGCGCGGGCGAATCCGCGACTGCTCAGGCGGTTGCGACATGTGGGATAGAGGTGCCGATTGGGACCACGATCGCCTCGGGCACCCGGTTGGGGGCTGCTGCTGGGCGGTGGCCGCGCAGGCGCTCGTGGCTGCAGACCACATAGCACCACTCCATCAGATGCATTCGCGAGCTCGCACCGATTTCGGTGATCGTGGCACCGATCAGGTAGCGACCTTCGACCTCCCGACAAGAGCGCACCTCAACCTGGGCCGCTACTTCGTGGGCTTCTCCCGCGGCATCTCGTAGATCCATCAAGACGGCGGGCTCGGCGCCGATCTCCAGCGGGGCGTCCATCACCAGGCCGACCCCGGCGGCGCTCGCATCGACGAGGCGGCCCCCGATATGCCCGGCGTCCGAGAAGCAATTGACCGGGGCATCGCCCTCGAAGCGGTAAACGAGTCGCCTCTGACGTCGCCGTCCGACCGCGAACAGCGTGCGGATCATCCGGCGCAACTCGATCAACCCCAGCAATGGGACGATGAGAGCGGCGATCCCGGGCAGGCCGGGCAGCGTGTCGATACCGGCCAAATCGAGCAGCCGCAGCGCTGTTCCCACGCCGAGGAGCGCGGTGCAGGCCAGCACCAAGCGCAGCCTCATCACTGCATGTAGGCCCCCGCCATCACTTCCCTGCTTCGGCGTCACCTTGAACGTGCTCCGCCCTGGCCGCACCGCGCAGCGCAGCGCTCGCGTGAAGATCTCCATCGTCAGCAGCTCATAGTGCGCCGTCTCACCGATCTTCATGTAGCCGCGCGCGAGTGCTGATCCGGCGCAGAGATTGAGCGAGACCGAGGGCAGCCACAGTGCCGCCAGGGCAACAACGCTGATCTTCATCGGCAGCTCACCGGTCCACAGCACCAGTCCAAGCGTTAGCAGCAAGAGAAGCCGCATCGGCGGCGCCAGGTAGGCGGCGAGGCTGGTGAAGTAGGAAAGGCGTTGCAGCGGCCGCAGCTCACGCGCGCGCAGCGGCGACTCCGGCAGAGTGAGGACGGCGAGATTGCCCCGCGCCCAGCGGTCACGTTGCAATAGGTAACCGTCGAGGTTATGCGGGGCAAGACCCTGGACCAACACCTCATCGTGGTAGCGGGTCGCCCAGCCGTGGCGCTGCAGCCGGATTGTTGTGTGGAAGTCCTCCGCGATCGTCTCCGTGGCGACGCCGCCAATCTCCAGCAGCGCTGCGCGGCGAATCAGCGCCGCTGACCCACACCAGTAGGCCGCCCCATGGCGATCCTTGCCGGGACAGATAACCCGGTAAAAGAGCGATTGCTCGTGACGACCGACCACGTAGTGCTGGACCGAGTCGTGATTGAAGAAGTCGTGCGGGCTTTGGACCAGGGCCATCCGCTCGTCGTCGAAGTACCCCACCATCGCGTCGAGGGCGTCTGGCATGGGGACGTGGTCGGCGTCGAGCATCAGGACCAGCTCCCCCTCGGTGCGCCCAAGGGCCGAGTTGATGTTGCCAGCCTTGGCGTGGGAGTTATCGGGACGGGTGAGGTAGCGCGCCCCGGCGAGCTCGGCGAGCTCCCGCATCTCCGGTCGGCGCCCGTCATCCAAAAGCCAGGTCGTGTGCGGGTAGGTAAGGGCGCGGCAGCCCGCCAGCGTCGCAAGCACCACCTCAACCGACTCGTCATAGGTGCAGACGTAGACGTCAATCGTGCGCCCGGGCCTCGCCGGCGGGCGCTCGGTGACGCTGCGCGACCAGGAGAACCAGGTCAGTGTGGCCAGTGCCCAGAGGCCGTAGATCTCGGTCACCAGCAGCATCGCGAAGGCAACCGGACTCGCTCCATTTCCACTCCACCCGATCCGCCAGGTTAGGTAGCCGACTCCCCAGGTCAGTGCTCCCAAGGCAAGCATTCGCAGCAGCAGCGGATGGCGGTCGAAGTACCGTCCGATAGGAGTTTGCTCGGGGCCTAGCACGCGGCCTTGATCGACCTGCGCCCTATGCCCCTTGAGCCTTGGCTCGGGAATTCCGCCGGGGCGGGATCTCGCAGTGGGGATCCGCGCCATGGTGGGCGCGGGAACGAGGAGGAAGATGGGCGTTTGCCGCGTGCCTCGAGCGCGATGCGTGCTGCACGCGGTCCCGGCTGCAGCACCCTCGCTAGGATCGAAGACCCGCTTTTCCCGGAGGGGTGCCGGAGTGGTTGAACGGGGCAGCCTCGAAAGCTGTTGACGTCGCAAGGCGTTCGTGGGTTCGAATCCCACCCCCTCCGCTCTGCAGTGCGGATCCCGCCGCTCCGAGCATGATTAAGCGAGATGGATTGTTCTTGCGTAACTTGTCCTGGTTACCGGTCATCGCCGCTATAGACCGCTCGATTTGGGCGGCACCGATCGCAGGCCGATCGCATGAGGTCCGATTCACTCAGGCTGGAGGACAGACGATCTGAAAGATGCAAACGCGACCTTGACGGCGGAATCGCAGGCTGCTCGAATGATGCAGTGCGGCCTATCTTCCTCGTCCTCGCGGTTCTGCTGGCCATCCTCGCAGCGGCACCCGCACCTGCAGGCGCAACCACCTTCGGGGCGAATCTGAACCGCGAACCGAATGGCCCCTACACGTGCTACACCGCCCAGACCGTCCCGACCTACCTCTCCGACTGCACGGCGGAGTCGATCGATCCGACGACCGGCGAGTCCGACTTCCCGCCCGCCGGCGAAGGCGTGGTCACCCAGGTGAGAGTCCGGGTCGGGCATAGCACCGGCCCGATGCAGATTGTCGAGGAAGAAGCGCTCCGCGCCGAAAACCCGGCCGACCCAGGCCACCCGACCTACGATTGCTGCAAGGAGATCGATACCAGCGCCGTCTTCACGCCAACCGCCAATTCGATCACCGCTGTCCCAGTCGACTTCCACGTTAAGCAGGACACAGCTCCCGAGCCAAGCGGCTACTACGTCCATCAGCACCTCTCCTCTCGTTGCTGAGCGCCAGCGTCCCCATTCCCGCCAACCTCGATCCCAACGGCCAGCGTCGGCCTCTGGTTCCCCGCCTGGCAGAACGTCGGAGAAGAGCGGGCCGGTCTCTACGGCACCGAGGGGGCGATGATCCTATTTGAAGCAAACTGGGAACCTCCCGGTGGGGGTGGCGCAGTTGGGGGTGGCGGCGACGGCGGCGGACAGCAGGCGCCGCTGACCCTCGCCAAGCCAACCGTCCCGGTTCGCGATGACGACGCCCTCCTTGAACTCCTCTGCCACCAGGCGGCACAGTGCTCCGGCCTAGCGCAGCTTCAAAATGAGGAGACGGCACCCGCCAGAGAGCGCGCCCTCGCTCGTGCCAAGCGGGCGGTCACCTACGCGAGCGCCGCCTTCAAGATCGGAGCCGGCAAGAAGGGAATCGTGAAGGTGCCGCTCAGGGTTGCCGGCAGGCAGCTGCTCAAACGTCGCCGGACCGCCATGGTCTGGTTGAACGTCAGCCTAGATAAATCAACCGAGGTGCCGTCAGTCCAGGTCACGCTGAGGAAGTGATCGGGGGCGAGCGGACCACGATCCCGATGACGCTCAGCGCTGCAATCTCGATCGGCGAAATCGCCGAGTGGGTCCTGATTGTCGGATTCACCACCCTGTTCGTAATCAATCGTGTTCGCCGCTTCAAAGCCCTCCGTCGTCGCAGGCGCTGACTGTCCACTACTGAAGCTCGGTGCTTAATTTGCGTTTAAGACGATGACCCCGGCGGGAAGTCTGGGGTCGTCTGAGCTAGCGGGCCAAGGCATTGCCACTACGCGGACCTTGGCTGGCTGCGAGAGCCGGAGGTAGACTGGGCGTCGCTCCGACGACTGTAAGGCTGACGGAGATTCCGATCACCAATGTTAAGAACCTGGCAGCGCTGCGAGATACGGGGCACCAGTGCAGACCAGCCAGCCCTTGCCTACAATCCAGTTGTCAATCTGCTTCTGGCCTCAGCCTCAACGCGCCTCCTCCAGTCGTTAAACCGAGACGAATCTGCATCTGGAACGCGGTTCCGGGAGCCCTGCCCCGCACGATAGTACCGGCGGTTTCGGACCTCGCGGAGCGGCTGCGTCGGACTTGCACTTTGCGGGAGTTGCAACCAACAACCGGCCAGGCGACCTTGAATTGGGTAGCAGGATAATGGAGGATCTTCGATCTGGTGAGCCGAATTCCAATTGCCCTGGGCGTTACGCTGTTGCTCGGCTTCCTGTTCGGTGCTGACTATGCCCAGGCAGCGCCCGTGACCCTCGACTTCGAGAGCGGCGTTGGGCTAAACGAAGCGGTGACCAGCCAGTACGGACCGCCGGGGACTCCAGCCGGCCCGACCTTCATGGCGGGAACTGAAGCCGGACTTAAGGGTCTTGAGTGCCCAGCGCCGCACCTAGTCAATACCTATGGAGCCCACTCGGGTACGCATGAGCTCAAACTCGACGGCTGCGAAAGCGGCGAGTTCTGGCCGAGTGAAGGATTCTTCTCGCTCGGTTACTCAACCGAAAAGGTCGAATTCTGGGTCGCTTCGGATACACCGCTGGGTAGCTCGACGGTCACGAGCACGGCGTTTAACTCGAAAGGCGAATTTTTGTTGCAGGATGAAACGGAACTGCCGTCAAATTCCGAACCGCTCTATGAGCCGGTGACCCTTGAATCGCCGGGCGGCGAAATCGCCTCCGTGGCTATCCAGCTTGGAAAAAACTTCGGATCCAACCCCAACTCCTCGACCGGGGTCACGGAGGGCGCCGGCAACACCGACCTTCTGGTCGACGACCTCACCTATTACCCACCGGCATCCCCGCCGGAATCGAGCTTTCGGCTCGGTGCCAACCCCCCGGCTGTCGCAACCACGGCTGGAAACGAAGTCGCCGTGAAAATACCGGTGACCTGGACGAACAACCCTGAACCCTCAAAAAGCCCAGTGCAGTTCGAAGTCTCAGCGCCGCCCGGCGTCGAAGGGTCGTTCTCAGAAAACCCGAGTTCCTCCGGCCACTCGGTACTCAACCTCAAGATCGCAAAGAACGCGACACCAGGACAGACCGAGGTCACCGTCACGGGGTACGTCGAAAAAGGTAAAGCAGGCGAAAAGACGGCGAGCATCGAAATCCCGCTCGGTATCAGCTCTGCACTTGAAGTGAGCGGCGTCCAGACGGTCACGGTGGCTCCCTGCACCCCGCGGCAGGTCGAACTGCGCCTCGCGACGCCGAGTTATGTGACAGAACCGGTTACACTCGAAGTGACGACGGTCAACCAACCCGGGGTCACGATCAGCTCGATCACGGGCGGTGAAGTCATCTCGCCTGGCCACGCTCGCACCACTGTCACTCCAACGCCAACGACCTCAGGGGGTCGTGAAGCGAAAGCCACCGTAACCCTCTCGGTGGCTGGGGGCACCGAACCCGCGGCGGCCCGACCGTGGGGGGTTAGGGCTTCCTCGGCCGAATATGGAGAAGACTTCGTCACTGGCAACCTTGCGATCAGCACCGGTGTCGTCAATGAAGCGGTCTCGACCGGCACCTCCTATACCCCCCAGACCGTATCGACGCCGGCCCTCCATCATCCCGGCTCCCAGCTGACTCTGCGTGGGGCTGGTTTCTGCGCGGGGAGCACTGTCTCGATCGGCGACTTCTCCTCCGAAGGCGAGGAAACTGAAAACCAGGCGACGCCCGAATCGATCGCCCCCGACGGAACCTCGCTCACCTTCCGCGTTCCACGCGGTGCGATCAGCGGCCCGATTGTTGTGCTGCCGCCCACCGGCAAGCGAATCGAAGGGCCGAGCCTCAACGTGCGCACGTTCCGCAACACCTACGGGTTCAGTTGGGTGAACGGCGACTACGGCTTGCGCTTTGACGATGAAATCGGCGATGAACTCTTCGGCAAGGCGGAAACCAACGTCGAACCGCTGCCCGGATGGCTGGTGCGCAAACCCGAAGCGGTGCTGTTCGAAGAAATGACCAACAAGCACATCCCGGGCGGAATCTGCTTCGGCATGGCCTATACCAGCCTGGAGCTCCATGAATTCCCCGGCGAAACCTCACGGTTCCCGCAAACCGGCGGTGATGATCCGTGGCACCTAGACAGCCCCACTGCGCCTTCTGAAGCGCTGCTGCGGCTGGTCACGGAGAACTTCTCCCTCCAATTTACCGACCAGCTGATTCCGGCAGAGGTGAATGCGGTTATCGGGATCCACGGAACCAACGACGACATCAACGCGATCGAAGAAGAACTGGCCGCCGGGCACCCGGTCATGATCGGGCTGATCCACTTTGGCAATCTCCTTGAAGGGGGTTCGCTAGTCGAAGGGCACACTGTGCTCGCGTACGACAGCCGGCCGCTACCGGGCGGCGGCACGGCGATCTACGTAGCCAACTCCAACGTTCCCTACTCGACCAATGAGGAAAGCAACTCCGAAGAACACAACCACAACCAATTCAAGCGGTCGGAGATAATCCTCAAGGAAGGCAACTGGGAATTCCCGGAGGGGGCTGAGTTCGAACACTCGGGAGGCAAACCGTGGACCGGTTCGGAGGCCGGGTTGGTCGTCTACCGGTATCGGGAACTGCCGATCCTAAACGGGGAACGGCCCCACCTGCCGAATCTCCTTACCGCGGCCCTGATGTCATTCGGGTCATCGGCCGACAAGGTCACCCAGCTGAGCGAGGGACACAGCTCCCTCGTTTCCGGCAGCCAACTCGCCCCACAAGCCTCATGGCCGAAGGGCGTTGCACCACTCCCCGACTTCAACAGCAAACCGAGTCCTCTCCAGCTTGTCTCCTTCAATCGCAACGTTGCAGGGCCGCTAACCGCGACGGTGGCACGATCCCCCGGGGGAGGAGCGATGAACTTGAACCTTCCCGGCTTGCAGGCCAGCCTGCAAGCCGGGGCTCATTCTGGCCAGATCGATCAGGTCACAGTCGACCCGCGAACCGATGCGATTGGCTACAAGACGTCGGCCTCACATGCGCCCTTCGGCGGGACGCTGCTCTCGACGCCGGGAGCGAGCGGTGGGGGAGGTGGAGCCAGCGCGGTCCAGGCGAGTGGCGGCGCAAAGAGTTCCCTTTC
Source organism: Solirubrobacterales bacterium (assembly GCA_049585815.1). Classification (GTDB taxonomy): domain Bacteria; phylum Actinomycetota; class Thermoleophilia; order Solirubrobacterales; family 70-9; genus DATLSM01. Next base: position 22,772 of record JBAVAR010000060.1, read on the forward strand.
GGATCGCCTTGTCGAATTCCATACCACCGGTGGGGGCGGGGGCGGGGAGGCCGTCTCCTTTCTCGGGGGGCATGTGTTCCAACTGAAGGATGCGGGGGCGCCTACGGATGTCTCGCTGGCGCTGTCTGCGTTTGCCTCCAACGGCCAGCCGATCGAGGTGCAGCTTCCCGCTGTAAGGCTTGCGGCAGGGGAGACCCTGCACGTTGCGCCGACCAACTGGCGCAAGCTCGGCTCGGCGCCGGTACGGATAAGCGCGACCGTCCGCGGCCGCACAAGCGCTCGGCTTCTCCGAGGCAGCGCCGTCGGCAAGGTCTTTGCGAGGGTTCGCAGCGCCGCGCTCACGGCGATCGGCGCACATCACTACCGGCTCGATGTTGGCCTCCGTGTGCGCCATGCTCCCAAGCAGGCGGGGTTGTCGGTGGCGGCGAGTGTGCTTCTTCATGGACACTTGGTCGAGCGGGCGAGCCCAAACCAGCTCAACGGATCGCTGGTCCACGTCGGCAGCGTTCACTTGACGCTGCCGACGGCACTGGCGCCGGGCCACTACAAGCTTGAGCTGCACTTGCTTGAGATAACCGCTAAGGGCGCGGTTCAGGGGTCGGTGGCGGTGACCAAGACCGTCGCGATACGGGCGCGCTGACAGCCGGCCGGCCCGTCAGTCGGCGATCCGGCGCCATCATCAGTTGGGCCATGTTCTACCGGCTGGAGCGACGTTGATTGAGCGACGATCTCGAGCTCGATCGCGTGTTGAGGAACGGCTGCCCTGAATCGGCTTGGACCCGTGCCTTGGGACGAGGGTAGGCGTCCGCTCGAAAGCCGTTGACGTTCGCAAGGCGTTTGTGGGTTCGAATCTCACCCCCTCCGTTCGCTGCTCGGTGTTTGCATCGCTGCACCGAAAATAGGCCAGGCCTCAGGCGCGGATGGCTTGGATGACGCAGGAGCGAGCTCACCACGGCCACCGAGAAGGCTCGCCGCGATGCGCCAACCATCCCCGTCTGTGAGACGTACGGAAATCTGCGTGCGATTGGCAGGTGTTTACATAAGCGAGAGTTATCGAGCGTCACTCTTCAAGCGTTAGGTGGATTTTTGAGCGTAGCCCCAGCGTCACTCATCAATTTCGACCAAAAGCGGACGTACTCGCGCTCATGGCCTATTCCGGCTTCGATCGCAAGCGTGACCTGGCGCGGTGCATCGACCCGTTTGAGCTCGGCCAGCCGTGTCTCGTACTCCCCCAGCTTGCGTTTGTGGGCATCTGCCTGGCGCTTGGCAAGCTGCGATGGCTCAGCGCCGAAGTAGAGCTTGAGGATCCCGGCGTCGCGGAGCTCATAGAGCTCGCCGCTCGCTTCCGAGCGCCACCGCACGAGCGCGTCGGAGCCTTTGCGGGTGAGGCGGTAGATGCGCCGCCGCCGCCCGAACTCCTCGCGGCGCTCGGAAAGATATCCGCCCTCGGCGAGTCTGCCGCACTCCAGATAGAGCTGGGTGTGGGGCAAAGACCAGAAGTTGGTCACGCTCACCGCGGCGGCTTGCTTGAGGTCATAGGGCGTCGTCGGCTGCAGCTGCTCTGTCAAACCGAGCACCACGTAGGAGGTTGGGGTGAGGCGGTCTCTCGCGATTAACTTAGCATACGCTACACTTTGCATCGTTCAGATTGAACTATAGGAGAGAATATGGCTGACGTCCTAAAGCAACGCGTCCCGACCGCCGCTCCGATGTCTCATCTCGGCGGCTTTCGTTCGCTGGAGAACGAGACCCGCGTCGAGGAGTTGCCCCTGGAGGGCAAGTTGCCGGACTGGTTGGAGGGGTCCTTGATTCGCACCGGTCCTGCCAAGTGGGAGGTGGGCGAGCATGCGATGCGCCACTGGTTCGACGGCTTTGCGATGCTGCACCGCTTCGGCTTTGCGAACGGCAACGTTTCCTATGCCAACCGCTTCCTGCAGACGCGCGCCTATCGCGCCGCACAGGATGAGGGCCAGATCGTCTATTCGGAGTTCGCCACCGATCCCTGCCGTTCGCTCTTCTCGCGTATTTCCTCGCTCTTCTCGCCGAAGATCTCAGACAACGCGAACGTGAATCTGGTCGAGCTCGGCGAGCGCTTCATCGCGATGACCGAGACCCCGATCCCGGTCGAGTTCGATCCCGAGACGCTTGCAACGGCCGGCGTTGCATATGAGGCGCCGGGAATCCTCACCACCGCCCACCCCCATCTCGACCGCGCCACTGGCGCCATCCTCAACTACGCCGCCAAGCTCGGACCGCGAAACTCCTATCGGTTCTTCAGCCTTGGTCCCGGCGCCTCCGAACCTGAGCTGATCGCCAAGCTGGCCGTCCGCGAGCCGGCCTACATGCACTCGTTCGGGCTAACGAAACGGTGGCTGGTATTGGCCGAGTTCCCGTTTGTCGTCAACCCGATCTCGATCCCACTTAGCGGCCGTCCCTACATCGAGAACTACCGCTGGCAGCCCGAGCGCGGAACCAGTCTGACGCTCATCGATCGGGTCAGCGGTGAGGCCAAGGGTCCCTTCGAGACCGATCCCTGCTTCGCGTTTCACCATGTCAACTCCTTCGAGCAGGACGGTGAGGTCGTGGTAGACGTATGCGCCTACGACGATGCCACGATTGTCGGAGATTTCTATATGGAGAACCTTCGAGCCGGAGCGCCGATCACTGAGGCAACGCTGCGTCGCTTCCGAATCCGTCCTGAGACCGGCACCGTTGACAGCGAGCGCCTTCTTGACGATGGATCGCTGGAGCTGCCGCGGATCAACTACGGCCGCTGCAACGAGCGCCCCTACCGCTACGTCTGGGGGGTCCGCGACTCTGGCTCCGGTTGGCTTGACACGATCGTTCGCGCTGACCTCGAGAATCGCACAAGAAGTACTTGGACGGCGAGGGGCTGCTACCCCGGTGAGCCAGTGTTCGTTCCAGCGCCCGGTGCAAGGAGAGAGGACGAGGGCGTCCTGCTTTCCGTCGTCCTCGACGCGGGCACGGGCAATTCGTTTCTGTTGGTGCTTGACGCGGGCAGCCTCGGCGAGGTTGCCCGCGCTGGTGCTCCGCACTGCATCCCGTACGGATTCCACGGCCAGTTCGCCGCTGCGGGAGAGCTGGTATCGCCCAACTGATGGGATGGCACAGGGGAACGAATCGGAGATGCGCCGGCAGGCCATCTCTCGCATCATGAAGAAGCGCGCTTCCCGCCTTCACGTAGACGAGACGCCCAACCGCAGATACCACCCGACCGGCGTCCGCCCATGACCAATTGGCCCGCACAGCGCGAGGTGAGGCGGAGACGTCGGATTTACCGGTCGAGAAGCCAAATTGCATGTTGGCCGGCATCCATTTTGCTAGCTTGACCGGGGTTCGGAGCTAAGCTTGCCCAACAAAGGTGAGCGTGAGAAAGGATCTGGACATCATGCGCCGCACGCAATCCTCGCTATTCGTGTTGGCTTTGAGCTTGGGATGCCTCGCGATGTGTGCAGCAAATGCGGCAGCGAATCACAGCCGTCGGCCGAAGCCCCTCAAGCTGCTCCCTCGCCGCTCATGCACCGGGCTCCCCTTGCAAAGCGAATTTCCGGGGACAGTTAGCGAAAGCACTCGCGCCGGTGGGCTTTTCGGGCCCGCCGAAAAAGCCGCATCAAATGCAGCCAATTTCGTAACGACCTGCCAGTTTAACCCTCCGGAACCGACCGAACAGTAGCCCGAAGATGATCAAAAGGCGCTCGGCATCGACATGCTATCCGTGGACCCTCGCTTTGAGTACGAAACCGAAGGAAAGACACACAATCTGATTTCCTTCCTTCCGATACCTCCCGAAAGCTCGCGAATTGCGCTCCATCGGATAGGGACCCACGCATTCTTTGACCTCAATAATGAAGGGGGCGGGTTGGGTTACCTTCAGGTCCGCAACGATGTATTTATCGTCGCCAAGGACTCCATGGCTGGAATCGGGGGAGTGCTCTCCAAAGTCGCCAACGAGCTTGCGCCCGGAGGTAAGTGATGAACTCCAGACCAAATTTTTCGGGCGCCAATCTCAGTGCCGGATCTATTCGAAGGTCGGAGTCACTTCACCCGTGAAGTAGGGAAGGCCGGAAGGCTGATCTCGCCCCAAATAAGGGACCGCCGGCCGAAAAGAGGACGCTCCTCTCCGCGGGAGACGGGACTCCAGATGGCTGACCTCGTCTGTACGCAGGCCGCAAGACCATCGGCGCGACAAAGGTTAATTCGGCGGATGAACGCTCAGTTGAACTTGGATGGAAGGGACGATTTACTAACTCCGCTCTGTGCGATCTCGTGGGGCGGTGCCGATGATTACTCGTGGTGATGTGGAGAGCGCCATTTGACATCTCGCTCCAGAAGCTCGCCAGCATCGCGGCGCCCGCTGGCAATGAGGGTGGCCTCGCGAACGAGGTCACGGTTCATCAGCGCGAGAAAAAGCAGGGAACCGAATATGACAACCGCGTCAATACTCTCCCGCCCCTCCTTGGTCCAGTAGTCATCCTGAAGGTTGAGCCAAAGGGCGAACTCATCGAGTGTCAAGGCTGAGGCCATCCCAAATCCGGCGGCCGAGACCCGCGAACCCCAACGGTGGGCGGGGTCGGTCCCAAGACCAAGCTGGGCGTTCCATGCATAACCGGTGAGCAACAACCCGATGATTCCGAACGTCATGTGATGGATATGGCGCCCGCCGGGAGTAACGTTTCGAAACGGCCCCCGTCCCGCACGAATCGAGTGGGTGATACCGCGAACTGTGGCGAATGCCGCGATGAAGCCGGCGTTTCCGAGAAACAGCCGCTCCTGGCGCAGATTCGAGAGATGTTTCCGGTAGAGCGCGCCGAGGACTTTCGGAGAGAGAAGTGAGCGCGAGGGCGGAGGCAAGCTCATGACACGACAATAACCGGCCGCCCTGCCCATCTGCCCGCGTCACAGCTCCACGCCCCTCCCAGTGGATCTCCGGGCGGGCCCCCCACAGCGTCGCCCCGCGTCCCGCGGGCGTCCCGCGCCGGTTCTCCCTCACCGCTTTTGGTTCTAGCGCGTGGGGTCGTTGGTGGCGCATCCTCTCCGACCAAGCCCAAGGGAGGTTCGGAGGATGAAGCAATTGAATGGTCCGCAACCGGCAGCTAGCGGCCGGTGCGCTCGCGGTGCTTGCACCCAGGCCAGCAGCAGGGCCGGCGCTTGCCTTCCTCCAGCTCCTCCCAGGTCCGGCGAATGCGGCGCTCTCGGGTGGTCTGCTGCTTGGCATCCTCCACCCAGCAGATGAACTCATTGCGGGCTAAGGGCGTGATGTCCCTCCAGGCGTCTAATGCAGTCGCATTGGCATTCAGCGCCTTTCGCAGGTCCGCTGGCAGACGATGCACCACCCCGCCCGGTATGCTCTGGCCGCTCACGGGCTAATGGTAGTGGGCCACAGACGTGTGGGCTGTTCTTAATCTGCATGCTCCCCGACCGGCTTGTCGGGGGGCAACCATCAAGCACCCCCAGGAGTCACATCTTTCTTCAGGGTCGGCCTTGAATAAAGCTGTCGGGGTTGTTGCCGAGGTCCTAAGGCGGCTCGCGGGCTCGAATTCCATCCCATGGCGCTGAGGCAGAGACGTCGCCATCCTCGCGGTGACGATCCGCTCTTGTGGCGTTGAGTAAAAGGGGAACCACTCCGCACAGCGAGGCAAATCAGCGCTTGAGCAGCCCTTCGATTGCCTTCACACTGCGACTTCAGAGGAGTTGTTCAACTCCGAGATTCGGGTGCCGAGAAGCCTTCCCATGTCGAGCCCGGGCCACCCGCCAGACGCATTTCCCACCTCAAATCGACCAAACCACGATTCAGTGAACCAGCGACCCTTGCGCTCTTGGCGAATGGCTTGCTGGTGGATGGCCTCGGTGTAGGCAAACATGGTGGAGTCAGTCAGCTGTTGCCAAAGCGAAAGGGTGCCCGTGTCAAGTGAGGAGACCCGGTCCATGAAACCATCGGCCCATATGTGGCCGTTCTGTGTGTTGAGGGTGTCAGCCACTGCCCCGCTTTGGCGCGCGAAGCGAATAAAGGCACCCGGTCGTGTTTTCGAATGGGTGAGGATTAGGATTGGTCCGGACGTGGGGTCGGCCCTGCACCCTGCCAGAGGATCCATTCCCCGCCAGGAGCCAACCGCCCGGAGTGGCAGCAAGGTGAGATCGAGATGGAATTCCGCATTTGCCCACCGCCGCACCAACGAGGTGGCGCGGAAGCGGGCAAGATCCTCACTTGAGGGCCAGGTGGCAAAACATCCGAAGGCCCGGATCTGGGGTATCGCGAAGGGCATGTAGCGGAGAGCGATGGGAAGCAGGACCGAGGAGAAGGCTGCCCTGTCGAAGGCCGCCCGTTGGCGCCACATCTGCCATAGCTCGAGCTGTGCGGCGCCCAGAGGCCAGCGCACCAAGTTTAGTGTCGCGTCGATTATCCGAATCTAACACCAAAGGCCGCAATCGCACGTGAGTTATGGACGTTGGTCCCGCGAGGCTCTCGAGAGCGGGTTGCTCGCTACGGTTCTGACATCGCCGACGAAGTTCAAATCAAGGAAGCGACGCTCCACGGTCGCTCGGTCAGCTACGCCGAGGTCGGCTCCGGCCCGGTTTTGCTCTTGATCCATGGAATGGCGGGGACTTTTGATAACTGGGACGCCGTGATTGAGCCATTGGCGCGCGCCCACACGGTGATTGCCCCCGACCTACCCGGCCACGGCGGCTCGGCGCCCGGCGGGGGCGACTACTCCCTCGGAACGCTCGCCGCCGGTCTGCGGGATCTCCTGCTCGCGCTCGGACACGAGCGCGCCACGCTTGTCGGGCACTCCCTCGGCGGCGGAGTTGCGATGCAGTTCACCTATCAATTCCCCGAGATGGTTGAGCGTCTGGTGCTTGTCTCCAGCGGTGGGCTAGGGCAAGACGTCAGCCCGATCCTTCGTGCCGCGGCCCTCCCCGGCGCCGATCTGTTCATAGCGGCGTCCGCCGACATCGGGCGCTGGACGGGCTCTGCGCTTAGAGCCGCCCTGGGAGCGGTCGGCGTGCGTCCCAGCGTCGATGTGGCAGAGATCGCGCGCGGCTACGCCTCGCTGTCTGACCCCGCTCGCCGGGCCGCTTTTCTTGCCACGCTGCGGTCGGTCGTGGGCACCGGCGGCCAGCGTGTCGATGCCAGCGACCGCCTTTATCTGGCCGACGAAATGCCCCTGCTCATCATCTGGGGCGAGAACGATCCGATCATCCCGTACCACCACGGCGTGCGCGCCCACCAAAACCTCCCCGGAAGCCGCCTTGAGCTCTTCGAGGAGGTGGGGCATCTGCCGCAATTGGAGGCGCCCGGGCGTTTCATCGCCGTGCTCGATCGCTTCCTGGCAGACTCCGACCCGGCCCGGTTCGACGGCGAGGAGTGGCGAGCCAAGTTCAGATCCATTCCACCGAGCTGAGCGTAAACCGGAATCCGCGCGCCGCCGATTAGCCGCAAACTGTCATTTAGCGGGTAGCTCTGATGCGCCGGAATGGACTCGAGCCATTGAAGCCTGGGGGCCATCCATTCCTGCGAGAATTTGGGAATGTCAGCAGAGACTGGGCACAGGAGAAGCCTTAGGAAGTCTCCTCATGGAGGCCTGAGCGGGAGCGGGACGACGCCCCGGTGAATGGAGCCAAGGACAGTCCAGTTCGGCAAGGTCTTCGCGGATGGTGGGCGTCCCCCCCGCGATCCGGCATGCAACGCCTGATCGTTCCATGGGAGTACCGCCACCTCCACGCATTTGGGGTCACGCGGATTGTCGCTGGCTTTGTCGCCGCCGCGATCGGCGCATTCATACTCTCGTATGCCTCCTACGGATGGGCAGCCTTCTTTTTGGTTCTTGGGGCGGCGAATGTCGCGGCTGGCCGCTGGGAGATCACTATCGCTCGCTCCTCACCTCCTCCCCGAGTCTGAGACCGTGCGCGGCGACATCGTCGCCATTGATCCACCCGATTGACTGTACACGCGGTGATAGTTCTCCGCCAACTGTTCGCTTCTTATTTCGTCCCAAGCGAGAGCCTTGAGGGTGAGCAGTGCGCATCTTGCTCTCCACTGGCAAGTGCCTCGATCCATGGCTAAACGCCATACTCCCGCGGGTGCAGGCCCTCCCGCCGATAGCTTCGAAGCCGAGGCACTCGCGCGACATTCGATTGGGGGCGGCCGCCGCGATCCTCGCGGGAAGCGTCGCGGTGCTTGCGGCTGCCGACCTGCTGTACTTTGTGGATCTCCTCGAAGGCAATTTGCCCCTCGGGTTTCGGATTGCGTCCGGGTGCAGGGTGATTTTCGACCTCATCCTGATCCCCGTCTTTGCCCTCGGCAGCGTCGCCTTTCTGTCTCGGCCGGAGCGGAGAGCCAGAAGGCTCGGGTTCGGCGCGATCCTGGCCGCATCCGGAGCCATCGTTGGCTTGATCGGTGCAGGACTCGCGGCTGGAGTCACCATCGCGCACCACTATCCGAGTACCTCCAGCGCGGGCCTCTGTTTCGAAGCGGCGGGGAGTTTCTGCACGGTGTTGGCCGCGCTAGCTGCATTTTCTGGTTTCTCAAAGGCCGCGGGGACGGCCGCCAACGCCCTCGGCCGCGATTCCAGGCTCGTGTGGGCAGCTGTTGGACTCGCTGGTGCATACGGGTTCGTGACGATCAGCCAAGTCTTCTTCCTCCGCTATTACTCCGAACACGGCGCGAGTGCCTCATTGACGACCGGCATAGACATCGCGATTGCAGGAAGTGCCCTCGCGATCGGAGCTGGCGCGATCGGTGCGGTTGGCTTCCACGGCTCCGATCGGCGGCAGCGACAAGGCATCGCCGACTGGGTTTCACCTCGCGACGGTGTGCTCGGGGTGGCGATGACAGCATTCGCTATGGCGTCCCTACTGATGGGCCTCGGCACGTTCTGGCAGACGAGTACCGGTGGGCAGAACGGATTCGACTCAACGCAAATAGCTCTCGGTTGGCTTAGCGGCGCGTCTTTGATCGGGAACGCGGTTGCCAGCGTTTGCGCCAGTGATGGCTTCGCTCGCTCTCGCCGTTGATGAGCCCTCGCAAGGCAACGTGACTGGCTGCACGTTCGTGTATCTGACGGAATCTCAGCGACGGTCGCCTCGTCCAGGCGAGCGTCCGAGAATGTCACCTTATCTGGGAGCGAGCTAAAGCCATCAGTGCCGGGCTCCGATAGGTCTGCGGATAGTGCATGACCCCGGGCAAGCCCAATTCACGCCAATGGACCGTGCGCTATGGGTTGATCGCCTATGGCGCCTCTTGGATTTTCGTGGCTGTCGCTTCCCTGGGGACCACTGTGCTGTTCGGGGTTCACCTTGGGGCCGCGGGCGCCCTCTGGTTCGATCTGGCCTGGATCGCATCGTTGATTCCCCTGCGTCGCGCGGGACAGCTGCGCGCGGTCGACCTTGGCCTGCGAACAACGCCGGCGGCACGCGCATTTGCGCTCACAATGCTCGTGTTCCTCGTTTTGACTCTCCTCGACGCGATCTGGCAGATGGGTCTCGGGGTCGCGCCCGCCATTAACCCATTCGCCGGAATCGCGGCGAAAAGCGCGGCATTGATCGTGCTCACGGGCGTTGCCGCAGTCCTCACTCCTGTGGTTGAGGAAGTTTTCTTTCGCGGTCTGCTTTACCGCAGCTTTCGCAATCGCTTCTCGGTACTGTGGTCGAGCCTGGCAAACGGCGTGATGTTCGCACTCGTCCACGGCGAGTACGCGCTCGCCATACTTCCCGAGCTAGCGGCGGCAGGAGTGCTCTTGTGTCTGCTCTACGAGTACACGGGGTCTCTGTGGCCAGGAATCACGCTCAGTCTCTTTCTAGATGTGGGCGGCTTCGAGCAGGCATTGACAGGGCACGTCGGAATCGTCTACTTGGGTGTAGTGGTGCTCGTGTTCATACTGATGGCGCGAGGCCTGCGCGGGAGTAGTGGAGGAGGGTTCCCCCCACCGGCGCTAAGCGGGTGACCCTGCGCCCACGGGGAAGAGTTGACCAGACCACGCTTGGCCAGGCCAGCGTGGTCTCATCAGTTAATCGGGCTGCGCCGTTAATCAGCCAACTTCGGGCTATGCCACGGTTGGTCGAGGAGAGCAACGAGGTCATCGACCAAGCCCTCGATCGGGACCCGAGACTGCTTGAGGGTGTCGCGGTCTCGAAGGGTCACAGTGTCATCGGCCATTGTTTGATGATCGACCGTCACCCCCCAAGGGGTGCCGATCTCGTCCTGGCGGCGGTAGCGCTTGCCGATTGAACCACCCTCGTCGAACTCAGCGGGAAGCCTGCGCCGCAGCTCTTGGAAGACTTCGCGAGCCTTCTCCGGCATCCCCTCCTTGGAAAGCAGTGGAAGGACGGCGACCTTGACGGGGGCCAGGCGTGGATGGAGACGAAGGACCGTTCGCTCTCGACCCTCCACCTCCTCGAGGTCGTAGGCGTCGACCAGAAAGGCGAGTGTGGCGCGGTCGGCGCCCGCGGCAGGCTCGACCACGTGCGGGACGTAGCGCTCTTTGGCCCCCTGGTCGAAGTACTCGAGCTTCTCGCCGCTGAATTTGGCGTGCTGAGTTAGGTCGAAGTCTCCGCGTTTGGCGATCCCCTCAAGCTCTGACCAGCCGATCGGGAAGAGGTACTCGATGTCGCTGGTGCCGGAGGAGTAGTGGGAGAGCTCGTCGGAGTCGTGGATGCGGACGCGTAGAAAGTCAGGGCGGATTCCGAGCTCGGTGTACCAGCGCTCGCGTTCCTCGATCCAGGTTCGATACCAGCGCTCCTCCTCGGCCGGTGGGACAAAGAACTCCATCTCCATCTGCTCGAACTCGCGGGTGCGAAAGATGAAGTTGCCGGGCGTGATCTCGTTGCGGAAGGACTTGCCGATCTGGGCGATGCCAAACGGCGGCTTCATCCGCGCAAACTGGAGCACGTTCTTGAAGTTGATGAAGATGCCCTGGGCCGTCTCGGGGCGAAGGTAGACCTCCGAGCCCTCGCCGGCCACGGGTCCGACGTGGGTCTCGAACATCAGGTTGAACTGGCGCGGTTCGGTCAGGTCGCAGTCCGGACCCTCGCCGGGCTTCATCGAGGGCTTCTGCCCGCAGCGCCCGTCCTCGAGCTTGTCGGCCCGAAAGCGAAGCTTGCAGGTGCGGCAGTCGACCAAGGGGTCGGTGAAGCCCTCCAGGTGGCCCGAGGCCTCCCAGACACGGGGGTGCTGGAGGATCGCGGAGTCCAATGCGACGATGTCGTCGCGGTCCTGCAGCATGGCGCGCCACCACTCGCCCTTGACGTTGTTCTTGAGCAGGACCCCGTAGTGGCCGAAATCGTAGGTCGATCCCAGACCGCCGTAGATCTCCGAGGAGGGGAAGACGAAGCCGCGGCGCTTACAGAGCGCGACGATCTCCTCCATCGAGACCTCATGGGCGGTTCCCTCGCTCATCCCGGAACCGTATAGGTCGCCTTGCGATAATCCCCGGCCGATGCCGATCTATGAGTACAAGTGCGAGAACGGACACGTCTTCGATGTGATCCAGAAGATGAGCGACGAGCCGCTGAGCGAGTGCCAGGAGTGCGGCGCTCCGGCCGAGCGTGTCCTTCACCCCGTCGCCGTCCATTTCAAGGGATCTGGCTTCTACAACACCGACTACGGCAAAAAGAAGGGCGCCAACAGCGGATCCCCTGGCTCTGAGGGCGCGGGCGAGTCGAAGGGATCGGGGTCAAGCTCCTCGGAGGCGAGCAAGTCATCTGACTCAAAACCCAGCGAGTCAAAGCCCGCCGCCTCGGCCGCGGGCGACTGAGTCGCGGCTCCCCGGCGGGCCGCCTACCCGTTGAGGAAGCGCCTCACCGCCCTGCGCCGCACCGAGCGCGGGACTTCGACGCTGCCCCCGGGACCGTTCAAATTGCAGCCCGAGTTGGCGCCGGCGCAGAGGACCTGCGCTGTGGAGTTGCCGCCGATCGCCGCAGCCAGAACCAGCTGGGGCATCGTGAAGAAGCCCATGTCGCTGATGAAGGCTTTCGGTGCGTCCCAGCCGATGATCGGTCCCATGATGAAGTTGTAGGGAAGCCGAAGCGGGTCTGTGAGCCGTTCCTTGATGGCGCTGATCACCGCCTGCTGGGCTTTCTCCCGGTCGAAGTCGTTGTAGCCGAGGCTGTAGGCGCTCTTGCCGGGGCCCGGGCATTCGCTTGGCTCGCGCACCCGCGAGTAGGCCAGCGCCTGCTGTCCGTCCAGCGTGTTCTCCCCCGCGTTCAGCCGCAGCGTCAGCCCTCCCTGTCCATGGCCGGCGCCGCCTGAGATTTGGGCGCAGAGCTTGTGCGGGACGTTGACTTCGACCCCCCCGATCGCGTCGATCAGCTTTTCGAAGCCGGTGAAGTCGACGATCGCGAGATGGTCGATCTTGATGCCGAGGAACTTTTCGACGGTCCTGACGGTCAGCGCCGCACCGCCGAAGGCGTAGGCCGCGTTGATTTTCTGCGCTTCAACGCCGGGGATTTCAGCGAAGCTGTCGCGCGGGATCGAGAGTTTGCGGAACGCTCCGCCACCGGCCCGGATCAGCATCAGGGTGTCGGAGCGAAACTGGCCCACTTCGCAACTTCCATGCGGGGCATCGCCCTGGGCCTGCTGTTCAAAGCACTTCTGGGATGGGGCAACTGGCGCGCCCGTTGCGCCGGGTTCCTTGGAGCCCGTCGGCCGGGCATCGGTGCCGATAACCAGGATCGTCTGGGCGCTGGGGAGGAGGAAGGGGTTGCCGTGCAAGGCGTCCTTGGCTTCGCCTGAAAGCTTGGATGATTGGATCTGGGCGGAGACGGCGAAGGCGAGGAAGCTCAACAGAATCCACCCCAACGCCGCCAGCGCCACCCATTTGAGAACCCGTCTGGGGGTCCAGCGGCGGCGTGGCTTGCCCCGCCTGCGCCCGGGACCCTCCTCGCCGTCAGGCCGCTTGGAGGATCGCCTCGTTCGCTCTCTCAGACCGGAGAGGTCGGGGGTCCGCAACCGGGACAGGAGGCTCCTGCGGGACCGGTAGACCTTGTAATCGGGCGGCCCCGGGGGCTGCTGCTCACCATTGTTGGGCATGAAAGACTCCGGGAATCATGCCTACGCTCCCGGTCGCCTGCCTGCAGCCTTTCCCGAGTTACTCGTGAAAGCAGGGGAAACGATCGGGGTTGACCTGGGGGGCACGAAGATGCTGATCGGCGTACTCGACGCCGACTCAGAGGTGCTCTGGGAGAGCCGCGAGGCCTCGACCGGACAAAGCGAGGAGGAGTTGCTGGAGCTGCTGGTGCGGGAGGTCAAGGCGGCGCGCCAAGCCCGACCCGAGGTCGGTGCCGTCGGTCTCGGCATCCCCGCCACGATCGACCGCAGTCGCGGCGTCGCGATCTCCGCGGTCAACCTGCCGATGCGTGAGATGCCGATCCGCGACCTGGTCTGCGAGCGCGCCGGCCTGCCTGTCTTCGTCGACAACGACGCCAACGTCGCCGCCCTCGCCGAGCACCTCAACGGGGCGGCGCGGGGGATGCGAAACGTGGTGATGATCACCGTCGGGACCGGAATCGGCGGAGGGCTGATCCTCAACGGGGAGCTCTACCGCGGTTCGACCGGAGCCGCAGCGGAGCTGGGCCACATGGTGATCCAGATCGACGGGCCCCATTGTCAGGGCAACTGCCCCGGCAACGGCTGCGTCGAGACGCTCGCCTCCGGCTCGGCGCTGGGCCGGGAGGCCCATGCCGCAGCGATCAGCCGGCCCGATTCGACCCTGGGGAGGGTGCTTGCCGATGGCAGGCCCCTCGACGGTAAGGCCGTCACCGAGCTGGCCCTCGCCGGCGAGAAGGATGCGATCGCCGTCTTTGAGGTGATCGGTCGCCGCCTCGGCGTGGCCCTCGCCAGCTTGGCCAACATCTTCGATCCTGACGCGATCGTCGTCGGCGGCGGCGTGATCGCAGCGGGCGAGCTGCTGCTGGAACCTGCTCGGCGTGAGCTGCGCGCCCGGGCGCTGGCGCCGATGAACCGGGTTCCCGTAATCGAGGCCCAGCTCGGTCCCGACGCCGGCATGGTCGGCGCCGCGGCAATGGCGAGGCTTGAGCTGGAGGGGGAGGGCGGCTGATGCCGGGGGCGCTGATCGTCTGCCCCACCCCGATCGGCAATCTCGACGATGTGACCCCCAGGGTCCGCGACGCTCTGGTCGGCGCCGATTACATCGCCTGCGAGGACACCCGCCGTACGGGCAACCTGCTCGAGAGGCTCGGCATCAGACCCGCGCCTCGACTCATTTCCAATCACGAGGGCAACGAAGCGGCCCGGGCGACGGAGCTGGCCCAGCGGATCGAGCGCGGCGACATCATCGCCCTCGTCTCCGACGCCGGAATGCCCGCCATCTCCGATCCCGGCTACCGGTTGATCCGCCGCTGCATCGAGCGCGACCTCGACGTCACCGTCCTACCGGGCCCCTCGGTGGTACCGGTGGCGCTGGTCGCCTCCGGGCTGCCCCCGGATCGGTGGCGCTTTGAGGGCTTCCTGCCCAAGCGGGCCGGGGAGATGGAGAGGGTGCTGCGCTCGACCGAGACCGTGGTCGCCTTCGAGTCACCGCGCCGGGTCGGTGAGTCCCTCGCCGCGCTCGCGACGATCGCGCCGGACCGCCCGGCAGCGGTCTGCCGCGAGCTGACCAAGATGCACGAGGAGGTTGCGCGCGGCTCGTTGGGGGAGCTGGCGCGGCGCTTTCGCGGCGAGGTCAGGGGGGAGATCGTGCTGGTTATCGGACCCGCCTCCTCCGAGGAGCACGGCGAGGACGTCGGCTTCGCCGTCGATGCCCTGCGCCACCTGGTCCAGTCCGGGGCCCGACCGCGCGCCGCCGCCAGCGTCGTCGCGGCGCTGACCGGCACCCGGGCCAACGATCTCTACAAAGCGCTGACCGGCAGGGAGGCGCGAAGGTGAGTTATTTCGTCACAACCCCGATCTACTACGTCAACGCCGAGCCGCATCTCGGCCATGCCTACTCGACGATGGCCGCGGATGTGCTCGCCCGCCACATGCGCCAGCGCGGGGAGGACGTCTTCTTCCTCACCGGCACCGATGAGCACGGCGAGCCGATCGAGAACGCGGCGGAACGTGAGGGCATTCCACCCCAGGAGCTGGCCAACCGCAATGCCGCCAGGTTTGAAGCGCTGATGCCGACCATCGACGCGACAAACGATTTCTTCATCCGCACCTCTGATCCCCGCCACGCGGAGAAGGTCGCCGAGATCATGCAACGGGTATTCGACAACGGTTGGGTGCGGAAGGGGGTTTATGAGGGTTGGTATTGCCCCCGCTGCGCCGACTTCAAAACCGAACGCGAGCTCGGACCCGGACAGACCTGCCCGATCCACGAGATTCCCCTGGAGCGGGAGCGCGAGGAGAACTGGTTCTTCCGCCTCTCCGCCTTTCAGGCCCAGCTCGAAGGGCTCTACGATGAGCGCCCGGATTTCGTCGTTCCCGAGTTCCGCCGCAACGAGGCGATCTCCTTCGTCAGGCAGGGTCTTGAGGACGTCTCGCTCTCGCGGCCGAAACTGAAGTGGGGGATGGCGCTGCCATGGGACCCCGATCAGCGCATGTACGTGTGGTTTGACGCGCTGCTCAATTACGTAACGGCGCTGACCTTCGCCCGCGAGGGAGAGGACCTGACCAGCCGCTTCTGGCCGGCCGACATGCAGCTGATGGCAAAGGACATCCTCAAGTTCCACGCGGTGATCTGGCCGGCCCTGCTCTGGGCTGCGGACCTCGAGCCCCCCCGCCGGATGGCGATCCACGGTTACCTGCTGATGGGCGAGAAGAAGATGTCGAAGTCGCTTGGCAACGTGCTCGATCCGTTCGAGGCGATAGACCGCTTCGGTGCCGATGCGCTGCGCTTCTACTGTTTCCGCGAGGTCAGCTTCGGACAGGACGGCTCGATCTCAACCGCCGGTTTTGAGGCGCGATATGAGACGGAGCTGGCGAATGACTATGGCAACCTGGCAGGGCGGGTCACCGCGATGGTCGATCGCTACCGCGCCGGCACCGTTCCGGTGGCGATGGTCGATGCGGTGCTTGCCGAGGATTTCGACGGTGCCCTGGAGCGTTTCGCCACCCTCCTGGACCGGGCCGAGTTGAGTCAGGCGCTGGAGGAGGCCTGGAAGCTGGTGCGCCGCCTCAACCGCTTTGTCGAGGAGTCAAAGCCGTGGCAGTTGGCCCGTGATGAGGCCGACCCCGAGCGCCTTGACGAGGTCCTCTACAGCCTGGCCGAGGGCCTGCGGGTCACGACCCTGCTGCTCGCCCCCTACCTGCCGCGCACGGCGGAGCGGGTTCTTGGCGCGCTCGGAGAAGAATCACGAGCGCTGGCCGAGTTCGGCTCCCGGCCCGGTGGGCAGAGCATCGAGCGCATCGCGCCGCTGTTCCCAAAGATCGAGCAGCCGCCACGATGATCGACTCCCACACCCACCTGTTCCTCTGCGAGCGCCCCGAGCCCGAGGTCCTCGCCGCGGCGAGTGAGGCCGGGGTGGACCGACTGCTCAACGTCGGCCTGGGTGGCGATTCCAACCTTGAGGCGATCGCCGGGGCCGAGCGCAACGAGGGGGTGTTCGCGGCGGTGGGTCACCATCCGACCGAGGCGCAGGGCTTTGACGAGGAGGCTGGGGCGGAGATCGCGCGGCTCGCAGAGCACCTGAAGGTGGTCGCGATCGGCGAGACCGGGCTCGACTACTACCGCGCCTCGGCGAGCCCCGCGGATCAGCGCCGTGCCTTTGCGGCTCAGGTTGCGATCGCTCGCGACCTCGATCTGCCGATCATCATCCACGCCCGCGACCGCGAGGGTGCCAGTGATGCGATCGAGGAGGTTTTCGCCACGCTCGATGCGCGGGCGCCAGGGCACCCGGTGATCCTGCACTGCTTCTCCGCACCGCAGATGGCGGACGCCGCGGCCGAGCGTGGCTGGCGCTGCTCCTTTGCGGGCAATGTCACCTATCCCAGCTCCGAGAAGCTGCGGGCCGCCGCCGCCCGTCTCCCCGCCGAGCTGGTCCTGGTCGAGACCGACGCGCCCTACCTGACCCCGCAGGAGATGCGGGGCCAGCGCAACGAGCCCGCCAACGTCCTGGCGACGGCCCGGGTAGTGGCCGAGGCTCGCGGCCTCCCCGATGGGGAGCTGGAGGCGATGGTCGAGGAGAATGCGAGGGCCGTTTTCGGGTGGTGAGGCTCGGCCAGAATTTCCTCGCCGACCCCAATCTGCTCGATGCGATCGTCCGCGACGCCGGCCTTTTGGCTGAGGACGTCGTGCTGGAGGTGGGCGCGGGGGAGGGGGTGCTGACCGAGCGCCTGGCCGAGGTTGCCGCCCAGGTCCAGGTGATCGAGATCGACCGCGGGCTGAAGGGCGTGCTCGCGCGGCTCGCATCCCGTCAAAATGTCCAGCTGCACTGGGGCGACGCAATGAAGATCGACCTCGCCGCCCTGCGCCCAGCGCCGACCGCCGTCGTCTCCAACCTGCCCTACTCGGTGGCAACGCCGCTGATTCTGCGCACGATCGAGCTGCTGCCATCGGTGAAGAGCTGGACCGTGATGGTGCAACGTGAGATCGCCGAGCGGCTGCGCGCGGGGCCGGGAAGCCGCACCTACGGCTCTGCCAGCGCCGTGGCGCAGATCGCCTGCGAGGTTGAGCTGGTGCGCAGGGTCGACCCCGCCGTTTTCCGACCTCGCCCCCGGGTCGAGTCGGCAATCCTCCGCCTTCGACGCAGGGGCCCTGCGGCTGACCCCCAGACGCGCGGCCTGGTGCGCGCCGCCTTCGCCCACCGCCGCAAGTCCCTCGCTCGCTCTCTGGACCATGTCAGCCCCGGCGAGATGGCGGCTGCCCGCGCCGCGCTGTCAGAACTGGGCCTGCCCGAGGACGCCCGCGCTGAGACCCTGTCGGCCGAGGACTTTCTCGCGCTTTCGGCGAAGCTCCACCCCGACGCCTGACCGGAGGTATCCGCCCGATGCTCGTCCACGCTCCCGCCAAGCTCAATCTCTGCCTCTTCCTGGGCCCGCGCCGCGGCGACGGGCTGCACGAACTCTGCTCCCTGTTTGAGCCCCTGGCGCTGTTTGACCCGATCGAGGTCTCTGCTGGTGGGCGCGATGAGGTGATCTGCCCGGGCGTGGAGGGCGAGAACCTTGCCGCCCGGGCGCTGGCCGCACTGCGGGCGAGGGGCTGGGACCACCCACCCCTGCGCCTGCGGATCGAGAAGCGGATTCCTCTCGCCGCCGGACTCGGCGGGGGCAGCGCTGACGCCGCCGCGGTTCTCCGCCTCGCCTCCGGGGAGGTCGATGACCTCCCCGCCATCGCCGCCGGGATCGGCGCCGATGTGCCCTCGCAGCTCCTCCCCTCCCTGGCCCTGGTTCAGGGTGCCGGCGAGCGGGTCGAGCGTTTGCCCGAGCCCCCGGTC
>JBAVAR010000061.1:0-9420 GCA_049585815.1 Solirubrobacterales bacterium
GAGTGAAGCCGCGGGCGCGGGCGCGCCCTAACCTCCTCCGCCGCGGCCGATAAATAGACTGCGCGGCGCCTCCGATGAGCGTCATCGCCTCCATTCACGCGCGGCAGATCCTCGACTCGCGCGGTAACCCGACGGTCGAGGTCGAAGTGATGCTCGAGTCTGGTGCGCGCGGCCTCGCGGCGGTCCCCTCCGGTGCCTCGACCGGTGAGTTTGAGGCGGTCGAGCTGCGGGACGGCGGCGCTGCCTGGGCGGGCAAGGGTGTCTCGCGCGCGGTGGACAACGTCAACCACGAGATCGCCGCGGCGCTGACCGGAGCACGCGCCGCCGAGCAGGGCGCCCTCGATCAGACGATGATCGAACTGGACGGCACCTCCAACAAGGGCCGGCTCGGCGCCAACGCGATCCTGGGCGTCTCGCTGGCGCTCGCCAAGGCCGCCGCGGCCGACTCCGGCCAGCCGCTTTACCGCTATCTGGCCGAGCTTTACGGGGGCGGTGAGCCGACACTGCTGCCGGTGCCAATGATGAACGTCCTCAACGGCGGCGCGCACGCCGACAACTCTGTTGATTTCCAGGAGTTCATGGTTGTGCCGGCCGGTGCCGCCAGCTTCTCGGAGTGCCTGCGGGTCGGCACCGAGGTTTTTCACGCTCTGAAGAAGAGCCTCGCCTCGCGTGGGCTCTCCACCGCGGGGGGCGATGAGGGCGGCTTCGCGCCTGACCTCGAGTCAAACGAGGCGGCGCTGTTGGCGGTGCTGGCTGGGGTCGAGGCGGCGGGGTATGAGCCCGGAACAGATGTCTTCATCGCGCTTGACCCCGCCACCAGCGAGGTCTTTGCCGATGGCGCCTATCTGCTCGAGCACGAGGGCCGCACCCTCTCCTCGCGGGAAATGGCCTCCTACTGGGAGGATGCCTGCTCGCGCTACCCGATTGTCTCGATCGAGGACGGCATGGACGAGGAGGACTGGGACGGCTGGAAACTCTTGACGGAACGGCTGGGGGAGCGGGTCCAGCTCGTCGGCGATGACCTCTTCGTCACCAACCCCGAGCGGCTGCGGCGCGGGATCAAGCTCGGGGTCGGCAACTCGATCCTGGTCAAGGTCAATCAGATCGGCACCCTGACCGAGACGCTGGAGGCGATCCGCACCGCGCGCGACGCCGGTTACACGACCGTCATCTCCCACCGCTCGGGGGAGACGGAGGACACCACGATCGCCGATCTGGCGGTGGCGACCGGTGCCGGGCAGATCAAGACCGGAGCTCCATCCCGATCGGATCGGGTCGCCAAGTACAACCGCTTGCTGCGGATAGAGGAGGAGCTGGGCGATAGTGCCAGGTTCCCCGGCCTGCAGGCATTCGTCCAGCGGTCCAGGTAAATGCAGGAAAGCGGCATTCTGCCGCAAAGGGATGAGGGTGCCACCCCGCCGGCGCCCCACCCGTCGCCCAGCCGCCCGCAGGAGGCCCGCCGCGCGGCGGGGCGCCAGCCGCATCAACTGGGACCGGGTTGGGAGGATCGCGTTGACCCTCGTGCTCGCCGCCGTTCTCTACTCCTATCTGAATCCGGCGATCAACTTCGTCAAGACCTACACGGCGACGACCGCGGCAAAAGAACAGCTGCACCAGCTCCAACACGAGAACACGCGCCTGCACCACCAGGTGCAGACCGCGGAAGACCCCCTCGTGATCGAAAGCCGCGCCCGCTCGCAGGGGATGGTCGCCGAAGGCGAAACACCGGTGGTCATCCGCGGGCTCAACTGAGCACCCCGGGGCCGCCCGGTGGTTAGCGCCGGCTCCTACCTGATCGCGGCCACCTACCTGATCGCGGTAACCCTCTCACTCGGACTCAGCGCCTTCTTTCTTCGCCAGCGCCTCCTCCCGGATTGGCAGGGGGCACCCGCCCGTCTGGTCGAGGTCCTCACCGCTGTGGCTCTGCTGATCTGGCTCTCGGAGCTGCTTGGCTCCTTGAACCTCTTCTACGCCGGAGCCCTCCTGGCAGCCTCGGTTCTGCTCGCAGCTGTGGTGTTTTGGCGGATCCGTTTACCTGCGACAGGAGCGGCCAATCCCGAGGCGCCATCAGCTCAGGCCGTTGGTGGTGGTTCCCCGCATAAAAGCGAAAGCAGCCGCCGGAACACCTGGCTTGGGCTGATCACGCTCGGCGTGATCGCGATCGTCTTCGCCCATTGGGGCCTGACTACCAAGCAGGCCCTTGACCGG
This sequence comes from Solirubrobacterales bacterium, assembly GCA_049585815.1. Lineage (GTDB taxonomy): Bacteria > Actinomycetota > Thermoleophilia > Solirubrobacterales > 70-9 > DATLSM01. The sequence goes on from JBAVAR010000061.1 coordinate 2,209, forward strand.
GGGATCTTCAACTTCGACTCGCTCTGGTACCACATGCCCTTCGCGGTGGACATGGTGCAAAGCCATTCCGTGACCGGGATGCACTACACCGACACGGTATTCACCAACTGGTTCTACCCGCAGAACTCCGAGCTGTTGCACGCCGTCGGGATACTGCTGACCGGCCGGGATACGCTCTCGCTCTTCGTCAACTTCGGTTGGTTGGCCGTTGCCTTTCTCGCCGCCTGGTGCGTCGGGCGCCCCTACGGCCGCGGTCATCTCACCGTGGTCGCCGCCGCGATCCTGCTCGAGTGCCACACGCTCTTGGTCCGTGAGCCCGGGGCGGCGAAGAACGACCTTGCGGCTGGCGCTCTGCTGCTCTCGGCGATCGCGATCTTGGTCAATGCCTGGGCCCATTACCACGGCGATGAGCCGGGGGGAGAGGGAGGGGGTTCCCTGCCGATCGGCTGGCCGGTCGCCGCCGCCGGCCTGGCGGTTGGTCTGGCCGCCGGGACCAAGGTGACCGTGCTGGCGATGGCGGCGGCGCTGACGGTCGCCGTGGTCGCTCTGGCGCCGGTCGGCAGAAGGCGTGCGGCGCTGGGCTGGTGGCTGGTGCCGGCCCTGCTCGGCGGCGGCTTCTGGTATCTGCGCAACCTGATCTTCGCCGGCAGCCCCCTGCCGGAGGTCGCCCACCTCGGCCCAATCTCCCTGCCGCATCCGGTCCAAAAGCAAACGGCGCGGCCCGGCTTCAGCATCTCTCACTACGCGACCGATACGACCGTCTGGCGCGAGTACTTCCTTCCCGGGCTGCACCATGCCTTCGGAGTGCTCTGGCCTTTGGTCATCGGGGGCGCAATCCTCGCGGCTGTGCTTGCGGTCCTTCGCGGCCGCGACCGGGTTGTGCGCTGGATCGGTGTGGTGGCGCTGGTCGGGATGATCGCCTACCTGTTCACGCCGCTCAGCGCCGCCGGTGCCCAGGGGCATCCGGTCGCCTTCGCGATCAATGTCCGCTATCTGGAAGCCGCTCTGCTGGCGGGACTCGTGCTGCTCCCGCTGGCCGCTGTCTTTGACGGCGAGCGCCGCCAGTGGGCGCTGCTGGCCGGACTCCTCCTCGTCCTCTTGGTAACCGACCGCTCCGACACCGTCCTGCGCGATCCCTCACGAGTCTTCGCCTGGCTGCTCGTGGCGCTGTTGGTCGGGGCGCCCGCTGCGCTGCTTTTTGCCCGCAGCCGGGGAGCTGGTGATCGCGCCCTCGCCGCCGGCGTTGCCTGCCTGGCGCTGGTCCTGGTGGCGATCGGCTACCCGATCCAGCGCGAGTACCTGCGCAATCGCTTCCGCGATGCCGTCGCCGCCACCAGCATTCCCGGCGAACACCTGAACTCCGCCTACCGCTGGGCGCGCGATGTGAGCAGCGCCCGCATCGGCCTGGTTGGCACCAGTGCAGGTTTTCTCCAGTACGGCTTCTACGGCACGGACCTCTCCAACCGAGTCATCTACCTGGGCGAAAAGGGCCCTTATGGCGCCTACAACGCGATCCCGACCTGCCGCGCATTCCGCGCCGCTGTCAACGCCGCCGGTCTCGACTACCTCGTCACGGCTCCCTTCCTCAACTTCATCCACCCCAGCGAGCCGATCCCCTCTCCGGAGGCGGGCTGGCTACGGCGCGAGCCTGCGGTAGCGCCAATAGTGCGCAGCGGAGCGGTCACCGTGTGGAGGGTTGCAGGGAGACTGGACCCAGCCGCGTGCGGCCCCGCCAATGCCCCCCTGCGCCACATCCCCAATGCTCCGGGCTCATGAAACGACGGCGGCTCGTCGCGGGGTAACCTGATCAGCTTGGGATATCCGCTCGAGAATGCACTTTTTCAGTGGGAGGACGGCTGGAGAGCCCTGCGCGAGCTCCCCGCCGACCCCACCACCAGGCGGCGGGCGAACCGAGTGGTAAACGCCGTTGGCGAGGGGCTGCGGCGGAGGATCGGACCGACCTTCACCGCGGCTGAGCTTGCCGAGCACTACGGTCGCGGAACCGATTGGTGTCTGCAGGTCGCCTTCGACGCGGCCCCCGGCCTTGACGCCGATCCGCAGTCCCTGGCAGATGCGGCCTTCTGGCTATACCTGCGTGGGGCCAGCGACTTTGCCGGTGGCCCGAAGTTAGTCGTCTGAGTCGGAGGCCGGCTCGGCCGCGCCCGCACGCCGGATCACGATTTGGTCGGGGTCGATCCTGACCGTGACCTCGCGCTTTCCGGCCCAGTGCTCGGCGTAGACGGGGTTGTCCTTCACGGCCGGGTCGAGCCAGAGGCCGTAGCCGTCCGTCTCGCCGTGGTCGAAGGTCGCCTCCAGCTCTTTGCGTCGTCCGCGTCCGCCGCGGCGCCCACGTCGTCGCCGGCGGCGGGGGCGACTCTCGCCCTCATCCCCCCCTTCGGTTGCATCCTCAGCGATCTCCTGGTCCTCGTCCCCGCTCTCGGTGTCCCGATCCTCCTCAGCGCCGACTTCAGCCGTCGCGGCTTCGATCTCGGCTTCGATCTCGTCGCGAAGGTCGACTTCAGAGCCAGCGTCATCGGCGTCGGGGGAGAGGTCGTATTGGTCGCGAAACTCGCGCAGCTCGGTGGTACTGATTTCGAGCTGGTGCGCGATCCAGGCGTCGGTTCGCCCCTGGCGGACCCAGGCACGGATTTGGTTGAGCTGTGGCTTCAGCGAGCGTCTAGCCATCGGCGGGCGAGTCTATTCAACCGGGAGCTCCGTCCGCGGGTCGCTAGGCCATCAGGAAGCCGAGCGCCTCAAACATCGCCACGACGACGACGACGACCGTGACGGTCAGGCAGACGGCGAGGACGCTGAACCGCACCTTGCCCTGTTGCTCGGTTCGGTCGATGCGTCGGGCGCGCGAGCGATTTGCGGCCCGCCGGCGCAACTGCTCGCGCCGGCGGCGCTCCAAGGTGGTCTCCTGCTCGAAGGCCGTCTCGAACTGGGAGATGCTCTGTCGCATTCGCATGGGGGTTGGCCCTGGGGCCGCGCGGCACGCTAGCAAAGCTTGCTGAAGGGTTGAGCGGGGGAACGGTGCGGGAGCTCTCCGGCCGCAGCCATTAGCGTCCGGGGCGACCGGGGGCGAGGGGTGGCCCAGCCAACGCCTGCGCTCGCGGTTCATCCCCCAGGAGCAGGGCGCACGCAGGATTTTCGCGCCGCTAGGGGGTGCGATGGACGTTCGCCAGCAACGTCTCCTTGACCTGAGCGATGATCTCCAGGGCCGCACCCCACTCACGCTGCCAAACGTTGCGACCGAAGATCACGCCGGAGCCGCCCGCCTCCATGACCATCCGGGTATGGGAGAGCACGGTCTCATCATCGACCTTGGAGCCCCCCGAGAGGACGACCAGCGCGCGGCCGGCCGATTCCACGCAGTGGCGGATCGCCTCGTCCTGGCTCACCTCCATCTCGTTGTAGGGGGCGGGCGCGTCCTTGTCCTTCACGGGGTCGATCTTCGGCATGTTGAGCTTGACGATGTCGGCACCCATCTCCATCGCCATCCGCGCCGCATAATCGATCGCGTAGAAGGAGCTGGCCCCTCCCTTGGCGTCAATCGCCTCGCCACGTGGGTAGGACCAGACGACGAGCGGCATCCCGTAGCGCTCGCAATCCTGGCGCACCAAGCGCAGCTGGGCGAGGTCCTGATCCTGGCGGGGGGAGCCGACGTAGAGCGTGTAGCCGACCGCGTCGGCACCGAGTCTGACGGCGTCCTCAACGCTTGCGTTGCAGGCGGAGAGCGCGAGAGAGGAGGAGGGGATGTCGGTCTTGCCGTTGACCTTGAGGATCAGCGGCACCTGCCCCGCGTAGTCGGGGTAGTACTTCTCTGCCATCCCGATCTGACAGGCGAGCGCCGAGTAGCCTGCCTCGGCCGCCAGCCGGAACTGGTAGTCGGGATCCTTGGATGCAGGGTTGGGGAAGAAGTCGCGGGGACCGTGCTCGATACCTTGGTCGATCGGCAGCAGCATCAACGTCCCGTTGCCAGGACCGAACTCGAACAGCAGCCGGTGCAGACGGGTGCGCTTGCCGGGCGACAGGGTCGCGAGCAGCGATTTCTGCTCAGTCAGGCTCTTCAACTCCACGCTTCTTCCTCCTCGGGGACGGGTGCGTCCGGAGTATGGCACCGGCGAGGAAGGCGGGAGGTTGTGGCAAGGGGGTTATTCTCGATTGGTCATGAGCGAGACTGAGCTCAGCGTCATCTGCAAAAACTGCGGCTCGGAGGTCAGTCCCTACGTCACCGAGTGCCCATATTGCGGGGCGCGATTGCGCAAGCGGGCCCCGAAACTGGAGCGACGGGGCGACGGGTTGGAGCCGAAAGTTGTGCGCCGGCGGTTTCGCCGCCCTGCTTTCCTCGATCCGCGGCGGCTGATCGAGCACTCGGCAACCCGGCCCTACGCGACCCTTGCGGTGATCGTCGGCTCGGCCGTGCTGCTTCTCGTGCAGAAGGCAACCGGCGATGCGCTCGCCACCTTCGGCGGGCTGGTCGTTCCCTATCAGGGCGATTGGTGGCGGTTCCTCACCGCGCCGTTCGCCTACGTCGACGTCGGCTACCTGTTCGTGGTCGCCGTCGGACTGGCGATCTTCGCCACCGCATTGGAGCGCCGCCTGGGCAGCCTTCCCACCGGCCTTTTGCTTCTCGCCTGCGGCTCGCTCGGCATGCTGGCAGCAAACGGGATCGCGGAAGCCCAGGGAGAAATCGCGGTGGTTTCCGGAGGCAACGGGATGGCCCTGGGAGCTGTTGCGGCCTGGTTTGCGATCCGCCGGGCAGAGGTCCACCATGCGATCGAGGAGGAGTACGACACGATCGGTGTCGTTGTCGCCGCCGCCGTTCTGCTCGCGCTGCCGCTCTTTGACTCGACCGCGAACGTCTTTGCCGGGCTGGTGGGAGGCGTGGTCGGGGGTCTCGCTGGGCTCGCGGCCTCGGCGATGCGGCCCTCCCTTTAGGCTGCTCAACACCCAGGCCCACAGACCCGGAAGGAGAGGATTGAGCTATGGAGATCAAGTTCCACGGCCAGGCATGTTTTGAGCTGAGCGAGGGCGAGACCACGGTGCTGGTCGACCCGTTCCTCAAGCCCCACAACCCGATCGCGGTGGCGACAGCCGAGGATGTCGATCCGACCCACATCGCGATCACCCACGGCCACGCCGATCACGTCGCGGACGCGGTTGCGGTCGCGAAGCGGACCGCTGCCCACTGTGTGGCGATCGTCGAGCTCGCCAGCTGGCTTGACTCCCAGGGCGCCGCTACCGTCAGCGACCCGAACCTCGGTGGGACGGTCGAGTTTGAGTGGGGCTGGATCAAGCTGGTGCCGGCCTGGCACACCAACACGATCCCCGGCTCCGCGGAGGCGCCGTTCAGCGCCGAGCATGGGATCCCGATCGGAACGGCGACGGGGCTGCTGATCAACCTGGGCGGGGTCACGCTCTACCACGCGGGCGACACCTGCCTGTTCGGCGACATGAAGCTGATCGCCGAGCGCAATCCGATCGACGTCGCCCTGCTGCCGATCGGCGGCCACTACACGATGGATCGCCACGACGCGGTGGTCGCGGTGGAGTTCCTTGACGCCGCAACCGTGATCCCGATGCACTACGACACCTTTCCGGCGATCGAGACCGACGCAGGTGCATTCAAGGCCGAGGTGGAGTCGAAGACCTCCTCCCAGGTGGTCTTGCTCAATCCGGGCGAGATTCACAGCACCTGAACCCGACTGGCTGGCCAGCCAGTCCTGCGCTAGGCTCGCGCGGACCGCCACATCCCGAGCGAGGAGAGCAGATGGACATGAGAGAGGCATCCGGGACGCAGTCGCGGACCGAGCGCGCCGACTTCCAGGCCACCGCCGACCCGGCGCTGATCGAGGCCGTCGATCGCAGCGCTGACGTGAAGCTGCTCACCTATGAGGAGCTCTACCTGCTCTGGGAGCGCCAGCAGTGGCAGACCCAGGAGCTGGATTTCAGTCGAGATCGCGAGGACTGGCACGAGCGGATCTCCGCCGAGGAGCGCTTCCAGCGAATGTATGGGCTTTCCTCCTTCTTCATCGGCGAGCAGAAGGTCGCCGAGGAGCTGGGGCCAATCATGCGCGCTGCCCCAACCGAGGACCAGAAAATCTTTCTCTGCACGCAGATCGCCGACGAGGCCCGCCACGTCCGATTCTTCGAGCGCTTTTACCGTGAGGTCGGCGTGTTGGAGGCAGATGGCCTGACCGAGATGCTGGCCGAGACCTCACAACACCTGAACGAGAACTTCAGCCGCCTCTTCGACGAGATGCTGAGGCAGCGCACCGACCGGCTTTCGGCCGAGCCCGAAGACAGCGAGGCCCTGGTCGAGGCAATCACGCTCTACCACATGGTGATCGAGGGGATGCTGGCCCTGACGGGGCAGCACTTCATCATGGACTACAACGAGCGAGAAGGGACGCTTCCGGCATTCGTCGAGGGCTTTCAGAATGTCGCTCGGGATGAGCACCGCCATGTTGCCTTCGGCTCGGTCTTCCTGCGCGAGAAGGTCCGCGAGGATCCGCGCTACAAGGAGGCAATCCAACGCACCCTGGAGGAGGCGCTGCCGGTGGCCGATGGCGTGCTCTCACCACCCTGGGCCGAGGACGTCGACGATTGGGAGTTGTTCGGCTACACGCTGGAGGACACGCGTAAATTCGCCGGTACCTGCCTGACGCGACGCCTCAAGGTGATCGGGCTCCAGTAGGGGGAGTCCGGGTCAGGTCAGCGGAGTGAGCGGGGGCGCTACGGCGCTCAGGGAGCGGATGAGGTCGACGCTTCGCCTTCGGGCGCCGGGGTTTCCTGCGGCGGAGCCGGGGTGACTTCCGCTTCGGCTTCGGCCTCCGGCGCCGGTTCGGCGGCCGCGGGCGGCGCGGTCGTTGCCGGGGTGCCCACGGTCACCACCACGGTGCCGGCGCCGGCGTGCGCACCTGCCGCTGACGGCGTGGTGGCATCGGTCACACCCTGAGCGGGGGCTGTTGGGTCGGTCGATTGTCCGGCGGCCGCGACCGTCGTGGCAGGGGTCGGCGAAGTTGGGGGAGTGGTCGGGGCAGAGGAAGCGGCTGGAGGGGGCGGCGCGACCGGGGTTGTCTCCGTCGAGGACTGGGTCGCTTGGGTGGGTGATTTCAAGACATGGGCGGGGGCGATGGAGGGAACGCTGGCCCTGCGCACGCGAGCGACGATCGGGGCGCCGCGGTGCAGGGGGGTGGAAGCTTCCAG
>JBAVAR010000062.1:0-28226 GCA_049585815.1 Solirubrobacterales bacterium
GATCAGATAGGCACTCTGCCTCGGCGGCGATCCCGGCGTTGCCGGGCGCGCAGAGCAGCGCGGGCGAGTGGGCCGAGCGCCCCAGCGCCCGCACCAGCGCGTGCTCGCGCCCGCCGCCGCCAACGACCAGGATCTTCAAGCTCGCCCTAAAGCGCGTCGGCGAGCTGATCGGAGGCAAGCGCGGTCAGCGTCTGGCTACTCATCGTCCCCCGTGAGCCCAGCTCGACCGAGACCCTGGCCATCGTCTTCTCATCCGGTGCCTCGACGATCGTGACGAAGTCATACTGGCCGAGCGTCGCGTACTGCGCCACGACCCTGGCGCCGATCTGTTCGACCTCCTTGTTGACCTCGGCCACCCGCCCCGGGTTGTTCTTCAGGGTGCGGACGCCGTCGGCGGTGAGATTGGTGAGCATCACGTAGGTGGGCATGTCCTCTCCTCTCGCGGGGTTGGGCTCCAACGTTACGCGAGCGGGCCCGATGCCGGGCCGGGAGCGAGCCTCAGACCCCGATGTCCTGCAGCAGGGAGAGCATCTGCAGGCCGTAGGTGGTGACCTTGCCCTCGTAGTATTCGGCGTGGCTGAGCGGTTGTCCGGCGGCGTTGGCAAAACCCGTCTCAATCGAGCCGCCCGCTCGGAAGGTCGCGATCTGCTGGCCCGCTTTGACCGTCTGACCGGCCCGCACGGTCGCGTCGACTCCCTCATAGACGTAGATCGTCTGGCCCTTCAGCGAACCGTCGAGGAGCTGGTAGAGCACCCCGCCGCCTTCGGGCCAGCCGGGGGCGTCGGTCGAGAGGATCCTGGCGTCGCCGATCGCCACGATCGGACCGGTTCCGGTGAAGTCCACGCCCTGGTCGACCCGACCGGTCACCAGGTTGGAGGCGAGCCCGAAGGGGTTGACGTAATCCCCCGCCGCTGCAGGCAGGGCGATCGACCAATCGGTGTAGGTGACCTTGCAGGTGCCCTGCATGCGGTTGGCTTCGCCGAGCACCGCCTGCACGTACCACTCGGCCTGGTTGTGGGCAAAGACACCAGCCCGCAGGCTGCCGTGGGCCCAGATCTCGCGTGCCAGGGTCGCGGCGGAGTCGGCGGGATCGGAATGGCGAATTCGCCCGTTGCCGTCCCCGTCGACCGCGTACTGGCGCCACTCGCTCGGTTCGAGGCCCAGGGGCCCGGCCTGGTTGAGTTCGCGCCGGTCCATCCCGCGGCCGAAGTTCGACTCAAGGCGAGCGATCGCGGCCAGTGCCCAGACCCCGCGGCGGCCGAGGTCATAGCGGGCGGCGGCGTTCTCGAAGGCACTGAGGTAGGTGGCGGGAATTTCGTGGTGTGCGGCGTGGGCGGGGCGGCAGCTCAACACCTGCAGCCGCGGCGGCGCGGAGGAGACGCCGGTCGATCCGCTGCCGAATACGGGCGCGTAGCAACTCGCGTTGGCCAGGACCTCGGCGACGTACCAGTCGGCGTGGTTGTAGGCGAGGATCGCGTCGTAGGTGTTGGCGGGCATCCCGGCCGCGCTCAGGTAGCGGGCGGCGGCGTAGATCGCGTCTTCGGGGTTGTAGGGGTCCTTCACCCCATCCCCGTTGGCGTCGACCCCGTAGATCGCCCAGGTCGAGGGCATGAACTGCATCCATCCCTCGGCCCCGGCGCTTGAGACGTTGAGGTTGGTGCCGAAAGCGGTCTCGACCTCGTTGATCCCGGCGAGCACCGCAGGCCCCTGGGGCCCGAGGCCGTATGCCGCGGCCGCCCGCTCATATATCGGCACCAGGATCGGCGGCACCCCGGCTGCCGCGCAGGTTGAGGAGGGCACGGAGGGAATCGAGAGGGTCGGCGCTGAGCTCGGGCCCGGAGTGCTCGCCGCCCCGCTCGCCGGCTTTGGCGTCGGTGCCGAGCTCCGCGTTCGGTTTCTGCCCCCCGCCGCGGTGCCGCCGCTGCCGCTCGGCTTCTGCGGCTTGGCGACCGGTGGGGGAGCTTCCAGCGTGGCGCCCTGCACGACCGGAGCCGGAGCGGTCGTCGTGCTCGCCGGCGCCGGGGGGCTTTCGGTGGTGGTGGCGGTGGTGGAGGGCGCCGGGGCTTCGGCAGCCGAGGCCACCGGGGCGGCCAGTACCGCGAGGACCGCCGCGGCGGCAAGGGTGTCGCGAACCCGGCCCATTCTCAGCCGAGCACGTCAGTCACGTGCCATTTGCCGTGCTTGGCCATTTCCATCTCAAGTCGCAGCTCGCTGGTCAGACCGACCCGCAGCAGGGAGACGCTGACGGTGTAGACCCCGCCGCTTGAGGGGCCGGCGACGACGTTCAGCACGCGCGCCTTTGGCACCTTGACGCTTGCCGGCTGGCGGGGGGGACGGCGCAGCAGTGATTGGGCCAGCGCCGGAGTCGCCGTGGTGGCGAATGCGGCGCGAACCGGGGCGCCCCCCTCGCCGGTCTCATAGAGGACGAAGGCGTCCGAGAATTGTTTGGCCACCGCGAGCGCCGCGGGCCCGGCCGGTTTTCCGACGATGCCAGGTGCGGAGGAGATCGAGGCGCCGGCGCCCTTGCTCGAGGAGCTCGTGGCCGAGGGACTCGAGGAGGGCGAGCGCAGCGCCCTGGCGTTCGCAACTTTTGCTGCACCGCCCGTGGCCGGCGGGGAGAAGACGGGAGAAGCGCCGTGGAGGACGTGGCCCAGATGCCGCGCCGCGGGCTGCGCCGGCGGCTTTGTCGCGATCGCGCCGGCGATCGGAACCGTCCTGGTGGCTAGCGAAGCGCCGTTGCCGGCCGGCTTCGCCCAGAGCAGGCCGGCCACACCAGCGCCGAGGGCCGCGAGGGTGATCGCACCGATCGCGAGCCTGCGAAGCGCCAGGTCCCAGTCCCCGAATCGCCTCTGAAGCGGCCAGATTGCGCCTCGCTCGACCGTCCAGGCGGCCCGTTCAAAGGGCCACCGGATGACCTCGGCAAGCTCGCCCGGGCGCTTCGGAGCCTGCCGGGCGCGACGGCGCTCTCTGAGCGCCGCAGCCGTGGCGGCGAGCGCGGAGCGCAGCCGTGCGGGCAGGCGGATCGGGGTTCTCATCGGTTGGTCCTTGGGATCGATCGTTTGTCTATATGTCGGAGTGTGACTCAGGTGGCTTAAGACTGCACGCTGAATACCAATTCTCCACTATCTGCATCAACTTTAACCAGATCCCCTTCGTTGAACTCGCCCTCGAGGATTTTCAGCGCCAGCCTGTCGACAAGTTGTTTTTGGATCGTCCGCTTCAGCGGCCTCGCGCCGTAGGTCGGGTCATAGCCGAGGTTGCCGAGCAGCGTTCGCGCGTCCTCGCTCAACTCGATCTCGATCCCGCGCTCGGCGACCCGCCCGATCAGCTGCTTTACCTGTAGTTCGACGATTCGGCCGATGTCCTCCTTGGAGAGTCGGTGAAAGATCACGGTGTCATCGATCCGGTTGAGGAACTCGGGCTTGAAGGTGGCGGCGAGCACCTCTTCGATCTGCTCGCGCATCCGCTCGTCGATCGCCTCGGAGACGATCCGATCGCTGCCCACATTGGAGGTCATGATCAGCACCGTGTTGGTGAAGCTGACGGTCCGCCCCTGCCCATCGGTGAGGCGACCGTCGTCCATGATCTGCAGCAGCGTGTTGAAGACATCGGGGTGGGCCTTCTCGATCTCATCGAGCAGTAGGACCGCGTAGGGGCGCCGGCGCACCGCCTCGGTCAGCTGCCCTCCCTCCTCATAGCCGACGTAGCCGGGAGGGGCGCCGATCAGCCGTGCGACCGTGTGTTTCTCCATGTACTCGGACATATCGAGCCGCACAATCGCCTGCTCGGAGTCGAACATGAACTCGGCCAGCGCCTTGGCGAGCTCGGTCTTGCCGACCCCGGTCGGGCCGAGGAAGAGGAAGGACCCGATCGGCCGGTTCGGGTCAGAGAGGCCGGCGCGGGAGCGGCGCAGCGCGTTTGAGACCGCGGCGATCGCCTCCTCCTGGCCGATCACCCGCTCGTGCAGGCGCTGCTCCATCTGGATCAGCTTCTCGACCTCGCCCTCCATCAGACGGCTGACCGGTATCCCGGTCCATTTGGCGACAACCTCGGCGACGTCCTCCTCGGTCACCTCATCGGCCAGCATCGAGCCGCCGCCGGCGTGCAGCTCGCCCAGCCGCGCCTCCTGCTCGGCAACCGTCTTCTCCAGCTCGGGGATCTCGCCGTAGCGCAGCTTTGCCGCCCGCTCGAGGTCGGCGGCGCGCTCGGCGCGCTCGGCCTCCCGTCCGGCCTCCTCGAGGCGCGCCTTTGCCTCCTTGATCGCTTCGATCGCATCCTTCTCGTTCTGCCAGCGCGCCTTCATCTCCGCGGAGCGCTCACCGAGCTCGGCCAGCTCCGCCTCAAGCGCCGCCAGCCGCGCCCTCGAGGCGTCATCGCTCTCCTTCCTCAGCGCCTCGCGCTCGATCTCGAGCTGCTGTTCGCGGCGCAGGACCTCGTCGATCTCGGTTGGCACCGAGTCGATCTCGATCTTCAGTCGCGAGGCGGCCTCGTCGATCAGGTCGATCGCCTTGTCGGGCAGGAAGCGGTCGGCGATGTAGCGCTCTGAGAGGGTTGCCGCGGCGACGATCGCCGAGTCGGTGATCCTCACCCCGTGGTGCTCCTCATAGCGTCCCTTCAACCCGCGCAGGATCGCGATCGTGTCGGCGATGTCGGGCTCGCCGACCACGATCGGCTGGAAGCGCCGCTCCAGCGCCGCGTCCTTCTCGATGTGCTTGCGGTACTCATCGAGCGTCGTCGCGCCGACCGCTCGCAGCTCGCCGCGGGCCAGCATCGGCTTCAGCAGGTTGGCGGCGTCGACCGCGCCCTCCGCGGCCCCCGCACCGACGATCGTGTGCAGCTCATCGAGAAAGAGGACGATCTGGCCCTCGGCCTCCTGAACCTCTGAGAGCACTGCTTTGAGGCGCTCCTCGAACTCGCCCCGGTATTTGGAGCCGGCCAAAAGCGAACCGATGTCGAGCGCGATCACCCGCCGGTCGCGCAGGCTCTCGGGCACATCGCCGTCGACGATGCGCTGCGCCAGCCCCTCGACGATCGCCGTCTTGCCGACGCCGGGGTCGCCGATCAGCACCGGGTTGTTCTTGGTTCGGCGCGAGAGGACCTGGATCACGCGGCGGATCTCCTCATCGCGCCCGATCACCGGGTCGAGCCTTCCCCTGCTCGCCTCGGCGGTCAGGTCGCGGCCGAATTTCTCCAGCGCCTGCACGCTGTCCTCGGGATTGGGCGAGGTGACCCGGTGCGGGCCGCGCACCTCGGCGATCGCCTGCTCCAGCGAGCTGCGCTCGGGCAGGAGGTCGGCGACCCCGGAGTCGCGCTCGCTCAAGGCGAGCAGGAGGTGCTCGGTGGAGATGTACTCATCGCCGAGCTCTGCCATCTCCCTCTCGGCCCGTTGCAGCACCCCGACCAGCTCAGCGGATGGACGCACCTCCGCGGTCTCACTCAGCTTGGGCAGATCCTCGACCGCCCTCACCGCGCGGGCGCTGAGGGCATCGACATCGGCGCCGAGCTTCTGCAGGATCGGGGCGATCAGCCCGTCGCTTTGGCGCAACAGCGCAACCAGCAGGTGGGCGGGGGTGACCTCGGGGTTTCGCCGCTCTGCCGCCAGCGCCTGGGCGGTGGCCACCGCTTCCTGGGCCTTGGTGGTGAATCTGTCGGGCTTCATCTGCGGGTCCCCCTATGCCTTTCCTTCGAGTCTTGCCAGGCGGCGCTCCAGCGCCAGGACCCGCTCGACCCCGGCCAGGTTCAGTCCTTCGGCGGTCAGCTGCTGGATACGGTGCAGGCGCTCGACGTCGCGCTGGGAGTAAAGGCGGGTGTTCTTCGCCGAGCGTTGCGGGGAGATCAGCCCACGCGCCTCATACATGCGCAGGGTCTGGGGGTGCATCTGGGCCAGCTCGGCGGCGACCGAGATCATGAAGACGCCGCGCTCGGCGTCGAGTGCCGCCCGCACCTGCACCCGCCGCCCGCCGTTGGCGCTGCTCATCCCCGCGCTGCCTCGCGCATCAGCGCCTCGCGCGGGTTGGCGCCGTTGAACGCCTCCGCCAGCTTCTCCGCCGCCTCCTCCTGCTCGCTGGTCAGCTTCTCGGGAACCTCGATCTCCAGGCGGTAGCGGATATCGCCCTTACCGCGACCCTTGGGCTTCGGCGGCCCCTCGCCGCGCAGGCGCTGGATCGTCCCGTGCCTGGTTCCCGCCGGGACCTTGATCTTCTTGGTGGCCTTCAGGGTGGGCACCTCGATCGTGCCGCCGCGCAGCGCCTCTGCGATCGTGATCGGCACCGTCACCTCGAGGTTGCCGTCCTCAAGTCGTTTGAAGACGGGGGAGGGGGTGACCCGGGTGGTCACGTAAAGGTCGCCGGGCGGCCCGCCGCGGGGCCCCGCCTCACCCTTGCCGGCGAGCCGGATCCGGGTTCCGTCCCTGACTCCGGCCGGGATGTTGACCTTGTAGCGCTTGCTCTGCTGGGTCAGCCCGGAGCCGCCGCAGGTGGGGCAGGGGTCCTCGATGATCTGCCCGGCGCCGCCGCACTGGGGACAGGGCTGGCTGATCGAGAAAAAGCCCTGGCTCTGGGCGTCGATCCCGCGACCGTTACAGCGCGGGCAGGTGAGCGGGCTGGTCCCCGGTTTGGCCCCGTTGCCGTGGCAGGTCGGACAGCGCGAGGCCTTCGGCACCGTGACGCTGATCTGGGCCCCGCCGACCGCCTGATCGAAGCTGAGCCCGACCTCGGTCTCCAGATCGCGCCCGCGTACCTGCTGTGGGTCGGCCCGACCGCCGCCGCGGCTGAAGATCGTCGAGAAGATGTCGCCCAGGTCGCCGAAGCCGCCGGCCTGGCCGCCGGCGCCCGGGGCAAAGGGCCCTCGCCCACCGCCGCCGCCGAACCCGGCAAACGGCCCGCCCGAGTCATAGGCCTTTCGCTTCTCGGGGTCAGAGAGCGTGTCATAGGCCCCCTGGACCTCCTTGAACTTCTCCTCGGCCTGCGGGTCATCGGGGTTTCGGTCCGGGTGGTATTTGCGGGCGAGCGCCCGGTATGCCTTCTTGATCTCCGCGTCGGACGCCTTCTTGGCGACGCCCAGCACCTTGTAGAGATCCTCGGCCACGCCCTACTCGCTCACCACCACGCGAGCCGGCCGGATCAGCACATCGCCGAGCCGGTATCCCTTCTGGATCACCTCGACCACGCTGCCCGGCTCGACCCCCTCGGCCGCCTGCGTCGACAGCGCCTCGTGCGTCATTGGGTCAAACCTCTGCCCGCTGGGATCGATCGCCTCGATCCCGTTGCGGGCGAGCGCGCCGCGCAGGCTCCTGAACATCAGCAGGACGCCGTGGGAGAGGCCGTCCTCGGAGTCGCCCTCGGGGTCGAGCCCCGCGGCCTCAATCGCCCGCTCAAGATCATCAAGAGCGTTGACGATGTCCCGGGCCAGCTCCCCCTTTCCCCGCGCACCCGCAGCCCGAACCTCACCTGTCATCCGCTTGCGAAAGTTCTCGAAATCAGCCTTGGTCCGCCTGGCGAGTTCCAGATAGTCATCCCGCTCCTTTAGCAGCCCCTCCAGGTCGGCCTCGACCTCGACTCCCGCGGTCTGCTCGGAGCGCTCAGCGCTGGCTTGCGCAGGGGAGGGCTGGATCGAGGGCGGCTCCTCTGGGCCGAGGGGGCCGCCGCCCCCCCCGCCGGGATCCCCCGCGGGCGAGCCACCCTGTCGCCCCTTGAGCGGGCCCGAGCCCGGCCCCGCGGCGTCGTCGGGCAGCCTCACTTCTCCTCGCCCTCGTCGACGACCTCGGCGTCGACGACCTCCTCCTCGGAGGAGTCCTCGGCGGCGGATGCTCCATCGTTTGAGCTCGCCTCCTGCTGGGCCGCGGCGTAGATCTGCTCGGAGACCTTCTGGAAGGCCGTGGTCAGCGCCTCGGTCTTGGAGTTGATCTCCTCGGCACTCTCGGACTCAAGCGAACCGCGCAGGTCGCTGATCGCCGTCTCGATCTCCTCCTTGGCGGATGGGTCGACTTTGTCGCCCAGCTCGGTCAGCTGTTTCTCGGATTGGTAGGCGGCGTTCTCGGCGAGGTTGCGCGCCTCGGCAAGCTGGCGCTGGCGGCGGTCCTCCTCGGCATGGGACTCGGCGTCGCTGACCATGCTCTGGATCTCCTCATCCGATAGCCCGGAGCCGGATTTGATCTCGATCTTCTGCTCTTTGCCGGTGCCCAGGTCTTTCGCGGTGACGTTGAGGATGCCGTTGGCGTCGATGTCGAAGGTGACCTCGATCTGGGGCATCCCCCGCGGCGCCGGCGGGATCCCGGTGAGCTGGAACTTGCCCAGGCTCTTGTTGCCGTTCGCCATCTCCCGCTCGCCCTGGAGCACGTGGATCTCGACCGAGGGCTGGTTGTCATCGGCGGTCGAGAAGGTCTCTGACTTCTTGGTCGGGATCGTCGTGTTGCGCTCGATCAGCTTCGTCATCACGCCGCCTTTGGTCTCGATCCCCAGGGTCAGCGGGGTGACGTCGAGCAGCAGCACGTCCTTGACGTCGCCGGCCAGCACCCCCGCCTGGATCCCGGCGCCGACCGCGACCACCTCGTCGGGGTTAACCCCCTGGTGGGGGTCCTTGCCGGTCAGATCCTTGACCCGCTCGCGCACCGCCGGCATCCGGGTCATTCCGCCGACCAGCACAACGTGGTCGATCGAGGCATCGGCGTCGTCAAGCGCCCGTTTCACCGGGCCGACGATCCGCTCCAGCAGGTCGGCGGTCAGCTCGTTTAGCTTCGAGCGGCTGAGCTTCAGATCGAGATGCTTGGGCTGTCCCTCGACGGCGGTGATGAAGGGCAGGTTGATCTGCGTCTCCTGGGTCGAGGAGAGCTCGATCTTCGCCTTCTCCGCCGCCTCGTAGAGGCGCTGCAGCGAGTTCTTATCCGCCGCCAGGTCGACGCCCTGGTCGCGTTTGAACTCGGCGACCAGCCACTCAACTATCGCTTTGTCCCAGTTGTCGCCGCCGAGGTGGTTGTCGCCGGCGGTCGCCTTCACCTCAAAGACGCCGTCGCCGATCTCCAGCACCGAGACGTCGAAGGTGCCGCCGCCGAGGTCGAAGACGAGGATCGTGTGATCGGCCTTCTCTTTGTCGAGCCCGTAGGCGAGTGAGGCCGCGGTCGGCTCGTTGATGATCCGCTTCACCTCCAGGCCGGCGATCTTGCCGGCGTCCTTGGTCGCCTGGCGCTGGTCGTCGTTGAAGTAGGCGGGGACGGTGATCACCGCGCTGTCGACCGCTTCGCCGAGCTTGGCTTCGGCGTCTGTCTTCAGCTTCTGGAGGATCATCGCGCTGATCTCCGGCGGGCTGTACTGCTTATCGCGCACTTCGACCCGCACGTCGCCGTTGGGTCCGGCGACCACCTTGTAGGGGACGATCGTCTCCTCCTCCTTGACTTCGGACTCCTTGCGCCCCATGAAGCGCTTGATCGAGAAGATCGTGTTCTCGGGGTTCATCACCGCCTGGCGTTTGGCCACGGTGCCGACGAGGCGCTCGCCGGAGTCGGTGAAGGCCACCACCGAGGGCGTGGTCCGCCCCCCCTCGGCGTTCTCCAGCACGGTTGGCTCGCCGCCCTCCATCACGGCGACGCATGAATTTGTGGTGCCCAGGTCGATCCCGATCGTCTTACCCACTTCGCTACCTCCAAGGGTGATATGACTGGCTAAAGAAATCTAAGTCCGAGTATGGCAGATCAGAGACGTCCGTCAACCCGCGCGGCAATGCCGACCTACCTTAGCTCGGATTCGGGGACCTGGCTGCGGCGCGGCCCGGCGCCGGCTCAACCCTCGCCGGCGGTGTGCGCGACGAATTCGGCGACTTCTTTTGCCTGGATCGGGTTGAGGATCCCGGCCGGCATGCGGCCGGGAGTGGTGGTGGTATCGACGCCGTGTTCGAGCGCGTTGAGGACCCGGTTTTCGACCCCTTTGATCGTCCCCGCCGCGCTCGGCCCGCTCGGCGCTCCGCTCGGCGCCAGCAGTTCATCCAGGTTGGGGGCGTAATTCCCGTCGGTCCCGGCCGCATAGAGCGTGTGGCAGGTGCCGCAGTTGGTCCGAAAGAGGGTCTGGCCCGTTTTCAGGTTCGCCGGCACCTTCAGCTCGTTTGTCGCCGCGTCACCGCGCGAGCGGAAGACAAGCCAGGGGATGAGGACGGCGAGGACGAGGACCAGCAGCCCGAAGATGACGAAGGTGCGTTTGCTCATTTTGGCGGTGTTGGAGCCGGTCCCCCGGGTCAGTCCCGCCGACCGGCGGCGCGGATACTACTGGCGCTCCGGTACCAGGGGCACAGCCGGCGCAGCCCGCATTCCCCGCAGCGTGGCTTGGGCCGACAGAGCGCGCGCCCGTGGCTGATCAGGTTCATGTGCAGCTCATGAGCGTCCTCGGGGTCGACGATCGCCAGCATCTCCTCGTGGGCCCGCTCCAGGGAGGCGTCGGGGGGGAAGAGGCCGAGCCGCCCGCCGACCCGGTGGATGTGGACGTCGACCGGAATCTCCGGGATACCCCAGCTGAAGATCAAGACGCAGGCGGCGGTTTTCCGCCCCACGCCGGGCAGGGCGAGGAGGAAGGAGAGCGAGTCCTCCCGCGGCGCGGACTCGGTCCAGTCGAGATCGGGCGGCTCCCCCAGCGCCCCGAGGATCGCCTGGATTCGCGGTGCCTTCTGCTTGCCCAGCCCGCCGACCCGGATCGCCTCCTCGACCTCGCCCAGCGGAGCGTCCCGCACCTCCTCCCAGGTTGGGAAGCGCTCGCGCAGCGCCGCGTAGGCGCGGTCGCGGTTGCGATCGTTGGTGTGCTGGGAGAGCACCGTTCTCACCAGCTCGGCGACCGGATCGCGATGGGGCTCGTTTTCGGGTCGCCCATACATCTCGCGCAGGCGGTCGCGGATCGCCCTGACCCGCCGTCTTTCCGGTCTTTTCCAGGCCACTCCGGGCGACCCTAGCCCGTCACCCGTTAACGGGGGAATTACAATGCGCCGGGTGTCTCGGGCTCTCGCGCGTATTGGGTCAAAGCTTCCCCAGGGTTGGGGTGACGCCGGCCGCCAGGTCGCGATCCTCGCGCTGGTCGACTTCGCCTATGAGTTCGTCCGCGGGATCGCCGACGGCCAGCGCTCGGTCGCGATCGCCCATGGGCAGGAGGTGATCGAATTCGAGCAGTCGATCCACACCTTCTTTGAGCCCCGGCTGCAGTCATTCTTTCTGCCCGCCCACTGGCTGATCGACTTCGCCAACCAGGTTTACCTCAATGCCCAGTTCTCGATTGCCCTCGGCTTCCTGATCTGGCTCTACCTGTTCCGCAACGAGTCCTATTACTTCGTGCGCAACATGTTCGTCGTCGCGATGGGCCTGGCGCTGATCGGCTACGCGCTGTTTCCGACGGCGCCGCCGCGGATGTTCCCCGAACACGGTTTCGTCGACACGATCGATGAGTTCTCGGGGGTGAACCACAACTCCTCGCTGGCGAAGATCTTCATCAACCCCTTCGCGGCGATTCCGAGCATGCACTGCGCCTTCGCGCTGATGATCGGCGGCACCGGTGCGATCGTCTGCCGCAACCGAATCGCCAAGGCCTTCTGGGCGGCGTGGCCGCTGCTGATCGCCTGGGTCGTGATCGTCACCGCCAACCACTACTGGACCGACGTGGTGCTCGGTTGGACCGTCGCCGCCACCTCGGCACTGGTCGCGGCCCGGCTGCTCGCCCGGGCTCGGCCTGAGGCGTGGTCATGGCGGGCGCGATCGCCGCAGGAGGCAGAGGCATAGTCCCACCTCCCGCGACGCGATCATCTAGCCTCACGACAATGCAATCTTCGGCGCCCCCCAGGGCTCCGGGTGGTCGTCGCAACGGTCGCCAGGCCCGCAACGGGCAGGAGCTGCGGGCCTATGCCCGCGATCGGCTGATCGAGTCCAGGCTGACTCCCAATGCGATCTCGCTGGTCGGATTGACGCTCAACCTGATCGCGGCGGTGCTGGTCACCCAGCGCCTTTTCTTCCTCGCCGGCCTCGCCTTCATCATCGGCTCGACGATGGACACCCTCGACGGACGCTACTCGCGGATGTCGGGCAAGGGAACCCTGTTCGGCGCCTTTCTTGACTCGACCCTGGACCGGATCGAGGAGGGCATCGTGCTCGCCGCTGTCGCCGGTTACTTTGCCGCAAGCGGCCAGGACTTCGCCGCCGCGATGTGCGTGGTCGCGGTGCTCGGTTCGTTGATGGTCTCCTACACGCGGGCGCGCGCGGAGGCGCTGGGGGTCGAGTGCAAGGTCGGCTTGGCGACGCGGCCGGTGAGGGTGGTGCTACTTTCGATCGGGTTGGTCTTCGCAAAGGGCGCCGGCCTCGGGCACTTCGAACTGCTGGCGCCGTCGATCTACGCGATCGCGGCGTTGACCATCGTCACCGTGATCCAACGCGTATGGCATGTCAGGAACGAGCTCTCCAAGGAAGCGGCCGCCATTTCCGGCGGCGGCCCGGCGGAGGAGCTGTAACCCCAGCCCTCGCCGGGTGTGTTCTGCCACCTAGCGCGAGCGAGGAAGGACTTCCAATTCCATGAGTGAGAGCAACGGAGCAAACGCCGCCAACGGCGCCACCCCCACCGACGAGAAGGTCCGCGTCGCGATCGTCGGTGTCGGCAACTGCGCCAACTCCTTCATCCAGGGCGTCCACTACTACCGCGACGCCGACCCCGGCGAGGAAGTGCCCGGTCTCATGCACGTCGACCTCGGCGGCTACCACGTGCGCGACGTCGAGTTCGTGGCCGCCTTCGACATCGACGTCGAGAAGGTGGGCAAGGACCTCTCCGAGGCGATCTGGTCTGGCCAAAACGACACGATCAAATTCGCCGAGGTACCGAGCCTCGGGGTGAGGGTCGAGCGGGGAATGACCCACGACGGCCTCGGCAAGTACCTCAAACAGAAGATCACCAAAGCTCCTGGGGAGACCGCCGACATCGTCGGCATTCTCAGGGAGACGGGGGCCGATGTGCTGGTCTGCTACCTGCCGGTCGGCTCTGAGCAGGCGACCAAGTGGTACGTCGAGCAGGCGCTCAAGGCCGGCGTCGGCTTCGTCAACTGCCTTCCCGTCTTCATCGCCCGCGAGGACTACTGGGACAAGCGCTTCACCGAGGCGGGCCTGCCGATCATCGGCGACGACATCAAGTCCCAGGTCGGCGCGACGATCGTCCACCGCCAGCTCGCCCGCCTCTTCCACGACCGCGGCGTGCGGATGGAGCGGACCTCACAGCTGAACGTCGGCGGCAACATGGATTTCTTCAACATGCTCGAGCGCGAGCGCCTCGACTCGAAGAAGATCTCAAAGACCAATGCGGTGACCTCGATCATGGGCCATGAGCTGCCCGAGGAGGACGTTCACGTCGGACCCTCAGATTACGTCGCCTGGCTGACCGACCGCAAGTGGGCGCATATCCGCATCGAGGGCAAGGCGTTCGGCGACGTGCCGCTCAATCTCGAGCTGAAGCTCGAGGTCTGGGACTCGCCCAACTCGGCCGGCGTCGTGATCGACGCGGTACGGATCGTCAAGCTGGCGCTCAACAACGGGATCGCGGGCCAGCTCGACGGACCCTCCAGCTACCTGATGAAGTCGCCGCACACCCAGCGGCCCGATGACGAGGCGCGTGAGAGGACCGAGGAGTTCATCGCCAAGTACGCACGCGGCAAGTCTCCGGCCGTTGTCGGCTCCTGAGCCACTCTCGATAGCCCAGGTCACGCCCTTCCGGCGTGGGGTCGCCAACCCGGTCAACGAGTTCGTCGCGCGCGTCTCCGAGGAGCTGGAGCGCCGCGGCCACGAGGTGGTGATCACCGCCGGCGGGGACCGGGTCAAACGGCTGCTCAGCTCGAGTCCGCCTGACATCGTCCACGTCCACGAGCCGTTTGCGCCCAGCGTCTCCTCGGCGGCGCTGCGCCACTCCCACTCGCTCAACGTCGCCACCTTCCACGCGCCGCAGGAGCGGGTGCTATCGACCCACCTCGCCCGGCCGCTGGTGGAGATCTTCTTCGGCCGCCTCGACGCCCGCACGGTGACCGCGCCGGCGACGGCGGAGCTGCTGGGGGCCTATTTCCCCGCCGACTACGAGCTGCTGGAGCCGGCGGGACCGGGGCGCGGCTGGGAGCGGGTCGCCGCCGAGCTGGAGGCGATCTACCGTCGCCTCCTCGCCCGCCGCCACGACCCCGCCGGCGACCCCGAGGTGCGCCGTCAGATCTCCTCGCGGCGGTTGATCGAGGTCGACCTCCACATGCACACCGACCACTCCCCCGACTGCGCGACGCCGGTCGATGTGCTGATCAACACCGCCCGCGACCGCGGCCTCGGCGCGATCGCGATCACCGATCACAACGTCCTCTCCGGGGCGCTGGAGGCGAGGCGGGTCGCCGCGGAGTTCGGCGACATCAAGGTGATCGTCGCCGAGGAGGTGAAGACCGCCGAGCAGGGCGAGGTGATCGGGCTCTTCCTCACTGAGGAGATCCCGCGCGGGATGACGATGGCCCAGACGATCGCCGAGATCCGACGCCAGGGGGGACTCGTCTACGTTCCCCACCCCTTTGATCGCTTCCACTCGGTACCCGACTACGAGCACCTGATCGAGATCGTCGAGGAGATCGACATCCTCGAGGTCTTCAACCCGAGGGTCGCGCTGACCGCCTTCAACGAGGAGGCCGAGCGCTTTGCCCGCAAGTACCGGATCGTCCCCGGCGCGGGCTCTGACAGCCACGTCGCCCAGGGGCTGGGCAGCGTGCGGGTGCGGATTCATGACTTCGACGGGCCGGGGGAGTTCCTCGAGGCGATGCGCGACGCCGACATCACCCGCAAGCACAAGAACCTCGTCTACGTGCAGGCGCTGAAGCTGCTGCAGACGACCGGGCGCCCGAAGGCCCCCAAGCGCCGCGTTGCCGATGCCAAGCCGGCCCGCGGAGGGCGCCCGCGGGGGCGCGGCTCGGCCAGCAAGAGCTGATGCAGGCGGGCGGGCGGAGAGGACCCGCGCCCGGTCCGTCAAAGAGACCGTCGGCGATGCCGACCACCGACGATGAGATCAGGGAGAAGTACCTCGAGCGGGCGATCCGCGAGCTAAACCAGCTCACCCGCGAGCTGCAGGAGTGCCCGCACTGCCCGCGCGGCAAGCTGATGCCGGTGCTCGGTTCCGGCCATCCGCAGGCGGACGTCCTCATGCTCAAGCACGCCCCGACGATCTCTGAGATCGAGGAGGGGGTGGCCTTCTACGGGCGCGCCGGCAACGCGCTGATGAAGAGCTTCAAACGCTTGGGGATCGATCCGCTGGTGGTTTACGGGACGCTCTGCGTCAAGTGCCCGATCGCCGAGCCGGACCTCGCCGCCGAGCAGTGCGTGCGGCGCCTGGTCGAGGAGATCGCGATCGTGCAGCCGAAGATCGTCGTCGTGATGGGCGCGCCCGCGCTCCGCACCCTGAACGAGCTGCAGATCCCACTCTCGCGCCCGGTTGAGCAGCGCGAGGGGGAGATCCAGGCCTTCACGCCCACGGTTGACGCGCTCCATGTGCCCGATATCGATGACTCGCTGGATGAGGAGGGCGCCAAGCAGCGCTTCTGGCGCGCCTTCCGGATGCTCGGGCAGTGGTATGAGGACCTGCCGCCCTACTGAGGGCTCAGGGGGCGCTCGCCCCCGCCAGGGCGAGCATCGGCTCGACCCTGGCTGAGGTGAGACCGCGGACCACGAGGGTATCGAGGGCGGTGTAGGCGGCCAGGGCCCTCTGGGCCGTGGCCGCGTCGGGGGCGGCGACTCCCACCGTGCCCGCCGGCTCATCGAGGCGGGCGAAATGGTCTCTGTAGCCGTCATGGAGGTCGCGGTAAAAGGACTCCTCCTTGGCCAGGCGCTCAGGGGCGTCGGGGCCGACGGCGGTCCGCACATAGCCGAAGATCGGGGGAGCCTCGCGGCCGACCTCACTGGCGCCGGCCTCGACCCTGGCCCGGGCGCCGGCGGCGAAGGCCGGTGTCATCCAGTTAAAGAAGGCACCGTCATACTCGGCTCCGGCCAGCGCGCACATCTTCGGTCCCATCGCGGCGAGGACGAGACGGACGCCCGGCAGGCGCTCGCGCAGCTCGGGGAGGGACTCGCGCATCCGGCTCAGCGGCTTCTCGGCAAAGCCGGCGCCGACTCCCAGCCACAGTCGCTCGGGCGCCAGGCCGAGGCGCTGCAGATCGGCGGCGATCGCCTCCGGAGGGGTGCGGTCGAGGGCGATGACGGCGACGCCGAGGTCGATGTTCGGCGCCGCGGCGCCGAACTGGGCCAGGGTCTCCAGGCCCTTTGCTCCCGGATGATCGTTTGACCAGATCGAGCCGTAGCCCAGCTCGCTGCAGCCGGCGGCGAGCTCGCCGGCAAGGGTGGGATCGAGGCCGGCGGCGACGCCGAACCCTCGGCTCACGCCTTCTCCAGCAGGGCCACGCACTCGATGTGCGGGGTCTGGGGGAACATGTCGAGCGCCCTCACGCGTCGCAGCCTATAGCCGGCCTCGACCAGCTGGGCTGCGTTGGGAGCCAGCGTCGTCGGGTTGCAGGAGACGTAGACGATGCGCGGCGCATCGCACTCGATCACCCGCCGCACGATCTTCTGCGAGAGGCCGGCCCGGGGTGGGTCGATGAGGAGGACATCGGGGCCGCCGGCCTGCTCGATCATCGCCCGCAGGCCGGTCCGCGCGTTGGCGGTGAGGAAGCGGGCGTTGGTGACCCCGTTGCGCTCGGCGTTGCGCTCGGCATCGGCGATTGCCTCGGGCACGATCTCAAGCCCCCAGACCTCGCCGGCCCGCGCGGCCAGGGTCAGCCCGATCGTGCCGATCCCGCAGTAGAGGTCAAAGACACGCTCGGTGCCGCTCAGTCCCGCGTACTCGGCGGCGAGCGCGTAGAGGCGCTCGGCCATCTCCGTATTGGTCTGAAAGAAGGCCCCGTGGGAGATCTGCAGCTGCAGTCCGCAGAGCTCCTCGCGCAGGTACTCCTCGCCGAGCACGCCGGTCGGGCCATCGGTTCCGCCCGAGGGGCCCTCGATCGCCGTGTGGAGGTCAACCGGGGGTTTGGGGAAGTGAGCCGCTGAGGTGATCAGGCGGGTCTGCAGCTGTCCGGTCCGCCGCCCCTCCCGGACCACGAGGTTGCGCAGGACGCCGGCACCCGCGCGAGCGTCGAAGGGGGCGATCGACTCGAACCTCGCCCACTCGCGCACCTCCCTGCGTGCCGCGTTACCGCGCTCGGAGGCGAGCTTGCAGTCCTCCACGTCGACCACCCGATCCCAGCGACCGCGAGCGTGGAAGCCGAGGGTCGCCTCACCCCGTCCGTCGGCCCCGAAGGAATACTCGAGCTTGTTGCGGTAGCGCCAAGGCTCGAGCGCCGGCTCGATCTCCTCCATCTCGAACCCCTCGAGGTTGCCGATCCGCCGCAGCGCGTCGCCGAGCTGCTCCTGCTTGTGGGCGAGCTGGCTCTCATAGGGGAGTCCCTGCCAGGGCGCCCCCGGGCAGGGCTCGCCGGCGTGGGTACAGCTGTCGGCGATGCGTTCGGCGCCGGGGCGGATCAGCTCGATCGCCCTCGCCTCGGCGAAGCGGCGCTTTGACCTCGTCACCTCGGCCCGCACCCGGTCCCCCGGCAGCGCGCCGGCGACGAAAACCACGTAGCCCTCGGCCCGCGCCACGCCGCGCCCGCCGAAGGCGAGCGAGTCGATCTCGACCTCGAGCAGCTCGCCGCGGGCCGCCGGGCGCGGAGCGGTGGCCTTTTCCATCTAGCTCAGTTTCTTGCGCGCGCTCCGCGCCGCCTGGGTGGCCTGCTTGCGGACCGGCTCGGTGCGCCCGCCGACCTCGTGGCGCGCCTGTTTGATCAACCTTTCGAGCTCCTTCAAGAGTGAGTCGGTCTGTTTGCGGCCACGGTTGAGCAGATCGGAGAGCAGCTTCTCGGCGTCGCCCCGAGTGATCCGGCCGCGTTTGACGGCGTCATCGACGACCTCCTGCAGACGCTCGCGGCTGAGGGTGACGCTGCGCTCAAGGTGTTGGCGAAAGTGCTCGACGCTCTTATCGAGCGGGTTCGCGGCGCGGGCGCCGGTGCCGCTCGAGCCAGCTTTGGGGGCGCTGCTGGGTTTTTTTCGGCCCGCCGTTTTTTTTGCCGCTGCATTTTTGGGAGCAGTCGCTTTCCGGGCGCCGCTCGAGCCGGCTCTGGTTTTTTTCGGTTTTCCTGGAGCTGCTTTTTTGTCGGCCATGCGTGCTCGTCTCCTGGCTCGAATTTCGCGGGCTGTGAGTGACTATCTCAATTCCGGTCGCTTGTGGTTGCGAACCTCCCCTCCACCGGGGCGTGGTCGGAGAGGCGCAGCGCCAGGCCATCCTCCTCGCGCAGCTCCCGCCGCTCGGGTGACCAGGGGGCGGGGGCGGAGACCGTCGCCAGGCCACGGACCAGCAGGTGATCGATCGCCTCGGCGCCCGTCGGCCCCGCCAGACCGAAGCGATCGCCCAGCTCTTCGAAGGTCTGCGGGCTCTCCGCGGGCCGCAGGTTCAGGTCACCGCCGAAGAGCAGCGGGCGCTCCCCCGCCCACTCGCTCGCGGCGTGCGCCGCCACAAGCACGTCGGCCGCCGCCAGCTCGGGTCTGCCGCTGCTCGCGTGCAGGTTGGCGATGCAAAGACCGCCAGCGGTGCGGGTCAGGGCCATCGCCCGGCGCTCGGGCCTTCCCCGGTGGATCGCCAGGCTGCGGCGTTCGACGATTCCCCCCAAGCCCCCCGAATGATCGCTCCGGTTGCGGAGCAGGGTGAGATTGGAGCCGCCCTCCCCGGAGGCAATCAGGTCGGGGTTCAGGCGAGCGGCGGCGGCCCGCAGCCGGCCCAGCTGGTTGCGGGAGGTGAGCACCCGGTGAGCATCGGCGTCGCTGGCCTCCGCCAGCCGCCACATGAAGCGCGGTGGGGCCTCCTGCAGCAGCGCCAGATCCCACTCGGCGCCCGCCAGCAGCGAGGAGAACTCGGCCTCGAGGCCGCGGTTGACCTGGACGTGGGTGGCGTTTCGCTCACTGCGGCGCAGCAGCCGCGAGCGCCAGGTGAGGAGGGATGAGTCCGGCGGGAAGTCGCGTCCATGAAAGAGGTTCCAGGCGATCGCGGTGAACTGCACGGGCTTAGTATCCGCGGCTTGAAGCGGGACTTCCTCACAGGTGAAGAGCTGGGCGCATTTGAGTTGGGCAGGCTGCTCGAGCGGGCGCTGGAGCTGAAAGCCGGACGAGGGGAGGGGCTGGGCTCAGAGACGCTGGCGGATCGCAGCATCGCTCTCCTCTTCGAGCGTCCCTCGACCCGTACCCGGATCTCCTTTGAGGTCGGGGTCGCCGAGCTGGGCGGGACGCCGATCGTCCTGCGCGGCGATGAGCTGCAGATCTCCCGCGGTGAGTCGATCGGCGACACCGCGCGGGTGCTGTCGCGCTACGTCGCCGGGATCGTGGTCCGTGCCGGCTCCCACGAGTCCGTCGCCGAGCTGGCCGCCACCGCCGAGGTGCCGGTGATTAACGGCCTCACTCCCTCACATCACCCTTGCCAGGCACTGGCGGATCTGCTCACTCTGCGCGAGCGCTTCGGCCAGCTTGCCGGCCTGCGTCTCGCCTACGTCGGCGACGGCAACAACGTCGCCCGCTCGCTGGCGATCGCCGGGGAGTTGGCCGGGATTGAGGTGGTGATCGCCACCCCGCCCGGCTATCAGCTCGAGGAGGGTCACGGCGCCCAGCTGACCAACGATCCCCGCGCCGCCGCGGCCGGCGCCGATGCGATCTACACCGACGTCTGGGTCAGCATGGGAGACGAGCCCGAGGCAGAGCGCCGCCGCGCAGACCTCGCTCCCTTCCAAGTCGACGCCGACCTGCTCGCCGCCGCAAAGGACGGCGCGATCGTCATGCACTGCCTCCCCGCGCACCCGGGCGAGGAGATCAGCGCCGAGGTGCTCTACGGGGAGCGCTCGGCGGTGTGGGACCAGGCGGAGAACCGCCTCCACGCCCAGAAGGCCCTGCTCGACACGCTGTTGGGAGGCTGAGTTCCGGGCCACGGCGGGGTGTGCCGCTGCGGTAGCCTCGGCGTCCGATGGAACCCTCTCCGCCACCCCAGAGCCGCTCCGCCCAGCCCGAAACCGTGGGCGCGGCGCTTGAGGCCGCCACCGAGACGATCGCAGCAGCCGGCTGCGATCGACCGCGCGAGGATGCCGAGGCCCTGATCGCCGACGCGCTCGGCGCCGACCCCAGGGAGCTCTCCCGCGACGGCGCCGGGGAGCTTTCGCCGGAGCTGGCCGCCGCGATCTCAGAGCGGGTTCGCCGCCGCGCCGAACATGAGCCGCTCGCCTACATCCTCGGCCGCGCCCGCTTTTGCGAGATCGAGGTCGGCGTCGACTCGCGGGTGCTGATCCCGAGGCGGGAGACCGAGCTCCTGGTCGGGGTCGCCGCCGAGCTGCCCGAGGGCTCGCGCGTGCACGAGGTCGGCACCGGCTCTGGGGCGATCGCCCTGGCCCTGATCCACGAGCGCCCGGACCTGCGGGTGAGCGCCTCAGACCTCTCGCCCGACGCCGCGCAGGCCGCCGGAGAGAACGCCCGGCGCCTCGGCCTGGAGCTCGAGGTGATCGTCGAGGAGGGGATGCCCGAGCGCTTCAACGGTGAGCAGATCGACCTCGTCCTCGCCAACCTTCCCTACGTCACCGACTCGACGATCTTTGATCGCTCGCCCGAGATCCAGCGTGAGCCACGGATCGCGGTGACGGGTGAATGCGGCGAGGATGGGCTCGGGGTGATCCGCGGGCTGATCGCCGAGGTCCGCCCCGGCCAGCGTCTGGCGATGGAGCACGACACCCACCATGGCCCGGCGATGCGCGAGATGCTGCGCGAAGCGCGGACGATCCGGGACCACATGGGCGGCGAGCGGGTGACGGTCGGCTTCGCGCCATGAGCGCGAATCAGCGATGAGTGAGGCCCCCTCTGGCTCGACCGAGGGCGAGCGTCGGGCGAAGGTCGAGCGACTGCGCGCCGCCGGCATCGATCCCTTCCCCCGCGCCTTTCCCGACCGCACACACATCGCCGAGATCCTCGCCGCCCACGATCCGGCCTCCCTCGGGGAGGGTGAGCATCCCGAGTTCAGCTACCGGGTCGCGGGCCGGCTGACCGGGCAGCGCAGCCACGGCAAGACCACCTTCTTCGATCTGCGCGACGTGTCGGGCACGATCCAGGCCTACGCTCGCGAAGATGCCCTCGGGCCCGAGACCTACGGGCGGATCACCGAGATCGACATCGGCGACCTCGTCGGTGTCGAGGGTGATCTGTATGTGACCAAACGTGGCCAGCTCGCGATCGAGGTGCGCGAGTGCACGCTTTTGGCAAAGGCCCTGCGCGATCCCCCCGATCTCTTCCACGGCATCTCAGACGTAGAGACCCGCTACCGCCAGCGCGAGCTTGACCTGATGGCGAACCAGCGCTCGCGCGAGGTTTTCGCGCTACGGGCGAAGGTGCTGGCCGCGATCCGCGAACACATGAACGAGCGCGGCTACGTCGAGCTGGAAACGCCGATCCTGCAGCGACTCACCGGCGGCGCCGCGGCGCGGCCCTTCGTCACCCACCACCACGCGCTCGACCGCCATCTCTTTCTGCGGATCGCGACCGAGCTCTACCTGAAGCGGGCGATCGTCGGCGGCTTTGAGGACGTCTATGAGCTCGGCAAGTTCTTTCGCAACGAGGGGATGTCTCCCCAGCACAACCCCGAGTTCACGATGCTCGAGTGGTTCGTCGGCGCCGCCGACTACCGCGGGGTGATGGCCTTCGCCGAGGAGCTGGTCGCCGACGTCGCCCAGCGGGTCCTCGGCACGACCAGGGTCGAGCGCGACGGGGAGATGATCGACTTCGCGACGCCCTGGAGGCGGGTCAACCTGCGCGAGGCGATCGAGGCGCAGACGGGTGTCGATATCGTCAACTCAAGCCGCGAGGAGCTGGTCGAGCTGCTCGGGGATGAGGCAGAGCCGGGCGATGATTGGGCGGGGCTGGTCGACCGGCTGCAGGGGAAGCTGATCGAGCCGAAGCTGATCCAGCCGACCTTCATCGTCGATCTGCCGCTCGACATCTGGCCCTTGGTAAAGCCCGTACCCGAGAACCCCGAGCGGCTGGGCGAGGCCTTTGACGGGATCGTCGCCGGGATGGAGATCGTCGGCGGGGGCACCGACATCAACGACCCGGTCGAACAGCGACGCCGCTTCGTCGAACAACGGGAGCGCCAGGAGTCTGGCGCCGAGGAGACGCCACACGAGCACGATGAGGAGTTCGTCCGCGCCCTCGAATACGGAATGCTGCCGGCCAGCGGCTGTGGCCTTGGAGTCGACCGGCTGATGATGATCCTCACCGGGTCAAAGACCCTGCGCGACGTGATCCTCTTCCCGACGATGCGGGAGCTCCCCACGGAGGGGTGAGGGAAGGAGGGGTGCACGGGAGTGCCTTTCTTTGGCTGCCTTTCTTTGGCTGCGAGCGAGCGTAGGGGGTCGCGAGATCCTGGGTCAATTTCAGCCGCCCCGAGCGCCTCGATTCCAACTCAACTGGGCAAAGCGCTGTTCTTGCCCGCCAACCCCAACCAATCCCGGCAAACGATGGTCATCCCAGACGTCCGAGGGTTTGGGCGCAAATACATTGCGCCCCCGGCCCTTTAGCTCAGAAGGCGCTGCGCAGCAGGCCGCCGTCGATCGGGATCACGGTGCCGGTGATGTAGGCGGCTCGCTCAGAGCACAGGAAGGCGACGAGGTCGCCGTACTCCTCGGGGCGCCCGAGGCGCGCGGCGGGGATTTCGCTGCGCGCGGCCTCTTCGGCGCCATCCAGCGAGCCAGCGGCGTCGGCGAGTCGCTCCGTTGCAAAGCGCCCGGTGGCGACGGTGTTGACGGTGATCCCGTCAGATGCGAGCTCGCGCGAGAGCGTCTTGAGGAAGCCGACGGCGGCCATCCGGTGGGCGTTTGAGAGGTTGAGGCCGGGGATCGGCTCGCGGGTGGAGCTAGAGCCAACGTTGACGATCCGGCCCCAGCCGCGCTCACGCATCCCGGGCACCACCGCGCCGAGGAGCACCCGCGGTGCCAGGACCAAGGACCTGTAGGCGCGCTCCCAGTCCTCGAGCTCATGATCGAGGGCGCCACCGAAGGGCGGACCACCGGTGTTGGTGATCAGAATCTCGATCGGTCCGAGCGCCTCGCTCACCTCGCTCGGGAGGGCGGCCATCCGCTCGAGGTCGGAGGCGTCGGCGGGGAAGGCAGTTGCCCGATCGCCGATCGCCCCCCTCGTCTCCTCGAGTCTCTCCGCAGAGCGGCTTGCGATCGCCACCCGGGCGCCTTCGCGGGCGAGAGCGATCGCCACCGCCCGCCCAAGACCACGGCTGGCGCCCATCACCAGGGCGAGGCGGCCCTCGAGCCCTAGCTCCAAGCCTCCCCTTCCGGCGGCCGCCGTGCACACCATGCCGCGAGCAATCCGATGGCCACCAGGGCACCGAGCCAGTGCTGGCCGAGAAGAACCGCTACCGCGCTGACCACCCCGGCCCCGACCGCCCCGACCAGCGTCGGTGCGATCGCCAAGCCGACGACGCGCGCCGTGATCCACGAGCACAGCAGCCAGGCGGCCGGCCCCGCCAACCATCCCCAGTCTTCGAAGAAACCGTTCGAGAACAGGGTGCCAAGTATCAGCGAGAGGACCGCCACCGCGATCAGCTGCACGAGCGCCACCCGCCAGAAGACCTCAAATCTCACGCGGGCAGTCTCCCATCCCTTCCCCCTCTGCGCCTCAGCCGGAATCCCACACTCGATCGAGGAATGCCGCCAACTCTCCGTTCAGCCGACCTGGGCTGATTCGCCACTCGAGGATCGAGCTCGCCTCGACCAGCCTGCCGTTGCGGAGCTCCTCGGCGAGCATCCCGGAGTCGCTGAAGGGGTGCAGCGGATCGAGTGTGTGGCCGACGATCAGCGCCGGCTGGGTGATCTTGCGCCGCTCCTCGCGGTGCGGTGCGGTCTCTCCCAGCAGCAACCCCTCCAGGACGGCGAGCGAGGGCCCGGGGCGCTGGCGGGCCAGGTCGAGCCCGATATCGATCAGATAATTGGTGCGGGGGATCGCAGAGGCCAGGCGTGAGACGATCTCAAAGGCCGGGCGGCCGACCCGCAGGCCGAGCAGGATCGGGGCAAACGTCGCCGCGACCGCCGCCAGGGCGTTGTCGAGGACCGGCATCTCGATCAACAGTCCAGCGACCCGCTCGGGATCGCGGCTGGCCAGCTCCAGGGCGACGTTGGCACCGAGGGAGGTGCCACCGACGACGGCGGAAGGACTGCCGAGATGGTCAAGCAGGGCCGCCACCTGTCGGGCAAACAGAGGCATCGAGTAGAGGCGGAGATCCTCGGGGCGATCCGAGCGTCCGTGGCCGAGCAGATCGACGCAGATCACCCGGTTGCCGCGGCGGGCGATCGCCGGCCCCAGCTGCTCGTACATCCGGCGGTTCATCAGCAGGCCGTGGGCGAGGACCAGCGTCCGCTCGCCCTCCCCATAGGAGTCGTATTCGATCCGGTGGCCCTCGTAATGGATCTCGCCCATTCCGACCAGGGTAGTCAGAGGTCGCTAACGTGCGGCGCAACCCGTGCTGACCGTCGCCGTTACAGGCCCCACCGGGGAGATCGGCAGGCCGTTCATTGCGGCGCTGGAACGCGCGCCGGAGGTGGAGCGGGTGATCGGGATGGCGCGGCGGCGCTTTGACCCTGCCGAGCAGCACTGGGGAGACAAGGTCGAGTACCGCCGCGGGGACATCCTTGACCGCACTTCGGTCGAGGAGCTGGTGGAGGGCGCCGACGTCGTCGTTCATCTTGCCTTCGTCATCGTCGCCGGACGCGGCGAGAGCCGGGAGATCAACCTGACTGGCTCGCGCAACGTGTTCGAGGCGGCGGCGGCAGGCGCCAAGCGGCTCGTCTACACCTCCTCGGTTGCCGCCTACGGCTTTGGACCCGACCTGCCCGAGCTACTGACCGAGGACCTGCCTGTGCGGGGCAGCGCGCGCCACCCCTACTCCGCCCACAAGGCGGAGGTCGAGGCCGAGCTCGCCGTGGCACTCGAGGACTCCGATACCGAGGCCTACGTTTTTCGCCCCTGCATCGTTGCCGGGCCGCAGGCGACATTGCTGCTTGACCTGATTCCTCTGCTCGCGATCGGGCAGAGGATTCCCGGCCCGCTGCGCTGGGCGCTGGGCAGGGTGCCCGACCTGCGCCCGGTGCTTCCCGACCCCGGCGTGCCGTTTCAGCTGGTCCACCACGACGACGTGGCCGCGGCGCTCTGCGCGGCGGTGATCGGCGAGGGCGAGCCGGGCATCTACAACCTCGCCGGACCTGGAGAGCTGACGATCTCAGACCTCGCCCACGCGCTTGGGTGGCATGCCCTGCCCGCACCCCGGCTCGCCGTTGGCGCCGCGGCTGAGGCGCTTGCCCTGGTCCCCTTCCTTCCGGCGGAGGCCGCTTGGATCGAGGCGCTTCGCCGGCCGGTCCTGATGAGCACCCGCCGCGCCCGCAGGCGCCTGCATTGGATGCCCCACCACGACGCACTCGAAACCCTGAGGGAAACCGTCGTCGCCGTCAGGGCTCGCTGAACGTGACCCGAACAGCCCAAAGCGATTCGTCGCATGCTCAGATGGAGAGCACGGAGGACTGGCCGAGCTGATCGCAGAACCGACGACCTATGGCTCGCGATGCCACCAATTCATCGCACTCTGCAGGGGGCCCGGGGCAACCCCTTGTTCGGTCTGAGTTTCGGCCATCGCTCGGCGCTGGGTCCGTTCTTCGCCCTCCCGCCTTGCACGTTGCTCTGCCGACTTCTGCGCCGCAGAGAGCTGGGCAATAAGCGTGTCTCTGGTTTGCTCGAGCTCCTCCACTCCGGCGATGTGTGCTTCGGCTCGCAGGGGGGCGGTGGGCATCGATTCCGAGGGCAGGTCGCGTACGTAGGCGGCCAGCTCGGCCTCGAGTCGAGCGATCTGGCGGCGCAGCTCCAAGCGAACCTCGATCGTCTCACTGCTGTCGATGAGACCGATGGATTTGTCCTCGAGAGATGGTCCATCGCCACCATGCTCGGGGGTCGGCATCGTTGCGCAGGCCATCACCACCTTGGCCAATTCGCGCGGGTCAACGCCCGCATCCTGGCCTCGGCGCAGTGCATCCACGGCAATTGCTTCCAGGCCTGGTTGGGCCCCAGTGCGATCGCCAACGAAGGTGCCCTGCCCCTGGCGGCTGAAGATCAGGCCCTCATCCTCCAGGGACTCATATACGGCTCGCACGGTGTTGACATTTACCCCCGCCCAGCTCGCCAGCCGGCGCACGCTGGGCAGGGAGTCCCCCGAGGCCAGGCGCCCGGTGAGGATCAGGGCCCGCACGCGCCAGGAGAGCTGAACGCCGACGGGCAGATCGCTGTCGGGATCAACTGAAAAAGGATTGTGCCCGGTCGGTGCTTGCTGTGCCATTACACTGATACAGTTCCTATTCGATTCTGCTAGTCAACTGTATCAATCGGTCTGGCTGCCTCTCAGGACCGCAACGGCGTCGGTTAGACGAAGGAGAGATCGGAGATGCGCAAGCAGATGATTTGGATCCTCGCCCTCTCGACAGCGATCGCCGTCGGGGTTTCTGCAGTGGCGCTGGCCGCAGGCGAAAAGCCGACCGTTGTGCAGGCGGGGAATCTGGTGCTGACGCTCAATGGCGGCGTTTCCCCCAAAGCGCTGCCAAGGACGAAGCTGGCGCCGATATCGGTCCACTTCAGTGGTCGCATCGCCACCGTCGATGGCTCCCAGCCGCCGGCGCTCAGCAATTTCAGCATCGACACCGGCAAAACCGGCGCGATCGACACCAAGGGAATAGCGGTCTGCAGCCGCGGCAAGATCGAGGCGACGACCACCCAATCCGCGGAAGCGGCCTGCCGCGGCGCGATCGTTGGCAGGGGCAGCACAGAAGTCAGGGTTGCCTTCCCCGAATCGACGCCATTTACAGCCAAGGGCCCGCTCGTGATCTTCAACGGTGGCACGCAGGGAGGCAAGACCCTGATCTTGATCCACGCCTACGTTGCGGTCCCGGCGCCCACGGCGATCGTTGAAACGATCACCGTCACCAAGGAGCACAAGGGCCTCTACAACCTGCGTGCGGCTGGCCCGATCCCTCCGATTGCCGGGGGAAGCGGCTCTGTTACGGCCTTCGACTTGACGATCAACCGCAAGGACTATCTGATGGCGAGCTGCCTCGGTGGGCAATTCTTCGCACATGTAGTCGCGTCATTCAGGGACGGGGCCGAAATCTCGGGGAACCTCACTCGGCCATGCAAGGAGATCTGAGCTGGCCCTGCCGCGGGGGTCAAGGCGCCTGCCCGATCGACCCCAACCGGTGTAGCGGCGACGCCCACAGTGCCGTCAGCGATCCCGGCTGAGCGCACTCCGTGGATGCAGCCCTGGGCTGTGCGTGCCCGCTGCCTGTCGATGAGAGGGGACCGAGCTTGGGGGAAGCAAGCTCCAACAGCGCCCGATCGGCTCCGCTTACTCGGCAACCTCAACGTCTGCGGCGGTGATTGGCTCGCGGCACTGCGAGCAGACAAGCAGGGGTTCGGTCAGCTTGCCGCAGGTGGTGTGGCGGACCCGGACCGGGGGGCGCTCTGGGTCGCCGAAGTGAGCCTCGGCCCAACGCAGGAATGCGAGGATCGACGGGTATAGATCGAGCCCGCGTTCGGTCAGTCGGTACTCATACCAATCGGGTTCGGTGCGGTAACGCACCCGCTCCAAGATCCCGTGCTCGACTAGCTTTGAGAGTCGAGCTGCCAAGACGTTTCGGGCAATCCCCAGATTGCGCTGAAGCTGTCCGAAGCGATGAACGCCGAAATATGCCTCGCGGACAATGAGGAAGGTCCAGCGGTCGGCGAGCATCGCCAGGGCCTCTTGGGCGGCGGCGGCCTTCGCTGCCAATTCATTTTGTTGGTTCTTGGCCGGCAACTGGTTGCGGGTCCCCTTGCGATCTTGTTGTGCAACTGGTTGTCAGACACTACCGCGTCCCTGGATCGCGAACCTTGGAACTCCAAGAGTGCTCAGAGGGTATGCGTCTGCGGCACCCGGCGAAGCTACGAATCGCCTCAGATGGAATCAACCGGATACGCAGAAAGCGCCGGGATAAACCGGTCTGGAGAAAGGAATGAGAGAGTCCGACATTGAAGGAGCAGCGACCCACAATGGCCCCGAGCCGTGCGTCGGCCGCCCGTGAGGGCGGCGGCG
>JBAVAR010000063.1:0-49299 GCA_049585815.1 Solirubrobacterales bacterium
TCAGTTTCTGGGTGGTGCAGGTGGGCAGGCCCTTGGTGTTGATCGAGCCGTGTTTGTCGAACTGCAGGTTGAGGGTTTTGAGCGCCGGGACGGGGGTGCCGTCGGTGGTGGCGATCTTGCCTTCGAGGTGCAGGGTGAGCGGGGTGGGCTTGGTCTTGGAGAGCTTTGAGGGCTTGGTCTTGGCTTCGACCTGGACTTCGAGGCCGCCGAGATGGACGGTTGTCGCCAGGGCGAGGGAGGCGCCGATCGCTCCCAAACAGAGGGCGGCGGCGAGCAGGAGCGCTGCCTTGGTGGTGCGCTTTGTCGATCTGAAGGCCTTCATCTGGGTGGGCTCCTTGGGTCTGGGGTCTTTAGCCGCGCACCGAGCAGCGGCGTTGGAGGGTGATCTGCGCCTTGGAATTGTCGGCGAAGAGGAAGCTGGTTTTGGCGAAGGGGAAGGAGACGCTGTTAAAGCCCTTCGGGGCCGGGCAGTTGGCCGAGAGGACGCTCATCTTCTTGCCGTGCAGGGTGTAGTTGCGCGAGAGGGAGAGGTCGATGCCGGTGATCTCGCCGTAGCCTGAGGCGATCGGGGGCACGGTGCCGATCAGATCGGTGCCGAACTGGCCGCCGCCCTTTTTCACTTCGAAGCGGATCACGAAGTTCAGGGTGATCGGGTGCTCGGAAGTGACCTGGGCGAAAATCGCGTGGTGGCCGTGGTAGAGACCGTTATAGGCCTCCATCAACCCGTTTGAGGCAAAGACCCCCTGTTCTGGCAGGGCGATCCGGGTGGAGACGTTGCCGTGGCCCATCAGGGCGCCCCGGCAGGCGTTGAGGGCGGCCGGGCCCGAGGAGGATTCAAGCGTCGAGAGCGAGCAGGTGGGAAGGCCCTGGGTCTGCATCACCCCGTGGCGGTTGATGTCGAGCAGGATCTCTTTAAGTTCGGGCGGGACCGATTTGTCGGAGGTCGTGATCCCGGCTTCCATCAGGACCTGGATCGGGGCACGAGTGGATCGGGGAAGCCTTGAGGGAAGGATTTCCCCGTTGACGTTGACGATGACCTTGCCGTCGGCGGCTTTTTCAGCCTGGGCGGCTCCCGCGCAGATACAAAGCAGGGCGACCAGGGCCACTAGGGCGGCGGAGAGCCCGCCGGTCCACCTGCGCTTACTCCTCCTCTGCCGTCTCATCAACTGCCTTTCTCTCCTCGGTTTGCGCTCCCGGGTAGGGAACCCTTCCAGGCGCCAAAAGATTCGGTCTCGCCCGCAGGTAACCCCCTGCGGGCGTGCACCCTAGCTCAAAGCTCGCGTCTTCTGGCTGCTTGCGCCGGCATCGCCGTCGATCTTGCCGAGGAGATCGCAACCTGATGACTCCTCACAGAACCACTGGATCGCCATCCCAGAGCGATCCACGTGAGCATCGGCCTGCCGCACCCGGCGCCAAAGCAGCCTGCTCTATCTATACGGCCTGCCGCCCTGCAACTTTCGCTTCGGCGCCGACGACGCCCAGTTCCCGCTCTCTTGCTGGGCGGCACCCAGGAGCGCCGTACGGTCACCGACCCCCGAAGATGGTTCGCCTGAAGACCCCCATGACCCCGGCTTGGATACCGCCGCTGAGGTTGGTCGAGGTCGACTGGTAGGCGGCGAGGGAGGCCCCGGCCGAGCAGGAGACGTTGGTCGAGTCGCCGTTCCCACCGGGTGAGTAACGGCCCGACTGCCGCGAGATCAGGAAGGTCCCATGATGGAGGAGGTCATGGACGTAGACGTTGCTGACCCGCGGATTTACGCCGAAGCCGTCGTAGGGATTGCCGAGGTCCGTGGCGACGCTCTGGAAACAGACGAACCGGCCATCACGCGGAATGTCGGGGTTGGAGGAATCGCCGTTGGCGATCGCTTTGCTGCCACCCCCACTCCGCGACGCGAGGAAGTCCTGGTTGCTGCCGTTGTCGCGCACATAGATGTTTTCCACGTCGTTGGCCAGATTGCTGAGGTTGGTGGCGGCGCTCTGGAAGGCGACCCGGCCGCCGTCCCCGTCCACTGAGGGATTGACCGCCGCGCGGTTCGCCACCTTTCCGTCTTCCGCCACCGAGACGAGGAAGGTGTTTCCGTCATCCAGCTTGCGCTCGTAGATCTGCGGTTCGCCGCTTCTGGCCAGGGGACTCAGGTCGGTGGCGCTGCTCTCAAAGACCACTGCGTTGCCGGTCGAGGAGATCTGCGGATGCGTCGAGTCGCCGTTGGCACCGCGCGAGACCAGCATCGTCCTTTCGGTTCGCATATTCCTCATGTAGATGTTGGTCACGCCGGGCCGGGCGCCTGGCGCGAGGTTGGTCGCGGTTGAGGCAAAGACGACCTCGTCGCCGTTGGAGGACATCGCGGGCGCGAAACTATCGCCGTTGCCCTTCGCCCCGTTGGCGCCGGAGGCGCGTGAGACGAGGATCGTTTCCCCCTTGCGCGAGAGGCGCAGATAGATGTTTGACTCCCCTCCGCGGCCACCGAGATTGCTCGCCGTCGAGGCAAAGGCGACGTTCCAGCCCCCGCCAGAGACCGCTGGTTCGGAGCTTTCCCCGTCCGCCGGCGCGCCTCCGGAGGAGCGCGAGATCAGCTCCGAGCTGTCTCGCGCCGCGCCCCACAGGTTTACTGCGCTACCCGCTCGGCCCCCGCCGGAGACGTAACCGACGTACTGACCGTCAAGGGAAATTGATGGCTTGGAGCCTTCCGGACTGGCTTGCAATCCGCGCGGGTCCACAGCGTGCCCGACGAGCAGCGTCCGGTAGTCGTTGAACTGGGCGGCCTGGCCGACGATCGGCACCGCCAGTGCCAGCGCCAGCGCCAGCGCAACGAGGACGGCCCACCGGGCCCGGCCTCCAGCTGAGCTTGTCAGGGATCGTTTCGTCGTCATGGGCATGGGGCTCGAATGCCGCGCGGGAGCAAGCGCGGAGTCGGACTTCTGCTATCGGCAGCCCATACCCGTTGAATATGCGAAACGTCCCTGGTTCAAACATCTGTCTAGGGCTCATGGCCCTCCCCGAGGGCGTCTGAGGCCGCAGGCTCAGGGAGTGAGGACGATCTTCAGCGCTTCGCGCCGGTCATACAGCTCGTAGGCCTCGGGGGCCTGGTCGAGCTTCATCTGGTGAGTGACGAGCGGCGCTGGGTCGAGCAAACCCGACTCCATCAGTGCCAGCACACGGTCGACGTGTGCGATCACGTTGGCGAGACCCAGCCGAAGCGTCAGCCCCTTTAGCCAGGCCAGCCCCAGGGGCACCTCGCCGCGGCCGGCGTAGGCGCCGATACCGGAAACGGTGCCGGCATCCCGGCAGAGGCTGACCGCCATCGCCAGCGGCCCTGGATCGCCGACTGCGTCGACGACGATGTCCACGCCTCCGTCGGTCGCTGCCCGCACCGCCTGCTTGGGTTCCCCCTCGGTGAGGTGAAGTGGCCTGGCACCAAACTGCGCCGCCATCGCCAGTCGCTGCTCGACTGTGTCGATCGCGAAGATCTCGGTTGCACCTGCCGCCCGCGCGGCCTGCACGGCGCAGAGCCCGACCGGGCCAAGGCCGAGGACGGCGACGGTGTCGCCGGCACGGATCCCCGCGTGGGCGACGGCGTGATAGCCGGTTCCCATCACATCACCGGCGAAGAGTGCAATCTCGGCTGGCATCCCCTCCGGCACCCGACGCAGTGTCAGCTCGGCGCACGGAACCAGCAGCTTTTCAGCCTGGGCGCCCTGGAGGTCGCCCAGCTTGGAGCCGTGTCCGAAGGTGCGGCCGTTTCGGCAGCGGTGATAATCGCCCCGCAAACAAGACGAACAGGTGGCGCAGGCGGTGTGAAAACAACCGAGGACCCGGTCGCCAACCACGACTCGCCGGACACCCTCCCCAGCCGCGAGCACTGTGCCGACGAACTCATGGCCGATGATGAAGCCCGGCTCCACCGGCACCCGGCCGTGATAGATGTGCAGGTCCGAGCCGCAGATGCCGCTCGCCTCGACTTGGAGCAGGACCTCATCGGCAGCGGCAATCTCGGGGTCGGGCTTCTCCTCAACTCGGACCTCGCGGGGGGCCTGAAAGGTGACGGCGCGCATCGAGCGCAACCGTATCTGTCTGACCAAGGCTTAGGCCGGGACCTGAAAGCGTCCGATCTCGCTGGCGGGGCTGGCGGTCTCGGCGATTCGCGCCTCCAGCGCCAGCTCCTTCTCGAAGTCGGCCGCCTCACCGTGCTGGAAAGAGACGTCATCGCCCTCGAGCAGCTCGATGAACACCTCGACGAAACGCGTGTCGAGCTGCTTGCCTGCAACCCGCCGCAGCTCCTGGATCGCGTCGTGAGAGGACATCGGCGCTCGATAGGAGTCTCGGGCAGTCATCACGTCGTAGGTGTCGGCAACCGAGATGATCCGCGCGAGCTCCGGGATTTCCTCCCCGGCCAGGCCGCGCGGGTAGCCTTTGCCGTCGATCCGCTCATGGTGGGCAAGAATTATCTCGGCGACCGGCCCGTAGCCATCAAGGGAAGAGACGACGCGCGCGCCCTGTTGGGGGTGGCGCTTGATCAGCATCCAGTCCTCGTCCGTCAGCGGCACGTTCGCCTTGAGGATGCGGTCGGGGAGGATGAACTTGCCGATGTCGTGCAGCAACGCGGCGATATGGACCAGCTCCTCCTCACGGCGCGAGTAGCCGGCCCGCTGGGCGATAGCCCGCGAGTAGCGCGCGACGGCGGCGCTGTGGCGGGCGGTCATCTGATCGCGCAGATCCAGCGTGCGCAGCATTGCGCTTAGCATCCCAACCTGAAAGCTGGCGAGCTGCTTACTGCGCAGCTCGAGCTCAAGGGCGCGCTGCTGGGAGAGCAGAAGCTGCCCGAGCAGGTACTGGAAAGTGACGAGGACGACGCCGAACAAAGCGATCGCAGCAATGCCGATCTGGTGATAGATGAAGGCCACCGCGACAGCCAGCATGGCGCTGGCAAACTCGGACGGGAGCACCGGCGGCAGAACCCGCAGCTTGGTCGAGAAGGACGAGCGCTCCACATAGCATCCGTAGCCAGCGATCATCAAGAAGTTGAGCGCTAAGGCCAGCTGGAACAGGGCAAAGACGCAGAGATAGAAGGACGGATTAGATGCCGTTAGGCCAAGTGCGTTGACGCCTTCTTGAAAGACGATCCCCCCGGCAAGCGGGAAAACCGCATAGGTGAGGACGTTGTTGAGCAGGTAGTGCCAATCATCGCGCCAGCGCAACCATCCGGTGAAGATCGTGGCGACGCCAATCAGGGC
Organism: Solirubrobacterales bacterium; assembly: GCA_049585815.1. Taxonomy (GTDB): domain Bacteria; phylum Actinomycetota; class Thermoleophilia; order Solirubrobacterales; family 70-9; genus DATLSM01. The sequence continues at coordinate 5,233 of JBAVAR010000063.1, forward strand.
GGCAGGAGTACCGCCGAGGAAAACCATCGCCACGACCAGGGCAAGGAAGCTGCCGGAGACCTTGACTTTCGACTCGGTGGGGACTGCAGTGAGGTCACTGAAGATCGAAAAGGCCAGCAAAACCGCGAACAAATCGAGATCCCAGTTGCACTGTGGCGCACGCCAGACGCCAACACCGGCGGTCGCCACCAGAGCGGCGAGCATGCCGGCTATCGCAAGACGGGTTGGGCGCTTGTCAACCATCGGCTCGGGGAGCGACGCGTCGCGGAGGTGCTGACCCGTCGACCGCTCCTACAGATTCAAAGGCCGTAGCCCATTCCCTGCGCCCGCGGTCGGCAGATTCTTGCACCTAACGCAACTTGCCCCTCTCAAGGTACTGAGAGGATCCAGGACTAGCAAGGCGGCTGGCCGGATTGCGAGCGTTTTCCCGACGCGGGTCCGATCGGTCGCATCAGAGGGGGAGCCCGAATGGCACAGAAAAACGCAAAGGACGTCCCCGAGGGGACGCCCTTTCAAATCGTCTCGAACGACTGGTAGCCGCTCGCGTAAAGATCTAGTGACGGAAGCCCATGTGCCTATCTCCTTATCTCGAATGAAGCCCTCAAATTGCGCACCGCAATCCGAAACTTGTGAAGTGCCTGAAGATGTTTGTAGCACAGCTTGGCGAAAACTTGTGCATCTGCAGGAAAACTTGTGCATAAATGCAGTACGACGCACGGCTAGCTATGCGTAGGCGACGCCTGAGCGACCCCCTGCGGCGGCCCCTCTTCCGCCGGCTGGCGGCGACCTATGCGGTTAATGAGTTGGGCGACTGGATGGGGATCGTCGCCCTCTCGATCCTCGTCTTCGAACGCACCGGGAGCGCCTTGGCGACCGCGGCTCTCTTCCTTGGCACTCGCTTCCTCCCCGCTTTGCTCGCCCCGATCCTCGTCGCCCGGGCAGAGCAGCCGCCTGCGCGCTTCGCGCTACCGGTGATCTACTGCGGCGAGGCGGCAGCGTTCGGCGCCCTGGCGCTGCTGGCCACCCACTTCTCGCTTGCCGGGGTGATCGTGCTGGCGACAATCGACGGCGCCCTGGCGCTGACCGGCCGCTCGCTTACCCGGGCTGTGGTCGCAGCCCTGCTGGAGCCGGCAGGGGAGCTGCGCAGCGGCAATGCCGTCCTCAACGTCGCTTTCACTGGCGGCGCAGCGATCGGCCCGGCGCTCGCAGGGCTCGTCGTCGCCGGTTTCGGCGTTCAGACAGCGCTGTTGTTCGACGCGGCCTCCTTCTACATCGTTGGCTGGGTCCTACTCACCGCCGGGCCATTCCCTCGGGTTGAGCCGGACCCTGGGGATCTGCGCCAACGGGTCCGCGCCGGCCTCGCGTACATCCGCGAGCAGGCGACGCTGCGGCGACTGCTCCTTGCCCAGGGTGCCGCCTTCCTCTTCTTTGCCGCGGTGATTCCGATCGAGGTGATCTACGCCAAGCAGACCCTGGGCGCCGGCGACTCCGGCTATGGACTGCTGCTCGCTAGCTGGGGAGTCGGCATGGTGATCGGCAGCGTAGTTTTTGCCGCGGTCCGGCGCACACCGCTGCCCCTCCTTCTCTTCTTCAGCACCGTCGCAGTCGGCGTCGGCTACCTTGGCCTCGCGGTTGCGCCCAGTCTGGCCCTCGCCTGCGCCGCCTCGGTGGTCGGCGGAACGGGCAACGGCGTGCAGTGGGTGGCGGTGATCAGTGCCGTGCAGGAGCTCACCGTCCAGGGCATGCAGGCGCGGGTGATCAGCGTGCTTGAGTCGATCGGTGCGGCGATGCCCGGAATCGGCTTCCTGATCGGTGGACTTGTCGCCACTCTCTGGGAACCTCGCGCCACCTTCTTCTTTGCCGGGATTGGCATCCTCGCGATAGTCGCGGTGGCGACGCCGGTCCTTGGTGGACAATGGTCTGAACGCCTGTCCAGAGCCAACCCTGGCGACCTTGACGCGAGCGAGGAGTTTGTGGTGGAGTTGATCGCAGGGGGAAGTTCGTCCGGTCCCACTACGCGGAGGTCCTGAGTTGAAAAAGCTTGGCGTGATTCTCGCAGTTGTGGGACTTGCGGCATTCGCGGCCCTGGGCGTTTCCGCTTGCGGCAGTTCGAGTGCCGCCAAAGAAGGCGGAACGCTGAAGGTCAGCTATGCCTCCTTCCCGGACTACATGGATCCGGCCCTCTCCTACACGACCGAAGGCTGGACGGCAATGTATGACACATACATCCCTTTGCTCACCTACAAGCACGCCAATGGCAAGGAAGGAAGCGAAGTGATCCCGGGACTCGCCAAGAGTCTGCCGAAGATAAGTGAAGGGGGGAAGACTTACACGCTCTTCCTGCGCCACGGGCTCAAGTACTCCGATGGGACACCCGTCAAGGCCTCGGACTTCACCTTCGCCGTCGAACGGATGTTCAGGCTCAACTCCGGCGGCTCTCCCTTCTACACGGATATCGTCGGTGGGGAACAATTCCAGAAAACCAAGCATGGCGGCATCTCAGGGATCAAGACAGATGACAAGACCGGCGAAATCGTGATTCACCTAGTCAAACCACGGGGAACCTTCACCAACGAGCTCGGTCTCATGTTCGTGGCGCCGCTTCCACCGAATACCCCCATTGAAGATCTCTCCTCTAATCCGCCACCGGCCACCGGTCCATACATGATCACCAAGTCAAAGCCTGCCCGGGGCTGGGAATATGAGCGCAACCCTGAGTGGGCCAAGGCCAACTCAAAGGCCATGCCCGAACTGCCCAGCGGCCACGTCGACAAGATCGTTGTAACCCTGAACCGCAACTCCTCGACGCAGGTCAACGATGTCGAACAGGGCCGGGTCGACTGGATGCAGAACCCTGTCCCTCCCGACCGCTACTCCCAGGTAAAACAGAAGTTCGAAGGTAAGCAGTTCCGAGTCGAGCACACAATTAGCACCTACTACTTCTGGATGAATACCACCAAGCCGCCCTTCAACGACGTCAAGGTTCGCCAGGCGGTCAACTACGCGGTCGATAGCGAAGCGCTGGAAAGGATCTACGCCGGTCAGATCATCTCCACCCAACAGATCCTCCCGCCCGGGATGCCCGGTTACAAGAGATTCGATCTCTACCCCCACAACGTAGCCAAGGCCAAGGCGCTCATTGCCGCCGCGCACCCAGCGGATCGGAACATCACCGTGTGGACCGACAGTGAACCGGAAAACAAAGAAGCCAGCGAATACTATGAAGGAGTTCTGAAGGAACTGGGCTTCAACACGAAGCTCAAGGTGATCAATGCCGATAATTACTTCGCGGTGATCGGCAACAAGACAACCCCCGAACTGGATACCGGATTTGCTGACTGGTTCCAGGATTACCCGCATCCAAACGACTTCTTTCAGCCGCTGCTCAGCGGACAAGGAATCTTGCCAACTAACAACCAGAACTTCGCCAATATCGATATCCCGAAATTCAACAAGCAGATCGCCAAGCTCGGCCAGGAACAGCTCGGACCGAAGCAGGAAAACGAATACGCCCAGCTAGACAGGGGCTACATGGAACAGGCCCCGTGGGCGCCTTATGGCAATCGCACGGTCACGACCTTCGTCTCCAGCGCGATCAACCTCGAAAAGGTGATCTTCAATCCGACCTTCGGCCAGGACCTGACCAGCTTCCAGTTCAAGTAGACGCCGGAGCGCCGTCGAGAATAGCGGCGTGCCCACCGAACCTCAGCCCGAGGACCGCGGGCCCTGGCAGCTTGCCTACCGACGCTTTGTGCGCAACCGATCGGCGATGGCCGCCCTCGGCGTCTTCGCCCTGATCGTCCTCTTCGTCCTCGCCGCCCCGCTCTGGGCAAACGACGTCGCCCATACCGGCCCTAACACGACCCACACGCTGGAGAAGGTCAGGGTCAACGGCGCCCAGCGCGACGTAGTCACTCCCGAAGGACAGCCGATCGGGCCGGTTTGGTTTGGGGCGGGCGGCCGATTCTTTCTCGGTGCCGATGGCCGCCTCGGTCGGGACGAGATGGTGCGCCTGATGTATGGCGGGCAGACCTCGCTTTTCATCGGCATCGTCTCGGCGCTGATCACCACAGTCATCGCCATCCTTCTCGGCCTGATCGCCGGTTACTACCGTGGCTGGGTCGACGCGGTCATCGCCCGCGCCCTCGATGTGCTGTGGTCGATACCGGTGCTTCTGCTGGGGATCGCCCTCGGTGTTGCACTCGCCGTCGGTGGACTAAAGATCGGTCCACTCGAACTCTCGGGCGGCTCGATCTGGATACCAATCCTGATCATCGGCATCGTGACCGTGCCCTATATGGCGAGGCCGATTCGCGGCGAAGTTATGGCTCTGAGCGAGAAGGAGTTCATAGAGGCAGCCCTGGCGCAGGGAGCCGGGCCGCTGCGAGTGATGTTCAGCGAGATCCTTCCAAACTTGGGCTCGACGATCATCGTCTTCTTCGCTCTCAACATCGCCAACAACATGCTCTTTGAGGCCGGCCTCTCGTTCCTGGGGGCCGGTGTGCAACCGCCCAACTCCTCCTGGGGCACGATGATCTCGATCGGCGAGGAACTGCTCACCACCGCGCCGTTGCTGGCGATCATCCCAGGCACGATGATCCTCCTCACGGTGCTCTCGCTCAACATCGTCGGCGACGGGTTGCGTGACGCACTTGACCCGCGGGCAAAGATCCGGCTCGAGGCCCATGCCGGGGTGCTGGAGCCGGAGGGCACAGCGGTCTGATGGCGCGCTTCATCGTCAGGCGCGTGGGCGGGATGGTCGTTGTGCTTTTCGTGATCTCGGTGGTGGTCTTCGCGATCTTTAACGTGATCCCGAACTCTTCCCCGGCGCAGCGACTGGCGGGCAAGAACGCGACCCCGGCGCTGGTGCGGAGCATCGAAGAAGAATGGGGCTTTGATGAATCGCTCCCCAAGCAGTACTTGACAATGATGAAGAAGGTCTTCACCGGCGAACTCACCTCCTACAAACCGCGCATCTCGGTGGACGAACGGATTGCAGAAGGGGTCCCTGCGACAGTCTCACTCAGCGTTGGCGCAGCCCTGATTTGGATGTTCTTCGGGATTCTTCTCGGCTATCTCTCAGCCATACGGGCCGGTGGCAAGCTGGACAAGCTCCTCACCGGCGTCTCGATCGCCGGTATCTCGATCCCGGTCTTCCTGCTAGCCCCCGTCCTCATCTATTTCCTCGCCGAACAGCTCGGCCTGTTCCCAAACGGCGGCTATGTGGGACTGACCGAAGATCCGGCGCAGTGGGCCTACCATCTGGTGCTGCCCTGGGTCACGGTCGCGGTGCTTTCAATCGGCTTCTACAGCCGTGTGCTGCGCTCCAACATGCTCGATGCGATGAGCGAGGACTACGTTCGCACGGCGCGGGCAAAGGGTCTAAGTGAGCGACGGGTCATGACGAGGCACGTCCTGCGGAACTCCCTGATCCCGATTGTCACCCTCTTCGGTCTCGACTTCGGAGCCACGATCGCAGGCACCGCGATCATCACAGAAAAGATCTTCAACATCCCCGGAATCGGGTTCTATGCGGCCGAATCCGTCACGAATCAGGAACTGCCGCCGATCATGGGCGTGACACTCTACGGCGCCTTCTTCGTCGTTCTCTTCAACGCCCTGGTCGACATCGCCTACGCCTACCTGGACCCTCGAGTGAGGCTGGGGGCGACCGCCCAATGAACCCAGCGGCGCTCCTCGCCGTGCGCAGCCTCAGGGTCGGCTTCGCTACCGAAGGAGGCCTGCTGCAGGCGGTCGACGGGGTTAGCTTTGACCTCGCCCCGGGTGAGGTCCTTGCGATCGTCGGCGAGTCCGGATCGGGCAAGAGCGTCACCGCGCAGACCATCATGGGGCTGACCCGTTCCCACAACGCCCGGATCGAGGGCTCTATCCGGCTGCGCGACCTGGAGCTAGTGGACGCCGGCGACGCCCAGCTGCGCGAGGTTCGCGGCGAGGAGATTGCGATGGTCTTCCAGGACCCGATGACCTCGTTTAACCCCGTTTATCGGGTGGGAAGTCAGATCGCCGAGGCGATTCGCGCCCACCACCACGATGTCAGCAAGGCCGAGGCGCGCAAGCGCGCGATCGCACTGCTTGGCTCGGTTGGCATTCCCAACCCCGAACAGCGGGTTGACGACTACCCCCACGAATTTTCAGGTGGAATGCGCCAGCGGGCGATGATCGCGATGGCGCTGGCGCTGGAGCCGGACGTGCTGATCGCCGACGAGCCAACCACAGCGCTTGACGTCACAATCCAGGCACAGATCCTGGCCCTGCTCGGAGAGCTCAATCGGACCCGGGAGCTGGCGACGATTCTGATCACACACGACCTCGGGGTCGTCGCCGACGTCGCCGACCGGGTCCTGGTGATGTACGCGGGTCGGGTGGTCGAGCAGGGAAGTCTGGATGACATCTTCTACGACCCCCAGCACCCCTACACCTGGGGCCTGCTCGGCTCGCTCACGCGCATCGACCGGCCCCGACCTCATCGGCTGCCGCAGATCAGAGGAGCGCCGCCGTCGTTGCTCGCACCGCCTCAGGGCTGCGCCTTCCGGCCGCGCTGTCCGCATGCGTTCGACAACTGCACCCGACTGCCGGACCTGGGCGCCCACCTCGCCGACCGGCCCGGCCACCTCGATCGATGCTGGCTCGAACCGACAGCAAAGCGCGAGCTGCGCGAGGTTGAGGGCAGGATCGGCCTTGAGGACCCCGTATGAGCAGGCCAGCCCTGCTCGAGGTGACCGACCTTGTCAAGCATTTTCCGGTCAAGCGCGGGCTGCTGATCGACCGCACCGTCGATTACGTTCGCGCGGTCGATGAGGTGAGCCTCACCATCGGCAAGGGAGAGACCCTCGGCCTGGTAGGCGAGTCGGGCTGCGGGAAGTCGACGCTGTGCCGCACCATCCTGCGCCTTACCGAGCCGACCTCGGGCTCCATTCGTTTCGAGGGCCAAGAGATCGCCGACCTGTCTCGGCGTCGGCTGCGGCCGCTTCGGCGCGAGATGCAGATGGTCTTCCAGGATCCCTACGCATCGCTCAACCCGCGCAAGCGCGTGGGACAAATCGTCGGCGACCCACTGAAGCGCCAGGGAATCGCCTCCGGCGCGGAACTGCGAAAGAGGGTTTATGAGCTGCTCGAGCGAGTCGGCCTCTCGCCCGAGCACTACAACCGATTCCCGCACGAGTTCTCCGGCGGGCAGCGGCAGCGGATCGGGATCGCTCGGGCGCTCGCGCCGCGGCCCAAGCTCGTGGTCGCCGATGAGCCCGTCTCGGCCCTGGACGTATCGATTCAGGCTCAGATCGTCAACCTGCTCGATGACCTTCAAGATGAACTCGGACTCACCTACCTCTTTGTTGCCCACGACATCGGGGTGGTCCGCCATGTGTCCGATCGGATCGCCGTGATGAACGCGGGGAAGGTCGTCGAGGATGGCTCCGCTGACCAGGTCTGTGAGCACCCGCGCCACCCCTACACCAAGAAGCTTCTCGCAGCGGTGCCGATCCCCGATCCGCGCGAGAGCCGCGAGCGTCGACGAGCTAGCCTCGACGGAGCGTGACCCTTCCCCTCGCCCCACCGCTTAAGCCGCAGCTTGCGCTGACCCGAAAAGAGCTGCCGCTGGGAGAGGGCTGGGCCTACGAGCAAAAGCTCGACGGCTTTCGGGCGATCGTCTTCGTCGATGACGAGAACTCCTACATCCAGTCGCGGGGGGGCAAATCTCTCTCCCGCTACTTTCCCGAGCTGGGCTTCGCGCCGGGGCGCTACGTGATCGATGGAGAGCTGGTGATCCGCGATGCCGAGGGCAACCTCGAATTCGACGCTCTGCAGAGCCGCATTCATCCGGCCGAGTCCAGGATCAACCTGTTGGCGCGGGAGATCCCGGCCGACTACGTCGTCTTTGACCTGCTCGCCGAGGGAGACGAAGTGTCCTTGGAGCAGCCTTTTGCCGAGCGCCGAGCCCGCCTCGAGGCCCTGGCCAAACGGGCCGGCCTGGATCTCTCGGTTCTGACCCCCAACCCGGCCCAGGCGGAGGAGTGGCTGCGCAGTACCGAGGGGACGATGGCAAAGCAACTCGATGCCCCCTACATGATGGGCAAACGCAAGGGGATGGCCAAGGTCAAGCGCGAGCGAACGCTCGACTGCGTGGTGATGGGCTGGCGGCCGGGCAAGGAGAAGGGGACGGTCGGCTCGCTGATCCTCGGCCTCTATGACGGCGACGGGCTACGCCCGGTTGGCCACATCTCGGGCTTCAACGCCGCCGCCAAACGGGGTATGCGGGCAATGCTTGAGCCGTTGGAGACAGGCAACCGTGGCGGGGCGGAGCCGAGCCGTTGGACGGGTGGGCGCGAGCTGGAGTGGGTGGAGCTGCGTCCGGAGCTGGTGATCGAGGTCGGGTATGACCATGCGGCCGCGGGGCGAATCCGACACGGCGCGCGCTTTCACCGCTTCCGCGATGACAAGGAGCCGCGCGAGTGCAGATTTGAGCTCTTGGACGAAGGCTGAGGAAAGCTGGCCGTTGTACCCGATCCTCAAAAGAGCTTGCCCTGCGAAGGCTTAGACACCGGTGAAGGGCCAGCGGGTGCCGCCAAGGGCGCTTCGATCAGGAGCTGTCGGCGGCGGTTCTTTCCCCAACCGCGAACCACGCTGCTGAGGCGGTCCCGATCTGGGCGGCGCATGTGGGCTCGACCCCTGGGGTAAAGCTGTTCGTATTTCCCGATCAGGTCGGGACGTTTGGCCTGAAGCCAGGCAAGGAAGACGTCGCGGACCTCGCCGCGAAGGTGGAGGGCGGCGCCACCCAGGAAGGTCGCGTCGGCCTCCTGAGCACGGTCGATGATCGGCCGCACCTGCTCGGGGGTGTCGTTGATGCCCGGCATCAAAGGCGCGATCAGCACGCCGGAGTCGATGCCGCGGCGGCGCAGCTCGGCGACCGCATCGAGGCGGGCGTCGGGGCTGGGCGTGTGTGGCTCGGTGGCCCGCCAGGCTTTCTCGTCGAGGGTGGGGACGGAGAGGTTGACCGAGACCGGCAGGCGCTTCGCCATCCGCGCGAAGAGATCGATATCGCGCAGCACCAGGGGCGACTTGGTTAGGACCGAGACCGGGGTCTGCGCCGCCTCCAGCGCCTCCAGGATCTCGGGCATCATCCAGTAGCGGCTCTCGACCCACTGATATGGGTCGGTATTCGTCCCCAGCGCGACCAGCTCTCCCCTCCAGCTCGGCCGCGCCAGCTCGGCCCGCAACAGCTCAGGCAGATTCACCTTGACCACGATCTCCCGCTCGAAGTCCCGCCCCGCGTCAAAGTCGAGATAGGTGTGGGTACTTCGTGCGAAGCAAAAGACGCAAGCATGGGTGCAACCCCGGTAGGGATTGATCGTCCATTCGAACCCGAAGCCCCCGCCCGGCACTCGGTTCAGGGCCGACTTGGCCCTAACCTCGTGGAAATTGATCCCCATCGCCTCTGGCGCATCAAAGGTGCGAACCACCGCTCCGTCGCCAACTCCCGGCAATCGCAGATCCCTCTCGACCTTCTGCTCGTCCCAGCGCATGCGAACATAGGTTCGCATGTGAGCCGGACAGCTAGCCCAGCTTGCCCGTGATCACGTAGCGGAGAACGCCGACCACCTGCTCCGCGCTGCGGGCCGTCGCCTGAGCGGCGCGGTCAACCTCCTTCAGCGCGTGGTCGAACTCCGGCCGGTGCAGCGTGATGATCGGCTTGCCCAAGGCGGCCGCGTAGCCGGCCTCGAAGGCCGCATTCCATTGGCGATATTTGTCATCGAAACGCACCACGACGAGATCGACGTCGCGAATCAGCGTCTGGGTGCGGATAGCGTTGACGCCCGCTCCCATGTGGTCGCGCCAGAAGGGCTCGCTCTCCTCCCCCAGCGTGCCGGTGCCCGCGTCATCGGAGGCGGCGTGGTCGGTGACCGGCACCATGAAAGCCACCGGCAATCCGGCCCCCCGCGCCCCCTCCTCGATGCGCTCGCGCCAATCGGAGTGGATCTCGCCGGAGAGGTAGACCTGCCAGATCCGCTCCGTCATCGGTGTTGATCCTAGTCTCCCCTCGCTCCCCCTCCGCCGACCGATATGCGGTGATTGACGCGAAGTCCCCTGCTATTCTATCTGACGTGAACGTAAGAAAGAGATTCCGCGCCGGTCCCGGGGTCTCCGCCGACCATGAGCACTACAAGTGGTGGGCGCTCTCCTGCACCAGTCTCGGCATGCTCCTGGTGGCGACGAACTCGGGGACGCTGATCATCGCCCTGCCGGACCTCGAGCGAGCGCTCGGCACCAGCCTGCTGGAACTGGTCTGGGTGATTCTCGCCTACATGATCGCCTCAACCGTGCTGGTCCTCACCGCCGGACGCCTTTCGGACCTCTTCGGCCGCAAGCAGGCCTTCATCGCCGCCTTCGTCATCTTCGCCGCCGCCTCGCTTGGCGCCGGCTTCTCCGCCAACGGCACGCAGCTGATTCTCTGGCGCATCCTGCAGGGGATCGGTGGCGCCTTCATCTTCGCCAACGGTCCGGCGATGGTCACCGACGCCTTTCCCAGGGAGCAGCTCGGCCTGGCGATGGGGACCAATACGATGGTCGCCGCGATCGGTCTGGTGCTCGGGCCCGTGCTCGGCGGCGTCCTCGTCTCGATCTCCTGGCACTGGGTCTTTTGGTTCAACGTTCCGCTCGCCCTCGGCGGCGCCCTCTGGTCTGCTCTGGTTCTGCGCGAGCTGGCCGGCCGCGATACCGAGCGCGGGCTCGACCTGCTCGGCACCCTCACCTTCGTCGTCGGGCTGACAGGGCTCGTCTACGGGATCTCGCGCGGCGGCATCTCCGGCTGGGACAACACGCTTGTGATCGGCAGCCTGCTCCTCGCCGCGGTCCTGCTGCCGCTCTTCGTCCTGATCGAGCACCGCGGCAGATCGCCGATGCTGGATCTCGACATCTTCCGCAATCGGATGTTTGCCGCCGCCACCGGGGCCGCCTTCATCAACGGCCTCTCCCGTTTCGCACTGCTCTTCGTCTTCGTCTTCTACTACCAGGGCGCCCAGGGTGATGACCCGATCACCGCCGGGATCAAGCTCGCTCCGATGGCGCTCGGGATGCTTGTCGCCTCCCCGCTGGCCGGAATCTATGCCGATCGCCACGGCTCGCGGATGCTGGCCGCGCTGGGGATGCTCCTTACCGCCGCCGCGCTGGCCCTGATGACCACCCTGCAGGCCCACAGCCCCTACTGGCAGAGCATGCTCTGGCTGGGCCTGGTGGGGATCGGCTCGGGGATGTTCAACTCGCCCAACACAGCCGCGATGATGGGGACCGTGCCCGTCCACCGGCGGGGCATCGCCGCCGGGGCGAGGACGATGCTCCAGAACACCGGCGCGGTGATCTCGATCGCCTTTGTGCTTGCCATCGTCACCGCCGCCGTGCCAAAACCGGTCCTCTTCAAGATCTTCTCCGGCCTCGCCTCCGGTCTCTCCAGCGTCCAGCTCGCGCCCTTCATCGAGAACATGCACACGGCGCTTTGGGTTCTGGCCGCCACCTCGGTGCTCGGCGCCGGCGTCTCCCTCCTGCGCCCGAGCCACATCGCCGTCACAGAAGAAGAGGGGCAACCCTGCCCGCCGCAGGAGACCGTCCAGGAGGCGGTCCGCGAGGAGGTCGAGGCACTCCAGTGAGCGCTGCGCCCGAGGCGAGGGGAAGGGAGCTGAGGATCGGCGACGTCGCCAGGCTGGCTGGTACCACCCCGCGCACAATCCGCTACTACGAGGAGATCGGCCTGCTGCCGGCCGCGAGCGGCCGCGTGCCCGGGGCCCATCGCACCTATGCCGAGGCCGACGTCGAGCGGCTTGCCGACCTGCTGCGCCTCAAAGACCTGCTCGGGGTCTCATTGGAGGAGCTCAAGGAGCTGATCGAGGCCGAGGACGCCCGCGCCACACTGCGCCGGGAGTGGCGCAGTGGCGTCGATGACCCGATCCGCCGCCGCCAGATCCTCGACGAGTCGCTCGGCCACATCTCCCGCCAGCTCGAGCTGGTGCGCCGTCGCCGCGATGAGATCGCCAAGCTGGAAGCAGTGCTGGTAGCGAAGCGCAAGCGCATCAGGGGACGTCTGCGAGAGCTCGGGGTGACCGGGGCGACCGCCGACGAGGCGGCGCGGTGAGCCAGCGCACGGCACTCACCGCCGACCCCCCAGGCGCGCCCGAGCTTGCGCTCCCCACCGTCGAGGTCGAGGACCTCGTGGTCGCCTTTGGCGAGCTGCGCGCCGTGGACGGCGTTTCCTTCTCGGTCGGGCGTGGGGAGGTCTTCGGACTCCTCGGCCCCAACGGCGCCGGCAAGACAACCACCCTGCGGGTGATCACAACGCTGCTGCGCCCAGATGGCGGCCGCGCCCGTGTCGCGGGCCATGACGTGGGTAGCGAATCGCTCCAGGTCCGGGCCTCGATCGGCTATGTGCCGCAGGCGCTCTCCGCCGACGGGGCGCTCACTGCGCGCGAGAACCTCGAGTTCTATGCCCGCGTCACCGGGGTGCCCCGGCGCGAGCGGGAGGTCCGGATCGAGGAGGCGGTCGCGGCGATGCAGATCGAGGCGCTGATGGACCGCCTCGCGCGCGATTTCTCAGGCGGCATGCTGCGGCGGCTGGAGATCGCCTCGGCGCTGCTCAACGAGCCGATCGTCCTCTTCCTCGATGAGCCGACGGTTGGCCTGGACCCGATCGCCCGCGGCCTTGTCTGGGAGCGCCTGCACGAGCTGCGCAAGCGGGCCGCCACGACAATCGTGGTCACCACCCACATGATGGAGGAGGCCGAGCGCAACTGCGAGCGGCTGGCGATCATGGACCGCGGGCGCCTTGTCGCGGAGGGGACTCCGCCCGAACTCCGTGAGATGCATGGGGTGGCCGGCCTGGAGGAGGTCTTCAGGGAGGTCACCGGCCTGAAGGTCGAAGAGGAAGGGAGGATGGCCGATGTCCGCAGTGCCCGGCGCGTTGCCCGGCGCCTCGGCTGAGACTCTGCCCGCGCTGCGCGGGTCGGTGCTCCGCCGCCTGGCCGACGGCACCTACGCGATGGCAAGAGCGGAGATGCAGAAGCTCCGCCACGACCACGTCGACATCGTCACCCGCTCGGTGCAACCGCTGCTCTGGCTGTTCATCTTCGGCACGGCGCTCCAGCACAATCGCCAGCTCGCCGCCGGCGCCACCGACTACCAGGCCTATCTGGCGCCGGGGGTGATGGCCCAGGCCGCCCTCTTCATCGCGATCTTCTTCGGTCTGGCGGTGATCTGGGAGCGCGATGTCGGCCAACTCCAACGCCTGCTCGCCACCCCGCTGCCGCGGACCGCGATCGTCGTTGGCAAGGCGGCGGGCGCCGGGGTGCGGGCGCTCGCCCAGGGAGTGGTCCTGCTCAGCGTCGTCGCGATCGCCGGCATCCCCCTCGACTACAACGCCCTCGACCTAGCCGGGGCGCTGGCCCTGTTGGTTCTCGGCACCGCCTCCTTCGCCTGCCTCTCAATGCTGATCGCCGCCGCGGTCCGCACCCGCGAGCGCTTCATGGGAATCGGCCAGCTGGTGATGATGCCCCTTTTCTTCGCCTCCTCGGCGCTCTACCCACTCACCATCCTGCCTGACTGGCTGCGCGCGGTGGCGCTGATCAACCCGCTCACCTACGAGGTGCAGGGTCTGCGCCAGATGCTGGTCGGTGTTGGCGGCGGCCTCCTGTGGCTGGATTTCCTCGTCGTCGCCAGCTTTTTCGTGGCGATGGTGATCGCCGCGACCCGGGCCTACCCGAGGGCGATCCTCTGACTAGGTGGGGTCCGACCGCGGAGCGGGGCGCTCGGCGCCGGGCGACAGCCCGCCCGCCGTCTGGTCCTCGAAGTGCTTGCTCAGCATCGTCACCTGACCTTGGTAGTTGGACCCGAGGGCCTGGCCGTAGAGGCGCTCTGCCGGGGCCGACATCCACTCCAGGCCCAACTTGCAGACCGGCTGGCGGTGCTCGACCATGAAGGAAACGTCGCGGGCGCGCACCTCCAAGGCGGCACGGCTGCCGTGGCGGTCCGCGGCTGGGTCATAGCCGAAGCCGGGGTCAAAGAAACCGGCGTAGTGGGTGCGCAGCTCGCCGGCGGTCGGATCGTAGGCCATCATCTCGGCGGCGATCTGGGGTGGGATGCAGACCCCCTCGGCGGAGAGCAGCAGGTAGAAGATCTCCGGCTCCAGCACGATCCTGCCGCCTGGCTCGGGGAAAACTGGGTCCCAGTAGTCGGTCCAGCGGTAGGCGCGGACACGGGAGAGGTCGACCGGAAGGCTGTTCTTCTTCGCCCGGTAGCCGACCACGCGGTCGCCGGGCCCGGATAGGTCGACGCTGAGGAAGAGGCCGTCGGCAAGCGCCAGCTCGGACTCGCGAAGTGCGTGCGAGTCGAGGTAGAGGAGCGGGAACTCAGCCTGGAGGCGGCGGATGTCCCCGTCGCCGAGGCGCACCTGGCCCCGGGCGAGCCGGAGCTGGTTCAGCGAGAGCCCGGTCTTGACCTGGATCGCAAAGGAACGCGGCACGACCTCCAGGTAGAGCTTGCCCACGTACCCTGCGCGGATCTCGTCGAAGCGGTGATGGCGGTCGGTGATCAGGCGGGTGAAGACGTCAAGGCGACCGGTCGAGCTCTTCGGGTTGGCCTTCGCCCGCACGTCGGCGGGCAGCTCCAGCTCCTCGATCAGCGGCACCAGGTAGGGACGATCGCGCTCCAGCACGGCGCCGTCACGCAGATCGATTCTCTGGAAGGCCAGCCCCTCGATCTTTTCCTCGACCGTCGAATCTACGTCGGGGAGAAAGGAGCAACGCAGCGCCCAGGCGAAGTCGCCGAGGCGCAGATCGATACTGGCTGGCTGGATCGCCTCGGGGCGGATCCGATAGTCGCCGGAACTCACCCACTGCGCCTCGATCGCCTGGGCCAACTCCTGGGAGGGCAGCACCCCGGTCGCGGCCCGGCTCCCCGCCGCGCCGACCGCGCCCTCGCCGGCTGTCGCCGCCTCGCTCATCCGCTGCAGCCTACGCGGCGCAGCTGCCACCCTCACGGCGCGGGCTCACGCAAATTCCGCAATCCGCGCCGTTCCCGCTCAGCGGCGGCGGCGCTTCTTGCGCTTCGTCGACTTGCCGGCGGCGACCTGCAGGGTCCGTTCGCTTGCCTTCTCGGTCGCCTCGCTCATCGTCAGCTGGAAGATCGCCAGCAGAGCGCTGGAGGCGAGCGGCCGCATTCTGTCAAGGGCCTCGCGCACCTTTGGCCAGTCCTGCTCGGGGCGCCCGGCCTCCTCGAACGGCTCCCAGATCTCCCTGACGAAGAGATCGACGAAGACCCTGGCGGCACCCTCTGCGTGATGGCGCAGCCTCTCCGCAATGGCGAGCGCCGCGTCGGGCCCGACCCCCAGCTCGACCAACTCAGCGCCGGCCCGCTGCAGGCGCGGGCTGATCACCTCAAAGCGCCCCTCGGGCAGCTCACGGAGGATGCCGAGCTTCTCCGCCCGACTCACCAGGCGCGGGTCGAGCCGCCCGCCGCCTCCCCAGCCCCTGGCCAGCTCCTCGGCCTCGACGATTTCGGGCGCCTCGTCCTCAAAGGGGACCCGCAGCGCCCGGGTGAAGTCGAGGATCTCGGTGCCGCTGCCATCGACATCCTCGAGCAGACGACGGATCGCCTCCAGGTTGAGACCATCGGCCTGCATCTCGCGGGTGAGGGCGATCCGCGCGATGTGCTCCTCTCCGTAGTAGCCGGTGCGGCCGTGAACCTCGGGCGGCGGCAGCAGGCCACGCGTCTGGTGAGCGCGGATGTTGCGCACCGTCATCCCTGTCCGCCGGGCGAGCTCCCCGATCGTCATCTTGCCCTCGGGCGCCTTGGCACTCATATGGGGGAGGCAGGATTCGAACCTGCGTAGGCAGAGCCAACGGGTTTACAGCCCGTCTCCTTTAACCACTCGGACACTCCCCCGGGCTACGCGGCGATTCTAGGTGCTGGGAAGCTCAGCCCGCTTCGCGCAGCATCTGCGCCTCGGGGAGGCGCTTCAGCTTCTTCAAGGTGTTGTTCTCGATCTGGCGGATCCGCTCGCGGGTGACGCCGAAGGTGCGCCCCACTTCCTCCAGGGTGAGCGGCTCGAGACCGGAGAGGCCGTAGCGCAGCTCGATCACCTGGCGCTCGCGCTCGGGCAGGGCGTCCAGTGCCCTTCGTACGCCCTCCTTCTGGAGGTGCTCGCTCGCCTCCTCGAAGGGCTCCGCAACCGCGTCGTCGGCGACGAAGTCCCCCAACTCGGATTCGTCCTCATCACCGACCGGTTTCTCCAGCGAGACCGGCAGCTGTGCGACGCGCAGGATGTCGCGCACGTCGCGCACCGGCCAGCGCAGCTCCTCGGCGATCTCCCCCGGCTCGGGCTCCCGCCCAAGTTTCTGCACCAGCTGGCGTTCGACGTGGGCGACGCGATTCAGCTTCTCCACCATGTGGACGGGGATGCGGATCGTGCGGGCCTTGTCGGCGATCGCCCGCGTCACCGCCTGGCGGATCCACCAGGTCGCGTAGGTGGAGAACTTGTAGCCGCGTCGGTAGTCGAACTTCTCCACCGCCCGTATCAGTCCCAGCGAGCCCTCCTGGATCAGGTCGAGGAAGCTGAGACCGCGGCCCAGATAGCCTTTTGCGATCGAGACGACGAGGCGCAGATTGGCCTCCACCATCTGCCGCTTCGCCAGCATGTCGCCCCGCTCAATCCGTTTCGCCAGTTCGATCTCCTGCGTCGCGGTCAGCAGGTCGACCTTGCCGATCGAGCGCAGGTACAGACGCAGGGAGTCGAGGCTGGGCTCGACCGTCAGGTCCAGCTCGGGCTTCTTTGGCTGGCCGCTGGCGCCATCCCCGCCGCGCTGCTCCTTGTAGGCGCTGACGCCGTCCTCGGCGATCACGTCCACTCCGTGTTCGACCAGGTGAGAGTGAAGGCCGGCGACCTGCTCCTTGGTCACCTCGACCTCCTCCAGGGTGGCGGCGATCTGCTCGAAGGTCAGGTAGCCACGCTCCCGCCCCAGCGCGATCAGCCCGCGAAGCTCCTCGGAGTCCGCGAAGGGCTGCTCACTCGAATCCTGATCCAGCCCCTGGGGGACCGTCCCTATCGGTTCGATCTCTGCTGCCTCCGGTGAAACCCTCTCCCCCAATCCCGGGGGGCCGGCCCTAAAGCTCCGGCCGCCGGGGAGTATATGGCGCGGAATCGCCGGGGCCGCATCCGCGGCGGCGGCGAAGAGCGCGGTTGCCTACCCTTCATAGGCCGATGGCCACTCACACAACCTCCGCCCCGGGGGGGGCCGACGTGCAGGCCTCGATCCCGGCCACACAGGTCAGCCTCTCGAGGGTCGGGGTGACCGGAGTCGAGAAGGTGATCCGGGTGCACACCAAGGGCGGCGTGAGCCTCTTTTACGCCGACTTTGAGTGCTTCGTCGACCTCAACCCCCGCCAGGCTGGCGTCCATATGTCTCGCTTCGAGGAGATCGTCGGCGAGGCGATCGATGAGGTGGTGCTGAGCGAGGCCTTCCGCGCCGAGGTGCTCGCCGCCCATATCGCCCAGCGGGTGCGCGAGCGCCAGGGCGGCCTGCGCGCCGAGGTCTCGGTCACAGCGCGCTATCCGGAGACCGTCTCCACTCCCGCCACCGGCCAGCGCACCCAGGAGATCTACGTCCTCTACGGCACCGCGGTCGCCTCCGAACGGGGCACGCGGACGCTGACCGGCGTCCAGGCCCAGGGGATGACGGCCTGTCCCTGCGCGCAGGAGATGGTCGCCGGACTGGCGCGCGAGCGACTCGGTGCGAGTGGTTTCAACCCCGAGCAGATCGAGCGGGCGATCGAGGCGGTGCCGATCGCCACCCACAACCAGCGCGGCCTCGGCACGCTGTACCTCGGCTGCCCGGAGGGCGGTGAGGCATGGGTCGACGCGCCCGAGCTGCTGCGAATCGTCGAGAGCTCGATGAGCTCAGAGATCTATGAGTTGATGAAGCGCCCCGACGAGCTCGCCGTGGTTGCCAAGGCACACTCCCAGCCGCGCTTCGTCGAGGATTGTGTGCGCGAAATGGTCCGCCAAGTGGTTGAAGGCTACCCCGAGATGCCTGCCGCGGCGTTCGTCATGGCCCGCCAGGAGAACCTGGAGACGATTCACCGCCACAATGTCGTTGCCGAGCGCTACGGCATGCTCGGTGACCTGCGCGAAGAGCTGGCGAGCGGCAAGCACCAGCGCCACCACCTGACGATGCGCGAGTGGTTGGAGGCCCCGGCAGCCTAGGCGGAACGGGTCGGCCTCGGCGGCCGCGGCTCGGCGAGCCGGCGGCGGAGGCCGAAGAAGTAGTCGGCGCCGCTGATCACGGTTGCGGCCACAGCGGCATAGACGAGAAGGTTGACCCACAGCGGCGCCGGGTTCTCGGCGATCAGGGCGAAGACCGCGGCGATCTGGAGCACCGTCTTCACCTTGCCCAGCCAGCTGGCGGCGATCACGATGCCCCGCTCGGCGGCGATCGCGCGCAGGCCTGTGACCGCGATCTCACGGGCGATGATCACCATTGCGACCCAGGCTTCAAGTCGGTGCAGGGAAACGAGCGAAACCAAAGCGGCGACGATCAGGAGCTTGTCGGCGAGTGGATCCATCAGCTTGCCGAAGGTCGTGACGGCGTCCCGGGAACGAGCGAAGTAGCCATCGAGGCCATCGGTCAGGGCGGCCAGGGCAAAGACAGCTGCAGCGAGTGCGTCGCCGTTCGGGGTCTCCCCCAAAAGCGCCACGACCACAACCGGCACAGCGAGAATCCGCAACAGGGTCAGTGCGTTGGGGAGATTGAGCGGGAACATCCCCGCTCAACCGCTCTCCGCCGGCTCCCCGCCCCCCGCCTCCCCGGCCGCCAGCTTGGCGTCGCGGGCGGCGAAGTAATCCTCGCCCTCGATGCTGATGTGGGGGACGATGCGCTCCATCCAGCTCGGCAACCACCAGGCGCGCTTGCCGAGCAGCACCATCACCGCGGGCACCAGCAGGCAGCGCACAATGGTCGAGTCGATCGCGATCGCCATCGCCAACCCGACCCCGAACTCCTTCACCACCGGGTCGCCGTTGAGGACGAAGCTGGCAAAAACACAGACCATGATCGCCGCCGCCGAGGTGATCACCCTGCCGGTGTTGGCGAGGCCTTCGGTCACCGCGCGGGTCTCATCGCCTGTCTGCTTGAAGTGTTCGCTCATCTGGGTCAGCAGGAAGACCTCATAGTCCATCGAGAGACCGAAGAGGATCGCGAACATCAGCAGGGGGACGAAGCTGACGATCGGGATCGCCTGGTCGAGCCCGATCAGCGAGATCCCCCAGCCCAGCTGGAAGACCGCGGTGACCACGCCGTAGGCCGCGGCAACCGAGAGCAGGTTCATCGCCGCCGCCTTGATCGGCACCAGCAAGGAGCGGAAGGCGAGCAGCAGCACGATGAAGCTGAGTCCGACCACGATCGCGATCATCAACGGCAGCTTGTCGCCGATTTGGGTCGCGAGGTCGATGTAGCCTGCGGTCTGGCCCCCGACGTAGGCGGTCCCACCCGTCCCCGCAGTCGCCTTCGGGATCACCGGGGACCTCAGGTCTTCGACAAGTTCCACCGTTGCGTTGTCCCACGGCGCTGAGTCCGAGATCACCGTGAAGACCGCCACCGTTCCCGCCTTGTCAAAGGTCGGCGAGCCGACGGCGGTCACGTCGTGGGTGGCGGCGACCTTCTTCTCGAGGGCTGGCAGGGCCTGGCGGGCGTCTGAGGGCGTCTTGAATTCGGAGGCGATCAGCAGCGGCCCGCTGTAACCGGGGCCGAAACCCTGCTCAAGCCCGTCGTAGGCCTGGCGGGAGGTGGTCGACGTCGGCAGCGCGCCGATGTCGTTCTGTCCCAGTTCCAGCTGGGTGACCGGGGCGGCGAGGATGAGTAGAACGATGAGGGCGCCGATCGCCGAGCGCCATGGCCGCGCGGCGACACCCTCCGCCCAGCGCAGCCAGCCGTGCGGCTTCTTGTCGTCTGGGTGGGTCTTGCCGAGCTGCACGCGCAGCGAGTTGATCCGCGGACCAAGGGCACCGAGCATCGCGGGCAGAAGCGTGATCGCAGCCAGCACGGCGATGACGACGGCGATCGCCGCGGTGAAGCCGAGGGTGCTGACCAGCGGAATGCCCGCGAATGCCAGCGAGCAGAGTGCGATCACGACGGTGGTGCCGGCGAAGAGCACGGCGCCGCCCGCCGTCGCGGCGGATCGCGAGATCGACTCGTGCATCTCCATGCCCTCACCGAGCTGGAGTTTGTGTCTGGTGACGATGAACAGCGCGTAGTCGATCCCCACCCCAAGGCCGATCATCGTGGCCAGGGTGAGAGCGACGCCCGGCACTTCAACCACGTGCTCGAGCAGGCGGATGATCGAGAGCGCGCAGGCGAGACCAAGCACGGCAGAGAAAATCGGCAGCATCATCGCCGTCGCGGTGCCGAAGGCAAAGAGCAGGATCACGATCGCCGCGGCGATGCCGACCACCTCGCTGGACTCGGTCGCCGGTTTTGACAGTTGCTGGCCGACGTAGCCGCCGACGGATGCCTGCAGGCCGGCCGCCCTTGCCGGACCGGCGGCGTTGAGCACGGCCTGGGCCTGGCTCTGGTCGATTTCGCCGGGGCCGAGGCTGAGGACGACCGGGATGTAGGCGACGGTGCCGTCCTTACTCAGGAGGTCACTGGCCTGGGGACTGAGTGGATCGACCGCCGAGTTGACGTAGCTCAGCCGGCCCAACCGTTTCGCCGTTTCGGAGACCGCGGAGCTGTAGCGGGCTTCCGTCAGCTTGCCCCGCGGGGCCTCGAGCACCAGCGGGTTGCTGCCGTAGGCCTGTTCGGGCAGGTTGTGTTCGAGCAGTTCAGTTGCCTTCGTCGACCCGGTGCCGGGCAGGGTCAGGTTTTCGCTCGTCTTGCTGCCCGCCGTCTGGCTGGCCACAACCAGCGCCACGGCCGCCACCACCCAGAGGCCGATTACGGGCCAGTGGTGGCGCGAGCAGAAGCGGCCGATCGCATAAAGGGGGCCTGTCATGCGCGCATCATCGCTTACGGAGCGGGCGTGGTGCCCGTCTCAAAGGGGGCTGGAACTGAGCCGAGCGGTCCGGCGCCGAGGGCCTGGCGCAGCAGGACCAGGTGCTGGGCCTGGTTGGTCGCGGTCGAGGCGATCATCGCCCGAGGCCAGCCAGCGGTCAGCCTGGCGACCTCGTCGAGGTCCCCGACAACCCCCTTGCCTTCCAGCTCGTAGGCGAGAGCGAGGAAGTCGGCGCGGGTTTTGACGCCGGAGTACTCGAGCGCCTCCCTTTCACCGGCGACCTTGACCGGGTCCACCTGCCCACCGAGGCCGCGAATCGCCTTGAGCAGTGCGTCGACGTGTTCTTGGTCCTGTGCTCTCAGCTTGACCAGCAGTGGCCCGTCCCTCCAGCTCGCAGGTCCACCGAAAAGCGAGAGGCCGTGATCATAGGCATCTACTATCGCCATTTCGCGCCCGATCGCCGTATCAAGCAGGGCCACGTTGGCCTCCCGTTCGCCCTGGCGGCTCGTTGTCCCCGCGCTCCCACCACCGCATCCGGCGAGCATCAGGCCGGCCGCCGCCACGAGGCAGAACGTGATTCGGTTCCCGACCATGGAGAGGCGGCGAAGCCTATGAGCTCGGGCGAGGACGGTGCGCTACTCGACCTGGCCGCGGAGATCCACGCCTGCCGCCGCTGCCCGCGGCTGGTCGAGTGGCGCGAGGCCTGCGCCGCCGATCCGCCCCCTCGCTTTCGCGGACAGCATTACTGGGCGCGACCCCTGGACGGCTTCGGCGACCCCGCCGCGCGGGTGCTGATCGTGGGACTTGCTCCAGCCGCCCATGGCGCCAACCGCACCGGCCGCATGTTCACCGGCGATCGCTCCGGCGAGTGGCTGTTCGCGGCCCTGCACCGAGCCGGCTACGCCAACCGCCCCATCTCCGAGCGGCGTGGGGATCTGCTCCGTCTGCGCGATGCCTACGTCACCGCGGTCGTGCGCTGCGCCCCGCCCGCCAACAGGCCGCTCCCCGCCGAGCGCGATAGCTGCCTCCCCTATCTGGAGCGCGAGCTGATCCTGCTCGAAGGCTGCCGGGTCATCGTCGCCCTCGGCGCCTTTGCCTGGGATGGCGCGCTGAGGGCGGCGCGTGCGTTGGGAGCTGAGACACCGCGACCGCGACCGCGCTTCGGCCACGGGGCCGAGGAGCGGCTGGGAAACTGGGCACTGCTGGGCTGCTATCACCCCAGCCAGCAGAACACCTTCACCGGCAGGTTGACCGCGCCGATGCTGGACGCAGTCCTGGTCCGAGCGGGTGAGCTGGCGGCGGCCTAGGGCCGGCCCGGGGTGCGGATCAATCGGCGCCGCCAGGACCGGGGCTTGTTTGGATCGCGCCATCTTCCAGCCCTCGACTTGCGGCCCTTCGGGGTCTGAGCGCGCGGTGATGGCGTGGGGGAGAAGATCGCCGCCGCCCGAGCCGGCGCGTCGGCCTACGCACGACTCGCCGGCGGCCCTGCATGTATTGCTGGTGGCGAGGGCAAGAAGAGACCGGGCGGTTGGGCCGCGTTTTCACCAGTAGCTTTCTGACCATGCAGGAGGGAGATTCGAGCTTGCTTCGCGCCTTGGCGTCCATCGCCGCCCTCGCGATCGCCGTCCTGCTCGCCGGCTGCGGCTCCTCCTCCGCGCCGGGCCCTCCGGCGCAGAGCCGCGCCCAACACCCGTCGCAGGCGAGCACATCAACCGCCCCTCCGGGGGCTGCGGCGCGTGCCTGCCACAGCCCCCTCGGCGCGGTCGGGCAGTTGCGCGCCGCCGGAACCGGATGCTCGATCGGACGGGTGATCGCAATTGACTGGCGCAACAGACCCGCCTGCTCTTCCCCCTCGGCGGCCTCCCGCCGCTCCTGCACGGTCTCCGGCTATCTCTGCCTGGCAGCCACCACGGATGCCGGCATCGCCGTCAGCTGTGCGAAGGAGGGCCGCGCGATCTCCTTCATAGACAAGCGAGGCTGAGACTTAGAATGGCCCGGCGCCGGCGTAGCTCAGTTGGTAGAGCACTTCACTCGTAATGAAGGGGTCCCCGGTTCAAGTCCGGGCGTCGGCTTTCATTCCGCGCTGTCCTCAGGTGGGGTGATCCAGGGTCGCGATCCAGCGATCGGCCCAGGGGGCAATCAGGTTGGCGCGAGTGAAGATTCCCGGGCGCTTGGTCGAGCATTCGCCGAAGCCGGCTTGGGTGATGCCGATCTCGATCGTGCCCCGGTCGTGGGGCAGCGTCTCCAACAGCGGACCGCCGCTGTCGCCGTGGCAAACGCCGGAGTCGAACTTGGGGAAGTCGATCGCGCAAATCCGCCCCGGTAACCCTTCGCAACGTTTCCCCTCGATCACCGTCTTCGCCCACATCAGCCATTCCGTCGGTTCGGTCTGACCGTAGGAGGTCTGCCCCCAGCCGGCCACCATCGCGCGGGTGCCGGTGCGCACGCGCTTGGCCTGGGCCGGTGTGGCGAGGCTGATCGTCGGCGCCGTCGTCGGCGTCGAGAGCACGAGCAGGGCGGCGTCACCGAAGACGATCGGGGAAGTCGCGCTGGCTTTGTAATGGGGGAAGACCACCACCTGCGATACGCCCGATACCTGACGTTCGGGAGCAGCCCAGTCGACGTTTCCGGTAACCACGCGATAGCCGGAGGCTTCGTTGGTTACACCGGTTTCCAGATCGACGGCGCAGTGAGCCGCGGTCAGAACGAGGTTGGGCGCGAGCACCGTCCCGCTGCAGAGACCTGCTTCTTCATTTCCCCTGAAATCGATGACGAACGCCATCCAGGGAAAGGTTCCCGGTTCGGCGACCTGCCCCCCGACAACCGATGTTTGGGCGACGGGCCCCACCGCGCTCCGCGCCCGGGCGAGTGGCACCACGAGGAGGAGTGAGATGGAGGCGAGGGCCAAGGCCAGGCTCGCCGCTCCCACCAGGGAGCGCTGGCGCGCTGGCGTGGCGAAGGCTGTCGGGGCGGGGGGTCTCATCGGTGATCGAGGGCCACACCGAGTCTACGGTGCGACCGAGCTGATCCCTGCAACAACTAAAGCGCCGCTTTGCTTCGCACCTCAACGGACCAGGCAGCTGTGACTCTCGCCACCGCCCGCCGGGAACGCCTTGGCCAGAGCCTGGGCGATGAGGCGGCTTCTCGCCACGTAACCGGGTGAGGTGAAGTGAATGCCATCTTCGATGAACCACTTGTCCCTCACCGCCCCCGCCCAATCGTAGATCCGCAGGTTGGGATAGGAGCGGCAGGCTTCGCGCAGGGCGCCGTCCCAGAGTCGCATGTTGTGCTCGGAGTAGGGGCCGCTTTGGACCAAGGATCTGACGTTCACCCACATCACCGGCTGCTTGCCGATCACCGACATCATTCGCCTGATCCGCGCGATCTGATCGACGCTGGAGCCGACGTAGACGTCGGCGGCGTCGTTGGTTCCGAGGGCCAGCACCCAGCAGCCGCGGTATCCCCGACCGCGCCAGGCGCGCGCCACTTCGTAGGCATTTGGCTGACCTTCGAAGGTCTCGACGATCGACCGTGCACCCGAGATCTCGAAATGCTGCGTGGTAGCGCCGACGCGCGCATATTGGGCGCTAATCCGCTGCTGGGGGTCGGGCAGGTATTCGGGTGAAATCAGGCCCTCGGAGGTTGAATCGCCGATGTGAATGACAGAGCGGCAAGAGGTGTGACCGGGCAACCTGGCTTCTGCCGGCGATGCACCCGGAAGGCGGGTGCGGATCGTGCGGGCGATCACCGGGCTCGAGGCGGCGGGAGCGGGACTTGAGCCGACCCCGGCCAGGCCCAGGCTGGCAAGGACCAGAATTGCGGCCAGCGCAGTGAGAACCGCCCAGCCCCGCCGCGGGATCTCCGCTGGGCGCCACCCACCGGCCCTGGCCCTGCTCAGCAGGCGTCCGAGCGCGCCGTGGCGGACCGGCTCCTCGAGATAGCGCCAGGAGAGTGCCGCGATCAGGAAGGTAGCTCCCACCTGAAGCAGATCGCGGAGGGGATCGACGCCGTGGGCGCCAGCCGGGGTGGTGAGAACGATGATCGGGTAGTGCCAGAGATAGATCCCATATGAGCGCACGCCAATCCAGCGCAGTGGGCGCCAACCGATGATCGAGCCCAGCCTGCAGGCGGGATGGGCGAGGGCGGCGATCACGAGGGCACTCGCCGCGGCGAGGACGACAAAGCCGCCGCGGTAGAGGAAGGGGGAGTACTCGTTTGTTCGCCAGACCATGTAGCCGATCGCAAGCAGACCGGCGAGACCGAGGCCGTCGAGGACGCGGCGGGCGCCGGCGACGATGTTGATGCTCAGGCGGCGGCTGGGCCAGACCATCGCCAGGGCCGCGCCGACGAGCAGCTCGCAGGCGCGGGTGTCGGTCCCGTAGTAAACGCGCGAAGGGTCGAGGCTGGGGTGGTAAAGCAGCGCCATGGTGGCCGCTGAAGCCGCGGCGAGGAGCAGCGTCGCTCCGGCAAGGCGGGGTCGCACCCCAGAAGGGAGCGGCGCCTCCCGGACGAAGCGGAGACCGAGCAAGAGAATGAATGGCCAGACGATGTAGAACTGCTCCTCCACCGCGAGGGACCAAAGGTGGTTGAGGGGCGAGGGCGGACCGAAGCGGGCGAAGTAGGAGACATGCTGAAAGATCAGCCACCAATTGCTGACGTAGAGCAACGCGGCAGCGACCGCTTCGCGGAAGCTGGGCGGTTGGTGGGGACCGATCACCGTCACCCAGGCGAGCACCACAGCGAGCATCAGAAAGAGGGCGGGCAGCAGGCGTCTGGCGCGACCCAGCCAAAAGCGGCCGAGCCGGATCGCGCCCCGCCGCGCCCACTGGGCGAGCAGGAGATCGGTGATCAGGTAACCGCTGAGGGTGAAAAAGACGCCGACCCCAAGCAGCCCGCCGGGTGCCCAGCCGAGGCCGAGATGAAAGGCGATGACCGCGAGCACGGCCAGCGCCCGTAGCCCATCCAGCCCGGGCATGTAGCGCCTTCTGCGCTCGATCGGCTCAGGCATGAGAGGACCAACACGATGGCATTCCTACAGGCTAGGTCGCCTGCCGGAAATCGCTGCTCGCCGCTTCAGCGGCCAGCAGTTAGGTTTTTGCGCTCTGCCTACCAGCTCCTCGCCAGCTGGCTGGTGAACTGCGGGCCGGTGAGCGGGATGTCCTCGGCGCCAGGAAAGGAAACGGCGAGCGAGCCGGTCCAGCTCGGTGTGCCGCCGCCGGCCTGTAGATAGGCGCCATCGCCACTGAAGGGGGAGGGCGGGAGGAGCGCGGCAGAGTTGAGGGCGCTGTCGGTGGTGAAGGTATGGGCGGGGGCGAGGCCGAGGGCGAGCCTGTCGATGGCGACCTGGCCCTCGCTCTGCTCGACGGCGGCAATGTAGTGCGCCGGGCCGGAGCCGTCGCCGATCGCGTCAAAGGCGGTGAGGCCGAGGGGGGATTTCCAGAAGGCTTGCAGGAAGGTGGCCTTTGGCCCGCTCGGGCTGGGAGGAATCGTCCGGTTCGGAACGCCCGCCGCGTGCAGCACCCCAAGCGCAGCGGGTGGAAGCCAGGCGGCGCGGCGCGACGATCTGAGGATCCGGGAGGACCTGGAGCAGTGCGACGGCGAGGGGACGACGACCTCACCCCTGGCGCTGTGCACGTGGGCGTCGGTGTAGCCGCCCTCGCCTTCGAAGGACACCGCGCCGCGGAACACTCCAGCGCGGGAGGCCAGGCCGCAGCCCTGGGATCCGAGGCGGGTGACCTTGCCGGTGGGATGGAAGCGCACCGCGACCCGGCCAAACCCGGGGAACTGGGCGCGTATTGAGCTGGCGCTGGCCTCGCCGCGGGCAATGTAGGTGGAGGAGGCGGCGCCGAAGGAGGTTGGAGCCCCGTGTCCCTTCGCCGAGACCCCGAGGAAGGCCCCCAGGGATCCGGCGCTGAGGGCTTTGGGGCGGAAGACACTGAGGGTCACGGTCGAGCCGCTCCCGCTGACGTGTATCCGGTAACCGCCACCACCATTGAGGTTGAACTCCGGCTGCGGTTTGGCGGCCGCGATCGCGGGAAGGAGAGCCGCCGCCGCGCAGGCGACCGCGACGATTGTGAGAGCGCCGCGCCGGGTTGCCGCGCGGCTCACCGGACCCTCGACGCTTCGCCGTAGAGCTGAGCCACGGCGCGACCGAAATAGGGGCCGAAATCGGTGTTCGGATCGGTCGGGTAACCGTAGGTGGTGATGCCGTCGAGGAGCCCGCCGGAGATCACCCAGCCACCGCCGGACGCCCCACCGGTGACGTTGCACTGGACCGCCATGTTGAGCGGCCCGGGCCAAAAGAAGGAGGCGACGTCGTGCCCCTCGAAGGGGGTTTGCGCGCAGATCCGCTGGCTGGCGCCGTCGAAGGGGGGGGCGACCGGGTAGCCGTAGACGTCGAAGACCTGGCTCGGGGGGAGACCCCAGGCGATGCCGTCGGCGCCCACCGCGGCGGCCAGCCGCTGGCCTCGTTCGTTACGAGAGACGACGGCGGCGCCGACATCGAAGTTCTCATTTGAGGATGAGAGCCATTGCGGCGTGGTGCCGATCCACCTGGCGGGGAAAACACCGAATGGGCGCTCGCCATCGTGGTAGCCGGGGACGAAGACCCACTTGCGATCAAACCACTGGCCGGCGTCGTGGACGCAGTGCCCGGCGGTGATCACGACGCTGAGGTTGGGCGCGTTGACGGAGGTGCCGGAGCAGCGGGCGAGTTCGCCACCGCCGAGCGGAATGAAAATCGCACCGTTTTGGCTCGTTCCGGGAAGGGTGGGATCGACGACGGGCTGGAAGGTCGAGCTGGCCCCGGCCAAGCGATCCGCCGGCGCGCGGGCTGCAACACGGTGAGGCGTTTCGGGGGAGCCCCCGGCGCTGGCTTGGGGGTTAGCAAGTCGGCCCCGGCCCGCTGGATTCACCGTGAGCGGCCGGGCTCGCCGCATCCGGGCCGGGGTCCAAAAGCGCAGCGCCCGTTGGGCCGCGAGGGCCGAGCTGCTCGCGAGCGCAGAGGGCGCGGCCGAAGCCGGCGGCGTGGCGAGAGTGAGGGCCAATAGCGCCGTCCCGAGTGCGAGCCAGGATGCTGGCAGGCGTCCTTTCATCCAGACCATGCTACGGACGCCGGCAGCCGGGCGGGCCGGCTGCCGGGCCATTCCCGGCACGGCGACCGCTCAGCCGGCGGGGTCGCCGCTGAATTTGTAGCCGACCCCGCGCACGGTGAGGACCAGCTCAGGGCGCTGCGGGTCGCGCTCGACCTTCTGGCGCAGATTGGAGATGTGGACGTCACAGGCCCGCTCATCACCGTCGAACTCGGTCTGCCACAACTCCTCCATGATCTTGGCGCGGGTGAAGACCTCGCCGGGGCGGCCAACAAGCAGCCGCAGGAGTTGGAACTCCGAGCGGGTGAGGGAGACGGGCTTCCCGCGCACGGTGGCGACATGGCGGACGAGGTCGATCGTGACGGGACCCGATTCGATGCGGACCGCCTGGGAAAGTGGCGCGCGGTCGAGCTCGCGGCGGCGCAGTTGGGCGCGCACGCGACCGAGCAACTCGCGGACCGAGAAGGGCTTGGTGACGTAATCATCAGCTCCAACCTCGAGCCCGACCACCTTGTCGACCTCGGCGTCCTTGGCGGTGAGAACGATGATCGGCACAGCACTGCGGCCGCGAACGTCGCGGCAGATGTCCAGGCCCGAGGGGCCCGGCATCATGATGTCAAGGATCAGTAGGTCATAGGGAATGCCGTTTCCCAGCAACTCGCTCGCCTCTGCGCCGTCGGCGGCGCCGGTGACCTCAAAGCCTTCCTGCGCCAGCGCGTAGCCGACCGAGTCACGGACCGACGGCTCATCGTCGGCAATCAGGATGCGGCCGCTGCTCATCGTTTCTTCTCCTTGTTCATGCGACCGGGGTGAGACTGGGTTGGGCGATCGGGAGGCGGACCCAGAAGACGCTGCCCTCCCCCTCGACCGAGGAGGCGCCGATCTGGCCCCCCATCACGTCGACCATGCGGCGGGCGATCGCCAGGCCGAGGCCGAACCCCTCCTGCTTGCGCGACTCGGTGCGACGGTAGAAGCGCTCGAAGACCCGCTCGATCTCCTCGGCGGGGATGCCCGTTCCTGTGTCTGCCACTTCCAAGACCACCTCTCTCTCGCCGTCGTGGCGGCCGCGTACGGTAACGGCGCCGGGGGGAGGCGTGTTCTTGAAGGCGTTGGTGAGCAGCCCGATCATCACCTGGCGCACGAGGGTGGGGTCGGCCTTGGCGGCGAGGTCTGGCTCGACCTCGACCCGGAGGCGAACTCCGACGGGAGACTCGACCGCGCTGATCACGTCGCGGACCGCGACCGGGACGTCGACGACCTCTTCCTCCCCTGCACCCAGCGACTCGACTCGGGCCAGGGTGAGCAGCGCCTGGGTGAGGCGATTCATGCGCTCAGCGTCCTCGCTGAGGCGGGCGAGAAAGTGCTCGCGCGCCTCCGGGTCATCCTTGGCACCGCCCTGGAGAACCTCGATCGCGCCTGAGATCCCGGCCAGTGGATTGCGCAGCTCGTGGGCAGCGTTGGAGACGAAGTCGGCTTCGGCGAACTCACGCCGCATCTCCTCGGTGCGGTCGCGGACGACGGCGAGGACGGCCCGCTCATCGGGGAGGGAGCGGGCCTGCATCGAGTAGGCCCGATCGCCGATCCGCAGCGCCGGATGGGCGGCGAATCCGACCTCGACCGCGCGCCGCAGATGGGGAACCAGGGCCTCGGAGGGGTGCCCGGCGGCGTCGAGGAGCTTGGCGGCGGCGCTATTGGAGAAGCGGACCGCGCCCCCTTCGTCGACGACCATCACCGCGTCGGTCAGGCCGTCGAAGATCGCCGCCAGCTTGTTGCGATCAGCGGTGAGGACGCCAAAGCTCTCCTTGAGCGAGGCCCGCATCGACTCCAATGCACGCGCGAGATCGCCGATCTCATCGCGCCCGGAGACATCGAGGGCGGCATCAAATGAGCCGGCGGCCATCTCGCTCGCCGCCTGGGCCAGGCGGACGACCCGGTGGGAGATCGCGACGGCGATCAGAAATCCGGCGAGCATGCCAAGCGCGACAGCCCCGACCAGGGCTCGATGGTTGGCGCCGAAGAGGTAGACGGCGGTGCCCGTGATCAGGCTGACCGCGGCGAAGGCAGCGGAGAGCCAAAGGCGCATCCCGATCCGTCTCATGAAGAGTTACTAACACAACACAGGACAGACCGACAGCGTCGCCGAGGCGACGCAAACAGGAGCCGGGTCCGCGCTTCGGTCCCTCGAGAGCCGAATTCGCGGGTAGCGGCGGGGCCGCGTGGGAGAATCGGGCGGGTGCGCACACTGGTTTTCATCCCCGCCTGGAACGAGGGGGCCTCGATCGCGGAGGTGATCGGCGATGTGCGCGGAGCGATGCCCGAGGCCGACGTGCTGGTGGTCGATGATGGATCGGTGGACGCGACCGCAACGCGGGCGCGCCAGGCGGGGGCGCTGGTCGCCTCCCTGCCCTTCAACCAGGGGCTCGGCGCGGCGCTGCAAACCGGCTACCTATATGCGCTGCGTGAGGGCTATGACTTCTGCGTGCACCTTGACGCCGATGGGCAGCACCCGGCGACTGAGGCGGCGCGGCTGCTGGAGGAGGTGGCCTGCGGTCGTGCGGACCTGGTGATCGGCTCGCGCTACCGCGACGGTGGCGCCAGCGCGGGCGGCGACGAGACAACGGGCGAGGGCGAGGGCTACAAACCGACGCTCTCCCGCAGGATCGGGACCAGCGTATTCCGCTTCTTCCTCACCCTGGCGACGCGGCAGCGCTTTACCGACACGACGAGCGGGATGCGGGCGGCGAACCGCCGGGTGATGGCGCTCTTTAGCGAGCACTACTCGCCCGACTTCGCCGAGATCGAGTCGCTGCAGCTTGCGGTGCGACAGGGGCTGCAGGTCGAGGAGGTTCCGGTGCAGATGTTGGAGCGAGCCGGCGGTTCCTCTTTCCTGACTCCGCTGCGCTCCGCTTTCTTCATCTTCAAGGGGATGATCGTCTTGGTGGTGGGGCAGTTCCGGCCGCGGCATGTGGAGACGGAGCGATGAGTTCTCTCGCCCTCGCCGCCCAGAGTCCGAAGGTCCACCTCACCCCGCAGACGCGAATCCTGGCTGCTGCCATCGCGATTGCCTTCATGGTGATGATCCTCGAGCTGATCCGCCGCGACCGCCTGCAGGAGCGCTACAGCGTTGTCTGGTTCGTGGCGGGATTGGGAATGCTGGCCGGAGCAGCATTCCCAGGGCTGCTGGGTTTGGTCGCCGACGCGATGGGGGTGCGTAACACCAACGTCGCCCTTTTTTCCATCGTTCTCCTCCTCCTCCTCGGGCTGGCGCTCAATTTCAGCGTGATCATGTCCCGCCAGGCGGCCCAGATAACCCGCCTCGCCCAGGAGCGGGCGATAGAAAAGGCCAGAGAGCAGGCGGTCAAGGATCGCAACGGCGACGTCGGTGCCGCCGGCAGGCCGGTCGGGCGTGATCCGGCCCGATGAAGACGGCTCGGTCCTCCCTAATCTCAGCAGCTCGGAGCGCAAACCCGGCTGCCATTGGCAAGGAAAACTCCTCAGTCGTCGTCCAGAGTGCGCCTGAGGCGGTAGGTGAGAGCCTCGAGTGCCAACTCCTCGGAGACGTTGAGATCTAGGCGCCGACGCGTGTCCTGGATAAGCTCGGCGCCTCGACGCGGGGCAGCGGGGTCGATCCTCGCGGCCAGGGTTCGGAGCTGAGACTGGCGATCTCGGTTGTAGACGACCTCGGCGGCGCCGGAGGCGACGGCGGCGAGGTCACGGAGCCAGGCGGCGCCCAGCTCAAGGCCAAGGTCGAGGATCTCCCAGCGGCGACGGCGGGCGGCGCGCTTTGCCTCCTCGGTGATGTCCTTGGCCGACCGCTTGACCCCGGCGGAAACCTCCTCTTCGAGGAGTTCGCGGGTCGCGGCCTCGACATCTCCAGCGGCCGCCTGGGCGCTGTCAAGTAGGGCTCGCCAGTCCAGTTCGATCGCTACTGCTCGCAGCTCTTTGCCTTCGTTGGAGAGCAGGAAGCGGGCCCGACTCTCATCCCCGGCCGAGAGACGAACCGCGGCGGCGGTCTCATTCCGATCCCCGCCTGCGCTGAGAGTGGCCTCGAGCGCCGCGGGGGAAAGTGGAAGAAAGTAAATCGGCTGGCAGCGAGAGACAACGGTCTCAAGCATCGACTCTGGCTCGGCGGTGAGGAGGATCAGGTGGGCGTACCCCGGCGGCTCCTCCAGCGTCTTCAGAAGGGCGTTTTGGCTCTCATCTCGCATTGCCTCGGCCGCCTCGATCACGAAGACCCGGCTGGTGCCCTCGAAGGGGCGGTAGGAGGCGGCTCGGATCACCCGCTCGCGCACCTCCTCGACCAGATGTTGAGCACCGCGCGGGGCCATCCAGACCAGGTCCGGGTGCGGCGAGGGGTCCAGCAGGACACGGCGGCGCGCCTCGCCCGGGTCCCCCGCCCCGGCGGCGAGGATTTCCGCCGCAAACGCCCGCGCTGCCGCCCGTTTCCCGGCCCCCCGTGGGCCTCGGAAGAGGTAGGCGTGAGAGGGACCGGCGGCGAGCGCGGCGGCGAGCGCCGCCCGCGCCCGCGACTGATGCTCGGTGGCAGCCTCCAGCGTCGCGGTCATCGGCTCCCGAATGCACCCCTCCCTCGAATCCGGCAGAAAATACGCTCGCGCTTCATTCGGCGCGGCTTTCAACCGCCTCCATCACCCGCCGATGGACCTCCGCGACCTTCTCCTCGGCGTCGATGACGACGACCCGGTCGGAGGCGATCTGAGCTATCTCCTCGTAGGCGTCAGCGACGGCGTGCTGGAGCTCATGGCCCTCGGACTCGATGCGATCCGTCCCCCCCGATCGGCCGAGCCCAATCCGGGGATCGACCCGCAGCAGAATCGTCAGGTCTGGCCAAAGACCGTCGATCACCATGTCGGTCAGCGAGAGGACGAGGCTCATGCCGAGCCCACGTGCGCCACCCTGGTAGGCGACGCTGGAATCGGCGTAGCGATCGGCCACAACGTCGGCGCCCGCATCTAGGGCGGGACGGATCACGCGGCTGAGGAGGTCGGCGCGGGCGGCCGAAAACAGCAGTAGCTCGGCGAGGGCATCCAGCTCAAGGCCAGGGTCGGAGAGCAGCTCACGGACACGCTCGGCGGCGTCGGTTCCCCCCGGCTCGCGGATCAGCAAAGTCTCGGGGCCGAGCGCCTCGGCAAGCAGCTTGGCCTGTGTGCTCTTGCCCGAGCCATCGATCCCCTCGAGCGAGATGAACAAAGGCCGGACCTCAGCCTTTGGCGGCGGCTTTGGCGCGTTTGCGGCGACGGGTGCCGACGTCGGCTTTGGTCGTCGTCTTCTTTGATTTGGCAGGCGCCGCGCCGTCCTCGCTGCCGTCGGGCGGTGGCTTTTTTGCCATCGCCTCCTTCGCCGCCCGCGCCGCTTCGCGTTCCGCGCGGCGTTTCTTCATCTCCTGCATCGACTCGCATTCCTCATTGAGGCAGAGGTTCCAGGGACGACCGCGGAAGGGAACCACTTTGAGGCGCGGCGTCTGGCCACAGACCGAACAGCGCTCCTCCAGCCGGAAGACATCGCCACGCTGGGGCAGTGGGAAGGTCTGGTCGCAGGACTCGGGGTCCTCGGCGCTCCAGCCGGTGCAACCGACGAAGCGTTTGCCCGATTTTTTGGCACGGATGATGCGCAGCATGTTGGGCGAGCCATCCTCCTTGGTCCGCCCGGCCTCCTCGCATACCTTGCATGGACCGAGGATGCGGTCCTCATCCATTCCCTTCCAGACGACCTTGGCCAGGTCCTCACGGCTGCCGTCGATCTCCGTCCAGGTCTTGTGGAGGAGCTCGCGGCTGTCGCCGACAACGGCGCTTTTGGTCATGTCCCCGGCAGCGATGCGATCCATCTCGGCCTCCAGCTGGGAGGTCATCTCCGGCGTCGCCATCGCCGGCACATAGCTCTTGAAGGCCTGGTAGAGGGCGATCCCAGTCTCGGAGGGAATCGGCGGGTTGCCATAGACATAGCCCCGGTCAAAGAGCTTCTGAATGATGTCGGCGCGGGTGGCTTTGGTGCCAAGGCCGCGCTCCTCCATCATCTCGATCAGCTTGGCCTGGGAAATCCGCGAGGGGGGCTGGGTCTCCTTATCGACGATCCAGGGCTCCCCGTCGAGCTCGAGCAGCTGGCCCTCCGCCAGGGCCGGGATCTCCTCATCGGCGGAGCGGGCGTAGGTGTAGATGCCGGCGTAGCCGGGGTCGACGAGGACTGAGCCGCGGACGAAGTAGATCTCCGAGCCGGCCTCGATATCGGCGCGGGTGGACTCGGTGATCATCGGCGGGCTGAAGGTGGCGAGAAAACGGCGAACCACCAGCTCGTAAACGCGCCGCTTGGAGCCCTCGAGTGCGCCGGGATGTATCGCCTGGGTCGGGTAGATCGGCGGGTGGTCGGTTGTCTCTTTCTTGCCGCGGGTTGCCCTCAGCTCGTCGTCCAGCAGGCCGGCCGCGGCGGAGAACTCCTTGATCCGCACCAGCGAGGAGACCAGCTCGCGGACCGGCAGCGAGGACGGGTAGACCGTGTTATCGGTGCGCGGGTAGGAGATGAAGCCGTCCATATAGAGGTCCTCGGCGATCCGCATTGCGCTTGCGGGGGTGATGCCAAGGCGACTGGAGGCGTCGGTGCTGAAGGCGGTGGTGTTGTAGGGGGTCGGCGGCTTGCGGGTGTTCTTGCGCGCCGTCACCGCCTTCACCGTGCCCGGCGAGCTTGTCCCCTTAAGGGCGGCGTCAACCTCCGTCCGCTCCCAGAATTTGTCGACGGTGTGGTGAGCGTCGAAGGCCCCGTCGGGATGCTGGAACCTGGCGAAAAGCTCCCAGAACGGTTTGGCGATGTGGGCCCGGCGCTCCATCTCGCGCTCGACGATCAGCCCCAGCGTCGGGCTCTGCACCCGGCCAACGGAGAGGAAGTTTGAACCAAAGCGACGGGTGGCGAGCGAAACGGCGCGGGTCAGCGTTGCGCCCCAGAGCAGATCGATGTCCTGACGGGCGGCACCCGCGTTGGCGAGTGGGTAGGAGAGCTCATCGAGCTCATCGAAGGCGCGCTCGATCTCCTCCTTGGTCAGAGCGGAGTAGCGGGCGCGCTTGATCTGGAGCGTGCCCTCGCGGGCGGCCTGGGGAGCGCCCAGAGCCGGGTTGGCGTCGAGCATCTCCTCCAGTGCCTCAAGCCCGATCAGCTCACCCTCGCGGTCGAAGTCGGTGGCGATCACCAGGTCGTCGGCCTCCTTCGCCACTTTCTTGATCGCCTTGACGACGTTTTTGTCGGTCGGCTCCTTGATCAACTCGGCGTCGATCAGGTCGTGGAGGTCGGTCTTCTGCCAGTTCGAGTAACCCTCGGGGAAGGCGGGGCCGAGCACGTGTCCCTTGAGGCCGATCGACATGTGGTCGCCGTCGGCGTCCGTCCAGGTGTAATAGGGGACTTTGAAGGTCTTGTCGGTGGCCGGACCGCCGTTGCCGGCGCCGAGGATCTCGGCAATTTTCTTGGCGCTGTTGTTCTTCTCGGTGACGATGAGACGCATCGGCCGGCGAGGGTAGCAGGGGCTCTCGCCCGCCCCGCCGGACTCGCCCTCATCGATCTCCCTAGGATCGGCGTCTGAATGAGGTCTCTTGTGACAGGCGGAGCGGGTTTCATCGGGTCCAACCTGGTCGACGCACTGCTGGCGCGTGGCGATCAGGTGACGGTGCTCGATGACCTCTCAACCGGACGGCGGGAGAATCTCGCCGCGGCTTTGGCGGCGGGTGCGCGGTTGGTCGAGATGGATGTCCGCGACGCCGCGGGGGTGGCGCGGGAGGTGCAGGCGGCACGGCCGCAGACGATCTTCCATCTGGCGGCGCAGATCGACGTGCGCAAGTCGATCGCCGACCCCGCCTTCGACGCCGCGGTCAACATCGGCGGCACCGCGAATCTGCTGGAGGCAGCGCGCCTTGGAAGCATTGAGCGCTTTGTCTTCGTATCCACCGGCGGGGCGATCTACGGCGAGGGGGAGGGCAAGGAGCTGCCCTTGGGCGAGGGTTCTGCGGTCGAGCCGTTGTCCCCCTATGGACAGAGCAAGTTTGCCGCCGAGGGCTACCTGGCCCTCTATCACCGGGTCTATGGACTCTCCAGCGTTGCGCTGCGGTTGGGCAATGTCTACGGACCGCGCCAGGACCCTCTCGGCGAGGCGGGGGTAATCGCGATCTTCTGCGGCAAGCTGCGCGCCGGCGAGAGCCCGACCATCTTTGGTGACGGCACCCAGACCCGCGACTACATATATGTGGGCGATGTGGTTGCCGCGGCGCTGGCGGCCGCGGGTGGACAGGCGAGTGGCCCGATCAACGTCGGCACCGGGATCGAGACCGATGTGCTGGTCCTGGTCCAGATGCTGGCTGAGCTTGGCGGCGCAGAGGGCTTTGAGCCACAGTTCGCACCGCCCCGCGCCGGAGAGGTGGGGCGAATCGCGATCGACCCGTCCCGCGCCGAGGACCAACTGGGGTGGCGGGCGGCGGTTGGCCTCAAAGAGGGCCTGCGCCTCACACTGGACTCCCTCTAACCTTCGAGCAATGCCGGCTCAAGCCTACGCGGGCAAGGAGTGCGTCTGCCAGTTGCGGAAGGGGATCTGCGACCAGTCATGCGTGCGGCACATGCTGGAGACGCCCTTCTACATCGCCTGTCTGAAGCTGCAGGGGCGCCGCTGCCTTGTGATCGGCGGCGGGGAGGTCGGACTGGAGAAGGTCGAGGGCCTGCTCGCTTGCGACGGGGAGGTGACGCTGATCGCCCCGGTCGCCCACCCCGAACTGGAGGCCCTGGCGGCGGAGGGCTCGATCGAGTGGGAAAAACGCCACTACGGGGGCGCCGGCGACCTCGTTGGCGCCTTCATGGTGATCGCCGCGACCGACGACAGCGAGGTCAACATCTCCGTCTATGAGGACGCCGAGCGGCGGGCGATGCTGGTCAACGTGGTCGATGTTCCGCCGCTTTGCAATTTCATCCTGCCGGCGATCGTGCGCAGCGGGCCGCTGGCGATCGCGATCTCCACCGCCGGCGCCTCCCCTGCTCTCGCGAAACGGATGAAACGCGAGGTCGGCGAGCTTTTCGGCGAGGAGTACGCGCGGCTGGCGGTGATCCTCAACGACGCCCGCGGCTGGGCGAAGGGGACGCTGCCCACCTACCAGGACCGCAAGGTGTTCTTCGAGGAGATTGTCAACGGCGAGCCAGACCCGGTGGCATTGCTACGCGCGGGAGAGGAGTCCACCGTGCTGGCGCTGGTCGAGTCGGCCAAGGAGCGCGCGGCCGCCGCCCTCGCCTGATCTTCCGATCAATCGGCGCCGCAGGCTGAGGAGCGGACCCGGTTGAGGGTGTCCCGCAGATTCCTAGCATCGGCGACGGTGAGCTTGGCGGAGAAGGCGACCCTCAGCTCAGCGACCACGACCGGGCGCATCTCGTCGAGCAGCTCACGCCCGGCGGGCATCAGTGTTGCGTAACTGACCCGGCGGTCGCTCTCGCAGAGGGTCCGCTCGAGCAGCCCGGCGTTGACCAGGCGGTCGACCAGCTTGGTGAGTCCGCCGCGGGTTATCACCAGGGCCTCGGCGAGATCGCCCATCCGCATTCGCTCCTCGGCCGCCTCGGCGACGGTGGCGAGCACCTCATACCAGGGAAGCGGCGGGAAGTCGGCCTGCGCGAGCGCATCCTGGAGGCGTTGGGAAACCGCTGCGTGGGTGCGGGCCAGCGCCCCCCACGCTTCGCCGTGGGGGCTCGCAGCCGAAACGGCGTCGTTGTGCCGAGGGCTCGGCAGCACTGTCGCTCGCTCAATCATGCCCACATCATCGCAGACGAACGTTGTCTGAACAATAGTTGACTCAACAATCTTTTCTGTTATGATTTTTGTCGCGTCAACCATTTATCCGGCAATTAACATCAGGAAGGAATCAAAATGAGCACTCAGACGGTCACACAGCAGATCCCGAACGGCAGCTGGTCCGTGGATCCGATCCACTCCTCGATCGGCTTCGCGGTAATCCACAACGGAGTCTCTGCCTTCCGCAGCAGCTTCGACTCCTACCAGGCGCGCCTGGCCGGCGGTGCGCAGCCGCAGCTGGAGGGCAGCGTCGAGGTGGCGAGCATCGATGTCTCCGAGGAGCAGCTGAAGGGCCACCTCCTCTCTCCCGATTTCTTTGACGCGGACCGCCACCCGCGGCTGCGCTTCACCTCGAGCGAGCTCGACGTAGCCGAGGACGGTTCTCTACGGCTGCGCGGTGAGTTGGAGATCAAGGGACAGCGGCACGAGGTGGAGGCAAGCGGCCGATTCGGACATCTCGGCGCGGACCTCGGCGGTGGCGCCCGAGTCGGGCTCTCCCTGGAGGCAGCGGTCGATCGCCGTGACTTCGGCCTGGACTGGAACGCGGACCTGCCAAGCGGCGGACAGGTGCTCGAGTATGAGGTGAGCATCGCGGTCGAGCTGGAGCTGGTTGCGGAGGCTGAGTAGGGATGCGGGTCCTTGGCATATCCGGCAGCCTGCGCCGGGACTCGCTCAACTCGGCCCTGCTGCGGGCAGCCTCTGAACGGCTGCCCGCGGAGGCGGAGCTGCAGACCTTCGAGCGCCTGGCTGAGATCCCGCCCTACAGCGAGGATGCCGAGTCCAGTCCGGTCCCCGGCGCGGTGCGGGAGCTGCGTGAGGCGATCCGCGCTGCGGACGCCGTCCTGGTCGCGACCCCCGAGTACAACCACTCGCTCCCCGGACAGCTCAAGAACGCCCTCGATTGGGCCTCGCGCCCGGCGGGACAGAGCGCCCTAAATGGCAAGCCGGCGGCCGCGATCGGCGCCTCGAAGAGCATGTTCGGGGCGGTCTGGGCGCAGGCCGAGCTGCGCAAGGTGCTGGCGGCGATGGGCGGTCGGGTGGTCGAGGCCGAGCTGCCGGTAGCCCAGGCCCACGAGCAGCTCGTGGACGGGCGCCTCGAGCTTGCGCCTCGGCAGGCCGCTCAGCTCAAGGAGATCCTCGGCGAGTTGATCAGCACCGCCCAGGTTGAGGTGCGGTTGGCGGCGGCGGCCTAGCTTCCTACGCCGCTGGAAGGGCAAAGAAGGCGACGGCGGCGAAATGGGCGGCGGCGGCGGCGATCACCAGGGCGTGGAAAACCTCGTGGTAGCCGAAGACGCGCGGGTTGGGGTCGGGTCGCTGGGTCGCGTAGACGACGGCGCCGGCGGTGTAGAGGAGACCGCCGGCGGCGACCAGGAGCGTCCCGGCCACCCCCATGTCAGACCACAACTCGGGGAAGGCGACGGCGGCGACCCAGCCGAGCGACATGTAGATCAGCGCCGCGACCCATTTCGGATGATCGATCCAGACCATCTCCACCGCGGCGCCGGCGATGGCGCCGATCCAGACGACGACGAGGATCGCGGCAGCAAGCGGGCCGTGAAGGACAAGCAGGGCAAACGGCGTGTAGGTGCCGGCGATCAAGAAGAAGATCATCGAGTGATCAAGCCGGCGCATCCAGCGGCGCACGTTGGGGCGCTTCCAATCCACCCGGTGATAGAGGGCGCTGGTACCCAGCAGTGCCGAGAGGCTCACCGCGTAGATCGCAACCGCAAGGGTTGCCCGTGGCGTCTTCGCGGCGAAGATCAGCGCCGCGCCGAGAAAGAGGGAGACAAAGAACGCCCACATGTGGGAGACGCCGCGCAGCTTCGGCTTGACCGCCGCAATCGCCTCGCTTGCAACTTCCCTTGCAGATTCCGCCGTCTCGGCAGCCTTCGCCCGCATCATCGTCTTGTCACCATAGAGGGAGATCGGCGCGAAATACGCGGCGTTTGCGGATTCAGCAACGACAAAGTCCGTCCGACTAGATGACGATCCTGCGCAGTTACCCCCGAAAGTCGCTGCGAGAGGAGAAGTTTGATGTCCAAGACCGCCACCGGCACTCCTAAAAACGGTCTGCAGGGCCTCTCGATCGAGCGGCGATTCTCGACTGCCGGGACCCATCCCTTCGACGAAGTCGAGTGGGAGATTCGCGATGCGGTGATCGGAAATCCCGAGAACCCGGCGTTCTCACAGCGCGGGGTCGAGTTCCCGAAGAGCTGGTCGCAGAACGCGACGAACATCGTCTCCCAGAAGTACTTTCGCGGGCAGCTGGGCAGCGAGCAGCGCGAGAACTCGGTCAAACAGATGATCGGACGGGTCGCGGGGACGATCTCGGGTTGGGGGCGCGAGGGCGGCTACTTCGCCTCGACCGAGGACGCCGCCACCTTCGAGGCGGAGCTGACCTCGATCTTGCTTAACCAGAAGGCGGCCTTCAACTCGCCGGTCTGGTTCAACGTCGGATTTGAGGAGAAGCCGCAATGCTCAGCCTGCTTCATCCTCAGCGTCGAGGACACGATGGAGTCGATCCTCGACTGGAACACCAAGGAGGGGAAGATCTTCCGCGGCGGGTCCGGCTCAGGAATCAACCTCTCCAACATCCGCGGCTCGATGGAGCCGTTGAAGAAGGGTGGCACCGCCAGCGGTCCGGTCAGCTTCATGCGCGGTGCCGATGCCTGGGCGGGAACGATCAAGTCCGGCGGCAAGACGCGGCGGGCGGCGAAGATGGTCGTCCTCGACGTTGACCATCCCGACATCGAGCACTTCGTCTGGTGCAAGGCAAAAGAGGAGGAGAAGGCCGGGGCGCTGCGCGACGCCGGCTTCGACATGTCGATCGACGGCGAGGGCTTCACCTCGATCCAATACCAAAACGCCAACAACTCGGTCCGGGTGACCGATCAGTTCATGGAGGCCGTTGAGGAGGGCGGGGATTGGCCCCTGACCGCCCGCGTCACCGGCAAGCCGGTGAAGACCCTTGAGGCCCGCGACCTGATGAACCAGATCTCAGACGCAGCCTGGCGCTGCGCCGATCCGGGCGTCCAGTACGACACAACGATCAACCGCTGGCACACCTGCCCAGAGTCGGGGCGGATCAATGCGTCCAACCCCTGCTCGGAGTACATGCACGTCGATGACTCGGCCTGCAACCTCGCCTCTCTCAACCTGATGAGGTTCCGTCGCGAGGACGGCAGCTTCGACGTTGAGGACTTTGCCCACGCGATTGACATCGTCTTCCTGGCGCAGGAGATAGTTGTTGGGTTCTCCAGCTACCCGACCGAGGAGATCGGCGCCAACGCCAACCGCTTCCGCCAGCTCGGGCTCGGCTACGCCAACCTCGGGGCACTGTTGATGTCCGACGGGCTTCCCTACGACTCCGACGCGGGCCGCAACGTCGCCGCGGCAATCACCGCGCTGATGACCGGGCGTGCCTACCGCCAGTCGGCGCTGATCGCCGCCGCGGCGACCGGACCCTACGAGGAGTACGCGCGCAACCGTGACCCCCACAACGGGGTGATGCGGATGCACCGCGACGCCTCACACGACATCGACCCAACCGGGATTAGGGGCGAGCTGCTGGAGGCCGCTCAGCGAGCCTGGGAGGAGGCGGTCGAGCTGGGCGAGGAGCACGGCTACCGCAATGCCCAGGCGACGGTGCTGGCGCCGACCGGGACGATCAGCTTCCTGATGGACTGCGATACGACCGGGATCGAGCCGGACTTCTCCCTGGTCAAGTTCAAGGAGCTGGTCGGCGGCGGCCAGATGACGATCGTCAACCGTTCGGTGCCACTGGCACTGCACACCCTCGGCTACTCCGAGGCCGAGGTCGACCAGATCGATGCCTTCATCGCGGAGCAGGGCACGATCGTCGGTTCCCCCGGGCTAAAGGACGAGCACCTGCCGATCTTCGACGTCGCGGTGGGCGAGCGGGCGATCTCCCACACCGGCCACATCGACATGATGGCCGCGACCCAGCCGTTCATCTCCGGTGCGATCTCAAAGACGGTCAACCTGCCCCAGTCAGCGACGATCGAGGACATCGCCGACGCCTACACGCGCGGCTGGAAGGGTGGCTTGAAGGCACTGGCGATCTACCGCGACGGGTCGAAGACCGCGCAGGCGCTGCGCACCGACGCCCAAGACGATAAGGAAGCCGGGGCGGCGGTCGTGGTCGCGGCGCCAGAGCGCAAGCGGATGCCGGGGGAGCGCGAATCGATCACTCACAAGTTCTCGATCGCCGGCCACGAGGGCTACATCACCGCCGGTAAGTATGAGGATGGCTCGGTCGGGGAGATCTTCCTCACCGATATCGGCAAGGAGGGCTCGACGATGCGGGGGCTGATGAACGCCTTCGCCACGGCGATCTCGCTCGGGCTCCAGTACGGCGTCCCGCTTGAAGATTTCGTGCGCAAGTTCAGCTACATGCGCTTCGAGCCGGAGGGGATCACCGGTAACCCGGAGATCCCCTTCGCCAAATCGCTTCCCGACTACATCATGCGCTGGGTCGCGAGCCGCTTCATCGAGGACACCGAAACGCTGGAGGAACTCGGGATCATGACCACAGAGGTGCGCGCC
The DNA here is from genome assembly GCA_049585815.1 of Solirubrobacterales bacterium. GTDB lineage: Bacteria > Actinomycetota > Thermoleophilia > Solirubrobacterales > 70-9 > DATLSM01. Next base: position 47,746 of record JBAVAR010000063.1, read on the forward strand.
AAACAGAGCGCCGAGACGGCTCAGCTCGGTCTCGGGATTGCAACCGGCGACACCGCCGGCCCGGCCAATGGCCACGCCATGCCCGGCAACGGCAACGGCCGCGCGGGCGCGCGGGCGAAGGCCGCCACCGGAGAGGCTCTTCCCGCTGCCAAGGCATTCACCGAAAGTCCCCCCGTGGTGCCGGCCAAAATGTCCGGCCTCGATCTCGGACCCGCCTGCGAGCAATGCGGCGGCATGATGCAGCGCACGGGCTCCTGTTACACCTGCAGCAGCTGTGGCAACAACACCGGCTGCGGCTGAGCGCCGCAAAACGTCGCTACACTGCACCGCTTGATTCACCGGTAATGCCGAATCCCGGGCTGTGGCTCGGGAGCGGGGGAACCAGAGATTTTGGGGCGAACCCATACGTGGGGGCGCAGGCTCCTTTAGCGCCAGCCCGACAGCTAACCCCGCAGGCCGACGAAGGAGGCTGGTTTGCGAACGCCCACGCACAAGCTGAAGGCGACGATTGGGGTCATCGGCCTCATCCTCACCGTGGGGCTCGGCGCGTCCGCGGCGCTTGCCGCGGCCCCGGGGGGCGCCGCTCCTCCCGGATCCGAACCAAAGCTGGTGCCAGACAACCACTACGTCGACCCGTTCGCGGCGGGGGGCTGGAGCGTCAGCCGCACCGATATGGGCGTGGACTACGTGCCGATCCGACGCGAGCCCGTGGTTGCGATCGGGGACGCAAAGATCATCGGCTCCTCAACTCGCTCGGGCTGGCCCGGAGGGAGCTTCCTCTGGTATCGCCTCCTTGACGGCAGCCACGCCGGAGAGATCATCTACGTCGCCGAGCACCTGGCGAACCTGGCGCCGGAGGGAGCGACGGTTGCGGCCGGCCAGCGGATCGCGACCGCGCTACCCGGTTATCCCTGGACCGAGTGGGGATGGGCGACGCCGGCCGGCCAGCCCCGTGCCTTTCCCTGCTACCGGGAGGGCATGGAAACGAACTCGGGCAGGGAGATGGCGCGCTTCCTCGACTCGCTTGGCGCCAGACCGCTGCGACGCCTGCAGCCCGGTCCCGACTGGCCCAGTGGGCGCCGCTGCTGAGGCCCACCGCCCCGCTTAGTTGAGGATCACCTCCGCGTCGTGGCGCGGGGTCTCGGTGATGGCACGGCGAAAGACCCGCTCAGACTCGGGTCTTGCCGGACGCACCTCACGGCGGCGGACCAGCTCCCTGAGGACCACCGCCATCTCGAACTGGGCAAAGGAAGCGCCGAGGCAGCGGCGAACGCCGCCGCCGAAGGGAATCCAGGTGTAGGTGCCGGGCGGATTGTCGAGAAAGCGCTCGGGGAGGAAGCGGTCGGGCTCGGGATAGATCTCGGGGTTGCGGTGCACGAGGTGGATGCAGGGGGTAACCGAGGCGCCGGCCGGCAGCTCATAGCCGCCGATCTCGGCCGGCTCGGTCAACCGGCGAATGACCAGCACGATCACCGGGCGCAGTCGCAGCGTCTCCTGGATCGTCGCCGTCAGGTAGGCGTCTCCACCGGAGAGCGCCTCCGCGCGGAGGCGCTC
>JBAVAR010000064.1:0-31301 GCA_049585815.1 Solirubrobacterales bacterium
GCGGGACGCTCCTGGTCACCGGTTCAAACTATGTGTTGGCGGCTGCCCGCAACGCCCTCAGCCAAGCGCCGAGGGCCTGAAGGATCGGCCGGAACCGCAGTGACTGTGCGAGGATTGCTCGATGGATCGCAGCGCCGGTTCCGAACTGCTGTCGATGATGGCTCTGGTCGCCGCCGTGGTCGCCGTAGTGATCCTCCTCTTCTTTGGCATCGGGTACCTATTCGGCAGGCTTTTCCTGTGAGCGGCCCTCGCACAGGGTTCGAGAGCGCTGTGGCGAAGTAGACTGCCGCCTTCCCTCCGCGGCGCCCTAACCAGCCATGTCACTAGCGATCTTCGGCATCAGCAACAGCGGCCTCAACTTGGCCGTTTCCCTGCTTGTGCTGATTTTCGTCGTTGTTTGGCTGGCTCTGATCGTCTACACCTATCTGGACGCCAGGCGTCGGCTCTCTGATCCCTTCCTGGTCGCCTGCGCGACGATCGCCTCCTTCTTTCCCTACGTCGGTACCGCCGTCTATGCGATCGTCCGCCCGCCGGAGTTCCTCGAGGACGCCCGCGAGCGTGAGCTCGAGATCAAGGCCGCCGAGATGCGGGTCCGCCAGCTGACCGAGTCCTCCTGCCCCAAATGCGAATATCCGGTCGAAAAGAACTTCCTGCGCTGCCCCAACTGCCGGCACCGCCTCAAGGACCCCTGCCCTAGCTGCAGCAGGCCGGTCGCTCCCAGCTGGAAGGTCTGCCCCTATTGTGAGGCCGTCCTGCAGGCGCGCGAGACCCGGACGCGGAGGGGGGAGGAGCGCAAAGCGGCGCCGCGCGAGGACCGTGGCGCGCCGGACCCAGGGGGCCAGTCCCGTCGCGAGGAGCGAGCGCCGGGCGAAGAGCGAACTGCGCCCAAACGCCAGCCGGTCGCCCGCAAGAAAGGCACGGCTGCCACCGATAAAGAGCCGGCCACGCGCGCTGTCTCCAAAGAGGCAGCAAGCCCCAAACGACAGCAAAGGAGCCCCAGCCGTGAGCCGGACCCTGATCCTCGTCAAGCCTGACGCCTTCGAGCGTGCTCTGACCGGGGAGGTGATCGCCCGCTTCGAGCGCAAGGGCCTTCGCATCGCCGCGTTGAAGACGATGCGGGCCGATGAGCCGATCGCCAACAGGCACTACGCCGAGCACAGCGAGAAGCCCTTCTTTGGCGAGCTGGTCTCCTTCATCACCGGTGGCACGCTGGTTGCGATGGTCCTGGAGGGCCACGACGCGGTCGCCGCCGCCCGTCAGCTGATCGGTGCGACCAACCCGGTCGAGGCGGCGCCCGGCTCGATCCGCGGCGACTTTGCCCTTGAGGTCACCTTCAACATGGTCCACGGCTCAGACTCCGAGGAGTCGGCCGAGCGCGAGATCGAGATCTGGTTTCCCGAGTTGGCGTAGTGGGTGGGCCGGGCAGCGCAGGTGAGTAGCGTCATCCTGGCATCCGGCTCTCCGCAGAGGAGTGATCTGCTTCACGGGTTGGGAATCGAGTTCGAGGCCGTCGTTCCGGGGGTTGAGGAGCTCTGTGGCGGCGATCCCGAGGTGGAGGTGCTCACAAACGCTCGGATGAAGGCCGGCGCGGTGCAGCCCGACGGGCTGGTGATTGCCTGCGACACCGATGTGGTTATCGACGGGCGGGCCCTGGGAAAGCCGGGGGACCGAGAACAGGCACGCCAGTACCTGGAGCTGCTCTCGGGCCGTGCCCATCAGGTGCTGAGTGCCCTCGTGGTGCTCAGCGACGGGGAGGAGCGCAGTGGCCTTGAACGGACCACGGTCGTCTTCAGGGAGTTGGGGGAGGGGGAGGTCGAGCGCTACGTGGGGTTTGGTGAGTGGCGGGGACGATCCGGCGGCTATGCGATCCAGACCCTCGGCTCGACCCTGGTCGAGCGGATTGAGGGGAGCGTCTCCAACGTCGTCGGTCTTCCGGTCGGGCTGCTGGCGGAGTTCGCGCCGCAGTTATTCGCCCGCGCCTGAGCGCGAGTCGAGGCCCGGCTCGCCCTTCTGGGATGATGCGCCCCGAAAGCACGCTATTTCCGCATGGGTTTATTCAGCTATCTGACCGGACTAGGTGGCCGCGACATGGCGGTAGACCTCGGTACCGCCAACACGCTCGTCTACGTGCGCGGTCGTGGAATCGTGCTCTCGGAGCCCTCGGTGGTGGCGATCGATTCGCGCAATGGGCAGGTCCACGCGGTTGGCGTCGAGGCAAAGCGGATGCTGGGCAGGACTCCCGGAACGATCACCGCGATTCGCCCGCTCAAGGACGGCGTCATCGCCGACTTTGACGTCACCGAGCAGATGCTGCGCCACTTCATCAAGAAGGTGCATTCGAATCGCTTCGCCCACCCGCGTGTAGTCGTCTGCGTGCCGTCCGGGGTGACGGGGGTCGAGAAGCGCGCGGTCGAGGAGGCCTGTCTTTCGGCCGGCGCCCGCCACGCCTACCTGATCGAGGAGCCGATGGCGGCGGCGATTGGCGCCGGGCTACCGGTCGGTGAGCCAACCGGTTCGATGATCGTCGACATCGGCGGCGGCACCACCGAGGTCGCGGTGATCTCGCTCGGCGGGATCGTCGTTTCGCAGTCGATCCGGGTTGGCGGAGATGAGCTCGACGACGCGATCATCGGTCACTGCAAGCATGAGTACAAGTTGGCGATCGGCACCCAGACGGCCGAGGAGGTGAAGCTGGAGGCGGGCTCGGCCTCGCCACTTCCCGAGGAGGTCCGCGTCGAGATCCGCGGCCGCGACCTCGTCTCCGGCCTGCCGAAGACGATCACCCTCGGCTCCGAGGAGATCCGCGAGGCGCTCGATGAGACGGTTGGCCACATCGTCGATGCCGTCAAGGACACCCTCGATCGCACCCCGCCGGAGCTGGCCGGCGACATCATGGACCGGGGCATCACCCTCGCCGGGGGAGGTGCCCTTTTGCAAGGACTGGAGCAGCGCCTGCGCGACGAGTGCCAGATGCCCTGTCAGCTGGCAGAGTCGCCGTTGACCTGTGTCGCTGTTGGATCGGGGATTTCACTTGAGGAGTTCGAGACGATTCACCGCGCCAGCAAGAACAATTCCGGAGCGCGGCGCTTTGCTTAGCTGCCGCTCATCTAAAGCCCCAAACTTAGGCCCTCATCGTGTACCGAAAGCAAGTACGCCGCCGTAGGGCGGTGCTCGCACTTTTGATCATCGGCTCCTTCGCGCTGCTGACGGTCACCTACGGACAGGGCTCCGATGGGGTGCAGCGCGTGGTCAGCACGATCTTCAGCCCGCTGCAGGAAGTCGCCAACCGCGGGCTTAAGCCCGCCCGCGACCTGGTCAACTGGTTCGACGCCACCTTCGACGCCCGCGGTCTCAACAGTCGGCTTGAGGCCGAGCTGGAGAGGGCCCGCACCCAGGCTGTCGCGGGCCAGGCTGCACGGGCCCAGAATGCCCAGTTGCGCAAGCTGCTCGGACTCGACCGCAGGATCCTCCCGGGCGCCTACAGGCCGATCAGCGCTCAGGTCATCGCCCGTTCGCCGACCGTCTGGTACTCGACCGTAACGATCGACGTCGGCAGCGGCGATCGGGTCGCCGTCAACGATCCGGTGATCGACGGGGACGGGCTGGTCGGACGGGTGGCCGCGGTGACCGGTGGGTCGGCTCAGGTGACCCTGATTTCCGACCACTCAAGCGCCGTCTCCGCCAAAGTCGTGCCGCAGGGGGTGGAGGGCGTGGCCCGCGCCGAGGTCGGCGAACCGGGCGAACTGACCCTCGACTTCATCGACTCAAACAGACTCGTTCACCGGGGAGAGGCGGTAGTCACGGCCGGCTGGCGAGCCCAGGGGCTCGCCTCGCTGTTCCCGCCAGGGCTCCCGGTCGGGGAAGTCACCCAGACATCGATCGTCGAACAGGAGGCCAACCAGCAGGTCCACGTGCGCCCCTACGCCGACCTCCGCGACCTCGAAACCGTGCAGGTGCTGACCGGGGGATGGCGCGGATGATCATCACCCCGAAAATCCTCCTGCGCATCATCGCCATCGTGATCGTCGGTGTGCTCCTGCAGCTCTCCTTCTTCTCGCGGGTCGCGCTGCTGCACACCAGCGCCGACATCCTGCCGTCGCTGGTCGTCTCCTTTGGCCTGCTCGGCGGCTCGATGACCGGGGTCGTCACCGGCTTCTCGATTGGCTTCCTGATCGACTGCCTCCTGGTCGAGCCGCTCGGCGCCAGCTCCCTGGTCTTGCTTGGCGTCGGCTACCTCGCCGGCCTTTTCCGTGAGCGATTCGAGATTCACAGTCCGCTGGTCGCGCCACTGCTCTGCATGGGGCTCACCCTGGTCGCCGAGTTGGGCTTCGGGGCGCTGCAGCTCACGCTGGGGTTTGACGCCACGGTCAGCGTCCAGGTCGTGCGGGAAATGCTGATCCAAAGCATCTTTGCCTTCTTCCTCGGCTGGCCGATTTACCTCGGGGTGCGCCGCGCCCTGCGGCCCGCGCTGGTCGAGGATCCGACCGTCCCGCGGCGCAAGCAGCCGACCGTGCTGGGAGCCTGAGGGCGATGTACCTTCGCTCCGAAGACCGCCGTCCGCAGATGCGCAACGGGCTGGCGCTGCGAATCGCCGTAGTCGTCGGCGTCGCCGTGGCGCTCTTCGCGGTGCTCTTCTTCCGCCTCTGGGATCTCCAGGTGCTCTCAGGCAAGAAGTACCTGGAAGAGGCGAACAACAACCGCACCCGCGAGTTTCGGGTCGAAGCTCCCCGTGGCAAAATCCTTGCTCGCAACGGCAAGGTGCTGGTCGAAAATCGCACCAGTCTGGCGCTCCAGGTCAACCCGCAGAAGCTCCTCTCCCAGCCGCGCCGGCGCCGAGCGGAGCTGGCCCGCCTCGGTGCGCTGGCCCACATGTCAGCGCACCAGGTGCGCGTCACGATGCACCAACAGCTGGCGGTGGCCGCCGGCGCCCCGATCACCCTGCGCCGCAACGTCAGCTATGACCTGGTCTATTACCTGCAGGAAAACCAGGCCCGCTTCCCCGGGGTACAGGTGCAGCGCGTCTTCGTCCGCAACTACCCGCACGGGACCCTTGCCGCGCACGTGCTGGGCACCGTCGGCGAGATCAACGAAGAAGAGCTGAAGGAAGCCCGCTACCGCAACCTGCAGCCGGGTGATGAGATCGGCAAGGGCGGGGTCGAGCAGACCTATGACCGCTATCTCCGCGGCAAGCCGGGCCTGACCCGGATCCAGGTCAACGCGCTGGGGGAGCCGACCCCCGGGGGCCAGCTCGTTTCCAAGCCACCCGTGCCGGGCGACAGCCTCAAACTCTCGCTCAATTCCAGCGTGCAGGAAGCCGGCGAACAGGCACTCGCCTCGCGCGGTCTGCCGGGCGCCTTCCTGACGATGAACGTGCACAACGGCCAGATCCTCGCCCTCGGCTCCTACCCGACCTTTGACCCGAGTGTGTTCACCAAGCCCCTGACCCAGGCACAGGTAAACGCCCTGTATCGCAACACGCTCTCGCCGCTCACCAACCGCGCCACCGAAGGTCTCTATCCCACCGGCTCGACCTTCAAGCTGATCACCGCGATGGCGGCGCTGAACAGCGGCGTGATCACCCCGGAAACGACGATTGTCGACAACGGCGCTCTCACAGTCGGCACCGAGAGCTTCCATAACTCAGGCAACGCCGCCTACGGTGCACTCACGCTGGTGCCGGCGATCAAGGTCTCCGATGACGTCTTCTTCTACACCCTCGGATACCGAATGTGGACCACCGGGGCCCTTCAGCACTGGGCCCACCTGCTCGGCATCGGCCGGCCGACCGGGATCGACCTGCCCGAGCAGGAAGCCGGGCTGCTGCCCAGCAAGCAGTTGATAGACCGGCGCTACCGGCGAGGGGAAGTCGAAGGCCCCTGGTCGCCCGGCGACAACATCCAGCTGGCGACCGGCCAGGGGTACCTGCAGACGAACCCCCTGCAGATGGCGATCGCCTACGCGACGGTCGCCAACGGGGGCACTGTCGTCACCCCGCACGTGGGGATGCAGATCGATGACGACGCCGGCCGGGTGCTGAGGGAATTCGAACCGCCGCCGCGCCGTCACGTCAACGTCAACCCCAGCTACCGGGCGGCGATCCTCGAAGGCATGCACGAGGCGGCACAGAGCTCCGGCGGCACCTCTTATGCGGTCTTCGGTAATTTCCCCGTCCCGGTGGCAGGCAAGACCGGGACCGCGGAACGGCCCCCGCACCCCTATCAGTCCTGGTACATCGTCATGTCCCCGTACCCGAATCCGCGTATCGTCACGGCGGTGACGATCGAAGAAGGAGGCTTCGGAGCCGAATCGGCAGCGCCGGCCGCGCTCAAGATTCTCGAGGCCTACTACGGCAAGCACACGACCGGCGCCGCCGGCCCCAATGGGGGAAGCCCGGGATGATGTACGCGACCCGCGCGCGCCAGACTCGCCCGGAGCCATTCATCGCCCGCCGCGGCATTGCCGAGCGGCTCGGGCTCCCCTACATCGACGCCCTGCTGGCGCTGTCGGCGATCGGGCTGATCGCCTTCAGCGTCTTCGTCCTCGGCCAGGCCACCCTCCAGGACGTTCCCGGCAACCCCGACTACTACGTCGATCGCCAGATCGTCTACGGCGTGCTCGGCATCGCCGGCATGCTGGCGCTCACCCGCGTCGATTACTCGCGATTCCGCGAGCTGCGGGTCGGGATCTACAGCTTCCTCTGCGTCAGCATCGCGTTGATCTTCGTCTTCGGGTTCGCCGCGCGCGGCTCGCGGCGTGCTTTCGAACTCTCCTTCTTCAGTTTTCAGCCATCTGAGCTCGGCAAGCTCCTGCTGGTGCTTGCGCTTGCCGGGTTCGTTATCGATGGCGCCAGGCGCGGTTCGGAGAGGCAGCGCACGGTGCGCTACCTCTGTCTAGGCCTGGCACCGGCTGCACTCGTATTCCTGCAGCCCGACCTCGGCACCTCCCTGGTGTTCGCGGTCGCAACGCTCGCCGTGATGTACTTCGGGGGCGTCCGTTGGACGCACTTCGCGGTGATCGGCGGAGCCCTCGTTGCCCTGATAACCCTGGTCATGGTGGTGGCCCCCGCAGTGGGAACCCCCCTGCTCAAGGGCTACCAGGCGGAAAGGCTGACCTCATTCCTGAATCCCAGCCAGAACCCTCGCAACGCCGGCTACCAACAGCACCAAGCACTGATTGCCATCGGCTCCGGGGAGAAAACCGGGCGCGGCAATCAGGCGACTCAAACGCGGCTGGACTTCGTCCCAGAGCGCAGCACCGATTTCATCTTTGCGGTGATCGGCGAGCGCTACGGATTTCTCGGAGCCGCGTTCGTCCTATCCCTATACGCCCTGCTGATCTGGCGGGCGCTGCGGATCGTGACGCTCTCGAAGAACTACTACGGAACGCTGGTGGCGGGCGGTATCGCCGTCTCGTTGCTGTTCCAGGTCTTCGTCAATGTGGGGATGAACCTCGGGATCATGCCGATCACCGGGATTCCCCTGCCACTGGTGAGCTACGGAGGATCCTCCGTGCTCGCGACGTTCTTGGCGATTGGCATCCTCCAGAGCATCCACATCCAAGCGCGACTCAGCCAGAAGGGCAGGTTCGCCTGGTGATCCAACGAGGGTTGACCGGGTGAATGCGTACCTATCTGAACTGAGTTGATCAAATGAACAAGACAATCCTGGTTTCCGCCGACAGCGGCGAGACCCGCGTTGCCGTCCTCGAGGCCAAGGCCAAAGGAGCAAAGCGCGACGTCGCCGAGCTCTACATAGAGCGCCGCGGGCGGCGCTCTATCGTCGGCAACATCTACAAGGGGAAGGTCGACAACGTCCTTCCCGGCATGGAGGCCGCCTTTGTCGACATCGGCCTCGAGCGCAACGGCTTCCTCCACGTTGACGAGATCGTCCTCCCGGGCGGTGAGCAGGCGCCCAAACGCGGAAGGGGCACCGGCCGCCGCATCAACGAGCTGATCAAACCGGGGCAGGAGATCGTCGTGCAGGTGGTCAAGGATCCGCTGAAGACGAAGGGTGCCCGGCTCTCGATGAACGTATCGATCGCCGGTCGCTACCTCGTTTATGCGCCGCAGGGAAGCGGCGTCGGGGTGAGTCGCCGGCTGACCGATTCCGAGCGCGACCGTCTGCGCAAGATGGTCGACCGCACCTACAAGGGCCCAGGCGGGCTGATCGTCCGCACGGCAGCCCACGGCGCAAAGAAATCTGACTTCGTCCGCGAGATCGACTACCTGCACAAGCTCGACCACGTTCTCGGGCGACGCTCGGCAGAGACCAAGGCCCCCAATCTGGTCTTCCAGGAGGCGGACCTGCCGGTGCGGGTCCTGCGCGATGTTTTCCTCAGTGACTTCGAGAAAGCGATCATCGACTCCCGGAAACAGTTCGAGCGGGTCACCAACTTCTTCCAGCGCACCGCGCCGGAGCTCGTCGACGGCGTCGAGCTGTATGAGGGAAAGAGGCCGTTGTTCGAGAAATGGGAGATTGAAAAGGAGATCGATTCGACCCTGAATCGACGCGTTGACCTGCCCTCGGGCGGCTACCTGATCATCGATTACGCCGAGGCGCTGACCGTGATCGACGTCAACAGCGGCAGCTTCACCGGACGTGGCAAAGGCGGACTCGAGGAGACGATCACCAAGGTCAATACCGAGGCGGCCGAGGAGGTGGTGCGGCAGCTGCGGCTGCGCGACATCGGCGGGATCATCGTCATCGATTTCATCGATATGGCCCGCGCCCGTAACCGCGACAAGGTGCTGAAGACGTTGCGCAAATCGCTTGACGCTGACAAGTCAAAGAGCTATGTGGTCGAGGTTTCTCCCCTGGGACTGGTCGAGATGACCCGCCAGAACGTGACCGACGGGGTGCGGGAGATCCTCACGGCCCCGTGCCCGACCTGCGAGGGGGAGGGGGTGATCCTCTCCGCCGAGACGGTAGCGTTGGAGGGGCTGCGCAAGCTGCGCGACATCGCCGCCGAGCGCCCTCAGCCGCAGGCCTTCCTCCTGCGGGTCAATCCGAAGGTCGCGCGCGAGCTGACCGATCCCGAAAGCGATCTGGCCGAGCTCGAGGCCCAGACCGGCAAGCAGTTTCACTTCGAGGGCGGCGACGCGTTACCGGTCGACACCTTCGATCTGATCGAGTCGGGCAGCCGCGAGGAGATCGAGGAGCGGGCGCTGCCTTTCAAGGTCGGCGATGAGGTGCTGGTCAAGATCGATGAGCCGCACATGTACAACGCCGACGACGCGGTTGCCCGGATCGACTCCTACATCGTCAGCGTCAGCGGCGGCGGTCGCTTCGTCGGCGAGCGGAAGCTGGTGCGGATCGAGGAGGTCGCAAGGTCCTCGGCCGTCGCCTCGCTGCCGGGGCTGCAGGCCAGCAACGGCGCCGGTGGGGCCGAGGAGGAGGGCTCCGAGCTACACTCCGACGCTTCGCGCAGTCAAAGCCGCGGCCGCAGGGGCGGTCGTGGCCGTTCGCGCGCCAGCCAAGGCAGCAAGGAAGATTGAACATGTACGCAGTGGTCGAAAGCGGCGGTAAGCAGTACAAGGTCGAGAAGGGCACATCCCTCCTCGTCGATCGCCTCAGCGCCAAGGAGGGCGAGAAGATCGCCCTCCGCGCCGTGCTCTTCCGAGACAAGGACCTGATCGCCGAGCCGGGCGAATTGGAGAAGATCACGGTCGAGGCAAGGGTCGCCGAGCATCTGCGCGGGCCGAAGGTGAAGGTCTTCAAATACAAGCCGAAGAAGGGCTACCGCCGTCGCGCCGGGCACCGCTCGGAGCTGACCAAGCTCGAGGTGACAGAGATCAAGCAGGCGGCCCGCAGGACGGCGGCAAAAAAAGAGCCCGAAGAGAAAAAGACGGCCCCCGGGAAACCCGCCGCAAAGAAACCCGCCGCCAAGAAAGAGGACGCCGATGGCTCATAAGAAGGGACTTGGCTCCAGCCGCAATGGGCGCGAATCCAACCCGAACATGCTCGGGGTCAAGGTATTTGCCGGCCAGAGGGTCTCGGGCGGGGAGATCATCGTGCGCCAGCGCGGCACCCGGTTCTGGTCCGGAGCCGGCACTGGGCTTGGCCGCGATCACACGATCTTTGCCACGCGGGCCGGGACGGTCGACTTCAAGCCCTCGCGCAAGGGCCGGACCATCTCCGTCCTTCAGGACCAGGGCTAAGAACCGGCCCCCCTTCTTCCCCGGCCCCGCGCAGCCGGGGAAGGGGTGATCGCCAGCTGCCCGACGGAGGGTTGTCGGCGATGCCTTGGGGCGGCGCGGTCCCTTTACCTTTCTAGGCGTGTATGACCGGGCGAAAATTTGGGTCGAGGGTGGAGCCGGAGGCAGCGGGTGCGTCAGCTTCCGGCGCGAGGCTCATGTCCCCAAGGGGGGGCCCGACGGTGGCGATGGCGGTCACGGTGGAGATGTGGTGCTGGTCTGTGAGTCCTCGCGGAGGGACCTTGCCCAGCTGCGGGGAAGTAGGCACTTTCGGGCCGGGCGGGGACGCCATGGAGAGGGTTCCAACCGCCACGGGGCTCGCGGTGAGGATCGGTTGATCGCTGTGCCCCCCGGCACCCAGGCGCTGGCGTTGGACGGCAGCAGGGTGGATCTGGTCGGCGTCGGGCAGCGAGCGGTGCTGGCCCGCGGAGGGCGCGGCGGGCACGGGAACAAGCGGTTCGCGACAGCGACACGGCAGGCGCCCCGCTTCGCCGAGAAGGGAACCGGCGGGGAGGGTGGTTGGATCGAGCTGCGGTTGAGGTTGCTCGCCGACGTCGGGTTGGTCGGATTGCCCAATGCTGGCAAGTCCTCGCTGCTGGGGCGACTGACCAGGGCCGCCCCGAAGGTGGCTGACTACCCGTTCACGACGCTATCGCCGGTACTGGGAACGATCGAAAACGAGGATCGCCAGGCGGTGCTGGCCGACATCCCCGGGCTGATCGAGGGCGCAGCGCAGGGCGCCGGTCTGGGACACGAGTTCCTGGCCCATGTCGAGCGCTGCTCGATCCTGGTTCACCTGGTCGAGATCGCACCGCTTGAGGGGGAGCCGGTGGCCAACTATGAGGCGGTGCGGGCCGAGCTCTCCTCCCATGGCGCCGGCCTCGATCTCCTGCCGGAGCTGGTCGTGCTCTCGAAGCGCGATCTGCTCGCGGAGGAGGCGGTGGGAAGCGCCGTTGCGGAGTGGGTCGGGCGCTTGGAGGGTCGGGCGCTCGGCGTTTTGGCCGTTTCCTCGGCGACCGGTGAGGGGCTGGATGATCTGCGACAGCGGATCTTCTCCGATTTACCGAAGGGGCCCGCCGGCGAGACGGCGCGCAGCGAGTCCCCGGCCGAGTTCGAGGCCGAGCATCGGGTCTACCGCCCAGCGGGAGAGGGGGGCTACAGCATCGAGCCGGAGGGGGCCGGGGCTTTCCGGATCGCCGGTCGCGGGGTGGAGCTCCTCTTTGAGCGCCACGATCTCTCAAACGAGGAGGCCCTCGGCTATCTCGAGCAGCGACTTGGGGAGATGGGCGTGATCGCGGCGCTGAGGAGGGCGGGCTTTGAGACGGGTGATGAGATCCGCGTTGGCGACCAGGAGTTCGAGCTCCAGATATAACCGCCGCTATGACCCTCGTCGTAAAGCTGGGCTCCTCCATCGTCGCCGACGACGACGGAGAGCTGCGCGTGGACGTGCTGGACTCCGTTTGCGAGCAGGTCGCGCGACTCGAGCAGCGCGGCGAGCGGGTGGTGATGGTGACCTCGGGGGCAATCGCGCGCGGGATGCGCCTGCTCAGCCTGGCGGAGAGGCCGCGGGCGATGGATGAGCTGCAGGGCGCTTCGGCGGTCGGCCAGGGCGACCTCTTTCGTGCCTATGAGAGCCGGCTGGCCGAGCACGGGACGCGGGCGGCCCAGGTTCTGCTGACCGCGGCGGATATCGCCGCCCGCACCAACTACCTCAATGCCCGCCGGACCCTGCGGCGGCTGATCGAGTGGAGGGTGGTTCCGGTGGTCAATGAGAACGACACCACCGCGACCGATGAGATCAGCTTCGGCGATAACGACTTTCTCGCCGCCCAGGTGGCGATCCTGCTCGATGCCCGCCTGCTCGTCCTGCTCACCGATACCGATGGCCTGCACAGCGCCGATCCGCGTCTTCAGCCCGATGCGGAGCTGATCGCCGAGGTTGAGGATTTCTCCCAGCTCTCCGGCCTGCAGATCGGTGACCGCACCTCGGTGTTTGGCTCGGGCGGAATGCGCAGCAAGGTAGCGGCGGCTGAGATGGCGAGCGAGGCGGGCATCCCTGCCGCGATCTGCAACGGCACCGAGAAAGACACCCTGAGTGCGGCCGCGGTTGGTGAGGCGATCGGAACCCGATTTGCAGCCCAACCCAGCAAGGCATCCAGCTTCAAGCTCTGGCTCAAATATGCCAAGCCAACCCACGGCCGGCTCGCCGTCGATGCCGGCGCCGCCCGGGTCCTGCGGGAGAGCGGATCCAGCTTGCTCGCGGTGGGCATCGTCGCCTTCGATGGGCGCTTCGATGCCGGCGACGCGGTCGAGGTCACCGTCGAGGGCTCACTGATCGGCAAGGGCATTGTCGAGTACTCCGCCGCTGAGCTGTCCCGCGTCTTGGGCCTGAAGACCGAGCAGGTGCGGGAACTCCTCCCCCAGGCGGCGGATGAGGTTATCCACCGGGACCGCTTCGTCCTCGCCCGAAGAGTTGAGGGCTGAGTGGCGCCCCACCCCCGCTAGGCTTAGCTGCATGCCGCTGACAGCGACCACGATCGCGGAAGCTTGTGCGGCCGCCCAGCGGGCGTCGCGAGATCTCGCGGGGGCCTCGACCGAGTCCAAGAACACCGCGCTGGAGGCGACGGCAAGGTTGCTCGGCGAGCGCTGTGAGGAGATTCTCCAGGCCAATGCGGCGGATCTAGCCGATCAGCGGGCGAGCGCCCTCAGCGCCGCCCTGCGCGATCGATTGACCCTGAACGAGGCGCGGGTCGGCGCCATGGCCGAAGGCGTGCGCGCGGTAGCCGCCCTCGAGGACCCCGTCGGCGAGGAGCTCGAGCGGCGGACGCTGGCCAGCGGTATCGACCTACGCAAGGTCCGAGTACCGCTCGGGGTGGTTGCCGTCGTCTATGAGGCGCGGCCGAATGTGACGATCGATTGCGCCGCGCTGACGATCAAGAGCGGCAACGCGATCGTCCTGCGCGGGTCAAGTTACGCCGAGCGCTCCAACGCGGCCCTGGCCGCGATCGTCCGCGAGGCGCTGCTGGAGGCGGAGCTCCCCGAGGACGCGGTGCTGCTGCTCTCTGGCGGGGCTCGCGATGACCTTGCCGAGCTGGCGACCCAGGAGGGGCTCGTCGACCTGCTGATCCCCCGCGGCGGCGAGGGCCTCAAGGAAGCACTGAAGGCGGTCGCGACGGTGCCGGTGATGTACGCGGCGGCCGGCAACTGTCACGTCTACGTTCACGCCGCCGCCGATCCACGGATGGCACGCCGGATCGCGGTCAATGCAAAGCTGCAGCGGCCCGGCGTCTGCAACGCGGCGGAGACGCTGCTCGTCGACGCGGCGATCGCCGAGGATTTCCTCCCCGCAGTTCTCTCCGAACTGGCCGAGGCGGGGGTCGAGCTTCGCGGCGACGAGCGGACCCGCGAGCTGGCACCCGGGATCGCGGTCAGAGCGGCCACCGTGGAGGACTGGGACACCGAGTACCTCGATCTGAAGATGGCGGTCGGCGTCGTCGACTCCCTCGAGGCGGCAATCGAACACGTCAACCGGCACGGGACCGGCCACTCAGAGGCGATCGTGACCTCCTCGGAGGAGGCGGCCGAGCGCTTCATCGCCGGGGTCGACGCGGCGGCGGTCTATGTCAACGCTTCGACCCGCTTCACCGACGGATTCGAGTACGGGATGGGCGCCGAGATCGGCAACTCGACCCAAAAGCTTCACGCCCGCGGCCCGATCGGACTGCGCGAGCTGACGACCTTCAAGTACGTGGCGCGCGGCGACGGCCAGGTGCGTGAGTAGTTCCTCTGCCGGCATCGGCATTCTCGGCTCGGCGTTTAACCCGCCGCACCTCGGCCACCTGGCGCTCGCTCAGGAGGCGCTCTGGCAGCTCGACCTAAGCGAGGTGATCCTGATGCCGACCGGCGAGGCTCCGCACAAGCGGATCGTCGACGACCCCGGGCGCGAGTTGCGGCTGGCGATGACCCGGCTCGCCGCCGCTGACGACGTGCGCTTCTCAATTTCGACCCTGGAGGTTGAGCGCGAAGGGCCGTCCTACACCTATGAGACGTTGGAGCTCCTTGAGCGAGAGCGAGGCGATACGGAGTTGGTGTTCGTGATGGGGGCAGATGCCGCGGTCGGACTTGAGAGCTGGCGCAATCCAGATCAGGTTGTCGGGCGAGCCCGCTTGGCGATAGCGAGGCGGGCGGGGGTGGCGGACGCCGAGGTAGGCGCCGTCCTGCGCAGCCTCGGCGCCGCCGAGCGGGCGACGATGCTCGAGATGCCCCAGTTCGGCGTCTCCTCATCGGCGGTGCGGGAGCGTGCCGCGGCGGGACGACCGCTGCGCTACCTGGTGCCAGAGGCGGTTGCCCGCTTCATCGTGGAGAAGGGGGTTTACCGGTGAGTGGGCCTGGCTCGGAGGCACTGGCGCGGCGCCTGGCCGGCCTGGCCGACTCCAAACAGGCCGAAGAGATCGTCGTTCTCGACATGCGCGAGCTTGTTTCCTACACCGACTTCCTGGCGCTATGCACCGCCCGAAACGAACGCCAGGCCCGGGCGATAGTCGAGGAGGTGAGGCTGCGGATCAAGCAGGAATCGGGCCTTCTGCCAGGAGGCATCGATGGGGCGGGGGAGGCGGGCTGGATCGTGCTCGATTACCTCGACTGCGTTCTGCACGTCTTCACCGCCGAGGAACGTGAGCGCTACCAGCTCGAGGACCTCTGGCGCGAGGCGCCGCGCCTGGAGCTCGAGATCGACGAGCCCGAGACGCCGTCGGCCGCGCGAGCCTGAGCGATCTCGAACATCAGTTCGATCCGCTGGGTCGGGCACAGAATGCCGTCCGAGGGCGCCCTTACGGTGCCGCGCATGGGTAGCTTCAAGAGGGTTCTCCTCGGCTACCGCCGCCTCGATGTGGATGCGGCGATCGCGGCCCGGGACGCCCGGATCTGGGCGCTTGAGGGCGACGTCGAGGATGCCGTTGAGAGTTGGGGGGAAGCCGCCGAGGACAGCGCCCTGGCACAGGGTGAGCTCGCCGAGCTCTCGGCAATGGTCTTCGAGCGCGAGCGGGAGATCCGCAGCCTCGTTGAACGGCTGCGCGAGGCACACGAACGTCACGATCGCAGCATCGCCTCGTTGGAGGCGATCTCGGCGCGTCTGGAGGAGATCCAGGCGCAGGCGCGCGGCCAGGCGACGCGGATCAGGATGAAGGCACTGCGCGAGGCGGTCGAGGTCAGCCGTCGGGTCCAGGAGTTGAACGAGGCCGAGCCGGTGGCCGGGAATGGAGCCGCCTCTGGCCCGGATCGGCGGGGGGAGTCCGAGCAATCGGAGCTCTTTGAGGGCCTGGTCAGGGTCGAGATCGGGCCCCTCGATGATTTCTCCCAACTCGTTGGCTTCGAGGATGCCGCAAATCAGATCGGCGCCACCTCCGAGATCTCGGTCGAACGCTTCTCCGAGGGCAGGGCGACCCTTTCTGTGCGGCTGGAGGAGCCGGTCGAGTTGCTGCGCGAGCTGGAGGCCCGCTCTCCCCTGGACTTCCACGTCCGCCACACTGCTGCCGACAACCTGATCCTCGACATCGACGAGGATCAGGACTCCGGGCAGCAGGCCGCCTAGCCTCGCCGCGGATTGCAGGAGCCCACCTCGCTCACCCAGCGCGAGATCTGCGGAGGTTCGCGCCAGCGCGGGCCGGGCTCTCATTCGCGATGGGAGTGAGCAGATCTGAGGCGATCAGAATCGCCGGCGCCGTCTGCTCGCAGCGGGGCCGCGATTGACGCGATGATGGCTCGGCTGGTGGGTCGGTGGAGGGGGAGATCCGTCGCGTAAACTGGGTGTCGACCTGGGGCTGTAGCTCAGCTGGAAGAGCGTCGCGCTGGCAGCGCGAAGGTCAGGGGTTCGAGCCCCCTCAGCTCCATTGCTCAAACCCTCGCTCTCGGCTGCCGATGATTGTGCGGTGAGTGCGAACCAGCATGTCTTCTCGCACGGGATGCGAGACACAAGAGAGACGTTTGAGAGATGGAACGGGCGCCATTGGGCCGTTCTTCGCGGTTGGCTTGCGCTCAGTGTTGCGATCGCGCTGGCGCTGCTCATCGCCGTCTGGTTCGTCGCGGGGATGCTGACGCCGGACCTGACCCCGATCCACCTGCCGGGTTTGACCGAACCGTCGAACCCCGGCGACCTGCTGCCGATCCTCGAGCGCAACTCCCTCGTCCTCGCCTTTCACGCCACTGCCTGTGTGGCCGGCTTCATCGCCGGGGCCTCGATGCCAATCGCAGCCGCCCAGCGAACCGGCTTCTCGCGCTGGGTCCACGTCAAGGCCGGCGAGTTGGCGATCCTCTTCGTCTGCGCGGTCACCCTCTTCTCCCTCGCAACCCAGGCCTTCTACCTCGGCTTTCAGGGCTCAACCCTCGCCTACCAGCTCCACATTTCACGTCTGGAGCTGATCGTCTCGGTCTTGCCCCACGCGATTCCCGAGCTGAGCGCTCTCTTCCTCCCCCTGGCGGCCTGGCTCCTCGCCAGCCGCCGCGGTCAGTGGAACCAGCTTCTGGCGGCGACCTTGGTGACCGTCGTGATAGCGATCCCGACGCTGTTGGTGGCGGCCACGATCGAGGTCTACGTCTGGCCCCACATCCTCCGTGCGATTTCCCCAGTCGCCTAGCTGACTGATGCGTATCCGGTTCACTCCGGTTCGCGTTCTGTGAGCCCGCTGGACAGGCGCCGCTGTCGCGGCCGTCCATGAGGCTCACCGTTGTGCGGCGAAAGTCGGCTGAAGCGATCTTCGCGACTCTGAGCCGGCAGTGAGGATTTCGGCCCCAAGCTTCGCGCCCTGAGCCAAGCGGATACGCAGAAAGCGCCGGGATAAACCGGTCTGGAGAAAGGAATGAGAGAGTCCGACATTGAAGGAGCAGCGACCCACAATGGCCCCGAGCCGTGCGTCGGCCGCCCGTGAGGGCGGCGGCGAAGCGTCGGTAGGGGTATGCGCAGGCTGGGTAAGTGAGCCGCGAAATCAGGGTCTTCGGGGTGCCGACGCCGTTGCGTAGAGCGGAAGGCAACATCACCGGTCGCGATATCGCGAGTGGCCGGTGGACCCCGCGCGGTCAAGGATCCGATGCATGCGCAGAGTCTCCAGGCGCGAGAACCGGGAGGTCCCGTGGCCGCCCGTCCTGACCGTCGATGCCCCGCCCATAGTGGATCGCGGGGTGGCATGTCGGTCGGGGTCGCGGGCCGTGAGGGCAACGCCGAGGCGGTAATCCCTCGATGAACGGCCACGGGAAGTCAGACAGCCCCGTAGTACCTGCGAAGCCGTCGAACAAGCTCGGGCGACCGGGGGCGGAGGCGGTGGAGGAAAGGGGGCTGCCCGAGGGGAACGCGGCCAGCAAAACGCGCCCCGGACGCAGAGCCGGGCAAGGCGCGCCAAGTGCGCTGGATCGCGTGCGAGGAATCGCAGCAAAGGACAAGGATGCGAGGTTCACCGCGCTCCTGCACCACGTCGACGTCGATCGCCTGCGGGCGGCGTATTGGGCGCTCAAGCCCAAGGCCGCTCCGGGGGCCGACGGCGTGACGTGGCAGGACTACGGGCAAGACCTGGAGGCAAACCTCCGGGACCTACACGCCCGGGTCCATCGCGGGAGCTACCGGGCGAAGCCGGTACGAAGGGCATACATCCCCAAGCGGGACGGGCGGCTGCGGCCGCTCGGTATCGCCGCGCTGGAGGACAAGGTTTGCCAGCGCGCCGTCGTGGAGGTGCTGAACGGCATCTATGAGGCGGACTTCCTCGGCTTCTCCTACGGGTTCCGACCCGGGCGCTCACCGCACGATGCGTTGGACGCGCTCGCGGTCGGGATCGAACGAAGGAAGGTGAACTGGGTGCTCGACGCGGACATCCGCGACTACTTCACCAGCCTCGATCAAAGTTGGCTGGTGAAGTTCCTCGAGCACCGGATTGCGGACAGAGGGTCCTGCGGCTGATCCGTAAGTGGCTCAGCGCAGGAGTCATCGAGGATGGGGTCAGGACAGAGACCGTGGAGGGGACCGCGCAAGGGGCGTCGGTATCGCCGCTGCTTGCAAACGTCTACCTGCACTACGTCTTTGACCTGTGGGCCCACCAGTGGCGAGGGCGCTACGCGCGCGGTGACGTGATCATCGCGCGCTTCGCCGACGACTACATCGTGGGCTTCGAGCACCGTGAGGACGCCGAGCGGTTCCTTGCCGACCTTCGCGAGCGGTTTGCGAAGTTCGCGCTGGAGCTGCACCCAGACAAGACACGCCTGATCGAGTTCGGACGCTTCGCTGCCGAGCAACGGAAGGCGCGTGGTCTGGGCAAGCCTGAGACGTTCGACTTTCTCGGCTTCACGCACATCTGCGCGAAGACCAGGAAGGGACGCTTCACGCTGAGGCGCGTCACCTGCAAGAAGCGGATGCGCGGCAAGCTCAACGCGGTCAAGGCCGAGCTGATGCATCGTCGACATCTCCCAATCCCCGACCAAGGACGCTGGCTCGCCAGCGTCCTGCGCGGGCACTACAACTACTACGCAGTGCCCGGCAACGGCGACGCGATTGACGCATTCCGAACCCAGGCAACCCGACACTGGCACAAGGCGCTTCGACGCCGCAGCCAGAAGGACCGCCTGAACTGGGAGCGCATGAATCGCCTCGCGACGCGATGGCTACCACGCGCCCGCATCCTGCACCCGTGGCCGCATGCACGATTCATCGCCACCACCCAAGGGAGGAGCCCAGTGCGCTAGCAGTGCATGCTGGGATCTGTGCGGGGGGCCGCCGGAAACGGCGGTCCCTACCGCGATCCACTCATCTAGCTCGCGCTCGGGGCCAGCCGGTGACCGGGCGGGAGAGAGCGACAGATGGCCGGTTGCCTTGAGCCTGCTGTGGGGAGCCCTCTCACGGGTGGTTCGCCCTCCCGGGCTTCTCGAGTCAGATCCGCCTCAGGCGCGGGCCGCCTCAGGCGAGGGCGGGCCGGACTCGGGCATGACCTCGAACTCGGTCCCGACCAACGTCTCCCGCTCAATGTCGCGCTCCCGCACCAGCCACAGCGCCAACACCGAGCCGAGAAAAGAGAGCAGCGCCCCGAGCAGGAGGATCACGTTGAGACCGTGGATGAATCCCTGCTCGGCGGCACCGCGCGTGAGCGCGCGAGCCCCCGAGGGGATCGCGGAGAGCGCCTGCGGCAGCGCCCCCGAAGATGTCGCTTCGACCAGACCGCGGGCCTGCGCGTGTCCGAGGGCAGGGGCGACTTCCTGTGCTTTGGAGGCACCGGCGCCGAGGAAGATCGCTCCCCAGGCGGCGATCCCGACCGCGATCCCGACCTGGCGGAAGGTGTCGTTGATCCCGGCCGCCATTCCGCTTTGCTCTTTAGGGACGACGCTCAGGGCGACGTCGGCGATCACCGGGTTGAGCAGTCCGACCCCAATCCCGCTGACGATGAAGCCGACCAGCAGGGCGGTCCATTCCGAGTGCACCCCCAGGCCGCCCATCAGCAACAGCCCGAGGCCGGTGAGGGCGAGGCCACCGCTCATCAGGTAGCGAGCTTGGACCCGGGCCAGGGCGATCCCCGAAAGGGGCGCGACGATAAAGGCGCCGAGCGTGATCGGCAGGTAGCGGAGACCGGCTTCGATCGGCGAGAAGCCGAGGAAGTTCTGCAGGTAGAGCGTCAGGTAGAGGAAGAGCGCGAACATCGAGCCGGAGACGGCGAAGGCCGCCAGCTGCACGCCGGTGAAGGCCCGGCGGCGAAAGAAGGAGAGCGGCAGCATCGGCTCGCCGACGCGCATCTCGATCACGGCAAATGCCGCCAGCAGCAACGCAGCGCCGATGAAGAGGGAGACGATCAGACTGCTGCCCCAACCCTCGGCGTTGCCGCGCACCAACCCCAGCACCAGAAGGAAGAGTGCAGTCGAGAAGCTGAGCAGGCCGCCCCAGTCGATCCGGGTTGCGTTGGGATCGCGGGACTCGGCCAGCTTCCAGTAGGTGACGGCAATCGCCGCCAGCCCGATCGGGACATTGACGAGGAATACGGACTGCCAACCAAGCCCGTCGGTGAGCAGCCCGCCGAGCAGCGGGCCGATCGCGACAGCGATGCCGATCGTCGCTCCGTAGATGCCCATTGCCATGCCGCGTTCGGGGCCACTGGGAAACTCCTGGGCGACGAGGGCGAGGGAGACCGCGAACATGATCGCGCCGCCGATTCCCTGCAGGCCGCGGGCGATATTGAGAAAGGTCGGGTCGGGGGAGAGACCGCAGAGCAGCGAGGCGGCAGAGAAAATGGCGAGGCCGATCGCGAAGAGGCGACGGCGGCCGAGGCGATCGGCGAGCGAGCCGGCGGTGAGGACGAGGGCGGCCAGCGAAAGCGCGTAGGCGTCGATCACCCACTGGAGGTCGGTGAAGCTGCCACCGAGGTCCTTCTGGATTGCGGGCAGGGCCGTGTTGACCACCGTGATGTCGAGCAGCAACATGAAGGTGGCGACGCAAACCGCGCCTAGGGTCCACCACTTGCGGTTCGTTGCGGAATTCATCTGGGCTCCATTGGGTCGGGTACAATCTCGTCAGGTGCCCTGTTCAGGCTATCTGACCAGGGAAACTTATCAGGTCTCCTTACTATATGCCCTCCGACCCCAAGCCAACCGAGCAGATCCCCCTTTCCGGCCTCCTCGATATTGCCCTCGAGGCTCTCCTGATCGAGTTCCGCGCCGATCTCGAGGTGGCCGGCTACAGCGACATCCGCCCCACCCATGGCTGCGTCTTTCGCTTTGTGCGGGAGGACGGCATGCGGCTCACCGAGCTCGCCACCCTCGCCGGAATGACCAAGCAGTCCGCCGGCGAGGTCGTTGACGACCTCGCCGACCGCGGTTACGTCGAACGCATCCCTGACCCAGACGATCGTCGCGCCAAGCTGATCAGGCTCACCTCGAAAGGGGAAATGGCCCAGCGTGTCGGCTATCGCCTCTTCGCCGAGATCGAAGCCCGGTGGGCCGAGCGCTTCGGCCCCGATCGCCTGGCCCGGATGCGCGAGCTGCTGGAAGAGGTCGCCTCAACCGAGGCTCCCCATCTCGTTCCCGAGCTCTCCCGTGCCTCGCGCTCGCAGCTGGCCGGAGTCCGATCGCGCCTTTAGGAGTTCGGCGGCTCCCTGACCTGCTCTCCCAGGGCAGCGGAGGGAATGGTCGTGACGTTGTCGCAACTGACGACCGAGGGTTGCGTGAGGCCGTTGGCCCTATCGACGCCGACCTCACCGGGGAAGCTAGGGATCGTGGTGGTGATCGGCGCTACGGTAGCCGTCCTCATATACGGCCGAGCGAGCTCACAGATGAGAATCAACAGACGGCTGAGCCGCTCGAGCCGGAGCCGACATGATCGGCTGCATCAGACCAGGCCATGCGGCACCGTCCTGGCGGATTCTTCTCTGATTCGAGCGAGTTAGCCCGGGCGAGTCGCTGATCGGAAAGCTGGCTGACCCCTCGGGCGCCTTACACGGCCCGGGACGCTGGTCTCAAACGGGCCATCGAGCCCCCGCCCTGCCGCTCGGGAGCACGTGCGGGATCCGACCTCTCGCATTCCTCCCAAGGCGAGGACTGGATCCAGCCTTGCTCGTGCGCTATCCTCTTCTAAGACTAACTACAGAAATTGGACTCCCATGGACTATCTCCTGATACCACTTGACGAGGCGATCGTCTTCCCCACCGTCACTGCAACCCTGCCGATCGACGTCGGCGAGGAGGACCACGTATTCCTGCTGCCCCGCCGTGAGGGCGAGTTCGCCCGTGTCGGCGTCGTCGCCGAGGTAATCGAGCGCGGACATTCGCGTCGCGGCGTCCCCGCCGCGACTGTGCTCGGCCTGCACCGTGGTCTTGCCGGTGCAGCCCGAACCGCCGATGGCGAGTCCCTGCGCATCGAGGTGCAGGAGATCAACGACGGCCACCCCGATGATGAGCACACCCGCGAGCTGGCCCGCGAGTATCGCGCGGTAGTCGAGGAGATCCTCGAGCTGCGCGGCGGCGATGGGCGGATCTCGGCTTTCCTGCGTTCGGTCGAGGAGCCGGGCGCCCTAGCCGACACAGCCGGGCTGAGCCCGGACCTCTCGGCCGAGCAGAAGCTGCGTCTGCTTGACGCCCTCGATGTAACCGCCCGACTTCAGCTCGCGCTCGATCTGCAGCGCGAGCGGATGGCGGAGCTGCAGGTGCGCAGCAAGATCCGCGACGACGTCGAGTCCGGGGCCCAGAAACAGCAGCGCGACTACTTCCTGCGCAAACAGATGGAGTCGATCCGCAAGGAGCTGGGCGAGGATGAGGGCGATCTGATCGAGGAGTACGAGCGCAAGATCGCCGCGGCGGGCATGCCAAAGACGGTCGCTGAGCAGGCCGAGAAAGAGCTGCGCCGGCTCGAGCGGCAGGGCGAGGCCTCGCCGGAGTCCTCGATGATCCGCAGCTATCTGGACTGGCTGATCGCCGTCCCTTGGAGCGAGCGCTCAGAGGAGCGGCTCGACCCCGCGCACACGCGCGAGGTGCTCGACGCCGATCACGCCGGCCTTGAGGACGTGAAGCGGCGGATCACCGAGTTCATCGCCGTGCGCAAGCTGCGCGAGGAGCGCAGCACCGAGGACGACAGCCGCGCCAACGGCGCGATCCTCACCCTGGTCGGGCCGCCGGGCACCGGAAAGACCTCGATCGGAGACTCGATCGCGCGCGCCCTGGGCCGCAAGTTCGTCCGCATCTCACTGGGCGGCCTGCACGATGAGGCGGAGATCCGCGGCCACCGCCGCACCTACATCGGCGCCCTGCCAGGGCGAATCGTCCGCGCCCTGCGTGACGCCGGGACGATGAACCCGGTGATCCTTCTCGACGAGGTCGACAAGGTCGGTGCCGACTGGCGGGGCGACCCGTCGGCGGCGCTGCTGGAGGTGCTCGACCCTGCCCAGAATCACTCCTTCCGCGACCACTACCTCGACATTGAGGTAGATCTCTCGGAGGTGGTCTTCATCGCCACGGCGAACCTCCTCGACACGATCCCCGCGCCGCTCCTGGACCGGATGGAGACAATCGCCTTCGATGGCTACACGACCGAAGAGAAGCTGGCGATCGCTCGCGATTACCTGCTGCCGCGACAGCTGAAGCGAAACGGATTGCGACCCGAGGAGATCGAGGCGGGCGAGGAGGTGCTGCGCAAGGTGATCTCCGAGTACACCCGCGAGGCGGGGGTGCGCCAGCTCGAGCGCGAGCTGGGCAAGCTCCTGCGCGGGGCCGCCACGCGGATAGCCTCTGGTCAAGGCGAGACGCCGGTCGTGCTCAGCTCCGAGGCGGTCCACGACTCACTGGGGCGCCAGCGCTACTTCCAGGAGTCGGTCGAGCGCACCGCGATCCCCGGCGTCTCCACCGGATTGGCGGTGACCGGTACCGGCGGCGAGGTCCTCTTCGTCGAGGCAACCGCGATGGAGGGCGACAAGGGCCTTGTCCTGACCGGGCAACTGGGCGACGTGATGAAGGAGTCGGCGCGGATCGCGCTCTCCTATACGCGCTCGCACAGCGAGGAGCTGGGCATCGAGCCGGAGCGCTTCCAGCGCGAGTTTCACCTGCACGTGCCGGCCGGGGCGATCCCCAAGGACGGCCCCAGCGCCGGCACCGCGATGACGACTGCGCTGGTCTCGCTGCTCTCGGGGCGTCCGGTCAAACACACGGTCGGGATGACCGGCGAGGTCACCCTGCAGGGAAGGGTGTTGCCGATCGGGGGGCTGAAGCAGAAGGTCCTCGCCGCCCATGCTGCCGGCCTGAGCGAGGTGATCCTGCCCGAGCGCAACCGCGGCGACCTCGCCGAGGTGCCCGAGGAGGTGCGCGAGGCGATGACCTTCCACCCCGTGATCAGCATCGACGAGGTCCTCGAGCGAGCGTTGGAGCCGGCCGAGGAGACCGCTGATGTCGCCGCGATGTCGTAGCTGCTCCCCGGTGCCCGCGGAGCTGCGGGCGGCAGCCGGCCTACTGGAGCGTCGTTGGATGCTGGCGATCATCTACGCCTGCTCCACAGGCGCGGCGCGGTTCAATGAGTTTCGACAATCGCTGCCCGGGGTCTCGCCGACGACCCTCTCGGAGCGACTCGAGCGACTCGAGGAGGCGGGCATTGTTAATCGCAGGACCGTGCCCGGCCGTCCACCCCACACCGAGTACGCGTTGACCCGCCACGGCAAGCGACTGGCTCTAGCTGTCGCGGGGCTGCTTGAGAACCGAGCGGCTGTTTAGGCGCCACGCGCCGGTACCGCGTGCTCACAGCGAGGCTCTCGCCAAGGCGCAAACCGGCAGGGATGTCAGCGCTCCGAGCGGGCAGGGGCAAGAACCGTCAATCCTCGTCGGCCAAACCAGCCACGGTGACCTGGAGGTGCCGGTTGCCGGCAGTCCGCCTTGCCGCTGGTTGAGACCGTGCGCCGGCAAATCGCCTCAGCAAGCGCGACCAGAGGCCAGTCAGCCCCGTTCATGACCGGGTTTGAACCAGCGGTTTGAAGCCGCTCACACTCTCGTGCGGTTGCCGATCAGATCATCCAGCGACCCACGCAGAGGGCTTTGACGAATGCGATCACGTTCGCGAGCCTGAGCACCGCCAAACCCACCCGGGATGATTTCGGCTGCCGGTCCTCCAGCTGCCGGGCGGGCGGCCAAACTCTGGTTCATGCCCAAGCGCAATCCATCGGCTTCGAGCGGGAGTCGGAGCGCGGAGCGCATGGATATGCCCTCTGACAATAGGCATGAGGAAGGAGCAGTCGGGCGGCGAGCCGGATCGCCCAGGCGGCTGGAGCTGGTTCGGCTGAGCGGTTGGGTCGGGCTAATCGCCGCGATTCAAGCCGCGGTGCTGCTCGCCACGAGCATGCGGTACGGATATCACCGCGACGAGATGTATTTCATTGTCGCCGGCTCCCATCCAGCGTTCGGCTATCCCGACCAGCCACCCCTCGTGCCGTTGTTGTCCTGGGCAATGCACGGGCTCGCCCCCGGATCGCTCTTGGTGTTGCGAACTCCCTCGGCGTTGTTTGCCGCCGCAACGACGATCCTCGCAGGGCTCATCGCTCGCGAGATCGGCGGCGGCAGGCGCGCTCAGATCATTGCCGCGGCCTGCACCGCCTGTTCAGGTTTCGCTCTCGCGGTCAGTCATCTCGTCAGCACCACGACCTTCGACCTCCTGAGCACGACCCTCCTGGGATGGCTGGCGGTCCGGGCGGTCGCCCGTGGAAGCGGTCTCTCGGTCCTCGCCGCCGGCGTGGTCGTGGGCGTTGGAATAGAGGCCAAGCCCCAGGTGGGCCTGGTGGCCGCCGTGATGCTCGCGACGTTGATCGTCATTGGTCCGCGATCGGAGATTCGCTTCCGGTGGGTCGCTGGGGGAGCGCTATGCGCCGTGGTGCTGGCCGCTCCCTACCTCATCTGGCAGCAGCACGGTTGGCCCCAGCTGACCGTTGCCGCCAACATCGCCGGCACCCAGGAGGGCGGGCGGGTCGGCTTTATCCCGTTCCAGCTCGTCATGGTCAACCCCTTTCTTGTGCCGGTCTGGGTGGCCGGGCTGCTCGCCCCGTTTCGCCGCCCCGGCTGGAAGCGGCTGCGCTTTGTCCCGATCACCTACGCGGTGATGGCCGCCCTCTACCTCCTCGGCGACGGGCACGCCTACTACCTAGCGAGCCTCTATCCCCTTCTTCTCGGGCTTGGCGCGCTATCCACTGCCGAGTGGACGCCGCGCTTGCACAGACGCACCTGGATCCTCAGCGCAGCGATTGCGTTCAGCGCCGCGTTCAGTGCCGTCATCGCGCTGCCGCTGCTCCCCGAACGCGACCTTCAGGGAAGCATTGTGATGGCCCTCAATCCCGCCCAGGGCGAGACGGTCGGTTGGCCCCGCTTCGTCCAGACAGTCTCGAATGCGTGGCACCGGATTCCAATTGGCGAACGTCGCCGCACGGCGATCTTCACCAGCAACTACGGTGAGGCCGGGGCGATCGAACTAATCGGAGCGCTGCGCCGACTCCCGCACGCCTACAGCGGCCACAACGGATTCAGCGAATGGGGAATCCCGCCGCCCACCGACACCCACGCCCTGCTTGTCGGCTTCGAAAATTCCACAGAAGCAGCGCCGTACTTCGGGCAATGTCGGACACTTGCCACCGTCAATAATCGGGTCGGCCTCAACAACCAAGAGCAGGGTCTCCCTGTGTTGCTTTGTAGTACCACCGAACCGTGGACGAAACTCTGGCCACACCTGATGCACTACGACTGACCATGTCGGGCCAAAAGTCGGATGGACGGTCTTTCGCCAAGCCGGCGCTCCACCGGAGAATCACAGGAGGCATCGGAGGACTTGCTGCGCGCCACTCAGCGCGCTCCGAGCACGCCTCCTTCGGAGACGGTGCTGGCGGAATGTCAGTCTCCCCCTCAATAAGTAAGGGTAAGGTCCAGGGCCGAGTGGGGATTCTTGTGCGCGCGCTTGGGTGTGCGAAGCGGGAAAAAGCCCGTGAGATATTACCGCTGCTTCGACGATGTTTCAGTTGAAGTATGCGCTTCCCGGCCGTAGTAACGGAGTGGCTTTGCCAGGCACCGGGTGGCCACTCATGTGGGCTTCCACAGGGCATCGTCGCCCAATGGCTCGCGGACGGCTTGGCCTTCGGCAAGGATCTCAATCAGCGCAGCCTCGGCGGAGATCCGGTCAGGCGCGTTGTTTCCGCGTGCGAGAAGCGCCGCGATCTCCTGCGTCGTCAGTCCGTCGCGGAAGTGCTCCAGCAGCGGCGCAGGCGTCTTCGGGGGCGGCTCTCGATGGAGCGTCGGATCGAGATTGGCGATCAGCACGTCGTAGGCCTCGACCGGCTGGAAGCCGCCTGCGACCAAACTCCGGCCGTCTGACTCGAACACGACCGAAGGTGCGGTGAAGCGGACCGGACCGTCGGTGGCCGCGGTCTTTCCTTGCAGCTCGGCCGCCGAGCCGGCCGCCGACCGGGCCTCGGCGTGATCGTGCTCATAGGCTTCGCTCACCTCCGCCGAGCCCAGCTGAGCGATGATCTGATCTGCGTCGATCCCCGGCAGCTCGCGCAGCGCTTCGGCGAGTTGAGTGTCGTCGTCGAGCAGCAGCGAGCTATTGAATGTCGCCAGCTGCAGCGTGCGGAAAACGGCCCACTCGCTGCCGGGTTGGGCAAGCCTCGCCGCGATGACCGCCCGACAGGCACGCGCGGTCGCGCTGATGCGCGCCTTGGGCGCCGGCGCGAACGGCATCCCGTAGCGCCGGAAGGCAAGATGGCCGAGAGCGCTGCGCAGCGGCGTGTAGCCGCGAGCCTCGTACTGCGAGGCGTCCTCGGTCAACCCGATCAGCACCAGCCGCCAGCGAAGCTGGGATCTGTAGCGCCACTCCAGGACTCGCAGCGCGGGGATCTCAGAGTAGGCCCAGGGACAGGCGGGGTCGCTGTAAAGCGTCGCTGACAGCACCTCTCTCACCGTAGCGCGAACACAGCCACTGCTCAGCGCTAGGAGCAGAGCGTCCTGCACCGCCCCGGTTTCGAAGTCGACCCGGTCGCAAAATGGTCCAAAGCCCGGGCCCTCGCGGCGCGTCCATCTCGGCGGCCAGACTCTCTCCTCCTCGTGATGCCGAATCACGGCGCGGCGGTCCGGTCACAGGATCGCGAGCCTGGCCGGCCTGATCGCCTCGGACTGTTTGGCGCTAGGCATGGAACCGCTGACAAGCCATTCAGGCGATGGGAGGCGCCGCTCCCTCACTTGAAGGAGATTGGGCGCTTGGGACTGCGCCAATACACTCCACGGCGTGTGCACATCCAGGAAAGAGGCGCGGCCCTGCCGGGCCCTTCTTGCCGTCGCTGCCCTCACCGCGCTGGTGCTGGCCGCGTCGGCCCCCGCCGCGTCGGCCCGGGACGCCTACGTCGTCAATTACATCTCCGAAAACGTCTCGGTGATCAACACCCAGACCAACCAGGTGATCGGCTCGCCGATCGCCGTGGGTAAGGAACCGTACGGGATCGCTATCACCCCGGATGGCAAGACTGCATACATCACGAATGCGGGTGCAGACGACGTCTCGGTGATCAACACCCAGACCAACCAGGTAGTCAGCTCGATACCGGTGGGTAAGGAACCGTTTGGAATCGCGATCACTCCCGACGGCAGGACCGCCTACGTGGTTGACAGGGGCTCGGAAAATGTCTCGGTGATCAACACCCAGACCAACCAGGTGATCGGCTCGCCGATCGCGGTGGGCAAGGATCCGTATGGGATCGCGGTAACCCCCGACGGCAAGACTGCCTATGTCGTTAACGACGGCTCGGAAAATGTCTCGGTGATAAACACCCAGACCAACCTGGTGGTCGGCTCGCCGATCGCGGTGGGTAAGGAACCGTATGGGATCGCGGTAACCCCCGACGGCAAGACCATCTATGTCACCAACTACACCTCAGATAGCGTCTCGGTGATCAACACCCAGACCAACCAGACGGTCGACTCGCCGATCGCGGTGGGCAAATATCCCTGGGGTATCGCGATCACCCCGGACGGTAAGACCGCCTATGTCGTCAACGACGGCTCAGATAGCGTCTCGGTGATCAACACCCAGACCAATCAGGTGATCGGCTCGCCGATCGCGGTGGGCTCCGAACCGTATGAAATCGCGCTGACCCCCGACGGTAGGACTGCCTATGTCACAAATTACGACGAAGGCGACGGCAATGTCTCGGTGATCAACACCCAGACCAACCAGGCTGGCTTGACAATAACGACGGCCAAAGGCCCGTTCCTGATCGCGATCACCCCAAACCAGGCACCGGTTGCCTCCTTCACAGCCCCCAGCACAGCCGCCCGCCCGGGCGTTCCGGTTGCCCTCAGCGCGTCAGCCTCAAGTGATCCCGATGGCTCGGTCAGCACCTATGCTTGGGCGTTCGGCGACGGAACGACGGCGATCGGCGGTCCGGGCATTAGCCACACCTTTGGTGCTCCAGGCACATACAGCGTGACCCTCACCCTGAGCGACAACGAAGGCTGCTCGACCGAACTGATCTTCACCGGCCAAACCGCGATGTGCAACGGTCTGGCCTCTGCAAGCCAGACCCAGGCGGTCAAGGTTGCTTACCCCGGAGTCCGCGTCGGATGTCCCAAAAAGGCAAAGCACGGCGGCTGCAAATTCAAACTCCAGGCTGTCAGCAAGAAGCACAGGGGCAAGGCTGAGAGTGCCGTCGCATCGCTGAAGCTGAAGGCCGGCCGATCAGGGATCGTCTCGCTGAAGCCGAGGGCTGCATTCAGGGTCAAGCTTTCCGCCGCCACGAAGAT
Organism: Solirubrobacterales bacterium; assembly: GCA_049585815.1. Classification (GTDB taxonomy): domain Bacteria; phylum Actinomycetota; class Thermoleophilia; order Solirubrobacterales; family 70-9; genus DATLSM01. Next base: position 29,453 of record JBAVAR010000064.1, read on the forward strand.
CCTCCTCAGGGAGACGGTGACGATCCAACATTCAAAGCGGACACTCCTTCGCATGCTCCGGGTAGTTCAGTAGCAGCAAAGTTCGGCCACGAGTACGGGGTGGCCGATGTTTTCCGTCACAATTCCGGTGCCTGCAGCCGTGGTGGTGGCGGCCGAGTTGATGCTGAGCCTTGTGTTGTAGTGGTAGTGTCGAAACTGGCCTTTTCCGTCTGAGAAATGCTTCCGCGGGCGTCAGTCTGCGGCCAGAAAGGTTCTTCTCCCGTTTCGCCACTCGGCATCGGAAAGGTCTCAGCCCAGGTCAGCGTGAGATCGTCGGCGAGCACACCGCCTTCCCGGTGCGCGGTCCAGGTGCCGCAAACGCTGTAGGAGGCGATCACTCCCTCGCCAAGGGTGGCCGCCGAAGCGGCGGATCCCGGTTCTGACGAGCCGCCACTATCGCCGGGAACAGTAACGAGGCCAACGAGCACTCAAGGGCGATCCACTCGCGCTGCGTGTGGTGGGGGCGCCTTCGAGTTGGCTTGCTTGGGATTCCCCTGCTCGACGATCAGACACTCACGCAATCACGCATTGCGGAATTCGCCCCGGGGCGATCAAGAGGGAGATAGGGCAGGGAACGGGCAGGGAGGCCGATTTCGGCGGTACCCTTGGCAGATCAGCCGCTCCGATCAGGGGCGCTAAGCGCATTGCAGAGCCAAAACTTCATCCCCGGGCGGTTAGCTCAGTTGGGAGAGCGCCTGCCTTACAAGCAGGAGGTCACTGGTTCGAGCCCAGTACCGCCCATCGCATTGCAGAGCGATTTACTTGGAGGTTTGGCAGGCGTTCATCGCGGACTTCCGAACATATTCCGAACGCGCTTGTGCCTAGGCTCCCTTGTCGTTGGCTTGACAGCGTGCTTCGCTTATCCAGTCCTGGGCGGATCGAACTGGCTTTCCACGAGCCTCCTCGATCAGGTGCTGATAGACCCGCGCACAGACCGCTGGAGAGTTACCGAGCTGCTCAGATGTCTCTGTGATTGGTCTGCCAGCGGAAATCAGAAGACTTGCGCAACTGTGACGGAGGTCGTACGGTCGAAAACCGTCCGGAAAGCCGCAAGATTCGATCCCGGGTCGGAAGTAACGCCGCCGCCAGTTGTTCCAGTCGGTTGGTAGCCAGGGCTTCCCGTCTAAGGCCCTCGGGAAGACCAGTCCCTCGACTGGCCGCCCTTGAGACTCGTGCCACGTCTGAAGGTCATCCGCTACGGGAGCAAGAAGTTGGACAGTCCTGATGCGGTCTGGGCCGGTCTTCAAGCGAGGCTTGATCTCCCCTTCGGCCAGCGACTGTTTGATGATGGCGGTCTCAGTTCGGATCAGAGGCCATTCGAGGGCCAGTGACTCAGACGGAGGTCGGAGACCTGTGTAGGCGAGGATGGAGATCAAGGTCGCATCACCCAGTCGATCCTGGTCAAGGAACCATCGCCTCAAGGCCTCCACTTGCTCCGGTGTGGCAGGTATACACCGGCGGGGAGTTCGATGCGGAGCGGTGAGAACTCGCGCTGGATTGCGTTGGATTAACTCTTGCTCCTCGGCCGCCTTGAGAATCTGCTTGAGAAGCTTCCCAGCCTTTGCGATCGCCTCCTGGCCAGCACCTGCCGCGAGTCGGTCGCCCTGCCAGGTCATTACTGACCTTGGCCGTAGATCGCTCAGAGGAAGGTGCCCAAGGAACGGAATCACATGGCAGTCCAAGAGTGGGAACGGCGCTCTGACTTGGCCCCACCGCGGCGGTCTCATTTGGCCCCACCTCGTCCGATCGCAACCAAAGCCTTGCGGCTCCTTGAGAGCCACAGACGGAGGTCGCAGAGGGGATGGGATCC
>JBAVAR010000065.1:0-6217 GCA_049585815.1 Solirubrobacterales bacterium
AGCCCGGATCCACCGATCCGGTAGGCGGGTTCCGTCCGACCCAAAACGAAGAATGACCTCCTGAGCAGGGAAGAAGCGACCGTATCGGGCGGTCGCGTCCTGCGTGAGGAGGTCACCTTCATGGTGCACGATGACGAGCCGGTCGGACTGGATGGTTTGGCGGTCAAATTCGATGATGAGCGGGCCGTCTCGGACGCCGGGGTGATGCTCGTGGCGACCGTCGCTCAGCGTTTGGGGATCGAGGCGCTTGCCGGGCGGCTGGTGCGGCTGCGTCGCGACCGACCGGGGGCGGCCAACGCGGGGCGCAAGGTGATGGCGCTGATCTTCGCGATGGTTCTCGGAGCAGACAGCATCGATGACGCCGAGCTGCTGCGGGCTGGGCGCACGCGCCGCCTTTTGGGCGGCTGGCTGCCGGCGCCCTCGACACTGGGGACGTTCCTGCGCGCCTTCACCTTCGGACATGTGCGCCAGCTCGATGCGCTGCTCGGCCAGGCGCTTGAGCGGGCCTGGAAGGCGGGCGCTGGCCCGGGCGAGGGTCGGCTGGTGATCGACGTCGACAGCTTCGTCGGGGAGGTCTGCGGGCGACTCAAGCAGGGCGCCTCCTACGGCTACACCAAGCTATTGGGCTACCACCCGATCCTCGCCACCAGGGCGGACACGCGCGAGGTCCTGCACATCCGGCTGCGGAAGGGCTCGGCGAACACACAAAAGGGGATGCTGCGCTTCTGTGAGGAGCTGACCGCGCGCGTCGAGCGAGCCGGCGCGACCGGCATCAAGCTGCTGCGCGCCGACAGCGGGTTCTGGAACACCAAGGTCTTCGAGTACCTCGAGAAGATGGGCTGGCAGTACTCGATCGGGGTGCGGATGATCAAGACCGTCCGCGCTGCCGTCGAGCAGATCAACGAGCAGGACTGGCAGCGCATCGACTACCCCGAAGAGGGCGAGGCGCAGATCGCCGAGACCGTCTACGGCGGCCGGCGGCTGGTCGTGCGTCGCACCCGCCTGCTCGGCCCCCAGGCCGAGCTCTGGCCCGACTGGCGCCACTTCGCCTTCATCACCAACCGCGCCGAGGAGATCGCCTTGGTCGAGGCCTGCCATCGCGAGCACGCCGTCGTCGAGCAGGTAATCGCCGACCTCAAGGACCAGGCGCTTGCCCACTTCCCTTCGGGGCAGTTCAACGCCAACGGCGCCTGGGCCGTACTTGCCTGCCTGGCGCACAACCTGCTGCGCTGGACACAGCTGCTCGGGCTCCCGGGCACCACGGTGCGCGCCGCGCGCACGCTGCGCCGCTGGCTGATCGGGCTGCCCGGCCGCCTCACCTCTCACGCGCGGGGCTTCACGTTGCACCTGCCGGCTCGCTGGCCCTGGCGGACGACGTTCACCGAGGCGCTTGCCAGGATCAGGGCGCTGCCGGCCGCGGCCTGAGTTCCACTTATCGCTTCACCCCAGCGCGCCGGGTCACTACTCGACTGCTCCGGGCTGCCCGAAATCGGCGGGTTGACCGCTCCTCGGGATCGCCAGGCGGCCAGCGGACTGCATGGAGCCGTTTACGGACGGTGGTTCTCCTTCACCACCGTCTCCAACGGGAGATTCCCTATCCGTCAGGGTGAATCGGTGGATTCGGGTTTAGGATTAGGGCTGCGGGGGAGTTGACCAACCATCGCTTAGACGGCGATCCCGAGCCTACGAATCCGATTCCCCGTTGCCTGCTGGGATCAGTAAGACCGAGCATGGCGCTTGGTGCACAACTCGCTCGCTGACGCTACCCAGCGCCCTAATTCCGTGCAGGCCGCGCCTTCCGCAGACGATCAGCGAGGACCCTCGCCCCCGGGCAGCCTCAATGATTCCCTGAGTTGGGTGTCCGGCTGGCTCGGTCAATGCAGGCTCCTCGTCTATTACCTCGCGGATCTCGACAATCTGGGCTTCGAGCACGGAGCTGCGCTCGGGGTGGGTCCCGTCCACGACATGGACCAGCTCAAGTGACGCATTGAAAGCAATAGCTATTGAGGCGGCCGTTCGCGCTGCAGGCCAGGACCCCGGCGAACCATCGCTCGCAAGCAAGACGCTCCGTGGGAAACGGCCTGGGTTCGGGGGCTCTCGCGCGATCAGCAGGGGGCGCTGTGTTTCATGAGCAGCCTTGCTTGCCGTGCTGCCGATCAGGATGCCAGCGGCGCGCGAGTGATTATGGCTTCCAAGGACAAGAAGGTCGTAATGCTCGCTTTCTTGGAGAAGGACATCGACCGCATGGCGTCCCCTCGCCAGCTCGATCGATGCTGGAACCCCGGCGTCTTGCGCAAGCTGGGCTATCCCCTCCAAGCTCTCCTGAAGTTCCTCTCCGCTGTGCTTGGGCAGGCGGAATGTGGTGTAGACGGCGAGGAAGTGAAGCGCGGCCCCGGCCGTTGCGAGCGCGATCGCCTGTCGGGCGGCCTCGGTACTCGCAGACTCGCCTTCAACGCCGCAGAGAATGCTGGGGAATGGCGCGGTCGTCTTTCTCATCTCACGGTTGCGCGAGGTTCACCCTAGCCCAAAATCCTCTCCTGATCGGCTCGCGGAGTGCGATCGGCGTCCTTCGCCCGCCATCTACGGCTGCCAGGCGCTGTAGGCGCCCCGACACTCCATGCATACTCTCACCGACCGCCGCAGCGGAGAGCCGATATCGGCGCGATGCCCGCGAGTTGACCGGTCACCCACGCCTCCTCTCTTGCCTCCCCTGCCGCCTCGCTGCCATCACCCCGGATAGCTGGACACCCCGCATGGGGGAGAGTGGGGCAGAGGCCACCGAGTCCGACTCCCTTGCCCTCGCCGGAGCCCCCGTATGACCCGCTTTCCTCAGACCCCGGCCGCTACGCTCGCACCTCATGGTGCAGTTTCCTTCCGTCAAGTCGAAGCAACTGCTGGCGGCCTTGGAACGCGAGCCGCTGAACTACAGGGTGGTTCGCCGGTCGGGGTCGCACCGTCGGATGGAGGCGCCGGGCAGGCCATCGTTCACCTTTGCGTTTGACGACAAGGCGACGATCAAGCCCGCTCTGGTCCCCAAGATCCTCGTCAAGAATATCGGCCTTGCCGAGGACGAGGCCCGCAAGCTACTCTGAGCGCATGGACGTCGTCCGAGTTATCTACCACTACGAAGGCGATAGCTGGTGGGCCGAGTCACCCGATGTCGAGCGCTGGTACGCGGCCGGCGATTCCTACGCCGAGGTCCTCCAGCTCGCTGAAGAGGGGATTCCATTCGCGCTCGGTCACGACGCCGAGCTGCAGCACTACGTGCCGGCCGCCGCGCCCGAGCAAGCATCTAAATCTGATTCTTTTGCGCAGCGAGGAGAAGCGACCGACCGTCACAAATTGGTTCTTCGGGAGGGAGCGAAGTCGAAACATTTGTGAGGAGCAAAGCCGAGCATTTGTGACGAGCGAGTGGCGCAGCATTTGTGCCGAGCGCATTCCCGCTTAGCAAACTCCCTCCGAGCCACACCCCCGAGAGAACTATCCGACCGGTTGGCGGCGCAGAGCTCGGCCCAGGCGAGGTCTGGAGCAACGAGCCCGGAGTCATCCATGCGCTTGAGGCACTGGAGGACTCAGTCGTGTTGGAGGTCCCCACGCCCGAGCTCGACGACGTCGTCCGCTTGCTCGATCGCTACGGCAGAGTCGGAACCTGACGGCAATCTTCTACGCAACCCCGCGTGGCCCTACAAAGCCGAGCAGGTTGAGTTCGACGGCTGCGATTCTGTCCCACGGTGCTCAATGCTTGTCTTTGGTTGCTCGATCTCCCCTTGTCGATCCCCCTTGTTGTGGTCGCCCTCGCCATACAAGGGGCTCGCCAACCGCCCCCGCCCAGCCGCTCCGCATCGCGTCCTCGGCAACGACGGGCTCATCGAAGACCACCCGGGCGTGGCCCGGCTTGAGCGTCAACCCTTAGCCCTCGCCGTCGGGGGGGAGGAACGGCCCGTGCTCACGCTCGAAGGCGGCGAACTCCTCTGGGGTGGCCTCTCGGCCCCCGGTTCGCTCGAGGATCGCCTTCGAGGAATTGTCGGGAGCGATCACAAGCTCACCCCCTGGTCGCCTCGGTGATCACGAAGCCGCCTTCGACGTCGCCGCTCAGACGCACATGCGCGATCTCACCCATTTCCCAACTGTGTGTGGCAACCGTGCCCCGCGGATCTGCCGCCCGACTACCCCTCGGCGTCGGCTGGCAGATCTCCGAAGTGCCGGTCAATCCCCCCGGCGCTTATCGCCCGGGTACCCGCTCGCGCTCGTCTCCGGCCTCAAGCGGCTCGGGGGAGAGCATGAGCGCCAGGGCGTCGAGGACGTTCTCCCGGGCTTCCTCCCGGCTGCGGCCCTGGCTGAGCACGCCTGGGACCGCAGGGATGGAGGCGACGATCCAGCCCTCCTCGCCCTCCTCGCAAACGATCGTCAGGTCCATCGTTTCGCTCATGTCGCGACTGTAGCGCCGACCCTTTTTGGATTTTGCCGAACAGGCTCGTACGCCTGTTGGCCTCCAGCCTCCCTCACCCCGCCTTACAGCTCCGCACCGCTTCCGCCCAGACCCGATGGCCTTCCGCGAGGTTGAAGGTGGCGCGGGCAAAAGAGAGTGGGGCTTCGGTAAAGCGGGGGGGAACCGGGCAGGAGGCGCTTATGTAGCTGTGGGTTCGGCCCTTGTAGGAGAAGTGGCGCCCGACCACGACCTGGAAGTGGGCAAACCGCGGCCAGGGGCCGACCGAGTGCGGCACGACACTGACCAGGGCGGTCGGGAACGGCCCCGACTGGCGGCGGATGTGGAAGGGGAGGACGAAGGAGACCGGCGGGTTGGTCGTGTAGGCGTGCACCCAGACCGCCGGGCGTCCCCGCGCGGTCGTTCCGTTGAAGACGAGCAGCTGGGCGTGCAGGCCAAACGGAGCCTGGCCCGGAATGAAGACCCGGTCATACAGGCGCCCTCGCCCGACCAAGGCTGGGCCGCAGGCCGCGAGCGCTTCGCGACTGTTGACCGTGTGCAGCCGCCACCGCGGACAGATCGGCAGCCCGCGCGTGTCGAGCGCCCCCCGCCAGGCCAGTTCCAGCCTGATCCCGCTCACCCGCGGCACCGGCACTCGGTTGGCGGTCCGGATCCCCGCCTGCAGCCGCACCGCCACCGGAGCGGGATGAGCGCGGGGGAGAGCGCGGGGAGCGATCCCCCCCTGTAGGGAGACGATCAGATTGCCGCTCTGGTGTGGTTCGGCCGCGCTGCGCCCTACCAGGAGCAGGACGAGCATCGCTACCCCGACGAGCAGGCCTCGCTTTGCAACTCGACTCATATCCGTGACTCCATCAACCCCCGTTTCACCGCCCGCTGTCATTGGACGCTAGCAGAGCCTGAAATATTTGCACAAATCCTGGTATCGCAACGTTTCTAAATAGCTCCCTTGAAATCGAGATTTTCCCGTGGGCTATTCTCGGCCCGTGGTGCCAAGCTGTTCTAATTCAGGCCGGTCGGCTCACATCGGCTTCCGAGCTATTGACTCCGGCTCGATTGGTGCCTTCCTCATCTGCCTCCTTCTGGCGACCTTGGCCGCCCCAACACCCGCAATCGCGCAATCCGCTCCCTGGGTCTCGCTGGGGAGTGGGGTTGCCGGCTCTTACGACTGGTCGGTGAAGGTCAAGGATCTCGCTGGCCATTCCGGCGCCGCGGCACCGGGCTCCGAGCGCCCCTGCATCCTCGTTGGCGCCTCTTCGCGCACTGACCGATTCTCCTTCGCTAGAAGCAGCTCCCGCCAGTGCGCCGAACCCTCCGATCCCCTTATGGCGACCTCGGCTCCGCTCCTCGCCACCGCAGCGCAGCCCAGTGACAGCGCCTCAGCCAAGCTGACCGCGGTCGGGATGATCTTTGCCGCCGCCGTCCGCCGCGTCCGGATTGTGCTCGGCGGCGGCCACGTCATCACGATTCATCTGCGTCGGATGACCCGCAGAGGTGCCCGTGCTGCCGGCCTCCCTCCGCTTCGCTACGCCGCCTTCACCGTCCATGGTGCCTGGTGCACAGAAAGCCTGGCGAGCCTTGATGCAATGGGCAAAACGCTCTGGGAAAGCGGCTCAGGGGCCTACCCGTGTACGCCGGCGTCCACCCGGCGTTAGCCTGAATTTCCGGCGCGCCCTTCCGTTCGCCCCCCGGGGCAGACCGCCCCGCCGTCCGAGCCTGGCGAGTGGGCCATACGGGCCTTGTCAGGTGATCTAGCGAACGCTTCGGCTGGTT
>JBAVAR010000066.1:0-2132 GCA_049585815.1 Solirubrobacterales bacterium
CGCCCGGCGGTGATCACCTCGTCGTGGTGGAAGCTCTGCAGGCCGAGGGTGGAGAAGCGGATCGCGATGCCGAGCGCGGTCAGACCCGCGACCACCCAGAGGGCGGTGTGGCGGGCGGGGGCTTCCCTCAGGCGAAGGTCCAGAGCCTGTTGCCGAGGAAGTTGAAGGGCATCGCCACCGCGACGGCAATCGCCTGGGCGGAGAGGTCCCCCATGTGGGCGCCGGCCACCAGGGCCTCGAGGACGCCCAGGTTGATCCCCAGTGAGGCGAGGCTGACCGCAAAGAAGCGGAATGCCTGGAACGCCGGGTGGCTTTCGCCGGGCCCAAAGGTCCAGTAGCGATTCCAGAGAAAGTTGTTGATCACGGCAACGCAGAAGGCGCCAACCGCGGCGATCGCATGATGGACGGCGTTGTCGACAAGCAGGGCAAAGATCACCAGGTTGATCAGGTAGCCCGAGACGCCGACGACGCCGAACTTGAGCAGCTGCCACCAGTTCGCGGGGTGGCGCGCGGCGGCGCCGAGCCGCTCGGTGAACTGCGAGGCGGTCATTGCCGGCCCCCGGAAGGCGAGCGGCCTGGGCCGGCTGATGGCGTCGATGGCCGATAGATCGGTGGCCGGTAGACCCTGAGCGCGCCCTGCGTCAGCGCGACCCGGCCCGGCAGAATCTTCTGCGAGGGCTCGCCGTCGATGACCACGGCATTGCGAGGGTATCCGGTGGGGATTGCTAGAAGCACGGCAAAGGAGAGCGGGTGGGTCGACGCCGCCACGTAACGCGTGAACGTAAGGTTATTGAACTTTAGACGCTGGGCCGGGTGAAACGCGGGCGGAAGGTGGACAGGAAGTCCCGCCACGCGCGATTTGGCGATCACCGCAACTTCGCGCAACGGCACGGTGCCGGAAAGGAGCCGTTGACCACTGTCGTTTAGGTAGAACTCGACCGGATCGGCCGAGAGTTTCCAGGTGACGATCGCCCGCGGGCGGATCGGCGGCCCCAGCTCCTGGGCGAGCTTGCGCAGGTCAGGGCGCTGCAGGTTGGGCGTCTGGGTGACGTAGATGTCGAACGCAATCCAGTACGCCGCCAGCACCGTGATCAGCACCAGCCCCACCCGCCGGGCGCCGGCTGTCGCAAATCCAACCGCCGCCGCGGCACCAATCGGGATCAGGGCGGGCAGCAAATTTCGCTCGACGACGTAGTCCTTGCCGGCCAGCGCAGCGGCGACGGCTAGGGAGATAACCCCCACTCCGACGGCCAACCCGATACCGACCCCACGCTTCTCCCGGCGGCTTCCGCGGAGCATTGCCAGAGCCAGCGCGGCGAGAACGAGAATCGCCGGGATCACCGCGAATTTGTTGCGCGGTGGCTGGGCGATCACGTGCCCGGTCTCGCCGATCAGGAAACTTGCGGCGGTTTCCCCAACCCGCCCGAGCAGCCCGCTGTTTTCGATCCAGCCGATGTGGTGTGGGTTGATTTGCGCGGCTAACAGCGGAATCAGCGCCACCCCGACCACCGCGATGCCAGCCACCGCCAAGACGACGGTGCGCCAGAATGACCTGAGGGCCACCAGCAGCCAGATGGCCTCGATCGCCACCAGGAAAATCGCGAAGTAATGGGTTGTCAGGGCGCCGATCGATGCCAGCGCCCAGAAGGCCAGGTCCCAGCTGCCGTGGGTGCGGAGAGCCCGTACGAAGAACAGGAAAGAGAGCGCGGCGAGGAAGACCAGCAGGGCGTACCCCCGTGCCTCCTGCGAATACCAGATCAGCATCGGGTTGACGGCGACGATCGCGGCGGTGATGTAGCCGGCGCGCCTGCTCGAGAGCTCGCGGCCGATGAAGTAGGCGACCGGCACGGTCGCCGCCCCGAACAGCGCCGAAAGTGAGCGGAGCCCCACTTCGCCGTAACCGAAGACCTTCGCCCAGGCCCAGGCGATCACGTAGTAGAGGGGCGGGTTTGACTCGCTGTGTTTGACCTCGTGCAGCATGTGCAGGAAGCTGCCCGGCAGCACCCGCCCGGCGGTGATCACCTCGTCGTGGTGGAAGCTCTGCAGGCCGAGGGTGGAGAAGCGGATCGCGATGCCGAGCGCGGTCAGACCCGCGACCACCCAGAGGGCGGTGTGGCGGGCGGGGGCTTCCC
>JBAVAR010000067.1:0-3665 GCA_049585815.1 Solirubrobacterales bacterium
AGTTTCACCGGCTCGGCCTCGGCGAGCCGCTCCCGGTCTCGGCAACGCACGGACTCGGCACCGGCGAGCTGCTCGATCGCGTGGTCGAGCTGCTGGGCGAGCGCCCGCCGGCGGCGCCTGAGGAGGAGAGGGCCCGGGTCGCGGTGATCGGGCGCCCCAACGTCGGTAAGTCCTCGCTGGTGAACGCCTTCCTGGGCTCTGAACGGGTGATCGTCTCCGGCGCGGCGGGAACGACCCGCGATGCGATCGATACCGAGCTTGAGGTCGACGGCCGCCGTGTCGTGCTGATCGATACTGCGGGACTGCGCCGGCGCTCGAAGGTCGCCGGCAGCGTCGATTACTACGCCCAGCTGCGCTCGGAGCGAGCGGTCGAGCGCGCCGACGTTGCCCTCGTCGTCTGCGACGCCTCCGAGGGTCTCACCGCCGAGGACCTGCGTGTCGCCGGGCTGGCGATGCGGGCTGGCTGCGCCACTCTGCTGGCGATGAACAAGTGGGATGAGACCGCCACCGACATCGACGACGCCCGCGCCCGGGCCGAGCGCAAGCTGCGGCTGCGCCCGGCGGTGATCACCTGCTCGGCGCTCGGCGGGCGCAATGTCGCTCGCCTGCTGCCGCGGGCGCTTGAGCTGGCCGACCGCGCCGCCGAACGGATCCCGACTCCGGAGCTCAACCGCTTCCTCGCCGAGGTCCTCAGCGCCACGCCGCCGCCGTCGCGCCGCGGGCGCCGCCTGCGCCTCTACTACGCGGCCCAGATCGGCGAGCGGCCGCCGCGGATCGCGATCCAGGTCAACGACCGCAAGCTGATCACCCGTGATTGGGCATACCACCTCGAGAACCGGATCCGCGAGGCATACGGGTTGGAGGGAGTTCCCCTCGTCATCGACTTCGTCCCTCACAGCGGCCGCCGCCGCTAGGCTTCGCCAATGACCGAAACCAAGCCGCTCGCCGACGGCGAGTACCTGTTTACCTCTGAGTCAGTTACCGAGGGCCACCCGGACAAGGTATGTGATCAGATCTCCGACGCCGTCCTCGACGCCGTCCTGGCCGAGGACCCCGAGGGCCGGGTCGCCTGCGAGACCCTGGTCAACACCGGGATGGCGGTGGTATCCGGCGAGATCTCGACCGCGGTCCACCTCGACGTGCCGGAGATCGTCCGCGAGACGATCCGCGGGATCGGCTATGACCACGGCGACTACGGCTACAACTGCGACCACATCTCGGTCCTCGTCTCGCTCGACAAGCAGTCGCCCGACATCGCCCAGGGTGTCGACGCCGCCTATGAGACGCGGCTTGCTGGCGCCGTCGACGATGAACTGCTGATCGCCGGAGCGGGCGACCAGGGGATGATGTTCGGCTATGCGACCGATGAGACCGAGTCGCTGATGCCGATGCCGATCCAGATCGCCCACCGGCTGGCCGAACGGCTGGCGGCGGTTCGCAAGGACGGCACCCTCCCCTACCTCGCTCCCGACGGCAAGACCCAGGTGACGGTGCGCTACGCCGATGGCCGCCCGATCCAGATCGAGAAGCTGCTGATCTCCACCCAGCACGCCGAGGGGGTCGACTCAGAGTCGACGATCAAGCCCGACCTCTGGGAGCAGGTTGTGCTGCCGGTGCTCGGCACCGAGGTCCCCGGCCTCTTCGATCAGGGCGAGCTGCGCGAGGGCTTCCTGGTCAACCCGACCGGCAAGTTCGTGATCGGTGGCCCGGTCGGCGACGCCGGCCTCACCGGCCGCAAGATCATCGTCGACACCTACGGCGGCATGGCACGCCACGGCGGCGGCGCCTTCTCGGGCAAGGATCCCTCCAAGGTCGACCGCTCCGCCGCCTATGCGGCGCGCCACGTCGCCAAGAACTTGGTCGCCGCCGGCCTAGCAGAGCGCTGTGAGGTGCAGGTCGCCTACGCAATCGGGGTAGCCCACCCGATCTCGCTGATGGTCGAGACTTTCGGCACCGGCAAGCTCCCCGACGCCGAGATCTCCCGCCTGATCGAGGCGGAGTTCGATCTGCGCCCGGGCGCCTTTCGCCGCTACCTCGACCTGCATCGCCCGATCTACCAGAAGACCGCCGCCTACGGCCATTTCGGCCGCGAGGACGCCGACTTCACCTGGGAGTTGACCGACCGGGCCGAGGCCCTGCGAGACGCTGCCGGTCTGGCGGCGGCACCCGCCTAGGTGACCTAGACCGGCGGCTTAGACCGGCGGCTGGGCCTCGCCCAGCCCGTGCGCTCCCGCCGCCTGGGAGCCGGTCGCCTGGTCGACCCGGTGCACGACCATGCCGGGGTCCGCCACACCGACGAAGACGAAGTCATAGTCATCGCTCGCCGCGGTGTCGAAGTCGACATCGCCGATCGCCATCAGGCGCTGGAAGACGCTCTGGCGGTAATTGACGTTTTGGACGCGCTCCAGGCGGGTCTCCTGAATCTCGCGCGAGAAGACCCCGCGCCTGATGTTGAGGCGGCGGCTGGTGATCGTGTAGGTCGTCGCGATCAACCGCACAAAGCCGATCAGCATGGTGCCCGCGATCAAGACCAAGACGACAAGGAAGACATCGGCGCTGCCGGCGCCGAAGAGCTTGACCAGCACGCCGAGGATCGCCGCGACCAGAATTCCTTTCAAATAGAAGCCGAGCAGCGCCCGCCAGGAGGGGTGGCCCTGGAAGATCACCTGCTCTTCAGGGCTGAGGCGGAGGCTGGCCACAGAGGCTGAGCATACCCGCGCCGTCCGCCTCCCTCCATACCGTCAGTGGGTGTCGATAGCCAAGGTTGAGCCGCTCACCACCGCCCGCGCCCTGCGCGGTCCCTTCGATTACCGGCTGCCGGCGGAGATGGCCGATGTGGATGTGGGGAGCGTCCTCCGTGTGCCCTTCGGGCGGCGGCGGGTTCTCGGCGTCGTGGTCGAGTTGGCGGAGTCCTCAGATCTGCCGCCGGAGCGCCTCGCCGAGCCGATCGAAGCGATGGAGACGGGGGTCTCGGCGGAGTTGGTGCGCCTCGGGCTCTGGGTCGCCCGCGAGTACTGCTCCACACCCTCGCGCGGTCTGAGGCTGGTCCTGCCGCCGGGGGCCGGGGTGAGGAAACGGCGCCCTCGCAAGCGGGTCGAGCTGCCCGGCCTGGCGGGGGGCGCGAGTGAGCCGCCGCAGCTCCTGCCCGAGCAAGAGCGGGCGGTGGGGGAGATCGTCGCCGCGCTTGATCGGGCGGCGGGCGGCGATCGCGAGCTGCTCCTGCACGGGGTCACGGGCTCGGGCAAGACCGAGGTCTACCTTGCCGCGGTGGAGGCCGCGTTGGCGCAGGGAAGGGGGGCAATCGTCCTCGTCCCCGAGATCGGCCTCGCCCCGCAGGCGATCTCCCGTTTCCGCGCCCGCCTCGGTGATCGCTTCGCCGTCCTGCACTCCGCGCTCACCGACGGCGAGCGCCACGATGAGTGGAGGCGGCTGCGCAGCGGCGAGGCGAGCGTCTGTGTGGGCCCCCGCTCCGCGATCTTTGCCCCGGTTCGCGAGCTCGGCCTGATCGTGATCGATGAGGAGCATGACCCCTCCTACAAGCAGGCCGCCGACCCCACCTACGATGCCCGCGCCGTCGCCCGCCACCGCGCCGAGGGGTGCGGCGCCGTGCTCGTGGCCGGAACCGCGACGCCGCGGCCCGAGTCCTGGCTGCAGCTGCCCCGCAT
>JBAVAR010000068.1:0-2024 GCA_049585815.1 Solirubrobacterales bacterium
GCGCTGGGCGGCGAGCACGGCCTCCGGGTCCTCACCGCTCTGCGCCGCACGGCGCCGGGCGCGCTCGGCCTCAGACGCCGTCAGGAAGACCTTGAGCGGAGCCTCGGGACAGACCACCGTGCCGATATCGCGGCCCTCGGCCACGTAGTGCCCGCCGGCGATCAGGCCGCGCTGGCGGGCAAGCATCGCCTCCCTCACCGCGGGGTGGACGGAGACGAGCGATGCGGCGAGGCTGATCTCGGGTTCGCGGATCGCGGTGCTGACGTCGCGCCGGTCGAGGCGAACCCGGTCACCGTCGAACTCGATCTCTACCTCCCGCGCCACCGCGGCCATCGCGACGGGATCAGCGGGGTTGGCGCCGCGCGCCAGCCCGGCCAGCGCCACGCAGCGATACATCGCCCCCGAGTCGAGGTAGGTGAAGCCGAGCGCGGCGGCGACGCCGCGGGCGACGGAGGACTTGCCGGCCCCGGCGGGACCGTCGATCGCGATGACCATACCCTGAGCGTATGCGGGTCAGCGACCCGACAGCGAGGCGAGGTCGGCCTCAAAGCCGGGGTAGCTGACGGCGGCGTCCTCGATGCCCTCGACCTCGACCCCCTGGCGCGAGGCCAGACCGGCGATCGCCCCGAGCATCGCGATCCGGTGATCGCCGTGGGAGCGGATCGCCCCGCCGCGCAGACCGCCGGTGCCCTCGATCTGCATCCCGTCGGCGCTCGCCTCGACCTCTCCCCCGAGCGCGCCGAGCGCCTCACTCACCGCGGCGATGCGGTCTGACTCCTTGCGCCGCAGCTCGGCGGCGTCGCCGATCCTGGTCCTGCCTTCGGCAAAGCAGGCGGCGAGCGCCACCAGGGGCAGCTCGTCGATCGCCAGCGGCACCTCGGCGCCGCCGACCTCGACCCCCCGCAGGTCCGACGCCCGCACGCGCAGGCGGCCGATCGGCTCTCCGCCACGTTCGCCTTGCGGCTCGACCTCAACCCGGGCTCCCATTCGCTCGAGGATCTCAAGCAGCCCGGTGCGGGTCGGGTTGAGGCCGACGCCGTCAAGGCGCAGGTCGCTGCCGGGCACCAGCAGCGCGGCGAGAACGAAGAAGGCGGCCGAGGAGAAGTCGGCCGGGATCGCGATCATGGTTGGTTCGAGCCGGCCCGCCGCCCGCACCCCGAGGACCTCGCCGCGGCGCTCGATCTCAGCCCCGGCGGCGGCGAGCATGCGCTCGGTGTGATCGCGGGTGCGATGCGGCTCGGTGATCTGCGTCTCACCCTCGGCGAGGAGCCCGGCAAAGAGCAGGCAGGACTTGACCTGAGCGCTGGCGAGGGGGAGTTGATAGGCGACCCCGTGCAGCGGGGCGCCCTCGATCTCAAGCGGCGGCAGGCGCTCCTCGCGGCAGCGCAGACTGGCACCCATCGCCCGCAGCGGCTCGACGATCCGGTCAACCGGGCGCCGGCGAATCGACTCATCGCCGTCGACGGTCCAGGCCCCCGCCTCCTGCCCCGCCAGCCAGCCGGGCAGCAGCCGCAAAAGAGTGCCGGCATTACCGGCGTCGATCCTCGCCGGGGTGGCGCCGCGCAGGCCGACACCGCGGATTCGCAGGCTCGGCTCGATTGCCCCCGAGGACGCCCCCTCGATCTCGGCGCCGAGCGCGGCGACCGCGGCCAGAGTCGAGCGGGTATCGGCGGAGTCAAGGTAACCCTCGATCGCCGTCTCCCCCTCTCCCATCGCGGCGATCAGCGCCGCGCGGTGGGAGATCGACTTGTCGGGCGGTGGGCGCAGGGACCCACGCAACGGGCCGAAAGATTCAAAGCGGCGGCTGGCCACCCTCACTCCCCGTCGCTGAGCACGGTGGCGGTATGGCCCAGCTCGCGGACCAGGGTGACCGCACGCCGCGCCTGCTCATCTCCGGCCACCCAGAGCGAGACCGCCCCGGAGGTCATATCGGGAGCGGGATGGAGGGCCATGTCCTCGATGTTGACCCCCGCCTCCCCCAGCGCGAGCGCCAGCTCGGCGACGGTTCCCGGCCGGTTGGCGAC
>JBAVAR010000069.1:0-1665 GCA_049585815.1 Solirubrobacterales bacterium
CCTCCAGCACGTCGGCGAGCATCGCGGCGGCGAGTGCCTCGCGGCGGCCGCGCTCAAGGCCCGGGGCGAGGCGACTCTTGGCAGCCCCGAAGCGCTTCACCGGGAGGATCGCCGTCGCCTTCACGCCTCGGCGAGGCCGGCCGCGAACTCGAGCACCGCGCGCGCCACCCGCCCCCGCCCGCCCGCTCCCTCCATCAGGGTCGCCGCGGCGAGGGTCGGGACCTCGGTCGGGGTTGGATCGGGGTCGCCCTGATCGATGACCATCGCATCGATCAGCCCCGCGTAGAGGGAGGCGACGCCGGCCGCGCTCTGGGGTCGCCCGAGCGCCGCCATGAAGCGATCGGTCGGGCCCTTCACCACCCGCCCGGCGACGTAGGGGCTGACCGCGACCACGGGGGCCCGGGAGGCGCTGATCGCCTCGCGCATGCCGGGCACGGCGAGAATCGGGCCGATGCTGATCACCGGGTTTGAGGGGCCGATCACGATCACCGCGGCCTGCCCCAGGGCCTCCAGCACCTCGGGGGTAGGCTCGGCATCCTCGATCCCCTCCAGCTCGACCCCATGCACCTCGGGCTGTCCGCCGTCGAGGATCAGGTACTCCTGCAGATCGCGCCGCCCGACGGCGCTCAGCACCCGCGTGCGCACCGGCGTATCGGACATCGGCAGCACCCGGGCCGCGACCCCGAGCGCCTGGGCGATCTGGGCCTGGGCATCGCTCGCCCGCCCGCCCGCGTCGAGGAACTGCTGCCGGTAAAGGCAGGCGGCGAGGTCGCGGTCAGAGAGGCTGAACCAGTCGGGGGCACCGAGCGCCCGCAGGCGCTCAAAGACCGTGAAGCTGTCCCCCCGCAGCCCCCAGCCGCGCTCCTCATCGATTTCTCCCGAGAGCCAGTAGGTGATCAGGTCGGGGTCGGGGGAGACGTGGACACCGAGCGTCTGGATGTCATCGCCGGTATTGGCGATCACCGAGAGCTCGGCGCCGATCTGCGCCTGCATACCGGCGGCGAGTTTGGCCCCGCCGGTGCCACCGGCAAGCAGCGCGACCCTCACCTCGAGAACACCCCACCGGCGCCGCTCATGCCCAGTGATCGCCGCCGGGCAGGCCGGTCAGCCTGATCCCGGCGTGGGTCTTGTAGCGGGTGTTGACCGAGATCAGAAGCGGCGTCAGCTGCTCGACGATTCGTGCCATCTCAAGCGGCCCGGCGTTGACCGCGCGCAGACCGGGGATCAGTTCGATCAGCCGCGCCACCCGCACCTTGTCGGCCTTGCGCTCGCCGCAGATCAGGACGTCCTCGTCCAGCTCGACATCAGGCTCGGCCAGGGACGGTGCCCCGACCGTGTGCAGGGCGGAGATCACGGTGACGCCCTCGGGGACCATCTCCTGCGCCTGCTGGGCGCACGAGCCCTGCCAGACCCCGAGCGAACGGGTCGCCTTGCCGCTCACCGCGGCGGCGAGGGGAACGGTGCAGTCGATCAGGATCTGGCCAGGCCGAAGCGCCTGGTGCAGGTTGGCCAGGTTCTCTGACTGGGCGCGAAAGGGGACGGTGAGGAGGACGAGCTCCCCGCGGCCGGCGGCCTCCCCGTTCAGCAGGCCCTCGGCCTCGGCCTCGGGAACGGCATCGCGAATCCGCGCCGCGGCCTCCGCGGCGCGCTCGGCCGAACGTGACC
>JBAVAR010000070.1:0-1741 GCA_049585815.1 Solirubrobacterales bacterium
CGGCAGCTCACCACGCTGGCCGGCTGGCGGCGCTTCGCCGGCGAAGTGCCCGCGGTGCCCGAGCTCCTGGCCGAAGAGGTCTGGGCAGGCATGCGGGACGATAAGCGGCTGGCCTATGACGAGGACCGGCTCGATCATCACTCCAGGCTCCTGGTGATCGAGACTGCGGTGATCCGTAAGGTCACCACCGAAGGCCGGAGGCTTTCCTACCTGAACCGCAATGCCGTCTCCGGCCGCTGCGGCCTGATCGTGTCCGGGCCAGCCGGCACCGGCAAGACCACCGCGGTCACCCAGCTCGGCAAGATGACCGAGGTCATGCACCGCAAGCGGCACCCCGGCTCCGGCGGCGACATCCCGGTCATCTACATCACCGCGCCGCCAGCGGCCACGGCCAAGATGATCGCGGTCGAGTTCGCCCGGTTCCTGGGCCTGCCGGTCGCCCGCCGCCTGAACATCACCGACATCACCGAGGCAGTCTGCGGCGTATGCCTGGACGCGCGCGCCAGCCTGGTCTGCGTCGATGAGATCCACAACCTGAACCTGGCCACCCGCAACGGCGCCGAGGCCTCCGACACCCTCAAGTACTTCTCCGAGCGCATCCCGGCCACCTTCGTCTACGCCGGGATCAGCGTCGAGCGGGCCGGCCTGCTATCGGGCACCCGCGGCGAGCAGATCGCAGGGCGGTTCGGGATGATCCGGACCGGGCCGTTCCCCCGCGATGCCCAGTGGAGTGGCCTGATCGCCGCCCTGGAATACAGCCTGCGGCTGCACCGGCACGTCCCTGGCACGCTCCCCGGCCTGGACCGCTACCTGCACCAGCGGACCGGCGGCTCGATCGGCACATTGCTGCGGCTGATCCGCAGCGCTGCTATCCAGGCCATCCTTGACGGCAGCGAGTGCATCACCACCCAGACGCTCGAATCCATCGACGTGGACGTCGCCGCCGAGACCGCCAGACGAAAAACAGGTCACGCTAGATGACAGCCAGCCAGGGATCCCGGCCGCTGGCCCCGCTGCCGATCCGGCTCCGGCCCCAGCGCGCCGAGACAGCCGAGTCCTACGCCCGGCGGCTCGCCCGCGCCAACCATCTGCGGCCCAGCTACCTGCGTGCGTTCCTCTGCGACCCGCCACGGCGCACCGGAGTGATCCGCCCATGGCGGCTCGCCGCCATCTCCGGCCGTTCCGTCCGGGCGCTGGAACACGCTCTTGCCGACCTCACCCAGGGCAGCCCGCCCAGACGGCAGCCGCGTGCGCCCGGCTCAGTACGGACGCTGATCAGCACCTGGCTCCTCACCGAGCCCGAGCTCACGCCCGCGCAGATATGGCAACGCCTGCTCGACGAGCACGATGCCGGAATCTCCTACTCCACCATCGGCCACTACCGCCGTTCCATCATCAACAGCCACTACCGCCTCAACGCCGCATTCCGGGCCGGATCTGATGACAGCAACAAGCCGCAAAGCGCAATAACCGCCACGTTTACCCGCACATCCCATGCCAGCCCCATTGCCAGGCAAACAGGCCCGGCCAGGTCAGAACCACAATCGCGGGCAGACTTATCTGGCACGGGACAACAATCCCTGTGAACTTCAGGGTTCGGGCGTTGCCGCAGGTCAGCACACTTTCGTCGACGCTCAACGTCAATCGGGACTGGACATCAAAAAGCAGCAGCGAGGAGAGGTGAGCGACCCGTTCGGCACCGTATGTCCGCTTTCCGCAGTGCCGAGCCGGGGGCCAGAGC
>JBAVAR010000071.1:0-14315 GCA_049585815.1 Solirubrobacterales bacterium
CTAACCTCGATTTCCGGTGCGCTCAATCGACCCTACTTTCCGAGCGCGCCAAGATCGCCGGCGGGCAGGGTCAGGCGGGCTTGAAGCTGAAGCTCAACTCCCGTCCCTCCCACCAGGGGACGGCGACGCGCCGCTCCTCGTAGCCGGCGTCGAGCAGCACCGGCGTGTGCGCCCGTGAGCGCAGCATGACCTTGACGCCCTCGGGGCCGAAGCGAAGCTCGCCGGGGGCGGTGATGAAATGACGGAAGAGCGTCTCCGCGGCGGCGGTCGCATAGCCGTTTTGGATCGTGCGGGCGAAGTGTCGGTAGACCGAGTCGCAGAGCACGCTGAGCGTCGTGTCGAGATCAACCGCGAGCGGCACCTGCGAGGCGAGGCAGTCAAGGTGGAAGGCGCGGATCTGGTGGGCGAGCCCGTTCTCGATCAGCCAGCGCTGCGCGTAGCGCTCGACGAGCTGCTTGGCGGAGAGCTCGCGGCGGTTGGTGAGGACCAGGGTCGGCTGCTCGCGGCCGAGGCCGCTGACGGCGAGCTGGCGGAAGCTGCGCCCTGAAAGCTCGACCTCGGACTCGGCGGCCTTGACGTTGCGGTGCTTTCCGGGGCGATCGAGTCGAACCGGCTGCCATGCCTCCTCGGGCAGGGCGGCGATCCGCTCCATCAGCTTGCCGCCGCGACGGCGCAGGGTAATGAAGCCGACCCCGCGGCGGTCGAGCTCGGCGAGCTCGGCGTGGGTGGTCAGCTTCGAGTCGAAGACAAGCAGCCGCGGCAGCTCGCCCGCCGAGCGCTGCCAGAACTCGCAGAAGCGGATCACCTCGCGCGCCGCCTCGGCCTTGGCGAGGTCGGCGTTGGCGTAGCAGAGCGTGCGCTCGGAGCCGTCCTGGGCGAAGAAGCTGAGCACCGAGCGGGTGCGCTGGCTTCGCCGCGGCACGTAGTGCTCCTCGAGGCCCTCGTCGGAGCCGTAGCTCATGATCGCGTGGAAGTCGAGGTTGAAGTCCCGACCCTCCCCGAGCAGGCCCGCAGCGCGCTGACGGGGGACGAGCGCGGCGAGCAGCGCCTCGTTTTGGGCGCGCTCGATCCGGTAGGAGTAGCCGCTCAGATGCGAGCGCTTTGGCAGGGCCCGAAGCCCGCAGTAGAGCCCGAGGGCGGGGTCGTGGACGACGTCTTGGACGTGCGAGCGCCGGCGGCGGCCGTAGAGCTTCAGCGCCAGCAGCGAGAGCACCGAGTGAAGCGCAGGGAGCTGGCTCGTCCGCGGGTAGCCCGCCGCCGAGACCAGCGCCTCCAGCTCGAGCTCGACCAGCTCGGGCACGAGCAGGAAGAGGCCGGCGTGCTCGCTTGCCAGGGCGCCTTCGGTCGGCCACTCCCCCGCCTCGAGCGGCCGCGCCTTCGGTGCCACCGCGACCGGCTCGCCGCTCTGCGGATCGACTTCCTCGAGCCGGCCGAGGCCGGCCTCCGCGCAGAGCTCCCAGATCGCCGTCCGGCCGAGCGGCCTGCCGGCCTCCTTCGTCGCCCGCTCGATCTCGGCCAGCGAGCGCCCGGCGCGACGCAGGGCGAGGACCAGATCGCGCGCCCGCCCCGAGCGCGGCGCGCTGCGCGGGCCCGGGCGCGAAGAGGCGAACAGCGAAAGGCGCCCGGCGCGGTGGTCGCGGACCAGGGTCTCGACCGTCGAGCGGGCGTAGCCGAAGCGCTCGGCGACCTGCTGGGCGCTGGCGCCCTCGACGAAGTAGGCGCGCAACGCCTCGTAGCGCCGCTGGTTCGGCGCCTCGGGCGCGGTGAAGCTCCCGGCCTCGGCTCGCGCCCCCATGCTAGGTGAATCTCGCGGACGCCATTGGGAGGAGTATGGAGCTCAAAGCGGACAAGAACTGGGCGCGGATCCCCTTTCACGCCCGGACTACGCCGACCTACCAGCTCGCCGGGCGGATTCTGACCGTCCAAAAACCAGCCGAAGCGTTCGCTAGATCACCTGACAAGGCCCGTATGGCCCACTCGCCAGGCTCGGACGGCGGGGCGGTCTGCCCCGGGGGGCGAACGGAAGGGCGCGCCGGAAATTCAGGCTAACCAAACTCCGCTCCCTCCAAACCCTCAATCGCCGAGCCCGTGCATCGCCGTGTAGAGCGGCCGACGCCCGGCGTCCTTGGATTTATTTTCCGTCGGGAAGGCCTCGCGTCCCGTCAGGAACTCGGCCAGCTCCCGCTCGATGCCACAGCACCGTGATGAACACCTCCCGCAAGCGACACATCGCAATGCTCTCTTTTCAGCGCCAGCTCAGCGTACGGGTCGGCCCGCGGGGTCGTTGCCAGAGCGCAGCTCACTCCTTTTTCGGCCGAACCTTCTCGGCAGAGCTTCGCCGATGGAGGCATATGACAATCCCCAACTTGCGGCTCTTTGAGGGCTTTCTCATCACCCGTCTATGGCGGACGGCCTGCTCTGCAATAGCTTCCGCCGATGCAACTTCTTTACAAGATCAGCGCCACTACCCGTTGCCAGGTCTGCGACGTCAGCGCCTCTTGGGACGGCCGGGCCGGCAACGAGCGGACCGAGCTCTCACCGACCGACCATCCCAGTGACCACGTCTGCGAGCACTGGCGCGAGCATCAGCAGGCCATCGATCTCGCCGAGCTCAGCGACACCGGTACCGCTCAGGCCGGGCCGGTGGTCGGTGAGGTCCACAGGGTCGCACTCGACTGAGGACATCCCAATGACGTCGGGCTCCGGAGCACGCGCTATTTCACCGGATCTCAGCCCACGGCGCCCGTTCCCTCGACCGCCCTCGCCAACCTCTCATGCAGCGCCGGCGCCTCCTGGGCCGACGATACCGCCTGCCTGCGCGTGCTCGCCGCAACCGAGGGTGATGGCGAACACGCTCGACAAGGAAGTGCAATTCAGGGACGCTGACGAAGCTCCTACCATGGACGGCGTGGGCGCAGATCCGCCGGCCGTCCGGCGCCAGTCCCGTGAAAAGATCGCACGCATTGCCTCCGCCCATGGCGCCAGCAACGTCCGCGTTTTCGGCTCCGCGGCAAGGGGTAACGTCGATGCCCACGACCTCGACCTCCTCGTTGAGATGGGCGAGGGCAGAAGTCTCTTCGATTTGATCGCCCTCTCCGACGAGCTTGCGCTTGCGCTCGGCGTCGATGTCGATGTCCTAAGACTAAGTGACCGAGGGCTCTCTCCCTACCTGCGAGACCGGATCCTCTCCGAGGCGGTTCCGCTGTGAAGGACCAGCAGGCCTATCTCCTGCACATCCGCGACGCGATCGCTCGAATCCTGTCCTCGTCGCCTTACTCGCCCTGGCGGCCCTCGCCTCCATCGTCTCTCAGGGCGCCTCGCTGACGCCGTTGCTGCTCATCGCCGGCTCCTTTACCGCGTTTCTTTTGGTTGCCTCCCTCCGTCCCCACTGACCTCAGTCTTCTGGCACCACCCTGGCAATTACCTCTCCGCCGAGAGTGCGTTAGGGCGATTCCTCGCCTGAGTCCGATGTCGTGCGCACAAGAGCCCGCTGGCGGGCGGGCCGCTGAGCGAGCCGCGCCAGGTATTCCCTCAGGTTCGCAGGGAGCTCATCTGCGAAGCCGATGCGCTCGGTAAAGGCCAGCGTGCTCCCGACGAGCACGTCAGCCACCGTGAAGCGCCCGCCGACGAGGTAGTCGCTGCCATCAAGAGCGTTGGACACTGCACCCGCAGCCGCATCAAAGCGCCGTCGCGCGGCGGCGGCGCGATCGGGGTCGCGCTGGGCTTGCACGGCGGTTTCGATCAGCGGCGGCTCAAGCTCGGCCGGCGCGAAGATCGTCCACTGGTATAGCAGCGCCCGCTCGTGGGTCCCGGGTGCCGGCGCCAGGTCTGCGTTGGGATGCAAATCGGCGAGATGGAGGCAGATCGCTGCCGATTCGAAGATGAATCCATCCTCGTCTTCGAGCACGGGCACGCGACCCAGAGGATGGCGTGCGCGGTACTTCTCGCCCTCGCCCTCCTCTCGCGTGATCATCAGGATCTCATAGGGCTCGCCGAGCTCCTCGAGGATCCAGGCGACGCGGATCGGTCGCCCCGCATGCACTCGGTGATAGAGGCGCATCGTGCGCCGCACGATAGTGGCTGGGGGAGAGACCTGCAGCATGACGGCAGCACTCAAGTCTGCCTAGCCATTTCGCCGCCGACGCATGCTGGGATGACGCCCCGGGACGCGGATACTGTTGGCGCCGATGAAACCGGCAAAAGACTGGCAGGCAGAGCCCACAATCGGCGGTCTCCTGCGCCGGCTGGTGGGAGTCATGATCGGCCTTTCTATTACCAGTCTGATCTTGCTGTTCACAGCCCGAGATTTCTGCACAGATACCGAAGGGCGGATGTTCTCGACCCCGAGCGGCTTTTGTCGCGCAACTCACCTCTGGGATTTTCCGGGTTCAATCTGGGGCGTTCTGCTGGTTACATTTCTTTACTCCGCACCAGTGTTCGTGGTGGTGCTCGGTGCGGTTGGCGCTCAGATCACAAAGCGACGAGCGATCTGCGATGGCGGCGTGGCTCTCGCATTCGTTCTCCTGGCAATTCAAATTGTCCTGCTCCTCTTCGCTAACGTCAGGTTTCCAAGTGAATCTGGCGGTTAGCGAACTGGTGCGTACCGGGTTGACTCCAGTGCACCGGATGTCGCATGGACAGGCGTTCGGGTGGGGATCACTCTCCAAGAACAACGCAGAGGCCGCGAGCGTCCCTGAGATGGACTCCTGAGGGATTTCTTACGCGCTGGAAGATGGGTAGAACCTCTGATCCGCGACCGGATCAATGGCGTCGGCCGGCCGTCACGCCACCCTGCGAGGACCAACGGCAGCGAGCAACCTTCCATGCAGCGCCCGCGCCTCCTCAACCGACATCAGCGGCCTGCGCCGCCCCAGGTACCTCGCGAGCATCCGCGCCGGCAGCACCGCCATCCCTCACGTTGCACAGGCGGCTTCCCTCCCCACCAACACGTTTCGCTGAACACCCGGCTCAACGCTAACCTGCCGCCTCCTCGCTTGCGACTAGCGCCGGACCGCGAGCCTTAACGTTGAGGTCGTGGGGCGGCTGGCCGCCCTGATGCGCCGCACCCGCCGTCTTGGTTGTGGCGGACCCGCGGTCATGTCGCCGGCCAGAAGCGCTTTCAGCCGCAGCGCCCCGCGCGCGCCCAGGCCGGCGGTGGGGGATACGTGGCTGTAAGCCGAGCCGACCCGCACTCCTTCGGCCGCGCGCAAGGCGTCGGCCTGCGAGTCGAATGACTCGCCCGAGCTGGCAATCACCTTGTGGTTAGCCGCGACCATTCGCCAGCGCCACTTGCCCTGGATGTCTTCGAAGGCCTCAAAACGATTCATCTGCATCTCCGATCTATTGAGGGAACAGATGTTCGCATCCGGTCCGGCGGAAACCGCCAGCTGGCTGATTCCCATGCTGAGCTTCGCTCGACACGCCAGCGGCCGCTTACCCGCCGCTGACCGCAAGCCCCAGCTTGCGCGTCGCCTTGCGCAAACCGTCGTCGAAGCTTGCGACGGAGCCGCTGTGCTGCTGAGCCGCTGCCAGCACGCAGCAATCCGGCAGCTTGCGCCCGGTCTCGGCGCGCAGCGTCGCGAGCCGCGCCGGCGCGTCCTCGCCCAGCTCCAGCTCCTCGACGCCGAGCCGCTTCAGGGTGGCTTTTGCCTCGTCAAGTCGCTTCGCTCTGGCCGGAGCCACCAGGATCTCGGCCAGCGTGATCGTGCTGGCGCCCAGCGGCTCGGCGCCACTTGCCTCCAGCAGCGCCTTCGCTGGCGCGTGGTGCGGGTCGCGAGCGTCCAGGTGCCCGATCAGGACGCTCGCGTCGAGGATGATCACTCCGGCCAGTCCTCGCGCAGCCGCTCCAATTCGCCCGGCTCGTACACGCCGCTCAGTGCGCCGGCCGTCTCGGCGACGGCAGCCCGCCTTGCTGATCCCTCCCGCTCGATCGCCTCTCGCCCTGCCGCCGCGAGCCGCAGCAGCAGCTCCTTGCGGTCGTGCACCTGCGGCCAGCGGCGTTGTGCCTCATCGAGCAACTCGCTGACCGCGCCGCTGTCAGTCACCGTGTAGCGCGGCTTCGTCGTCGGCATGGCGCAAGTGTAGCACTACTTGCATGAAGTGCTGCACCAACTTGGGCGACCGCGGCGGCCCGGGAAAATACTGACGCCCTCCCCTTACCCGACGGCGGCAGCCAGCTCCTCCGCGATCTGTCGTGCCCCTTCAACCGAGATCACCGGATCGCGCCGCGCCAGATATCCGGCGAGCATCCGCGCCGGCAGTACCGTCACACCTCACGCCGTTCAGTCCGTCTCCACAAAGCACTCCGGCAGTACCTCGACCTCTTCGACGGTTCGCGTCGTCGTCTTCACGCCGAGCTGATGCTCCTTCAGAAGGTCGCATAGCCGCTCCCCGTCAATCAGGTCGATCGGTGGCGCGCCGTCCCGGGTGGCCTCCCTCTTCGCTTCGGCTGTGTAGGTCCCGGTCGTGATCAGCAATGTCCCCCCGACCCGCCATCGCCCCCCCGGATAGACGCCGACCCCATCGATGCCTCCGTCGCCGCTTCGGCCGGTGACAGTCGTATTGATGAAGCCTGTCCACGCAGCAGGCGCTGTGCAAGCTGCTCGAAGCCCGCCGGTGACATCTCGAGCATCAGCGAGAGCAGCTCTTCTCGCCAACCTTCGGTCTGAGCATCTCCGTCGTCGGGGTGGAGCTCGGCACCAGCTGCCGTCGCCGCCTCGCGCTTATCGCGCCGTTTCGTCTGACGCGCGGTCCTGAACTCGCGCAATAACGGCTCGATCTCAGTCTCCGACAGTTCGCGATCGAGCGGCGTCGTTTCCCAGACCGCCCTCGAAGTGTTCGCGAGTGCCCGGGGGGGAATTCCCCCGCCCC
This sequence comes from Solirubrobacterales bacterium, assembly GCA_049585815.1. Classification (GTDB taxonomy): domain Bacteria; phylum Actinomycetota; class Thermoleophilia; order Solirubrobacterales; family 70-9; genus DATLSM01. The sequence continues at coordinate 6,871 of JBAVAR010000071.1, forward strand.
GACCCTTAAAAGCAGACACGCCCCTTGCCGTGAGGCTACTTGAGAAGCACCCGATGTCCCGAGAGAGAGGTCCGTATCGCTCGCCGTCCCCTGGACGCGGCCACTCTTCATGCCTCTTGCCGATGCCCCAATCCGGAATTCGCCTTGCCGCAGTCGCTCCGCCTCGCCTCATGGGCGTGTCGGCATTTCGCACTCGGCCAGACTTCCCGTGCTACCGAGTGCTGTCCGCCTCAGTCTCGACCAGGCAGAATTGCGGCATGGCCAGGAGCGAGCTACCACGTCGCGTCGAGAAGCCCTGGGGCCACGAGCTCTGGTTCGCCCATACCGATCGCTACGCCGGCAAGCTCCTCCACGTCACTGCCGGACAACAACTCTCTGTTCAGTACCACGAGCGCAAGGCGGAGACCTCCTACCTGCTCTCGGGCCGGGTGCGCGTCCTCCAGGGTCCCGACCTTGACCGGCTGGCACCGCGAGAGATCGGCCCCGGCGAGGTCTGGAGCAACGAGCCCGGAGTCATCCATGCGCTTGAGGCGCTGGAGGACTCAGTCGTGTTGGAGGTCTCGACCCCCGAGCTCGACGACGTCGTGCGGTTGCTCGACCGCTACGGCAGAGCCGGGACCTGACCGTGCCTTGGCCCTGACCAAGCGACCGCGCATCTCGATACCCCAGCACCTTCATCAAGGCCGATCGAGAAATGCGCCCATATGGCTGCTTGTGTCGACCAGCCGGTGGCTCACGTGATGCTCACATGCAAGAGGGGGAAGCCGTAGTAGAGCACCCCCAGCTGTCGAACTCCGCTAGGCAAAACCCGATCAGCGCCAGACGGGCGTCCCGCCGGCCTGCTGCAAGTGGGTACTGACCGCGGGCGCCGTGCTATGCAGGCGCGGACGGTCAGCATCTCGTAGCTATTCAGATGAGATCGGTCGTCAGGTCGCGCTGCATCAGCAGGGTGTCGATCCAACGCCCATGCTTGTAACCAACGCCAGTGAGCCGACCGACGTCAGTGAAGCCGAAGGCCCGATGCAAGGCAGTCGATGCGCTGTCCCCGGTGTCAGCAATGACAGCGATCACCTGCCGGCCGTTGGCTTTCGCGCACCACGGCAGCAAGGCCCCTAGCAGCGCGCTCCCAATCCTCTGGCCTATCCAGTCCGGCCTCAGGTAGACCGTGTTCTCCAGCGTGTGGCAGTAGGCCGGCTTGGATCGCCACGGACAGGCGTAGGCATACCCGACCACTTCCTCGCGAGCCTCGGCGACCAGGAAGGGCAACTCCTGCTTGGTCAAATCATCGAGCCGCTGCTGCCACTGTGCCACCGTCGGGGGAGTCTCCTCAAACGTAATCAGCGTATTGATGACGTAGTGGGAGAAGATCTCGGCCACAGCGTCCAGGTCATCCTGTGCGGTCGCCCTGACGACGGTTTCCTCCGGCCTCATGAGGTCACCTTTCCTTTCTCTATAGCGAACTTTTTGATATCATAGAGAAATGAACCTGACAGAGCTTGGTGGCCGCGTCGAGGCTCTCCGCCATCAGCGCGGGCTGACCCTGAATGCGCTCGCCGAGGCGGCCTCCGTCAGCATCAGCATGCTCTCGTCGGTGGAGCATGGCCAGAAGGCACCGACCATTGTGGTGCTGGACCGCATCGCCGACGGTCTCGGTGTTCCGCTCACTGAGCTAATCGCTTTACCCGGCGAGAATCGGGTCATCGTGCGCCGCGCCGTCGACCAAGACGTCCTTGACGAACTTGGCGGATGGCAGCGAACGATTCTTTCGCCGGTTGTCCCCGGCGTGAATTTCGAGTGGATCCGCTCCACCCTGCCGTCGCACTGCGAGCCTGAGGAGTTCCCAGGCTACGCCCCTAACTCCCATGAGTACATAGTGGTCGAGGCCGGGACGCTGCGGCTCACGATAGGCGATGACGTCTTCGACCTCGACTCGGGAGACTCGATCTACTTCGCCGCCGACGTCATCCATCGGTACGCCAATACGACCTCCGATCCGTGCGCGTACTACGTCGCCGCTCTCATCATGCGCCCCCGCGGAGGCCGCCGTGCCGACAGAGTGCAAGGGGCGATTTAAAGTTTGCGATGCCCACACAATCCTCGCCGAGCCGTTTGGCCCAAGCCGCTGATGCGGCTCGTGCCGCGGAAGCGCGCCGCGATGAGAGCGCTGCCGGCGAGGCCAGGCCTGGCGCCGCTATCGCCTCATCCGAGACGGCGGCCGCGACCCCGAAGACCTCTTGGCTGAAGGGATCGCGCTGAGTAACCAGGCGCTTGCATTGGCACCGCCCAGCCGCACTCAGCGGTGAGTGGTTTCGGCCGGATCATCGAGGACCTCAACCGCAACGGCGTCGGCTACGTGTTGGTCGGCGGAATCGCCCTGATCCGCCACGGAGTCGTGCGTACTACCGAGCTCAAATCCATCACGAATGCCGGCGCCTCGCGCGCATGACCCCGACGAGCGGCTTCGTGCCGCGCGCGATCAGTTCGACCGCCGCCGCCTCGCGATCTGGCTGGCCGCTATCCGGAGGAGGGCCTCCTGGTTAACGGCAAGTACAGGTGGAGCGCTCTCAGTGTCGTGATTTGCTTTAGCTGGAGGCAGCCCAGAGGCAGAAGTGCTTGATGCCAATCCTGCTAGCATCAAACATCATGACACGAACAACGCTCAACCTCGACCCCTCGGTGATGCGCGAGCTGCGCAGCCGCAGCAAGCGTGAGCACAAGTCGATCGGCGAGCTCGCCTCCCAGTTACTTGCCCGCGAGCTGCGCCGCCAGACAGAGCCCGACGGGGCCCGTTCCTTCGCCTGGGTGAGCCGCGACCTCGGCAAGCCGGCTGTGGATCTCGAGGACACCGACGCACTGAATGCATTGCTTGAGCAATGAGCGCCACCGTCGATGCCAACGTCCTGGTCTATGCCTCCAATCAGGCCGAGCCCGTCCACGGGCCCGCCCGGGCGCTGGTGGAGCGCCTGGCGGCCGGTCCGGAGATCGTCTGCCTCTTCTGGCCGACGATCATGGGCTACATGCGGATCGTCACCCACCCCTCGGTTCTCCCCCGGCCCCTCAGTCCCGCCGAGGCGATTGCAAACCTCAGCGCCCTGATGGCGGCGCCCCACGTTCGCACGCCCGGCGAGGAAAATGGGTTTTGGGATCTCTTCCTCGCCACCCGCAACGACGCCGACCGCGGCAACGACGTGCCCGACGGGCATCTCGCCGCGCTGATGCGCCAGCACGGCGTCGGCACGATCTACACCCGCGACCGCGATTTCAGGCGCTTTGACGGCATCCTCGCCGAGGACCCTTTCGCCGAGCATCCGGGGTAGCCGGTCGCTCTCGCTGTGACCTCACAAATCTCGAAATCGCCCACCGCGATCTCCCGATCGTCAGCCACACGCCCGATGCTTGGGGTAATGAGGTGAGGCCGGGTCAGGCCATCGGTGGGCCGATCTACGACACCTCACCGTCCTAGCCGTGTTGCCACTTACCCTCAAACCCTCCGGTCACCGGGGAGCCAGGGGGCCAGAGAGGAACAAGCTCAAGCTGAATGATCCGCACCCCGCCAAGGGAGCGCGACCCCACTCCAGTTAAGTGATTACATCCTCACCTTTGGCGAGGTACTCATCGAGGCCCCCTAGCCTCTGCGTGTCCTCGTATACCTCATACTCGCGCAGCAATCCCCACGCCATTCGGCCCCAGATGACGTAACGGTTGGAGTAGACGCGCTCTCCCTTCGGGGTGTCAAGGTGATCGGTACTTCGCAGGCAGATCGTCATGTCCCAGGGCGGCCCCTGAACTACCACCTGTTCCGGTTGATGCCGGAGCCCTGTTGTGATCATTCGGTTGAGCCAGCGCTCGACCTCATTCTTGCTGTGGAGATCGGCGGTCCATGAGCTCTCACCTGGAAATCGGAAATGGACGTCCTTTGCATCGAGTCGCAGCAGCGGGCCCGGATCGCCGGCGTTGAGGCGGTCATAGGCGTGAGAAAGGATGCGCTTAGCCAGCCAGGAAAACATGGAGGGCCCTCCTTGATAGATCGCTCTAGTGGCTCGCAATCTACCATTGAGATTTCGAACGTGCAGCTGAGAGGAGTCGGGGTGGCAAACGACACGAAGGATCGGATCTTGGAGACGAGCGGAGAGCTCTTCCGCCGCCAGGGCTACATGGGCACTGGCGTTAAGCAGATCGTCGAGGAGGCGGGCGCCCCGTTCGGCTCGCTCTATCACTTCTTCCCAGGGGGCAAAGAGGAGCTTGGCGCCGAGACGATCCGCCGCTCTGGAGCGCTTTACGGTCTTCTCTTCGTCGCCTTCGTTGGCTCAGACGTCGACCTGCTCACCGGCGTTGGCGATTTCTTTGCCGGGGCCGCCCAGACCCTGCGCGAGACCGATTACGCCGATGCCTGCCCGATCGCAACGGTCGCCCTCGAGGTGTCGAGCACCAATGAGGAACTGCGCAGGGCCTGCGCCGACGTGTTCAGCGCCTGGATCGAGGGTGGCACAGAGCGCTTTGCCTTGGAGGGCATTCCCCGCCGGCAGGCCCGCGTACTTGTGATCCAAATGATTTCAGCGCTGGAGGGCGCTTTCGTCCTCAGCCGTGCGCTGCGAAACACGGAGCCACTGGGTCTGGCTGGCGAGGCGGTTGTCGGGTCCATTCGCCAGGTCCTTGAGGGAAGTGATGCCACGCCACCTCAACCAGATGGATGACGATGGCGCCTCTCGGTCGGCCTGGCGAGCCTTCCTTGGATGATTTGGTCCTCTCCCAAGTCCAAGCATGATCAGGAGCTGATCCAGGAAGTCGTTTCCCGGCTTGACTGGGGTTGCAGGCCGAGATTCTGAGAAACGGGCCGATATCGATCAAGGGTGTCGCTGGTCCAACTCGGAGTGGGGGGGCTGCGAAATCTCGGCCCAGCTGCGGTCTCAACCAAGCAGCGCTCAGCTCACAGCTCGCTCCCGTCCGTCCCCATTCGCCACCTCGCATGCCTCCTCGGGCCCGATAAACGGCGCCAGCGCGATATAGGTGCAGATCGGGGCGAGGTGGGGGAGGGCCGAGGTGCCCTTGTTTCGGACGGTCATATATGTGAGCGCGGAAACGCCACCTGCGATTGCCTCCGTGGCGATTTGAGGCGTCTGCGGTGAGCGTCCGTAGCCTTCCGCCAGTAGCTCTCTCAGCGGGGCCATCGCGGCGCTCCGCCGCGCAACCGCAGCCGGCCCGGCTGCGTATACCTCAACCGCCAAGAGCTGGGTCAGCGCAGGTCGTGAAGCTTGGAAATTGAACAGGGCACCAAATCCCGCCCGGACCGCCTCCGGCCAGTCGGGTGCTCTACGGAACGCGGGAACCACTGCCGCGACAATCTGTGCTGCCGCGCTGTCGATCGCCGCCGCCATTGCGTCCTCCTTGCCGCGAAATTTGGCGTAAAAGGTAGTGGCCGACATTTCTGCCCGACTGATCACCTCGCTCACCGTCGTCGCTGCGTATCCCTTTTCCGCTGCTACTACCGCAAACGCCCGCAGCGCCCGCTCTGCGTGGTCCTGTGCCTCCATGTTTTCTGCGCGCGGCGACGGCACCCGTTCGGTCAGCCGCAGGGGCTCCGGCGGCGGCCGGTAGGAGCCGATCAGCTCCCACAGCTCATCCATCAGCCCTGGTAATTCGGACTGCCGACCTTCGCGCAGCCGCGTGCTGGCGATTTCCCGCATCGCTCCGATATGGGCGCTGACCATCTCCGCCGGCATCCCTGCTCGCTCGGCCGACTGTGCCAGCGTCTGTCGCGCCAACCATTCGAAGCCCTCAATCGCCTTTTGCAGGGGCGCCATGGCCTCGGGTCCCGCCGCAAATGTCTCAACCAACGCCATTCGCGCCGCAGCCGGCTGCAGGACCACCATGTCCGCGAAGGCATCGAAGCTTCGCTTTGCTTGCGCCTCCCATCCCCCTCGACTTCCGCCAAGCGCGCCCTGCGCCTCGTCATCCTTTTCAGCTGCGTAGCTGATCGCTGCTTCGATCATCGCTTCCAGGGCTGACAAGAAACATGCCTTCTTGTCAGCGAACAGGTCGTAGAAGGTACGAGTCGAGACGCCCGACACCTCCGCCAAGTCGGCCACCGAGGTGGCTTCATAGCCCTTATCCGCGACCAGAGCCACCATCGCCCCATAAAGCCGATCACGCTGATTGCGCTCGACCTCCTCCCGCTTCCGTCCGGGGCCCGGCGACAATCGCCGGCCTCGCATTTTCTCCGACTCCCCCCACGGTGTGGCGACCATTCCGTCGACAGACCCTAGCTCGCGCGATAAGCCGCCGTTTCTTCCTTCACGGAGATAAGCCAGGCTTTTCAGTTACTCGTAGACCTTGTTGTTCGATTACGCACCCACTTGAAGATTTTGACTCACCAAATTGCCTGGAATCGGCGCCAACCAAGGGACCGAGACCCTCAGGACAATAATATATCGTTTTTATTTTTCTCGCTATCCCGAGGTGGTGGCTGGTTTCCTGTCTGTCGCTTCACGCTTGTCCCTCACTCCCTGCTTGCCTTCTTGGCAAGCGACCTCAGCTCGCGCGGTTCAATCGGAAAGTGGCCTTGAACACGGCCTCGGGAGCTTCTAAAGGGCCCGCGTGCTGATTCGAAGTCGGAACCGTCAGAAGCGCTCAGTGCAGATCCCCGACACCCCCACCACCCGGATTCGCCAGGGCTGCCGCCCCCGCGGTAGCCCATACAGACGATCATCGTCACCTTTGCCGGACAGAGCCGCTCGTGCTGGTTCGCCCAATTACCCTCCATGGCGCCCGAGTCCTGGGTGAAGCTATGTCCCCAGAGCTCCTTGGACCCTCCACGACACGTAACCATTTCAGCGAAAAGCATCCGCGTCAGATGGCCGCGCAGATAGAACCTTTTTTCCAATTCTCAGGCCTGTTGAGGGTCGACATTGCCATCGCGAGACCATTTCTTATGATGCTCGCCAGTTTGGCTATCTGGCTAATACCCTGGGTCCTCTTGACGCGGTAGGGCCGCATGTGCAACTGTATTCGCTCGCTGCAGCCGATGCGCCTTCGGGACTGAGGGCACCGCACCGAGTAGCAGCAACAGGGTTTACTGAGCAGCAGCACGAAAAAAGGGAAGCAGCACCGACACGGAGTCCTCAGAACGCCGCAGGGATACGGCCCGGCGAGGGACTCACCGGACAGGAGAGAGATAAGTGCAGGAACCGACTTTGCAGATCGGCCTTGGCCGCCACCATCAGCGTGGCGACACCGACCTGTCGGCCGCTGCTCACCTGAGCTGCGTCCCATCGGCTCCCCTCGGTATGGGGGAGTCGGAGACGGCACTGCGTCGGCTCACCTTAGCCCGAATCCACCGATTCACCCTGACGGATAGGGAATCTCCCGTTGGAGACGGTGGTGAAGGAGAACCACCGTCCGTAAACGGCTCCATGCAGTCCGCTGGCCGCCTGGCGATCCCGAGGAGC